>JBAZLV010000014.1:0-46968 GCA_041650055.1 Nitrospirota bacterium | reverse complement strand
GTTTGATCTTGAAACCCTGGCTTTGGTGTATGAAAAACCCCTGGGAGTTACCTTTACAGACTTAAGCCCGGCCATACGGGAATCTCTTATTATTCCGTCAAACCAGGAATATTCCTTTTACCATGATCGGATTCAGGAAGCAGCCTATTCCCTGATTTCTGAGCAGGAAAAAAAAGGCACTCATTACAGGATTGGGAGCCTGATCCTGGCTAAAACCAGACCTGATGCTCTTCCTGACAAAATATTTTATGTTGTGGATCAGTTAAATGCTGGTGCTGACCTTATCCAGAACACAACCGAAAAGATCAAATTAGCTGAATTGAATCTAACCGCAGGAAAGAAGGCAAAGGCGTCAACGGCCTATGCTTCCGCCGCTCAATATCTGACAAAAGGCATCAATTTTCTTTCCTCTGGCTGTTGGCAGGATCAGTATCAGCTTACTTTAGATCTTTATTTCGAGTGTTCAGAATGCAGGTATTTAAGCGGCAATTTTGAAGAAGCGGAGAAGCTTTTTGACATTATTTTAAACAATGCAAAAACAAACCTAGAAAAGGCAAAAGTGTACCGAATATGGGCGGCTCTTTGCCAAAACAGAGGTAATCCACATGAAGCACTAAAAAATGGACGAAAAGGCTTAAAACTGCTGGGGGTAACTATACCGGATAATCCCAAAAATATAAGCGTATTTATTGAAATAGGAAAAGCAAAATGGTTTAGCAGACGGTTGGGAATAGCAGATTTAACAAATCTACCTCGTCTCGACGATCCTGTTAAACAAACTATCATGGAAATTTTATTCGTTTTAGGTCCAGCAGCGTATTATTGCAATAAAAAAGTATTTACGTTAGTTATGTTACATATATTTATCATCTCTATACGGCATGGAACAACTAATGCTGCGTTTATAGGATATATAACGTATGGTTTTATAATTAGTGTTTTACTAGATGAGTATCGGGCAGGTTATGAATTTGCCAAATCTGGAATATATTTAAGCAATCAAGGTAATAATCTTTCTATAAAAAGTATGTGTGATTTTTTAATTGGAGGATTTGTTAACCATTGGACTCATCATATAAAAAAAAGCATCCAATATCTTATTGAAGGACATGTTTGCGGTCTTGAATCCGGAAATCTTACTTTAAGTGGCTATAATGCTGGTGTACATGCCGTTATGAAATTCTTTAAAGGTGATGATCTCAACGATCTGCAGACACAAAGCGAAAAATATTTGGAATTCTTTAAACGATCTCGAATTAAGGACATGCATCTTGCAATAACTTCTGTTCATAGAATGACTCTCTGTCTCAAAGGGTTAACAAAAGGATATTGCAGTTTTGATGATGATTCTTTTAACGAAGTTGACTTTGTCAAAATAATGCAGCCGCAAGAATTGATTTTTATTTTATGTCTTTATTATATTTTTAAATTACCCTTGTTTTATTTATTTAATGAACTTCCCAATGCTTTAGAAGCATCAAAAATCCTCCAAAAAAATACCAACTATATGGTCGGCATGTTTTATATTCCCCATCATAATTTTTATTACTCTCTCACCTTAGCCGCACTTCATCCGTCGGCAGGCATCAAAACACGGCATGCATACTGGAAGCAGCTCAATAAAAACCAAAAGAAAATGAAAATGTGGGCAGACAATTGTCCTGAAAACTTTCTGAATAAGTATTCTCTTATTGCAGCTGAGATGGCGTATCTCAAAGGCAATAATAGGGATGCGGAACAGTTATATAATCGGGCCATAAATACAGCAAGAGAAAGCGAATTCATTCATGAAGAAGCGCTTGCTCATGAACTCGCTGCAAAATTTCACAAGAAAAACCAAAATGAGAAATCAGCCAGCTGCCATATGCAGGAAGCCAGATCGTGTTATCACAAATGGGGAGCAACCGCAAAGGTTGCTTATCTAGAAAAAACCTATCCTCAGTATTTCAATTCATCTGCATTGTCTTGATTTAAAAATATTTTTCTGTTAATGTAACGACATCAGTGGAGCCCCTCCGGCAGGAGCCGGAGGCTCCATCAACAAACGCGACCTCCCGCGACTTACTGCATTCCTCCCCCGGCGTGAGCCGGGGGATTCCATGTCGCAGGGATTAATTCCGAATTTTGTCTGATCAAGAGGGACATTATGAGAATATTTTCTGGTTTGCTTTCAGGATTTTTACTGATCCTGCTTGTATCAGGGTGCACTTCACCAAAAAAAATAAAGACTTTGAACCTTCAGTATGTTCCTGCTGGCCAGGCTTCCGTTCCCGCTTCTCTTCGAGTGGCGCTCGTTATGCCACAGTATACCGGTTCACAACCCGGGGAAATGGATATTGAAAAAGAACCGGGTCCGGACGATTCGATTCCCCGAATATACAGGGATGAATATCTCCCCAACATTCAGGCTTCACTCCTTTTAAATTTGAAAAAAATACTTATTTCCAAAGGGTTCACTGTAGGGAAAAGTTATAGTTCGCTGGAAAAAATCACTGACCAGGAAAAACAATCAACTGATATAATCGTAATAACAACGTTTGATTTTGCTCCTCAGGTAAACAATAACCAAACAATCACCTCGTTTCCCACAACTGGATATCGATCGGCCGGAAATCAGGGAACTCTTCAGTTCGTCGGCTTTTTAAAAATGCAGTTTCTGGATTCCCGGTCAGGCAAAGTACTCGTGAGTAAAACTATTGATGTCGGTTCATTGAGCAGCGAAGTTGAATATGAGGAAAAAGAAGAAGCAGAATATCAATGTCTGCTTATGTTGAATGGATTATACCCTGAGCTCATGAAAAGAATTGATAAAAGCATCGATGCAAAAGAACTTATCACAGCACAACGCAATTGATTGCATGAAAGACATCAAATGGAGGATCTCCTATGCAATTGAACGATATTCTGCCCACACTAGCTCTGATCGTAGCGGTCGGAGTCTTTTGGCTTTTTTTTCACATAAAAAATCGAGAGCAAAATAAGCTTCTCGCAGAACAGGCCCGTCGGCGGGGAGGCACTGTCAATCAGGCTTTTTTGTTCAGGTATCCGCGCCTTCATGTACATTATAAGACTCACACCATTGAAATTCATTCTGAACAGGGCGATCGCAACACTCCTTCGACAACCGAGGCTGTTGCATCGCTTGCATTGACCACCGATCTGGCCATGACCATTACAAAAAAACATCTGAAGTACACCTACAAAAAAGCTCCTGCAATAGTGCTCATGCAGGATATTCCATTCGAAAACCAGGAATTTGACAGTGCGTTTCTGGTCAAGGGATACAAGGAAGCTGTCCTGAAAAAAATTTTGACGCCTGCCATTCAAACAAAGCTTCTTGAATATGCGGAAAGAGGAATCAAGCTGTCTCTTTCCCGCACCAGCCTGACGATCGTTGTAAACCGTTTTTTTTCGCGCGAATCGGATTATGACCGGTTTTTTGAACTCATCATAACCATTTTGGACACATTGGATGAGGGAAAATACCGAGCATAAGAAATAATGAGAGCTGTTACCTGTTCCTTCGAATTATTTCCCGTGCAGAAATGATTCCTGAAATGGACGCTTGAATCAATCCGCGCGTTACTCCTGCACCGTCTCCTATCCCAAAAAGATTTGGTATCTCGGTTTCAAGCGTCTGGCGTAATTTAAATTTAAGCGAATAGAACTTTACCTCCACTCCATAGAGCAGCGTATCTCCCGAATTAATCCCGGGAGCAATGTTGTCCAGAGCCTCTAGCATTTCGATAATATTATGGAGATGCCGATACGGAAGAATAAAACTGATATCACCAGGAGTTGCGTCTTCAAGCGTCGGCCGGACCGATCCTTCAGAAATCCGTTCAGGGGTCGACCGTCTTCCCATTTTCAAGTCGCCCAGCCGTTGGATAATCACTCCGTTTCCCAGGAGATTGGCAAGTCCTGCCACATAATTGCCATACAGCAAGGGATCATTGAACGGCACGGTGAAATCCGTACTGACCAGGATGGCAAAATTGGTATTTTCCGTTTTCCGGTTTTTATAACTATGGCCATTGACGCTGTACACACCCTCCAAATGTTCTTTCACGACTTCCCCATACGGATTCATGCAGAACGTCCGCACCCGGTCTCCGAACCGTTTTGAGGAATAGAGAAACTTTCCTTCATAGGCGACATCAGTAATATCCTTCATTCGGGAGGCTGGCAGTTCTATGCGAACACCAATGTCGACCGGATTTTTGTGAACCGAAAGCTTCAGCCGTTTTGCTTCTTCAGAAAGCCATGCCGCGCCTTCCCTGCCCACAGCCGCAATTACCGAAGAAGCCTCATAGGATCTGCCATCATGGGTGAGAACTCCGGCAACCGAACCGTTTCTGGTCAAAATTTTTTCCACGGCTGTATCAAACAGAATATCGACCTTGCCATCCAGATAGTTTCTGATAGTGACCAGAACTTCCTTGCATAAATCAGTCCCTATATGCCGGATGCGTGCCGGAATCAGATTGAGATGATAGCCCGCTGCTTTTTTCTTCAACCGCATAAATGCATCAGTGTCTTCGCCATGGACATCGCCGCCCACACCGAAAGAGCAATAGAGCGCATCGACATAATCAATTAATGTTCGCAGAGGTTCCGGTTCAAGATAATCCTGAAGCCATCCTCCGAATTCTGACGTGAGCGTGAGTTTGCCATCGCTGTAGGCTCCTGCGCCGCCCCAGCCGCAGAGGATACTGCACAGACTGCACTGCGAGCATGATGCAGTGGATTCGACTACAGGGCAAATTCTGTCTTTGATATCCTTTCCTTTTTCAATCATAAGAATTTTGAGATCGGAGTTTTTCACAAGCTCCAGCGCGGCAAAAATTCCTGCAGGTCCTGATCCAATGATAATGACATCATATGATTGGGAAGACATGGAAACTCCTTTTTGGGAGGTCATATACAATACACATTAGTGTAGCGTAACCATCAGGATAGTCAAGGATGAAAGGAGTCTATGAGGCGTTTTCTAATTCCGCTTCTCTACTAGATCACAAGATATTTTCTTTCGCCTGAATGATAGCGCTGTGCAAGGAGAAGCATTTTAAAATAGTAATTATCAAGGCAGGGAACAAAATCCTGAGCAACAACAGGTAGTTCTTCAGGACAAGAAGCGCCAGGGTTGAGAAACGAACCAACGATTGATTGGGTTTCTCCTGAAAAAAGAGCTATGCCTTCCTGAATATCCATTTCAAGCAATCCGTCAAGTTCTTCCTCTTGGATTGTAATGGTTGAGGGCTGATCATGCAGGGGAAGCAAAAAAATATCCTGAAATTCGTATTCCTTTATTTCAGGTGTAAAACAGTAAACAAATATCCTGCAGCCGACTGAAACAAGATTCTCAAAACGGACCGTAAGTCCAAGTTCTTCAGCGATCTCACGCAGACCGGCGGATCGAGTATCTTCTCCGGATGCAATATGACCGCCCACACTGACATCAAATTTTCCAGGTGCTATTTTTTTATTCAAGGAACGTTTTTGAAAAAGGACGACTCTCCTGCCGTTTCGCTCATAGGTAATCAAACAGTGAAATGCCCGATGCCAGATACCCAGTCGATGCGCTTCATCGCGTGATATGCGACCCCCGGTTTTCTCCCCCGTCCCATCAAGTATGTCAAAATATTCCATACAATGACTTCATGCAATTCCTGCAACAAAGAATCCCTCGGCTTTCGCCGGAGGTGGTACAACAAAAAGACACAAAAAAGCCGCGGGTGTCAGGCATGCACTACTCTTGAGACAATACATGCACAACGCCTCGCGGCTTTTCAGCAATACAGCATGCGCAGCGACTGTGCAGTCTGCGCGTTTTCCCCCGCTCTTATAATTTCCCGTCAACAATCTCCCGCATTTCTTTTCCTGCCTTGAAGAAAGGAACTTTTTTAGGAGGTACGGAAACGGTCTCTCCGGTTTTTGGATTTCTTCCTTCCTTTGCGCGACGATTCCGGATGCGAAAACTACCGAATCCCCGAATTTCAACCTTGTCCTCGCGGGAGAGCGCGTCCTTGATCCCATCGAGAACTGTGTTCACCACAACTTCCACCTGTTTCCTGGTCAATCCCGGTTTCTTTTCTGTTATCTTGTCCACCAGATCCGCCTTCGTCATGCAATCCCCTCCTCCGAAACACGAATGTTACCGATAAAGATACTGGAATGTTCCCGTACTTTTATGGATACTACGGACAAGGACGTCGCCGATCCATGTCGCTGTTTCTTCCTTTAAATATTCAAAGAACGGAATCTTTTTCTTCTTTTCGACAACCAGCGGTTTCCCTTTTATTCCTGCGAGTGTGCCGGCCATCTGAATGCTGTCTGTCAGATCTCCCAGATGGTCAATCAGTTTAAGTTCGAGCGCCTGTCGTCCGGTAAAAATTCTGCCGTCAGCAATGGCCTTTACATCCGGAAAAGACAGTTTCCGGCCTTCCACAACAGCTTCAATGAACTGGCTGTGCACATCATCAATGACATCCTGCAACAGCTTTTTTTCATGAGCGGACATATCGCGAAAGGGGGAACCGATGTCCTTGTATTCACCTGCTTTCACCACGGTCTCCCGTACGCCGATTTTTTCAAACAGTTTTTCCAGATTCGCAAACTCCATCTTGACCCCGATGCTACCGGTAAGCGTTCCGGGATTAGCGACAATCTTGTCTGCCGCAGCTGCAACATAGTATCCGCCGGAAGCGGCGATCGTTCCGAGCGAAGCAACAACTTTTTTACCTTCTTTTTTAGCGTTTTTTACGGCATTATAAATTTCCTGCGATACAACGACTCCTCCTCCCGGACTATCAATCCGCAGAACAATCGCTTTAATAGAAGGGTCGTCAATATAATTTTTTAATTCTTCGATGATGGAAGTTGAAGTAAGGAGAACGCCTTCTATTTTTACGAGTGCAACCTTTCCGATACCAACGATCGGCAGGGATTTGGACGAGTGTTTGTTTCCTGATAACAAAGACGCGGCAGAAACAATGATGAAAAAAAGAATACCGAGCGATACCGCCGTCAGCAACACAATCACAAGAGGATTTTTTTTCATCAATCAGCTCCGCTCTTTGATCAACGTTCCCAGCGTTGTATCCGGCTTCTGCTGCTGGCTCAAATATTCCTGAAGTGATGACCGGTCTTTGTTCCTGAGGTATGCCTTCAAGGAAAGCGCGATTTTCCGATCGCCTTTATCCACTTTGATTACCCGGGCTGTTACTTCATCGCCTTCCTTTACATCTGTCTCTTTCGGAATTTCTGAGGTAGGAATCAACCCCTCAATCCCTTGCTCAAGCTCGACAAACAAACCAAAATCCGCCTTTTTTGTTATTCTCCCGGTTTCATCGTTTCCAATTGCATATCGTCCAGGAATCGTTTTTTCCCAGGGATCAGGTGTCAATTGTTTTAAGCCGAGGGAAATTCTTTCCTTTTGCGGTTCTATCGAAAGAACAATGGCCTTTGTTGTTTGCCCTTTCTTAAGTACTTCCGACGGATGCTTGATATGTTTTGTCCATGATAGATCGGAAATATGAATAAGGCCATCAATGCCTTCTTCAACGTTTACGAATACACCGAAATCTGTAATGGTTCTTACTTTTCCTTCCAGTGCCGATCCAAGGGGATAGCGCTCTGCAAGCGTAGTCCACGGATTGGGATCGATCTGTTTTATGCCGAGCGAAATACGTTTTCCCGCCCGATCAACTGACAAGACCTGTGCTTCTACTTCATTTCCTGGAGAAAGCATTTTGGACGGATGTTTTACCTTATGGGTCCAGGACATTTCAGAAATATGAATCAATCCTTCAACACCGGATTCAAGTTCAACAAAGGCGCCATAATCAGTAATATTGGAAACGGTGCCTCGAACGCGCTTGCCGACAGGGTACTTTTCTTCAACCGACATCCATGGATCAGGAGTTTTTTGTTTTAGTCCAAGCGATACCTTCTGTTTTTCTCGATCATACTTAAGCACCATAACCTCAATTGTATCTCCAACGGAAACCACTTCCGAAGGGTGATTTACTCTTCCCCAGGACAGATCAGTAATATGCAGTAAACCATCGATTCCACCGAGATCAATGAACGCTCCATAATCGGTAATATTTTTTATCGTTCCGGTAAGAATTTTCCCTTCCGTGAGAGACGAAAGAATTTCCGCTTTCTGAACCTGTTGATGATTTTCGAGTAGCGCTCTTCGGGAAAGGACGATATTGCCCCGGCCAGAGTTCATTTTAATAATTTTAAAATCCTGCACCTGACCGACCATCTGGTTCAGGTTCCTGACGGGTTTCGTATCGATTTGGGAACCAGGGAGAAATGCCGCGACACCTCCAATATCGACGGTTAATCCGCCTTTAATTGCAGTTATTATTTTCCCTTTAACAGCGGATCCGGTTTGATAAGCCCGGTTGAGGTCGTCCCAAATCTGAAGTTTCTTGGCTTTTTCGCGAGACAACAGGAGGTTTCCATTTGAGTCTTCTGCTTTTTCAAGCAGGACATCAAGTTCATCGCCGGGGCAGAGCGTTTTCAGCTCTTCTTCGGTAAATTGTTCAGTCGGAATAATGCCGTCGGATTTATATCCGAGATCCAGCAGTACCACTCCGGATCGTACCTGGAGAACACGTCCCTTGATTACCGTTCCGGATTTGAACTTCTTAAGCGACTGATCATACAGCTGCTCAAATTCAGTTTTATTTTGTTCTCCGACCGGCTGTTCGTTTTCTTCCTGTTCAAAATTTTCACTCATAGCTTTCATGATAATACCTGCCTTATGAAGCAATACCTGCTCTCTTATATGCCTACTTTTCCACTCGATAATTTTTCCAAAACGCCTTCAATGATCCAGTCTGGCGTTGATGCGCCTGCAGTGACCCCCACCTTGGTCACCCCCTCAAACCACTGAGGTTGAATTTCTTCATCCACTTCAATATGATACGTGGGTTTTCCTTCTTGTTGGCAAACCGAAACCAGCCGGCTTGTATTGGCGCTGTTTCTGCCACCTACCACGAGCATGACATCCACTTTCCCGGCAAGAACACGAGCTGCATCCTGCCGCTCTTTCGTGGAATCACAGATGGTATTAAAAACCTTTAATTCCTTGGAAAGACTTAATAATGTTAACACAATTTTGGAGAAATTGCCATACGATTGGGTGGTCTGCGCAACGACACCAATCCTGTTTGTAAACCGGACTTCACTGACATCTTCAGGTGATTCTACAACCACGGCATTTGTTCCCGCATACCCCAGAATGCTCTGAACTTCGGGATGTTTTTTTTCACCAACGATCACAACCTGGTATCCGTCCCGGTGGAGCGCCTCAGCATCTCGTTGGGCCTTGCTCACAAACGGACAGGTGAGATCGATGATGTGCAAACCGCATTTCCGAATATGATCCAGCACACTGGGAGGGACCCCGTGCGAACGAATAATGAGATAATCCCCTCGGTTGAGGGATGAAAAATCCTCCACCAGTTCAACGCCGGCATGCCGCAGCCGCTCGACTTCCTGGGGATTATGAATCAGTGGTCCCAGGCAATACACTTTGCCGTTCGCTGCGGCTTCGAATGCGGTATTGATCGCTCGTTTCACGCCGAAACAAAACCCTGCTTTATCTGCTAGATAGACTTCCATGCGACCTCGTTTGACCTGAGCTTTGACATTTGAGTTTTTCTGCAATCACTTTCATCATCGTCTCGATTGTTTCTTCAATACTGCACTTCGTTGAATCGATGAGAATCGCATCATCCGCCTTTTTAAGCGGCGCAAGGCTGCGGCTGCTGTCCTGCTGATCTCGATCTTGGATCCCTTTGGTAATCTGGGCGAGATCAACATTCATGCCTTTTGCTTTTAGTTCCAGATAGCGCCGCCTTCCCCGTTCTTCAGGAGAGGCATCCAGAAAAAATTTAATCTCCGCATCGGGAAACACCACGGTGCCAATATCCCTTCCATCCATAACCACGCCGCCGTTCTTGCCTAATTTCCGCTGAAGAATCAGGAGTCTTGCCCTGACACCAGGGGACTGAGAAACCAGAGAGGCCATCATTCCCATTTCCGGTGCCCGGATCGCCTCACTCACATCAATTCCATCGGCAAAAATCCGGGGATCGTTGTTCTTGCTTTGAATGGTAATCGCGGTTTTCATGCAAAGAGCCGCCAGCTTTCCTTCACTTGAAGGATCGATTCCCTCCTGTTTCGTTTTCCATCCGACTGCCCGGTACATTGCGCCGGTATCAATGTAAATATAATCCAGTTTTTTTGCAAGAAGACGCGCAACCGTGCTTTTACCTGCGCCGGAAGGCCCGTCTATCGCAATGGTAAGACCTTTTTTTTTCATGCAACTATCCTGTTGAAAACAGAAAAATTAATATGCCGCCTGCTTAAGCAGCTGTTCGAATCCTGGAAATGACGTCTCGATCCAGCCACAGTCATGCACGGTCGTCTCTCCGCGTGCGGCAAGTCCCGCTACTGCCATGGACATTGCAATACGGTGATCGCCATGGCTTTCGCAGTCCCCTCCGGCGATCGATTCGTTCCCCTGAATTTTCATTCCATCCTGCTGCTCAATCACGGAAACGCCCAGTTTTCGCAACTCAGTCGATATGGTTGCTATCCGATCAGACTCTTTCACGCGGAGTTCTGCTGCATCCCTAATCACGGTCGTGCCTTCAGCGTATGCTGCTGCAACAGATAAAACAGGAATCTCGTCAAGAGCACGAAGAACCATATCTCCGGCGACCTCAATTCCATGAAGTTGTTGGTATCGGACACGAAGGTCTCCTGCGGGCTCCCCTCCCAGTTCTCTCTGTTGTTCAATCGTGATGTTCGCTCCCATTGCCGCAAGCACATCAAGAATTCCCGTGCGGGTCGGATTAAGTCCCACGTTCCTGATGAGAAGATCGGATCCGGGCACAATCGACGCGGCCACAAGAAAAAAAGCAGCTGACGAGATATCCGCCGGAATGGCAAGCGGTTCCCCGGCACGAAGAGGTTGTCTCCCCTGGATGGAAACACGCAGCCCTTCTTCTTTCACGTCAACAGTGAAGAACCGGAGCATCCGTTCAGTATGATCCCGTGATTTTGACGGTTCAAGAACTGATGTTACTCCGTGGGCATATAATCCTGCAAGCAGTATGGCTGATTTCACTTGAGCGCTTGCTACAGGACTTCCGTAATCAATCGCCTTTGTTTTTATGCCGCCGCCCCGGATGGCAAGGGGAGCAAATTTCCCGTTTGCCCGACCATCGATCACAGCATTCATCTGGCGAAGCGGTTGAACAATCCTGTCCATGGGCCGTTTCAAAAGGTACTGGTCTCCGGTCAGAACGGAAAAAAAATCCTGGCCTGCAAGCAGTCCTGCAAGAAGCCGCATGCCTGTTCCGGAATTTCCAAGATCAAGCGCTTGTTCCGGCTCTGAAAGACCATCCAGACCGTTCCCCTGGATTAGCAGCCGATCACTTCCTGTGCGCTCAATTCGAATTCCCATGTGCTGCACGACCCTGACCGTGTTCAACGTGTCTTCAGCGGGAAGGAATCCCGTGACTTCCGTTTCTCCTTCGGCAATTGATCCCAGAAGCACTGCGCGATGCGACAATGATTTGTCGCCAGGAAGCGTTATCGCACCATGCAGTCCCTTGGAAGGTTGTAGGTGTATGCAGTCTGACATTATCCCAGCTTCCTTCTCGTTTCACTTGCCAGCCGAAAATACTCTTCCATCTTTTTTTCATCGCCTGCAAGAAGATCCTTTTTAAACCTGTTCAAGGCATCCTGATATCGGTCGATCATTGCAAGAATATTTTCACGATTCAGAACGCAGATATCTTTCCAGACTTCAGGAGAGCTTGCGGCAATTCTGGTAAAATCTCGAAATCCAGCGCCGGAAAATTTTATATAACTTTCGGTTCCGGTGTTTAACTCCTCCACTGCGTGTATCATCGCATAGGCAGCAACATGAGGCATATGGCTTACGGCTGCGAAAATTCTGTCATGCATATCCGGGTCCAGGGTAATGAGGGAGGATCCGGCACTGGTCCATAATTCGTGAATAACGTGAAGCGCTTTGGGATCGGTCTTGCTCGTGGGAGTCAAAATGCATTTCGCACCCTGAAACAGGGTTGCAGTTGCTTCAGCTACGCCGAATTTCTCTTTCCCGGCAATCGGATGTCCGGGGACATAATGAACCCCTGAAGGCATACAATTTTCTATGGCACGAACAAGCGATCCCTTCACGCTTCCGACATCAGTAAGAATCGCTCCCTGCTTGAAAAACGGCCCGATCTCTCGCGCAATCGTTTCAAAGATGCCGACTGGCGATGCAAGGACAATAAGATCAGCATCCGCTACAGCTTGTTTCATATTCATATCAATGCGGTCGATAACTCCCAGCGACAGCGCAAGGTCAAGCGACTGCCTGCTTCTTCCTGCTCCGATAATGCAGTCGGCGATATTCCGTGCTTTCAGAACCCTGGCAAGCGAACCGCCGATAAGACCAACACCGATAATAGTTACCTTGTTAAAGTGAATCATGGTACCATGAATCTCCCCATCGTTAAATCAAAGATACAATACAATCATCAGAAAAATAAACCAAACTATCCTGGATGTTTGTTATTATTTTTATTTGGAAATTGAGATTTGTTAATGTGAAATTTACGGTTTTGTTATATCTCTCTTCCAACGGCAGCAGCAATGGATTTGAGCTCTTCCATCAGTTGTTTGAATATTTTTGGTTTCAAGGATTGCTCGCCGTCTGAAAGCGCTTCTTCGGGATTGGGATGCACTTCAATAATCAACCCGTCCGCTCCTGCAGCCACCGCGGCCTTTGCCATAGGAGCAACCAGATCCCATTTCCCCACAGCATGGCTCGGATCCACGATCACGGGCAAATGAGTAAGCTGTTTCAATACCGGAACGGCAGAAAGGTCAAGCGTATTCCGGGTCGCAGTCTCATACGTCCGGATTCCTCGTTCGCATAAAATCACCTGGTGATTTCCGCCGGCCATAATATATTCAGCCGACATAAGCCATTCCTTGATCGTCGCGGATATACCTCGCTTCAAAACCACCGGTTTATGGTACTCTCCCACTTCCTTCAAAAGCCGGAAATTTTGCATGTTACGAGCCCCGATCTGCACGATGTCCGCGTATTTCACGATGGCGTCCATATCGCGGGGATCCATTACCTCGGTCACAACCGGAAGACCGGTTCGTTCCCGTGCCTCGGCAAGATACCGCAGCCCTTCTTCACCCAGTCCCTGGAAAGTATAGGGTGACGTACGCGGTTTAAAAGCACCGCCCCGGATAAACGTCGCCCCGGCCATCTTGGCCTCTTTTGCAGTTTCAAAAAGCAGTGTCCGATTCTCCACTGCGCATGGGCCTGCCATAACCACGATTTTATTCCCGCCGATTTCGACTCCACCGACGGTTATGACTGTGTTCTCCTTCCGAAATTCCCTGCTCGCAAGTTTATACGGTTTTAGGATTGAATGAACTTTTTCAACTCCAGGGATAACTTCTAAGGGAAGACTCCGGAGCACCGCTTCATCGCCGATGGCGCCGATCACCGTGCGTTCTATCCCCGTAGAAATATGGGCCTGAAGACCGAGCCCCTTTAATTTTTTGACAATATGATTGACCTGATCTTCAGTGGCACCAGGCTTTAAAACAATAATCATGAAATCTCTCTTCTATGCTTGTTCTTATGTTGTAAGAATCTTTTCCAAAGCTTCCACAAATCGCTTGTTTTCTTCAGGCAAGCCAATGGTCACCCGAAGTTTCTTCTCCCCGATGGGTCGGATAATGACCCCTTCCTTGAGGAGTGCGGTATAGGCAGCACCACGGTCAATTGGCAATTCGAACAGAACGAAATTCGTCTCCGTTCTGATAAAAGGGATTTTTAACCGTTCGAATGACAAATAGAGGAACTGCTTTCCTTCATTGTTGATGGCAATTGACCGCTCAACATGTTTGCGGTCAGATAATGCCGCTCGCGCGCCGATCTGTCCCAAGGCATTGGTATTGAACGGCTGACGTACCTTATTCATGTATTCGACAACTTCCGGCAGCGTGATCCCATACCCTATCCGGAGTCCGGCCAGTCCGTAAATTTTTGAAAAAGTGCGCATCGCGATAATCTGGCGGCCTTCATTGAGATATTCGAGAAAATCGGGAAATTCCGCATGCGTTACATACTCGGCATACGCTTCATCAAGGCATACCAGAACATGCTCCGGCACCCGGCTCATAAACCGGTCCATTTCTGATTTGGTGTTCATGGTTCCGGTCGGATTGTTCGGGTTCGAGATAAAAACGAGCCTTGTTCTAGGTGTGATCCGATCTGCCATTGCATCCAGATCATGCTTACTCTCCTTGCAGGGAACAACGATATTCGTTCCGCCCGCCGCCTGGGTGATTATGGTGTACACGGCAAAGGAAGGGTTCGCAGAAACAACTTCATCCCCGGGCTGGATAAACGTCCGAATCGCAAGCTCAATAAGCTCGTTTGATCCATTTCCAAGAATAACCTGAGAAAGAGCAACCTTGTATCTTTTTGCAATTGCTTCGGACAGATAATATCCGGTTCCGTCCGGGTAGCGGTTTAATCCGGTCAATGCTTTTTTTACGGCAGCCACTGCCCTGGGTGACGGCCCCAGCGGGTTCTCGTTCGAAGCAAGCTTGATGCTTCCGGTAATCCCGAGTTCACGTTCCAGCTCCTCAATGGGTTTGCCGGGAACATAGGGTGCAATGTTTTTTATGGAATCAGAAACGGTAATCATAGGTATACTCTCTTCTAACATGACGGATTCCAGTGTCCGCCTTTTTTGTTTGGATTTTAACCGTCACAGGAGATATTATCCGCTTTTCGGATATGATCCCAGTATTTTCAGGAAAAGACAATCGTTTTTCAACCGATCAATCGCCGTTGCAACCGGCTGATCTTCGATGTGCCCGACCATATCGAGAAAGAATACGTAATCCCATACCTGCCTGCCCGAAGGACGGGCATCGAGCCGGGTAAGATTGATTCCCGCATCAGCAAACGGAACAAGCATGGAATACAGCGCTCCCACCTTGTCCTTGATCGAGAACATGATCGAAGTCTTGTCATGTCCGGTTCTCCCGGGGGATTTTGGCGCAATCACAAGAAACCGCGTAAAGTTGTTCGGGCTGTCGTCGATTTTTCTGGCCACGATCTGGAGGCCGTAGATCACCGCAGCCATTTCACTCGCAATAGCTCCGGCAGTAGGATCGTCCTTTGCAATATCCGCAGCCTTGGCCGTGCTCGGCGCGTCCATGATGGGGATCCCGGCCATGTTTTTTTCAATCCATTGCCGGCATTGACCCGGGACCTGCGGATGAGTATAAATCACCTTGATATCTTCCATCCTGCCTGACTTGTTCATCAGATTCTGGGATACTTCGAGCATGATTTCGGCAGAAATTTTAAGATCAGAATCAATGAACATGTCGAGCGTGTAATTGACCACTCCCTCGGTCGAATTTTCAACAGGTACCACCCCGTAATCGGCACGTCCGCGCTCGACCTCAGTGAACACATCCTTGATGTTTCCAACCGGAACATAATTCGCTGCAAAACCGAACTGCTGCATTCCCGCCATGTGGGTAAAGGTTGCCCGGGGCCCAAGGTAGGCAACCTTGATCGGCCGTTCCAGGGAAAGTGACGAGGAAAGCACTTCGCGATAGACTGCCTTTAATGCATCCTGGGGAAAAGGCCCTTTATTGCGCAGTGCCAGCCGTTCCAGAATTTCCCGTTCGCGGGCTGGCGAATGAAAATCCAGTTTCTCGGTTTTTTTTATATTTCCGATCTGGATGACGAATTCCGCTCGTTGGTTTAAAAGATCAATCAGCTGATCGTCGATTTCATCAATTTTTTTTCGGAATGCCTGTATTTTTTCGATTGACATAGGGAAGTCCTGCAATGAGAGATTGTGAATTATAGTTTGTTTTCCGGGCAGTTGCAAGGGATTTTTGGTCGATTGTCTTAAAAATAGACGAATGCGGCAGTTCTAATTCCAGGAATGGTCTTTTTTCATCCAGGAATCGATTTCCTGGAATCCCAGGGGAGGAGTAAACAGGAATCCCTGACCATACCGGCAATGCAGATCCTTTACGGTGGACAGTTGATACGCATGTTCGAGTCCTTCGGCAATCACATCAAAGTGAAGACTTTTTGCAAGCGAGAGGATGGAAAGAATGACTTCCTGATTTTCGCCCCGTTCCGACAGTTTTTCAATACACGTACGGTCAATTTTTAAAGCATGAATCGGGAATTGATGCAGATAACTCAGGGATGAATAGCCGGTACCAAAATCGTCAAGGCAAATCCGGATCCCCATGCTTCGAAGCCGGTTCATCACTGAAATCATGACATCAACATTCTTCATAAGCATGCTTTCCGTAATCTCAAATACAAGCGTACGGGGATCGACCCCGGTCTCCTGAATAATATCCATAACCGTTGAAACCAGATCAGCCTGGAGAAACTGCTTGGCGGTAAAATTCACGTTGAGCGTAAGGGGGGGGGTCATGGGATGCTTCTCTTGAAGTATCTGGATTTTTCGGCAGGACTCCTCCAAAATCCATTTTCCGATGTCGTGAATCATGCCGGTATCCTCGGCAAGATACAGGAACTCCTGCGGACTGAGCACTCCACGCTCCGGATGGTTCCAGCGCAGCAAGGCTTCGAATCCGCTGATCATGCGGGTTTTGAGGTCTATAATAGGATGATAACACAGGGCCAATTCACGACGTTCAAGAGCACGCCGCAGATCCTCTTCAAGCTGCTGCCGATCCAAGACATCCGAATGCATGTCAAGATGAAAGACCTCGTATCTCGCACTTCCTTTGGCCTTCGACTGATACATGGCAATATCCGCATCGCGAAGAACCTGTTCGGCTCTCATATACTGTGCGCACCCCGGCGCTATGCCGATACTGAACGACACGCTGACGTCATTTCCCTGAATCCGGATCGGATCCGCGAGCTTTTTATGAATCCGTTCGGCAACTTCGATTGCATCCTGCAATGCATTGATATTTTCCAAAAGAACAGCGAATTCATCGCCCCCGATTCTGGCAACCGTATCACCTGGCCGAACGCATGCTGACAATTGCCTGCCAACTGCTGCAAGAAGGTAATCCCCCGTCGTATGACCATACGTGTCATTGATTATTTTAAAACCATCCAGGTCCAGGAACAGCACCGCATACAAAAATTCGGTCCGAAGCGATGTCATAATGACATGTTCCAGCCGATCCATAAAGAGCGCACGATTCGGCAGCCCCGTAAGATCATCATGAAAGGCGTCATGCAACAGTTGTTCTTCTACTTTTTTTCTGACGGAAATATCTGTCTGGAGTCCTGTCACCCGGTAGGCCGAACCATCAGGATTCCTGAGGGCTATCCCTCGGGTAAGCATCCAGCGATAGGTTCCGTCCTTGTGCAGGAGACGATATTCCGCCTTGAGATGCGTATGGACAACGCCCTGGAGATAAGCGGCAATTTTTGATTCCAATTCTGGCCGGTCATCGGGATGCACTCTATTCAACCACTCTTCCGGAGTATTCCTGATTTCCGAATCGCTATAGCCGAGCATGGATTTCCATCGCTCTGAAACATACAGCTGTTTTCCCGCAATGTCCCAATCCCATAAACCATCCCGCGTACCCTCAATCGCAAGGGCACTGCGCTCTTCTCTTTGTGCAAGCTCATCCTTGATTGTTTTTTGACTGGTCACATCGTGGGAACGATACACCACATACTGAATGGAACCGGAGCCGTCTTTCAAAGGATACGTTGTAATTTCCTTCCACGTTTTCTTCCCGGCGGACATCCGCTCCTGCTTCTCAACCAGAGGAATCCCGGATGCAAATGTTTTCTGAACGAGGCAGTCATCGCATGCCGTAGAACATTGCTGGTGGATTTCATGACATGATTGCCCAATGAATGACTCCTCTGTTGCATGCATGCTTTCAGCGTACGCTGCATTCGCCCGTACAATTTTCAAAGAACGGTCAAGAATGCAAAGTGGCTCCTGAATGCTGGCGAACATCCCGCCAAGAAAAAGTTCTGTTTTCCACAAAAGAGCTTCAGCTCTTTTTTGTCCGGCCAGGGCATGTTCAAGTTTTGCCTGGTTACCTTCAAGCGAGGCGCTCATGTCGTTAAAACTTTTTGCGAGTTCTCCAAACTCAATTTTGTCCTGCGCCGGAATTGTATACCCTGAATTGCCCCACGCAATCATCATGTGAGCATTCAGCAAAACAGCAAGGTGGCGACGTATCGACGCAATCAACCGGGCCGCCAGAATTCCGGCTGCAACAAGCAAAATCATCATTCCGAGGGAAAAAGCGATCCAGGTTTTCATGATACTGCGGCCAGCGGTCAGTACCATGGCTCCTGACTGCATTTCTGCCGAATCAGACACAGTATCGGCCAGCGTAAGCAATTCTTGCTGAAGAGCACGCATATTTTGTTTTTGGAGATTATCATGACTGAAATTTCCCAGTCTGTTTGTGTATGAAATAAATTCTTTTTCATACTCCGTAATTTTTTCTTCCATTCGGTTCAGGGCGCGAGTAGTCTCTTCTGTATGATGACACGTCATGCAAGTCCGTGTGGAATTATGAAGGCGGGCAACTGTTTTGGAAACAGAAGCAGGATCGGTTTTCATGGCGTTCGAGCGAAATTGCAATTGCTGCAGGGCATGAATGGAGCCTTTCATGTCATTCCTGAAGCTCGAATTTTGATGATAGTACGTTAATTTATGAAGAGTATCAACGGTGTTTTGAATTAAAACAATGGATACTATGGTTCCTATAGAAAAAACCGCAGCGGTTATAAAGAGAAATAAAAAAAGAATCCGTTTCATAAAACTTTTTCCTCCTGCCAGATGCAAAAGGAAAGAAATAATAAAATAAGGCGCATAGGGCAGCAACTATAAACAACCAAATAAAGAGTACACTTTTGGATAATTGTCGTCTCTTTCTGAAAAAATGTCAATCCTTTTTTGAAAAACAAAAAATACCTGTATCCAATTTCATTTCGCAGTCCCGTACTATTTCACTCTAAACGATTCCTCGAACAAAAGAGGATTTCGTGCGCGATTTTTGAAAAAAGAGTGTGTGCTATACTTATAATCAAGCAAGAAACAATCACCCATACAACACAGGGGTTTGCAATTGCAAAGGAGGACGCATGAATGAAACGCTCGTGAATATAGGCATTATTGCCTTCATTGCGTACGTCGTATTTTCCATTGCCCTTATTATCGGGATGTTCATCGTTATGCTTCGGACCGGCAAGGCGATTCAGTCATTTTTTAAAAACACCCAGGGCACGGTGAATGCGGTTTTAATTGAAACAAAATCCGGCCTTGAGCATCTGCGGCGCGTAACTGAAAATATGCATGCCGTATCAACGAGTATCAGGCAGGTTTCAAACAAGATGGAAACTATTGAAGCCCGGATCGGTTCATGGTATGGCATGGTGAAGGAAAATATTCGGTCCGAAGCTGAAGCGAATATTGCCGGATTGAAATCAGGGTTCAAAACAGGAATTGTCACACTGGTTCGGAATATAAAAAGAAAGGAGATCAATGACAATGGAAAAACTCGATGAAGCCAGAAGTTCAACAGTCCTCCCGTTTCTCGTTGGCGGAATAGTAGGAGCCGGTCTTGCACTCTTATTTGCTCCTAAATCCGGACGTGAACTCAGAGACAATATTATGAATTACATGGCTCAAGTTAGGGATACACTATCGTCGGCAGTTGAAGAGAGCACTCGGAGGCTCGAGGAAGGCAAATCAGCGCTGGCCAGCTCGTTTGAAGCGGGAAAGACAGCTTTTATGGAAGAGAAAAAAAGACATCAAAGCGCAACGTAAGAACGTTTGGGACCAGATCGCAAAAAGGGCGTGTACCGGAGAAAATACACGCCCTTTGTTTTTTCAGGATATCTGTTCTACTGCTTTAAAATAATCATTCCAAGCGGAGGGAGAGTAAGAGACAGGGAATATGGTTTCCCATGGGCTGGTTCTTCCATAGCATTGCATCCTCCAAGATTTCCCACTCCGTTTCCTCCATATTCGCAGGCATCCGTATTCAGGAGTTCGCGCCACCATCCTCCATTGGGAATACCGATACGGTACTGGAACCGCGTCATTGGAGTAAAGTTGAACACGGCAACGAGACATTCCTTTCGTTCAGCGCTATATCGCAGATAACTGATAACGCTTGACTCATGATCGCCGAAATCTATCCATTCAAACCCTTCCGGTTCAAAGTCACGTTCATAGAGCGCTGGTTCACGCCGATACAAGCGGTTTAAATCGCCGACCAGTTTCCAGATTCCGTAATGAGACTGGTACCGCAAAAGATGCCATTCGATGCAGCCCTCATGGTTCCATTCTGCCCATTGTCCGATTTCACCACCCATGAACAGTAATTTTTTTCCCGGATGCGTAAACAAGTATCCGAGCAAAATCCGGAGATTCGCCATTTTCTGGAGGCCGCTTCCCGGCATTTTTCCGGCAAGCGCACCCTTTCCATACACGACTTCATCATGAGAAAGCGGAAGCATGAAATTTTCAAAAAACGCATACCAGATACTGAAGGTAATGTCATTGTGATGATACTTCCGAAATATCGGATCCGTGGAAAAATATTCCAGCGTATCATGCATCCAGCCCATATTCCACTTCATGCCGAAACCGAGTCCACCGATATGAGTGGGTCGCGACACCATGGGCCACGCCGTTGACTCTTCCGCAATGGTCTGGACATCCGGAAATGCGCGATACACTTCGCGGTTCAAGCTGCGCAGAAAATCGATGGCTTCCAGATTTTCCCTTCCTCCATATTGATTCGGAATCCACTCGCCGGCTTTCCGGGAATAATCCAGGTATAACATGGACGCAACCCCGTCGATCCGCAAGCCATCGGCATGATAGCGGTCAAGCCAGAAGAGGGCACTGCTGATCAGAAAATTCCGGACTTCATACCGGCCGTAATTAAAGATATAGCTTTTCCACTCCGGGTGGAATCCTTTGCGAGAGTCTTGATGCTCGTACAAATGTGTTCCGTCAAAATAGACCAATCCATGCGCGTCATCAGGAAAATGGGAAGGAACCCAGTCAAGAATGACCCCGATTCCTTTCTGATGCAACGAATCGATAAGATGCATGACCTCCTGCGGAGTTCCATACCGGCTGGTAGGAGCAAAATACCCTGTCACCTGATACCCCCAGGAACCGTAAAAGGGATGCTCCATGATCGGCATGAATTCAACATGCGTAAAACCCGTGTCCTTGAGATATTCAGGCAAATAAGCAGCCATTTCCCGATAGGTGAGTGAGCGATTTCCTTCTTCAGGCACCCGCCGCCAGGAACCTGGGTGCATCTCATATACGGAGAAGGGTGCTCGCAGAGAATTATGTATATGGCGATTTCGCATCCAGCCTTCATCCTGCCATTGATAAGAAATATCCCATACAATAGATGAGGTCTTCGGCGGTGTCTCCCAGAAAAAGGCGAATGGGTCGCCTTTATCATGCTGATGGTGATGCGAGACAATGTAATATTTATAGAGCGCCCCATGTCCGATTCCAGGAATAAATCCTTCCCAAATCCCTGAATGGTCCTGCCGCCGAAAAAGGGGATGAACGCCATTTGTCCACCCGTTAAAATCGCCAATCACGGATACGGAAAGAGCATTCGGAGCCCAGACCGCAAAAAGAACGCCATCCTGCCCGTCAACGGAAAGAATGTGAGACCCGAGTTTCTCGTATAATTTAAAATGATTCCCTTCCTTAAAAAGATAGATATCATGATCCGTAAGAAGACTAACACCGGAAATTACCGCATGCCCTTTTTGATTCATCAAATTACCTTTCTTATGACGGAAAGCGGGTCATGGTACTGTAGTAAGTATATCCTGCAGGAATTTTTTCTGACTACGTTCAAGCATAGTGTAACTATATCATAACGAAAAAAGTTCATATAAAGTTTTTCAACGTCGTTGACGTATGAACAACAACAGGATGCCCACAAAAGCCGTTAGAATGCATAAGAGCTGTCCCATGGTAAGAAAACCGGCGATAAATCCGATATGCGCATCCGGCTCGCGGAAGAATTCCACAAAAAAGCGAAAAACACCATACAGCACAAGAAAAAGAGCGGACAACGACCCTGCTGCCAATTTGCGGTTTTTCAGCGACCACAGGATAATAAACAAGAAAACCCCTTCGAGTGCGAATTCATATAATTGAGACGGGTGGCGTGGAAACGGTCCGCCGGAAGGAAATACCATTGCCCACGGAACATCCGTGATTCTCCCGTACAATTCACCGTTAATAAAGTTTCCGAGACGTCCGCAGGCAAGTCCGATGGGCGCAGTCACAATCACCAGATCAGCCATCCGCCAGAAATCCGCACGATATTTCTTACAGCACCAGTATCCCCCAAACAGGGTTCCGATTAACCCTCCATGAAAGGACATACCTCCATGCCATACCGCAAACACTTCCAGGGGGTGATTAAGATAATTCGATAGGTCGTAAAATAAAATATAGCCAACCCGCGCTCCAATGACTAAGCCGAGAATAAGATACGTGTACAAAGAGTCAAGAAATGTCGGGGGAAGTTTCTGAATATGGTTTCGGAAATCCGGATCTTGATTTTTTTTGAGTTGATATCTAACCAGCAGATAGGATGCAGCAAATCCGACCGCATACATAAGGCCGTACCAGCGGATGGAGAACTGTCCAATCCGGAAAATTTCTGGATCAATATGGGGATAAGCAATCATAGAAATAAAGACTCCTCTCGTAGTTTTGATACAAACCATGGGGAAACGGCACTCAAAATATAATGATAAGCAACAGATACGTCAAGAATAATGTTTTCAGCATTGACCATTGCCAAAGTTTTTGATACAGTTTTCAGTACTATTGCTTATCATGAAAAAGACAGCCCTGAAAATACCATTCAAAAAATAGTAGGGGATACTTTTTTAAAATCGGTGAGGAATAAAAATAAATTCAGGAGAGAAAACATGAAACAATGCCGGGAGTGCCAGCATACTGTCAGTGAACAGGCATGGACCTGTCCGCATTGCGGAGCTCCCTATCCTGCGAAAGAAAAATGGGACGGTTGGGGATTTGAGTATAAAAGCAAAACAATCATTATGGGATTGCCGCTCGTTCACATCTCATTCAAGTATCGTCCCAACAGAATGCCGGTCCCAGCCAAAGGCATCATCGCAATCGGACAGTTTGGCATCAGCGTCATCAACATTTCCCAGTTTGGTATAGGCATTATCAGCATAAGTCAGTTCACACTTGCTGCGTATGCCCTGGCACAATTTGCAATAGCATACTCGTTGATTGCGCAGATAGGACTGTATCTCCATGAGGGATATGGACAGTTTGTTTGGAACATTATGGAACTGCTAAAGAATTTCTAACCAGCACGAACATGCTGCGAAAAACAACCATGCCGTTCAGTTCTTATGAAAACAGTGTTCTTCTTTATAACGCAAGCGATAAGCAGTGGTTGTTCTTCCATCATCCCCTGCGGATCTACGCCGTATACGACGTGGAATCGGTCGTAAGCACGTTACGTGAAATCGAGCATCTGGTCAATGTTAACCACCTCCATGCTGCGGGATTCATCGCATACGAAACCGCGCCGGCTTTCGATCCCGCTCTCGTTGTCCGATCTCCCGAAGATTTCCCTCTGCTATGGTTCGGCATATATCGAGAACCTGAGCGCATAACGTTCCCACTCTTGTCGCAAGAACATTTCACGCCGCTCTCTTGGAATCCATCCATTTCGGACGAAGAATATAAGACCTCATTCCGCCGGATCAAGGAATACATCCAGGCCGGCGATACTTATCAAGTAAACTATTCATTCCGTCTTATGGCTCCTTTTTCCGACGATCCCTGGGAATTGTTTGTACACATGATTCATGCACAAGGGGAGGGATATGGTGCTTTCCTCAACACCGAGCGTTGGGCTGTATGCTCTGCTTCGCCGGAGCTCTTTTTCACGTGGATGTCTGAACAATTACGATCACAACCCATGAAAGGAACGGCTGCACGGGGACTGTGGCACGCAGACGACCTTCACCAGGCAACCTGGCTTGTACATTCCGAAAAAAACAGAGCTGAAAACAGTATGATCGTCGACATGGTACGAAATGATATGGGCCAAATTGCCGATACTGCGACTGTAGAAGCATCCAGTCTTTACAGCCTTGAAAAATATCCGACCCTTTGGCAGATGACAAGTACGATCACGTGCAAAACCCGAGGAGGCATCACAGACATTTTCCAGGCATTGTTTCCGGCAGCCTCGATTACTGGCGCTCCAAAAATTCGGACTATGCAAATTATCGCGGAGCTGGAAAATACACCTCGAAAAATCTATACAGGGACAATCGGTTTTCTTGCCCCCGAACGCAAAGCACAATTCAATGTAGCTATCAGAACCGTTCTGGTGGACAGAATTAATAGGAGAGCAGAATACGGCGTAGGAGGCGGAATCGTCTGGGATTCGGAAATGACTGACGAACTACAGGAGTGCCGCACAAAAACCAAAATTCTATTCCAGCCAATACCGAACTTCGCATTGGTGGAGACAATCCTTTGGACGCCCCCCCAGGGGTATTTCCTGCTCGACGATCACCTGTCCCGTCTTGCTGATTCAGCCGACTATTTTTGCCGCTCTCTTGATATTGAAATCATCCGTGAAAAGCTCAACAGTTTAGCACGTACCCTGCATTCTCACCCACATAGAATACGCGTCGTGGTACCGAAAGATAATCCGCTTCTCCTCGAGACTCAAAGACTTTTACCTCTTCGCCAGCCATACCACATACGGCTTGCAGAAAAACCTGTCAATTCTCGAGACACCTTTCTCTACCATAAAACAACCTACCGGCGGATATATGACGAGGCACGTGCTGATTGCCCCGGCTTTGACGATGTTCTGCTCTGGAATGAGAAGCAGGAGATAACCGAATCCTGTATTGCAAACCTTGTCGTGGAAATCGAAGGTCGGTTGTTGACTCCTCCTGTATGCTCCGGCCTCCTCCCCGGAACATACCGTTCCTTCCTGCGTAAACAGGGTAGTATCACCGAAGAGATCATCACCATACAGGATTTACCCCGATGTTCTAGACTCTATCTAGCCAATTCCGTGCGTGGTATGTGGGAAATATCGCTTCAGCGAGAGAGAATCACAAGCGCACCATGAAGCCGAATCGTCACGACACTGGCCAGGGTGGTTCATCCCCGCGTATGCGGGGAACATTTAAAGAATGACTATGATGAGCGCGTGCTGGAAATGAATTATTCGTAGTTGCATTGAAATGCGAAATCAGGATAGTACAAGGGAAAACAAAAAGCAAGAGGATGATTTAAATTCATTTTGCTCGGAGCTGTTCGATTATCTCTGCCATATCCTCCGGCGGAGGAGCGCTGAAGGTCATGGGATGACCGGTGGCGGGATGAAGAATAGAAAGCGATTCCGCATGCAGCATCTGCCGCTCGATACCAATATTTCCTAATTTCACCGCCTTTGCTCCACCGTACACCCGGTCACCGAGAACGGGATATCCGATATGTGCCATGTGCACCCGAATCTGATGCGTGCGGCCGGTTTTGATCTCCACTTGAACGAGCGTAGCATTTTTGAACCGTTCTTTTACGATAAAACCGGTAACTGCTTCACGTGCTTTGTGTGTATGCACACTTATCTTTTTTCGCTCTTTTACATGCCTGCCAAGCCCGATCTCGATTATCCCGGAGCCTTTTTTAATGACGCCGGCAACCAGTGCGAGATACTGTTTTTTCACGACCCTGTTTTTGAACTGAGCTGAGAGTGCTCGTAATGTTTCTTGTGTTCTGGCAATTACCATAACGCCGGAAGTATCCTTATCAAGCCGGTGAACAATCCCTGCACGCTCGGCTCCTTTTCCGTTAACTGTTAACGCCGGCAAACTCCCATAGTGATACAACAGTGCATTCACCAAAGTTCCGGTATAATTGCCGGGAGCAGGATGAACAACAAGTCCGGGTGGTTTATTGATCACAATAATGTGCGGGTCTTCATAGATTACAAAGAGAGGAATAGGTTCTGGCAGGACTTTATGGATTTTTCTCTCGGGGACATCAAGTGTTATACAATCTCCGAGTTTTACCTTGTAACCGGTCTTTTCAATCCGGCTGTTTACCAGAGCAAGGCCGTTTTTGATTGCAGTTTGAATTCTGTTTCGGGAAATATGTGGCTCATAATGGCCGATAAAAACATCCAGCCGTTTCCCAACATGGTTTTCAGTAACAGTATGAGTAATGAGCGGCATAATTGGTTTCTTACTGGTCCCTCAATGTGTTCATTTAGAATTTGTTTCACCTATATGCCGAAGTCTCCATAACATAAACAATGAAAAACCAAAAAGTGCGATGGCAATGAGCTGAGATGTGGAAGCAAGCCCGTCAAAGAACAGTCCCCGCACCTCATCTCCTCTGAAAAATTCAAGAATGAAGCGTAAGACGGCGTAGAAGAGAATATAGAACCAAAACAGCTGGCCGTCGAATTTTTTATATCGGCGAAGAAGAATAAGCATGCCAAAGATAAGAAATTCACCAAGGGCTTCCATAAGCTGCGTTGGATAAAGAGCTACGCCCAGTGGTGCCAGAGAATGCGGATCATGGAACGTAACACAGAGCGGGCCACTGCATACCCCACCGTAACAACAACCGGCAAAAAAACAGCCAAGCCTCCCAAAACCATGTGCAAGCGCGGCGTATGGCGCAATGATATCAGCAGTTTTCCATACGGGAAGGCCATATCTCCTCACATACCAGATGCCCACGGGAATGGCCGCAAGAACTCCACCGTAAAATACCAGCCCTCCTTCCCAGATCGCAAGCACTCTCCAGGGATCGTCTGCATAATCAGGCAGGGTTGTCAGAACATGAAGAAGGCGCGATCCGATGATTGCCGCGATCAGAACATAAATTCCCATGTCCAGAATGCGGTCAGCATTCAGTCCTTCCTTCTTTGCATTACGATAGATGAAATACATCGCAAGCAAAAATCCGATTCCGATCATAAGACCGTACATTCGAATCGGGAGAGGACCGATGCTCAAGGAGCCAATTGGGAAGGCAGGTATTTCAAAGAGGACAGGATGCATAGTGGTAAATTCCAAATTACAAATTGCAAATGACAAATAAGCACCAATATCAAAAAAATTTCAAACAGTTGGTCAAATTTTGGTAATTGAATTTTATTTGATATTTGTTATTTGGCGCTTGCTGTTTTTTCTTTTCCAAATATCATATCAATGGCGAGAAGTCCTACGCCAATGGTAATGGCGGAATCAGCGACATTGAAGGAAGGCCAGTAAAATGATGCATAATACCATTGAATAAAATCGATTACTTCACCGTACCGAACACGGTCAATGGCATTTCCGAGCGCTCCTGCCATAATAAGCGAAAAAGCCCAGACAAGATTCCCCTGTTTTGTTTTCCGAAGCAGCAGGCCAAGAACAACTACTGCGATAAGTGTGACAGTTATAAAAAAAAGAGCTCGGAAGGCATCCGGTGTGGTCGCGAGCAGGCTGAACGCCGCTCCTTTGTTTCGGACATGGGTCAGATTAAAAAAACCCGGAATGATCGTAATAACTTCATAGAGCCGTATTCGGGTCTCTACAAGATATTTGGTTACCTGGTCGAGGATCAGGAGCACAAACACGATCACACCAACCAAACGATATTTATTTTTCATCACGGTCATTTGCCTTACCTTTTATCATGTTAAATTTGCCGCGCATCGTGCGCAAATTTCCGGATGATCCTTTACCGTACCCACGGTTTCGCTGTACATCCAGCAGCGGCCGCATTTCTGTCCCTTTGCAGGTCCAGCTAAAATTTTCAGTCCTTTGATAACATCGCTCGCAAAAACATCGTTGGAAGCTTCAGATTCCCGTGCAATTTCAACAGCGGAAACAATGAAGATAAATGCAAGCTGATCCTGATAGCCCGAAAGAAATGCATACAACTCCTGATCTGCATACAACACGACGCGCGCGTCAAGGGAGTGACCGATTTTTTTATCCCGGCGAAGCGCTTCAAGCACCTTAGCGACTTCACTTCGTACGCCGATCATTTTTGTCCAGCGTGCTTCAAGGTCTTCATCGATATATCGTTCTTCGGCTTTTGGAAATGGTGCGAGAAATACGCTTGCCGCTTTATCGTGCCCGGGAATATATCCCCATACTTCATCAGCAGTGAATGAAAGAACCGGGGCCATAAGGCGTACCATGGCAGACAGAATCCGGTACAGTGCAGTCTGACCGGAGCGCCGTTCGATTGAGGAACACTGTGCGGTATACAGCCGGTCTTTCAGAATATCAAGATAGAATGCACTCATATCCACGGCACAAAAATTATGCAGGGAATGAAACATAACATGAAATTCAAAATCAGCATACGCAGTATCAATACGCTGAATAAGTTTTTCCAATCGATGCAGCGCCCATCGGTCAATTTCGAGAAGTTCGCTATCAGCCACCATGTCAGCGGCCGGATTAAAGTCAGCGAGATTCCCGAGCAAATATCTGCACGTATTCCTGATACGGCGGTAGGCTTCGGCAAGATGAGTCAGGATTTCCTGCGAAATCCGGATATCGTCACGATAATCTGCTGCTGAGACCCAGAGCCGCAACACCTCGGCACCGTATTTATCAATCACTTCCTGAGGCGCCACAACATTGCCTGCTGACTTGCTCATTTTCTTACCAGCACCATCCACCGTAAAG
The DNA here is from genome assembly GCA_041650055.1 of Nitrospirota bacterium. Taxonomy (GTDB): domain Bacteria; phylum Nitrospirota; class UBA9217; order UBA9217; family UBA9217; genus JBAZLV01. The sequence continues at coordinate 18,116 of JBAZLV010000014.1, read as the reverse complement.
CCATGGGTCAGGACGGTCCGATAGGGCGCTTTGTTGGTCGTGCCCACGGATGCCAAGAGCGACGACTGGAACCATCCGCGATGCTGGTCACTTCCTTCAAGATACATATCTGCCGGCCATGACAGTTCGGACCGCTCTTTCAAAACCGCAGCATGACTTACTCCGGAATCGAACCATACATCGAGAATATCCATCTCCTTCTCGAACTCGCGTTTCCCGCATTTTTTGCAAACGGTAGAAGCAGGGAGCAATTCAACAGCTGATTTCGCAAACCATACATCTGCGCCCGATTGCTCAACCAGTGAAGCCACATGATCGATAATTGCTTTATCAATGAGCAGTTCTCCGCAATCCTTGCATGTAAACGCAACAATCGGAACTCCCCATGCCCGCTGTCGGGAAATGCACCAGTCAGGCCTGTTTTCCACCATTCCCAGAAAACGATCTTTTCCCCACGCAGGAACCCAGGTCACCGCATGCACCTGCTCAATGGTTTTTTTAAGCAGATCGTTTGTTTGCATAGAGATAAACCACTGCTCGGTTGCACGGAAAATGACCGGATGCTTGCAGCGCCAGCAGTGCGGATACGAGTGAGAAATGGTTTCTGCAGCGAGAAGCGCTCCTTTGTTTTTCAATAACTCAATAATTTTCGGATTAGCCTTGTGAACCGGTTCATCTGCAAAAACTCCCGCCTGCTTGGTAAATCTTCCCCGATGATCCACCGGAGCATACACTTCAAGGCCATACCGAAGCCCTGCTTCGTAGTCTTCCTGTCCGTGGCCAGGGGCCGTATGCACAATCCCGGTTCCGGCTTCAAGCGTCACATGATCGCCCATGATGACAAGCGAGTCGCGATCAAGAAACGGATGGCGTGCCTTCAAGCCTTCGAGCTTCTTCCCTTTGAATTGTTCTAACACCGTATAGTTCGTAATCCCGAATTTTTCGATCGATTGCTTGAGCAACCCTTCAGCCAGAATGAACACGTTGTTGCCGGTCTCAATTGCGACATAGTCAAACTCGGGATGAAATGCCACAGCAAGATTTGCAACCAGGGTCCAAGGAGTCGTTGTCCAGATAATAAGGCCGATATTTTTTCCCGTAAGTCTTGGCAGAACTGTTGCGGCCTGGGGGAAATCAAAGCGCACATAGATTGAGGGTGATTCGTGGTCTGCATACTCAACCTCAGCTTCTGCAAGCGCAGTCTCATCGAAGCCGCACCAATACACCGGTTTCTTTCCCTTATACACGCCGCCCGTGCCCACGAATTTTCCCAGTTCACGCACAGTAGCAGCTTCATAGGGATAATTCATAGTAAGGTACGGATGTTCCCAATCGCCAAACACACCCAGCCGCTGAAATTCGTCCCGCTGGATCGAAATAAATTTTGTCGCATACTCCCGGCAGAGAACCCGGATTTCCGCCTGGCTCATGGTATCTTTTTTGGATCCTAAATTTTTAAGAACCTGGTGCTCGATTGGCAGGCCGTGGCAATCCCAGCCTGGAACATACGGAGAACAAAAACCGTGGGCGGATTTATATTTAACGATAATATCTTTTAAAATTTTGTTTAGTGCATGTCCGATATGAATATGACCATTCGCATACGGCGGACCGTCATGGAGAATATACGCCGGTCCTTTTTCATTTTTTTTCTGAATGTGATGATACAGCTCGTCAGACTTCCAGCGCGCAATAATGCGCGGCTCAAGCTCTTTAAGATTCGCCTTCATGGGGAATTCAGTCTTGGGAAGGTTCAGGGTCGTTTTATAATCCATGCACTCTGCCTCTTTCTGGGATTATGGGTTTGCCGTGCGGCATAGCAACTAATCGGTTATTTCTTCAGGATTTATTTTTTTGGTCTGCACTTCAACAATGCCCTGATCTGCATCATAAAAACCCATTTTCTGTTTTTTGACGGAATCCGCATACTGAGTCGGTTCAGTACCCCGACGGAATACGTCAAGAATGGCATCAGGTGCATTATCGCGTGCGAGAAGGCCGGTATCAGGATCGATCTTTTTGAAGACCATATCATCGGTCTGGGGAAAATTATCCGCGGGTTTGTTCTTAAGGGCCTGGGCCATGACCGAAATCCAGATCGGGAGCGCGGCCCGTGCTCCGGTTTCACGGTCTCCCAGGGAAGCCTTTGGGTTGTCATATCCCACCCACACACCAGTCACGATATGGGGTGAATATCCTTCAAACCATGCATCGATATAATTGTTGGTTGTGCCTGTTTTCCCGGCAAGCGGCTTTACCAGCACCTTCGCTCCTCTGCCGGTTCCCTCGTCGACAACACTTTTTAAAAGACTGGTTACAAGACAAGCAGTAGTCTTGTTGATCGCCTCTTCAGGTTTCGGTTCGTAACTTTCGAGCATCTTGCCGGTATTGTCCACAATGCTTGTAATAAGAATGGGCTCGGTCCGGACTCCCTGAGAAGCGAATGTTGCATACGCTGACGTAAGTTCAAGAGGAGTCACCACGGAAGATCCGAGCGCCACCGTATAATCATAACTGATAGGACTCGAAATACCCGCTTTTCGGGCAAATGCAATGGCTTTATTCAACCCGATTTTTTCAAGCAGTCCGACGGTGACGACATTGCGGGATAACGCAAGAGCTGTCCTAAGCCGCATGGGTCCGAGAAACCGGTCGTCATAATTCGTGGGTTTCCAGCCTTTTTTCTCAAAATCGCTCTTTTCATAAATAACCGGGAGATCCATGAGAATCGAGGCCGGCGTAAATCCGTTTTCGAGCGCCGCGCCGTAAATAAAGGGCTTAAACGATGACCCCGGCTGCCTCCGTGCATCCATGGCCCGGTTGAACCCGCCTTCGACAAAATCATATCCGCCTACCAGAGCGCGAATATATCCGGTATACGGTTCGATTGAGACAACAGCGCCTTCCACAAGCGGTTTTTGATCGAGAACAAAGGAAGCAAGCTGTTTCTTTCGATCAAATTCCTTTAAACGAACCCGTATGATATCTCCGGGTTGTACGATTTCCGCTGGTTTTTTATATTCATTCGGTTCATCTTTTTTCTTTTTCCGTTTCAGAAGCGCCCAGGCCATATCTTCATACATAATGGCACCAATCATGCCCCGTCCACGGACCGTTATGGACGAATCACCTACAGCGAGCACATGCGCAACAAATCCTTCGCCCGGTTTCACCATTACCTGGAGCGCTCCGTTTTGTACCGGCATTAATTTAATCTGTTTGAATCCTATCCGGCCACGGAAACCCTGGCGTTTATCAAGCGCGCGGAGCCCGTCTTTGAGCGCATTGACCGCTGCGCGCTGAAGGTCCATGTCAATCGCCGTATAAACCTTTAATCCTCCTTCATACAGCATATCTGATCCGTATTTTTTTTCAATATATCTTCTGATATGGTCTACCACATGAGGAGCAACTTCTTCCTGCGGCCGCAGATTCTCCAGATGCAGCTGCTGATTGTAAATCCTCGTGCTCTGCTCTTCCGTGATATAGTTTTCTGCTGTCATTCGTTTGAGCACATGCTGCTGCCGGACCTTGGTAAGATCAATGTTGCTGTAGGGAGAATACCCCATCGGAGACCGTGGAAGCCCTGCCAAAAGCGCTGCTTCAGCCTGGTTGATTTCCCAGATATTCTTCCCGAAATACGTTTTCGCAGCCATCTGGACGCCGTAGGCGCCATGACCGAAGTAAATTTTATTAAGATATAATTCCAGAATTTCTTTTTTGCTCAGTTCTTTTTCAAGCCGGCGAGCAAGAATGATCTCTTTTATTTTACGTTTAAACTTTCGTTCGGGACTGAGAAATACAACCTTGGTAAGCTGTTGAGTAATAGTGCTCCCGCCTTGAGTAACTTTGATTGCGATAATGTTTCTGATGGCTGCACGTAGAATTCCGCGATAATCAATTCCTTTATGTTCATAAAAGCGGGGATCTTCGGTCGCAAGAAGTGCATTGACGAGAAATTTCGGTACTCGCGAAAGCGGCACATAACTTCCCTTTTCAATTCTGATATGACCGAGCACCCGACCGTCATTGCTGAAGATCATGGTTCCCGGACTCGGTTTGTAATCCTTAAGAGATTCAACCGTAGGCAGACCGAACGACAGGACAAAGAACATCAAGACGATAAAAAGCACCCCACAAGCGAACGAGACACTGATAATTGTAAGCGCTTTCTTTACGGTGAGAGCTTTGAGCCAGGGCAGGAGCGTGGTAGACCAGAAGAGAACAATCTTCTCCCAAACAAAGAGAAAGAAAAGTTTCACTACCTCAATCTTTTTTTGAAACTGATTTTTTTTCATGAAATATCAATAACCTCGCGGTTTTTCGATCGATTTTTGAAACAATGCTCAAAAATATAACATCACAAGCGGATAAAATCAAACGAAAAGTTGGAGAAAGCTTCAAAATACAAGAAAAGAGAAAAATTAACAAGCAGCACTGATCCTACAATTGATAGTTTCTCGTGGTCTATACCGAGTTTAGTATTTGTTATTGTGGGAAGATATATATAAGAGTTATAATAATTTTACGGAACAAAGGAGGAGTTGTATGAACCGCAAAACCGGAAAACAATGTTACGGAATTATCGGCGGATTAGGAGCACTTGGATGCGCCGATATTTTTTCCAAGCTTGTAAAAGCTACGCATGCATATAGTGATAGCGACCAGTTTGACATCATATTTGAGCAGCATCCTTTCGAGGCGATAGGAATAACGGGAGGAGAAAATGCCAACCAAACCAGTCGAAAGATGTATGTTTTTAATATGATAAAAGTATTCGAAGAAAGAAAAGTGGATGCCATTATTCTTCCCTGTTTTATCAGCCATACCTTTATTGATGAACTGAAAGCAGAAACCAGGCTTCCAATTGTAGATATTGTCGAAGCACAGAAAGTGCATATTCAAAAAAAATATCCTGCCGCTCACCGTCTGGGGATTTTGACTTCGAATTATTCTAAGAAAAAAGCGCTCTTCGAAAAGTACTTTACGTCGCCTTATGAACTAATTTATCCTCGCCAGCAAGTACAGAATGAATGCCTCATGGAAGCGATTTATGGGCCACTGGGTCTACGAAGCGGGCATCTCCGAGGCAGGTCAATTGAGCTTCTCTACAAGTCCTGTTGTGATCTTATGGACCAAGGCGCTGAAATTATCATGCCGGGACTTACTGAAATATCGATCGTAGTTAAGTCTCTTCGAGCACGAGGTGTGCCAATAATCGATGCTAATCAGGTTTATGCTGAATACGCAATCGAGTCTGAGAAAAATTTGCCGGCAAAAACCTTCAAAATCGGAATCATTGGAGGAGTAGGACCTGCTGCTACAACTGACTTTATGAACAAGATCATACACCATACTCATGCAAAGAAGGATCAGGAGCACATCAAAATGATCGTGGAACACAATCCTCAGATACCAGATCGCACGGCAAACTTAATCGGTGCAGGAATCGATCCGACTATTGCTTTGTATTCAGCATGTAAGAGGCTGGAAGCTGATGATGCTGATATTATAACCATACCATGCAATACGGCTCATGCGTTTGTAGAACGCATACAACCATATCTTTCAATTCCGATTGTCAATATGTTGTTCGAGACCGTAGAATATATCCGTCAGAACTTCAGCGACCGTAAGATCATCGGATTGCTGGCAACCACAGGCACAGTAAAGAGCCGTGTGTATCATGATATGGTGGCAAAAACGAATTTTGATCTGATCATTCCTGATGATGATTTCCAGAAAAAAGTAATGAACGCTATTTATGGAGAAAAAGGAGTCAAGGCAGGTTTCACAGAAGGAGAGTGCAAGGATGATCTCAATCAGGCACTCGAGCATCTGGTGAAACGAGGTGCAGAAGTAATCATCCTTGGCTGTACTGAATTGCCTTTACTGCAGTCGGAAAATAATGATTTTCATATTGGAGATAGGAGTGTCGCGATTCTTGATCCTACGGCGATACTGGCACGCAAGTGCGTTGCTCTTTCCGCCCGCTGACTTATAGCACTGCATGTTGCGTTGAAGTTTAATGGCTCGATTTCCAGAGATAATCAGTAAGTGAGTTATGTCAATCTCCTCATAGCTCCTACTACTTTTCCCAGAATACGAAAATCGCCGTCTTTCACAAACAAAGGACTCATGGTGTTATTTTCAGGCTGTAATCGAATTCCTTTTTTTTCTTGAAAAAACCGTTTGACCGTTGCTTCACCATCCACCAGGGCTACCACAATATCGCCATTTTCTGCCGATGATTGCATGCGCACGAGAATCGTATCTCCGGGCAGGATGTGCGCATTCACCATGCTTTCACCCCGGACATGTAAGGCAAAAAGCGTATGCGGTTTTTTGACTGAAAAAAATTCGAGATCAACCATAACGTCCCCGTCCCGGTTCTCAGGTGAGAAAACCGGATGGCCTGCAGCAACTCTTCCGAGAAGAGGAATTGCCACCGGCATGTTTGTGGTTTCGGATAAGGTTATTCCCCGGGACGTACCCCGTTTTCGAACAATCAAGCCGTTTCGTTCCAGTGCGGAAAGATGACCCTCCACGCCATTCGTGGAACGGATTCCGAACGTTTTACCAATCTCCCGCATACTGGGCGGAATTGATTTTTCGATCAACGTTGTCCGAATAAACTCATAAATTTTCTGTTGCCGTTCACTTATTTTCTTTTTCATTCATTGCTCTCTATTATGTATCTGGCATCCGGATCCTGCATCATGCTTTTTGTTTCAGTATTGTCTGTCCCCGCCCGGCCGCCATGCCGGTGAAATGATCCGTTCATGATGGCTTCTGTGTACAAGCGTTCCCCAGGTAACCGTACATTCGCCGTATTCATCATTGATCTCATCCATTGCTTCAGTTATCCATGTCCGCTTCCTGTCCTTTTCAAAAAGTGGCATCTGTACCCCGTTTTGTTCAAGTCCTGAAACACTCACGCCTACAAGCCGTATTGGCTGTTGAAGCTGGATCTCCTGGAACAAGGCTGCTGCTCCCGCATAAATATCCAGACCATGATTCACTGCAGCATTCAGTTTTTTCTGTCTCGTAAAGGTATGAAAATCTGAGTAACGAAGGGTAAGCGCTATGGTGCGGCCGCTGTAAGCACCGCGCCGGAGCCTGCGTCCGACTTTTTCGGATAATTGAAGAATATGCCGCTCGATCAGTGACCTACTCGAACAATCTTCATCCAGCGTCATGCTATGTCCCATCGACTTCGAATCTTCTGCTTCCTGTTCTTCCTCAGAACGGACGGGATCATCATCCAATCCCAGACTGATATCATGCAGTCGTTCTCCAATAAGGCCAAATGTGGTAGTAAGCTGCTTAAGCGGAGTACGTCTAAGTTCTCCGCAGGTGCGTATGCCTATGGCTCTCAAATGGCTGGTTAAATTAGGGCCGATTCCGCAAATTTTTTTTACCGGAAGATTTTCGAGCACTGCTTCTACATCTTCGGGTGAAATAAAGACGAGACCATCCGGTTTCTGGAGATCACTCCCCAGTTTTGCAAGAAGCTTATTCGGTCCGATCCCGATAGAACACAAGAGACCTGTTTCATCCCAAATACGTTCTTTTATCTGAATGGCAATTTGAACCGGATCTCCAAAAAGCTCGTCACATCCGGTCACATCGAGAAATGCTTCATCAATAGAAAACAATTCAACCAGCGGCGTAAAATCTTTCCATATCGAAATTAACTCTTGGCATGCATGAGCATATTTCGAAGAATCCGCAGGGACAAGAACAATGTGCGGACATGCTTTTTTTGCTTCGCCATACGTCATCCCTGTTCGTACTCCAAAAGCCCGTGCATCATACGAGGGAGAGAGAACAACACCCCGGTGCTTTGACCCGATCACGGCCATGGGTTTGCCTTGAAGAGCCGGATTGGCCCTCTGTTCCACAGAAGCGAAAAAGGCGTTCATATCAATATGCATAATGGTCCGCATCATGAAATCCTATTCAGTATGTGCCAGTCTCCATATCATGGTTTCGGTATGAAAGCGGATTTCGTATAGATTGTGCCCATCAGTAACGGAAAAATGAATCAGGTCTTCTTTTCCCTGACGGGTTTTCCAATGAAAAGTAACCTTCTGAATCCGAATCTGGCGGCTGCTCCGGGCAAACCAGATCGGCTTTATCTTTCCGCATGAAAAAATCACTCCCACATCAATAGGCTCATCAATCTCAGTAGGCATGGCAATACTATAGTGGACATATGTTCACCTGTCAACAATTTTAATATGAATAGATAAGTGAGAAAATAGGAAAGGGAATTAGCGTATCATTTGGACACAGCGTAGAGGAGATATTCGATATTTCCATCCTGGCCGGTTATAGGAGATGAGGTAACACCGCGCACTTTGAACCCATGATCTTTGAAAAATTCGGTAATCCGGGCAACAGCTGCCATTCTTGCCGATTCATCCCGAACAATTCCGCCTTTACCAACAAGCTCTTTTCCAACCTCAAACTGCGGTTTCACAAGAGCAATAAGCGTAGCCAAAGGAGTAAGAAACGGAAGAATAGAAGGAATCACTTTTTCCAAAGAAATAAAAGAAACATCAATCACAACCAGATCAATTTTTTCTGGAATAAGCTCCGGAGCAATGGTCCGGATGTTAGTTCGTTCAATGACAACGACTCGTGGGTCTTGCCGGATTTTCCAGGCAAGTTGGCCGTAGCCCACATCAACAGCGTATACTTTTTTTACTCCATGCTGGAGAAGGCAATCAGTAAATCCTCCGGTTGAAGCGCCTACATCGAGCGCTGTCTTCTCTTCTACCGGGATCTGAAACTCCTTCAACGCCTTTTCAAGCTTTAATCCGCCTCTGCTCACATACGGGAGCGCTTGGCCAACGATTTTAATGTCAGCATTTTCAGAAACAAGGAACCCGGCCTTAGTCTGTTTCACGTCGTTAACCAGTATCTGCCCTGCGAGGATCATTGCTTGAGCGCGTTCACGGCTTTCAGCAAAATTCCGATCGACCAGAAGACGGTCAAGTCGTGTTTTATGGATAGTTGTCATATGAGAAAAATTTAAACTTTCTTTTCAATTTTGCTAAACTATGAATACGTCTTTGTGTCTTATTATGCATGAGGAGGTACGTATGAAATCCTACATGTTTATCTGTCTTGCCGTTTTAATGTCTCTCCCGATGTATGGAACTGCCTATGCAGATACCATGAGCTGTTCAGGCGGAATTATTTCCATCGATGACCGAAGCTCAGACATCATTTCAAAATGTGGGTCTCCCTACTTCCAAGAGTCCTATCAGGAAGAAGTGAGTCAACGGATCGACAGAGATACCAAATATGCCGTTCTCATTACCGTGGAAAAATGGACGTATAATTTTGGTCCGAACCAGCTTATGCGCATTGTTACCCTGAAGAATGGAACGGTTACTGAAATTCAAACCGGAAACTACGGGTTCGATAAATAGCCGCATGAGTGATAATCGAAGAAACAAGCACAGAAGGCACGGATTGATTCCGTGCCTTTTTAGTCTGAGTTACTATTCGATCCTGACGATTCTATATCGTGCGCCGTATTATAGGAACAACCGTCTTCATCTGGGGCTTTTCAACAAAGGTTTTTACGGACGCATAAATCCCATCACGATCAAGACCGTATTTCTTCCGAAGAATCGTTTGCGATCCATGCTCAATATACTGGTCAGGGAGCCCGATCCGGAGGGTTTTGACGTTATGAAGGCGACCGGCATCAAGACATTCAAGCACCGCACTTCCAAATCCGCCTGCAAGAGCATGTTCTTCAACCGTGACAACTCTTCCTGTTTTTTTTGCCATTCGAATAATTAAGTCTTGATCAAGCGGTTTTACAAAACGAGCATTGATGACTGCTGCAGAAATACCATCAGCTTTCAAACGTTCAGCAGCCTCTCGTGATGGATAAACCATATTCCCGATGCCAATAATTACCACATCATTGCCATCAATGAGAAGCTCGCCTTTTCCTAGGGGAAGAGATTTCAGTTCCTGGTCCATGGAAGCACCATAACCGGCACCCCGTGGATATCGGACAGCAGAAGGCCCTTGGTATTCAACTGCAGTTTTAATCATGTGCTGCAGCTCGTTTTCATCGGAGGGGGACATAACTATCATGTTCGGAATATGCCGGAGATAGGCAATGTCAAATGCACCATGATGTGTGGGACCGTCTTCTCCCACGAGGCCAGCCCGGTCAAGAGCAAGTGTCACGGGAAGATTTTGAAGGCAGAGATCATGCACAATCTGGTCATAAGCACGTTGGGTAAACGTGGAATAGATAGCGGCCACTGGATGCATTCCTTCAGCCGCAAGCCCGCAGGCAAAGGTAACACCGTGCGACTCGGCCATGCCAACATCAAAAAAGCGACCTGGATATTTTTCAGCAGCTTTATCAAGCCCTGTCCCTTCAGACATGGCTGCTGATATAGCGACAATTGAATCATTGTCTTCCATCAGTTTCAACATCGTCTGTCCAAACACTTCTGTATAGCTGAATACTTTTTTAGATCCGGACGGAGAAACGACGCTTCCGGTTACAGGATCAAAAGGAGGCGTCCCGTGAAATTGCGACGGCTTCAATTCAGCAAAGGGACAGCCTTTGCCCTTTTTCGTAACAACATGAATAAGCGTCGGCCATTCAAACTTTTTTACAAGCGGCAATATTTCAAGCATATCGTGGATATTGTGACCATTAATGGGACCGATATACTGAAAGCCAAGCTCTTCAAACAGCATGCCCGGAGTAACCAGCCCTTTGAGAGAGCCTTCTGCCTTCTTGGCAAACTGGGCCATGGATTCGCCAACGCGTGGTATTCCCTTAAGAAAATGCCTTGTTTCTACCTTAAGTTTTGTATAGAAGTCGCCGGACATGAGCCTGTTTAAGTAAGCAGAGAGGGCGCCCACATTCTGGTTGATCGACATTTCATTGTCGTTCAAAACCACGATCAGGTTTTTTTGGAGATGACCCGTCTGATTCAGGCCTTCAAAAGCAAGACCTGCCGAAATGGATCCATCGCCAATAACGGCAATGACTTTATAATCCTCTTTTTTCAAGTCACGGGCGGTAATCATCCCGAGTGCAGCGGAAATGGACGTGCTCGCATGACCCACATCAAAATGATCGCAGGGACTCTCATCCCGTTTCGGAAAACCACTGATCCCGTCATGTTGACGGATGGTTTGGAATTCCTTGCGCCTGCCGGTCAGGATTTTATGAGCATATGCCTGGTGTCCGACATCCCACACGATCCTATCCTTCGGAGTATTAAACACGTAATGCAAGGCAATCGTAAGATCAACGACACCAAGACTTGATGCCAGATGACCCCCGGTCTTTGATATCACGGTGACGATTTCCTGCCTTACTTCCTCAGCAAGTTTGGGAAGGTCCTGGGGAGGAAGACCTCTTAAATCTTTTACAGTATGAATACTATCGAGCAGCATAAGACCTCTTGAATAAGTTCAAATTTTAAAATTCAAAGTTCAAACCATCTTGCATGTAAGTAAGATTTCATTTGTTATTTGAACTTTGTAATTTGACATTTTCTCAATTTACTCTCTGGATAATGTACTTCGCCAATGCTCGCAACGGATCGGCCTTTCGATCAAAATCCCTTAAAGCATTCACGGCATTGTCCACAACTTCCACAGCACGACGGCGCGATTCCTCAAGTCCGTAAAAACTCGGGTATGTTTTTTTGTCCTTTTTCAGATCGCTTCCCACATCTTTCCCGATTTCTTCCTGGGTTCCGGTAATATCAAGAATATCATCAGCGATCTGAAAAGCAAGTCCTGCCATTTCACCATACCTGGTCAAAGCGCTCAATTGACGTTTTCCTGCACCTGCATACAAAGCACCAATACGGACTGAAGCCCGTATTAAGGCCCCGGTTTTATGCGTATGAATATATTCCAGGGTGGGAAAATCAACATCTGTACCTTCGGATTCCATATCAACTACCTGGCCGCCAACCATCCCGAATACACCTGAAGCTGTTGAAAGTTCTTTAATAATGGGAAGCAGCCTTGCCGGAGAAATGCTTTTTAGACGCGTAGCATCGGACAGTATTTCAAATGCAAGGGTGAGCAGCCCATCTCCTGCAAGAATGGCAATTGCTTCACCATAGACCTTGTGGCAGGTAGGACGTCCGCGGCGAAAATCATCGTTATCCATTGCAGGAAGATCATCGTGAATCAATGAATACGTATGAATAAGTTCTATTGCATTGGCAAGAGGAAGCAAACCGGCTGTTTTGACCCCAAGGGTCTCGGCGGCAGCAACTGCCAGAATCGGCCGAACGCGCTTGCCTCCGGCAAACAAACTATACCGCATGGCTTCATGAATAGACGGAGGAAAGGTTGTAGCGCGCGGAACAAGCGTATCCAGAGACTTGTCAATGATATCCTTCTTCTTTGCAAGATAAGCTTTTATATCCATAGATGCTTTACTCCAACTTAATATCGACGATCCGCTTGCATCTGTTTAGCCGTTTCCCTCTTCCGAGAACGGTTTTGGTGTCAGCAGTCCGGATGAATCTTTTACCAGAATCTCAACCTTCCGCTCAGCCTCTTCCAGTCGTTTATTGCATAGACGGGACAATTTTATACCTTCTTCAAAAAGCTTGAGGGATTTTTCGAGCTCAAGATCACCTTGCTCTAATTCTTGAACTATCTTTTCAAGTCGCGCAAGTGACGCCTCAAAACCCTTTTCTGCCATCGCTCATACCTTCCGCCGGTGTAGATACTGCGTCCGGCAATTTTTTATTATATACGGAACGATTGCTTGAAATCAAGAGAAGAAATGAGAATAGAGATTCTTCAAAGAGAAGAACAATCTTTTCTGAATCAGTGTTTTGGCTTCTTTTTGCCCAGCATTTTCCCAAGAAGTTTGTTCACGGGGTTTGAGCGGTCAAGAAAGGATAGCGGCGGGGTTTTGCGGGTACCCATTTTTTTCACTTCTTTTAAGAGTCCTGCGTGCTCATGATCATACACAAGCCCCTGCTTGAATGCGGTAAGCGCATTCCTCTTTTTTCCCGCAGCTGAGTAGGCTCTGCCAAGATTCAGATAAAGAACCGGGTAGAGCATTTCCTTGCCGGTGCCTTTCTTCCGTTTAAGAAGTGACAGTGCCTTCGTGCAATTATCAACGCCGCTCCGGTATTTTTTGTCAAGAACAGCCTGAAGGCTGCCGTATAAGGAAAGAATAAACGGCTCGTCAGGATACAGGATCATTGCCTGTTGAGCCACGGCATATGCGCTTCTTCGGTCCGCTTTGAGAAGATATCCGTTAATGGTTCGAATATACTCGATCGGTTTTAGATCCCGTATGTGGTCGTTTAACGAATGGCCTGAAGGAACGTCTGATTTTGTATGGTTATCCTGATTTTTCATAGTATTCGCACGTATCAAGTCGAGTATAGCAGAGCGGGAAAGACGCGTTTGTGATACATATCACAATTCTCAATGTAAATCTCTGCTTTCTAGGCAGTCCCTTGAATAACTCCCCGGGCAATCTTCTCCTTAATGAATTGATCAATATAGTCCTGATCTTTCGGCTTAATCTGAGTAAATTTGAGCCCGATTCCTGATTCTTTATACGGGCCTTCATCCGCGTGGCAGCAGTATAAAACCTCAGCTTCCAGAGGAATGACCACTTCGTTCAAATCCAGCTCGAGCAGAAGCTGGGAATGTAGCGCGGCAGAATGCACCGTCCGGAGAAACATTCCTTTTTTGGAAAGATCGAGCGTATAGGCGCCGTAAAAACTGTCATGCCTCGTATCATTCACTTTAACCGGCTGAACGGTCCTGATTCGCATGCAGGATCGCGGATTTTTTTCGACAGCCACCTGGACAATCCGATAAAGCGTTTCCGGATCGACCGGATGATAGAGGCAGCCGACTGCTCCCAGGTCGAAACAGTGCTGGCGGATTCCCGCATCTTCTTTTTTGCTTACCGCAATGAGGGGAATCCCGTGCATATCCGGAAGCTCAAGAGAGGTAATCACCAGGAAAGGAACTGCCGCGGTCACTGTTTCAAGCGCTTCACGGGCAGTCACAGCTTTAAACGAAGGATAATTGAATTTTTGAAGGAGGGTCGACAGATATGAGAGCTCATGTGAATCATGCTCAACCAGCATCAGAAACCTGTTTTTTCTGGCATCGACATCTGATCTGCTGCCTAGTTGCTGTTCGGGCATATGCATCTCCTTTTTATTGAAATACGTGTTGTGGCGTTAACTCATGCAACGCCCGGAATAATTCCTCTCATCACTTCGTTTCTGATAAATTGGCGGATAAAATCCTGGTCTTCCTGGGTAATACGGACAAACTCAAGTCCCATCCCTGGTTCCGTATACGGAGTTCCGGCAGTCCGGTTGCTGTATAAGACAACACCTTCCGCGCGGATAATCTGTCCGTATAAATTGATTTGGAAGACCAGTCGGGTATTTACCGGAGCCGGCCGGGTCGTTCGGAGAAACATCCCATGCTCGGAAAGATCAAGAGTACATGCTCCTTCAATGCCGGTAAGCGGATTCGTATGCACCTGAACAGGAAGGAGCGTCCGGATACGGATATTCGTTCGCGGATGCGTTTCAACCAATGCCTGAACAGCACGATACAGCTGATCCGCCATCACCGGCTCATTCAGGCAGTAGGCGGCGCCTCGTTCCTTGCTGGCCTTTTCACCCAGAAGATCACTGTTTTTCCTCAACGTGATCACCGGAACGAATGAAATTCTCGGATTATGCTTAAATATCTGCAGCAGATCATTCCCATCCATATCGGTCAAATTCTGATCGATAATGATGAGGGAGGGCACTGCAACTTCAGTAATGGCAAGTGCTTCACTTGCTGTCCTTGCCATGTAAATTTGATACTCAAACCTGCGCAACAGCGTAGACGTATAGAGAAGATTGCTGGTGTTGCTGTCCACCACAAGGAGGAATCTGCTTTTTCGATCTGCTCGAGATGATAAAGACAACTTATGCTGACCCATACTATCGCTCCTTGCTTTGCTTACCGTGCCGGAGTAATCCCCTGCATGATTTCCCGAATGATAAATGTTCTGATTTTATTTCGGTCATCAGGAGCAATCTGAATAAATTCCAATCCCATTCCGGGTTCCTGATAAGGTCCATGGGCCGTTTCATGCCGGTACAGTACCTTCGCTTCAACAGGAAGCAGCTCTCCTTCAAGATTTAATTCGAGTTGCACAAGAGTACCGACATCCATTGGTTCCGAAATTCGAAGAAACATGCCCTGCTCCGACAGTTCCAGAGTATACATATCGCTTTGAACGGTGAGAGCAGCATTCTTGAGAATCACTATCTGGCGTGTGCGGATACGGATATTCATGCGAGGCCGTAATTCCAAAACCGCTTGCACGGCCCGGTACAGGAGGTCAGCCGGAACGGGATGCGACAGACAATTTGTCGCTCCGGCTTCAAAATAGCGGGCTTCCTGAAACAAATCTCCATGTCTCGTCAGCACAAGACAGGGAACGCCGGCTGTTCGTGCATCGTTTTTTATTTTTTTCATCAGCTCAAGCCCGTCCACGTCCTTAAGCCATGGGGATGTAATAACCAGTGACGGCACTTTTGCTCCGGTAACAGCGAGCGCTTCTCCAACACTTGTAGCAGTATGAATCGTATACCCGAACCGTCTTAAAAGTGTCGATGTATATTTCAAGTTGGTAAGATCGCTGTCAACGACCAGAAGAAAATTATTTCTCCGATCTGAGACCTCTATGGGTTCTGTTGGTTTCGGCTCTGCCATACGTAATCAGTCAGGAACGCCATTGATCAGGCGTTCATAGGCACAATTCCCTGGGTAACCTCACTTCTCACAAAACGACGGATAAGTTCTTGAGATCGAGGCTCGATGTGCACAAATTCAAGCCCCATGCCGGGCTGAAGATGTGGTCCTCCCGCTATCTTATACGAGTAAACAACAACTGCGTCCACGGGAATAATTTCACCATGTAAATTTATCTGGATTGAAAGGCGGGCATTTACTTCCGCAGGTTCAGAAGATCGCAGGAACATTCCACCCTCCGATAAATCCAATGTTGTTGTGCTTTCTATATCATTATGCGGCATATTCGTTACTCGCACCGGAAGCGTTGTTTTAAGCCGGATGCTTTTGCGAGGCCGTATCTCAGTCGCTGTCTGAACGGCAATATAAAGCCGTTCTGGTGCAACAGGTTGATAAAGGCATTCACTGGCACCCAGTTCAAGACTTCGTTTCTCTCCGGAAATATCTCCCTGTCTTCGCAATGTAATAAAGGGAATATCCGAAAATGCCTGCCCTTTTTTCAAATGCTGGATCAGGTCCAAACCATACATGTCTTTAAGGTCAAGCGCAGTTATGATAAGAGACGGAACCGCCATGGATGCCATGTAAACAGCTTCTTTTGCAATACCTGCGGAGGAGGTTTCGTATCCGAACCGTTTTAAGAGCGTAGTTGTGTAAAATAGCAAATGCGCGTCGCTGTCGACAACAAGTACATACCGATTTTTCCGAACATACAGAGATGTCCTTTCCGTTTTCTGATGGTCCACTCTGGCCCCTCCCCCATAGCATTAACACGCTGAAATATAAGAGTTTTAATGAACCGTTAATTTTAATCCAATACTATAGTATACTATAAAAGCATTGGGGCGGTACAAATAGTTTGTATATCAGGAATGGCTATAATCCATTTCTTCAGTTATTTCGTGAACGATAAAACGGTGAACAAGCTCCTTGTCTTCTGAACTGATTCGGGTAAATTCAAGCCCGACACCTGGTTTCCGGCATGGACCCTCGTTGGAATCACAAACGTAAATGACTCGTGCTTCAGCAGACACACGGCGACCTGGTAATGCAAGATCCAAAGCAAGATTTGTTTTGATTTGAGAATGCGATGGAAGAGGCAAAAATAATCCGCTCGCGGAGAGTTCAAGTGTCATCTGTTCTTCTGCTCTCTCCTCAGGAGTATGAATTTTTATCGGAAGAACCGTCTGAATACGCATGCTTTTTCGAGGCGTTTTCTCTGCTGACGACTGAATGACACGATACAATTCTTCAGGAAGTACCGGGAACTTCAGGCAATCGACCGCTCCCAATTCCAAACAACGCTTTTTTACAAAAAAATCATCCTGTCTGCTTAATGCTATAACAGGAATGGGAGCAGTTGCAGAATACTGCTTCAACTCTTCTATCAATTCCAGACCATTCATTCCCTTTAAGGCAAGGCAGGTAATAATGACGGCAGGCAATGCTACGGTCGCCATCTGAAGTGCCTCTTCAGCCGATGCTGCTTTGAATACCTGATAGTGAAACCGCTCAAGAATTCTACTGGTCTGAGACAGGGTGGTAATATCGCTGTCTACAACAAGAAGAAAACGGTTTCGTGTATCGCATCTGTCTGGCGCTGATTCTGTCATAGAAGATATGTTCGATCGAAACGATTTGTCAAAGAAGATATTTTTTTACATCGACCTTTGCAACATGATTGTCGATAGTGCCGATAATGGTTCTTGTATATCGGCCTCCCTGGTTTTCAAGGAGAGGAATTTCCCTTCCCTCCTGTTTTTCAGAACCATCAAATCGGGTGAGAAGAAGAATGGATGGTCGCATGAGATTTTTGCTCTGCCGAACCACTATTCCTGTTTCACCGGTATCCAATTTAACCAAAGTTCCGATAGGAAATATTCCCATCATATTGACAAAAGCCTTCACCAATGTCGGATTAAAGTTATTTCGTTTCTTGATAAGAATGCGAATCCCTTGCTCGGGCGGTATTTGAACTTTGTAGTACACTCGTGCCGCAGTCAGTGCATCGTATGCATCGGCAAGGGAAATAATCTGTGAAAACGGATGCTGCTGCAGTTGATTATCAATAGCCGGATATCCTTTGGCATCACTATGCTGGTGATGCTCAAAGGCGGCAATCATGGCTAATTTTGAAATCGCAGGAACATCAGCCAGAATAAGTGCTCCCTCAATAGGATGCCGCTTGATGAACATCCATTCTGCATCCGTCAGATTGCCAGGCTTGTTGATGATTTCATGCGGAATATTCACTTTTCCGATATCATGCAAGAGACCCGCAAGCCCCAGAGCAG
>JBAZLV010000013.1:0-47225 GCA_041650055.1 Nitrospirota bacterium | reverse complement strand
TGGATTGTGGACTCATCAGAACTAACCCTCCTTTTGGGGGTATAGTTCCGGTAACATGCATTATGAGTCAACGATCCTTTTTAAAATGCGGTTGGGTAACATTTATTGTGAGTCAATTCGCTTCATGAATTATTCTTGATTTTATCGTGAAAAGATGTATAATATTCGTTCCGGCATGCGGCTATGGCCTCTCTCCCATGACCGAAACTTTACAGTATCCGGTTCTGAGTGTATAATCTCATGTCGCTACTATTCTTTCATGAATACCCAGAGGCATCATCGTTGTATTTTTTTTAATTGAATAGAGAATCAGGTGAGTTTATATGACACACAGGCTTACAACATGTACGTTTTGCGGAGTTGGCTGCGGTCTGTACCTTGAAACTTCAAACAATCACGTCGTTGGCGTTTCCCCCAGCATGTCCCATCCCGCGAATCAGGGACGAATTTGTCTTCGGGGCTGGAATGTCCATGAGATCATCAGTTCCCCGGACCGTTTGAAAACCCCCTTGATTAGAAAAAATGGAAAACTTCAGGAAGCGAGCTGGGACGAAGCATTTGCCTTTATTGCTTCCCGCTTAACCGATATCAGGAAACAGCACGGTCCGGATTCGGTCGCGCTTCTGAATTCTCCCCGTTGTTCGAATGAAGAATCTTACCTGATGCAAAAACTTGCCCGGGCAGTTCTGAAGACCAATAATGTGGACCATGGAGCAGGAGTTTACAGCAATTATTCGCTGAACGTTCTTCTCAAGATGATGGGTGTGGCTGCATCCACGAATTCAATTCAGGGATTAAACAAGAGTGAAGTCATTATTGTGGATGGCGTGGATCTCGGCCTTCAGTTGCCGACCATTGGCGGTACGGTTATCCGGGCGAAGCTCAACGGGGCAAAATTAATTGTTATTGATTGGAGAAGGCATCGGATTGCCGAAAGCGCGGACCTGTTTTTACAGCATAAACCCGGTACGGAGACCCAGCTTTATTGTGCAATGACAAAGGTCATTGTTGATCGCGGGCTTATGAACCTGCCGTTTATCAAGGAGCGGTGCAGCAAGTATGAAGCCTTTTTGGAAAAGCTGAATGAGTATGATCTTTTGGCAGCTTCTGAAATCTGCGGTGTTCCCGCAGCCTTGATTGAAGAAGCAGCATTAGCGTATGCTCAAGCGGCATCAGCTGCCATTCTGTATTCCACAGGAATCGATTCCGGTGACCCGGAATGTGTGGAAGCCATGGTCAACCTTTGTTTGTTGGCCGGTCAGATCGGGAAAGAGGGTGCCGGCATCTATGCATTAACTGAACAGAATAATCTCCAGGGTGTCTGCGATATGGGCATGCTGCCTGATCGGCTTCCCGGATATAACCTGGTTACGGATGAACGAGCGCGCAAACAGGTTGAAAAAGTCTGGAAGACCGACATTCCTTCCAAACCCGGGTTAACGGCAAAAGCAATACTCACTGACCGCGGAAGAAACACGGCCCATGCGGTTTGGCTCTGCCGGTATGATCCGGTCAGCACGGCCTTTATCGGCAATGCTGTTAAATCGCTTCAGGAATGCGAACTCGTGGTGGTCCAACATTTGTTTCTGACCGAAACCACGAAATATGCGCATGTAGTCCTTCCCACCACTGTCTTTGGCGAAGAACTCGTAACATTTACGAGCAGTGAGCGCAGAATTCAGTTGGCAAAGAATGTCATCGAACCGCCTCAAGGCATTACCACGGCATGGCAGCAGTTTATACGGCTTGCAAATATGCTGGGAGCGGATTGGAAGTATGCATCATCCGCAGATGTCATGGATGAAATCGGAGAAGTTGTTTCGTTCTATAGCGGGGCTCATTACGATAACCTGCTCCGAGACTACGGCCGCCAGTGGCCCTGCACCAAGGATCATCCCATGGGAACCGAAATCCTGTTCCGAAAAAACGGTCCTGTGCGTGCCTTTACGTTTGCTCCGGTTGAATGGCATTCCCAGACGGTTGTTACGGATGAAAAGTATCCGCTGATGCTGGTATTCGGTCATTCGCTATATTATTGGAATCAGAATGTACTTATTAAACACAGCGAAACCCTGAAACGGGAATACCGGATGCTGCTCCTGGATTATCCGGATGGTTTTGTGGAAATCAATATTGATGATGCAAAAAAACTCGGCATACGTGACGGTCAGAAAATCAGGATCAAGGCAGCAACCGGTTCTGCGGTGACCACAGCCAGGCTTGCTCCGGAAGTGCGGAGCGGGAGCGTGTTCGTTCCCTACTTCGTGAGCCAGGTGCAGCAACAAATCCGGAGTGCGTATAAGACGAGCACGCAGCTTATCCCGGTCAGTGTGGAAAAGGAGGCGGAATGAAAGCGCGCATTCTTGACCGCACTGATGTGCTAAAGATTATCGATCTGCTCCGGAGTGAAGGATACGAAGTGATTGCGCCGTTCAGCGGACGGGAACGTGATACCTATTTTGAAGCGGTAACGGATGCGAATCGGGATCAAGTCGAGATGCATGTTCCGAATCCTTATTACCCGCCAAAACGGTTTGCGCTTCCGCACATTGAACGCTTGATGAAGGTCCGGCAGAAGAATGGTGAGATCACCATCGAGCCGACCATTGAAGAGCCGAAACGGGCGTTGTTTGGCATTCGGTCGTGCGATGTTGCCGGTATTAATCATCTGGATCGTTTTTATCTGGGTCGTGATTTTAAGGATGTATATTATGAAAAACGCCGGAAGAACCTTCTGCTGATCAATATGGTCTGCACCGAGCCAGGCGTGGACATTAATCATGAATGCTTCTGCATGTGCACGGACACGGGTCCGGCTGCACGTGAGCATTTTGATCTGCAGCTCATGGATCTCGGAGAAGAGTTCATGGCAGTGGCCGGAACTCCGGCAGGAGAACGGATTTTAAAAGCGCCGATTTTCAAGCAGGGCAATGAAACGCATATTGAAAAACGGCGGAGCATTTTAAAAGATATCCGCAGGCATTTTAAAAATACGAACAGCTGGTTTTCAGCCACGGTTAAATATATATCGCAAGGTGCGGTTCTTGAAAAAACATGGGAGCAGATCGGGAACCGATGCCTTGAGTGCGGCGGATGCACATACGTCTGTCCTGCCTGCACCTGCTTTACGGTTACGGATCGTGAGATCGGGCCGAATGAAATCGAACGGGTTCGTCTTTGGGATGCGTGCGCGCTTGCAGGATTTACCCGGATGGCAGGAGGGCACAATCCTCGCCGGGCGGTCCATGATCGCCGCAACCGCCGGTTCTTCCGAAAGCTCGCGCATTACTTTATTCAGCGTGAACTTTCCATGGCATGCGTTGGATGCGGACGATGCGCCACGGTCTGCCACGGCGATGTTGGCATGCCGCATGTTGTTGAAATGATCCGGCGCGCGACCACGGAGATTGAGAAATCATGAGTACAACCGAGAATATTTATTTGCCAAAAACCGCGATTGTTGATCGCGTGACAGATGAAATTGCTGAAGTAAAAACATTTTACTGGCATTTCGAAAACCCGGAAGATCAGAAAGCATTCAAGAAATTCCGTCCTGGCCAGTTTGCCCAGGTGTCGTTGTTTGGTGTGGGCGAGTTTCCTGCATCGCTTCCGCCCAGCCCAACAGAAGATGAAACGTTCTTCACGATCCGTGTGGTTGGAAGCTGCACTGCGGCGCTTCACAAACTGAAACCGGGCGACAAATTCGGTGTTCGTGGACCCTACGGCAACGGATTCCCGATGGAAGAGTATTATGGAAAAAACCTGGTGTTCGTTGCGGGCGGCATTGGCCTTATTCCGCTTCGTTCCTGTATTGTATACGCCTTGAAGCACCGAGATAAATATAAACAGATCCAGATTTTCTACGGTTCAAAAACACCCACGGAACTGATGTATGTAGAAAATCTTCGTGAATGGGAAAAGTCCGCAGGGATTGAATGCCGGCTTACGGTAGACCGGCCATGCGAGACCGAAGTCTGGACCGGAAATATCGGCGTTGTTGGCAGTCTGTTTACCAAGCCGGGCACTGAAATTCCGGTTGATAATACCATGGCATTCGTATGTGGACCGCCGATCATGTTCCGGTTTGTGATTAAGGACCTCTTGAAAATTGGTTTTCAGGAACAGAATATTGTTTCCACACTCGAGCGGTATATGAAGTGCGGCGTCGGCAAATGCGGCCATTGTTGCATCGGCATGGCATATGTGTGTACCGACGGTCCGGTATTTACGTACGAACAAATCAAGAAGCTCGGAGAAGACATTTAATGCAGGACTTTGTGAAACAACTTGATGCCTGTTTTTCAGGCCGGGTCTGTGTGATGGGCATTGGGAACACAGATTTCGGTGATGATGGACTCGGCATGCACCTTGCTCAGTCATTGCAGCAGCGAATGATCGAGGAAGGTAGTGCATCTTCAATCATTCTTGCGGGCACCACGCCCGAACGGTTTATTGATTCAGCTCTGGACTACGATCATCTTATTTTTCTGGATGCTGTGCAGTTCGGAGGATCAGCAGGATCGGTTGTTTTGTTAACGGCTGAAGAGATGGCTGCTCGGTTTCCGCAAATTTCAACGCACAAGATTTCGCTCGGTCTTCTTGCCATGCTTGCTGAGAAAAACGGCAGAACCAAGGCATGGCTTCTTGGTGTTCAGCCTGAAACGCTGAAGCAGGGATCGGAAATTTCACCAGCCGTT
This sequence comes from Nitrospirota bacterium, assembly GCA_041650055.1. Lineage (GTDB taxonomy): Bacteria > Nitrospirota > UBA9217 > UBA9217 > UBA9217 > JBAZLV01. The sequence goes on along the minus strand of JBAZLV010000013.1, from coordinate 42,528 downwards.
CAGGCAACGTTGCCTGTCCTCGAAGAAATACTGGGCGATGCATTGATTGATAAAGGAATTCCTTATTCTCATGAAGCGGAGCTTGCAGAGGTGAGCGCATGATGACTCCTGAATTTGCTGTTGCCGCCTCGATTCTTCTTTGCGCAGCCGGTGCGCTGGTGGTGATTCCCATTGCGCGGTTCAGAACGTTTGCCGGCTGGTTTGCTTTTTTAGTGACAGCGGCAAGTGCGGCTCTTATTTTCTCGGCTGCTGCATTCGTATTAACCCAGGGCGCATCTGTGCATCCTGAATCATTTTTCGGACTGCGCATCCATGTTGATGGCTTGACAGCTGTTTTCCTGATGCTTGCGGCGTTCATTGCAATTCCTGCATCGTGGTATTCAATCACCTACATGCGGCATTATGCGGACTATGGTGTTGGACGGTATTATGCGAATTTTCTCCTGTTCCTGGGAGGCATGTACGGGATCTTAAGCATCACGGACATGATGTGGTATTTCTTCCTGTTCTGGCAGATGATGACGCTGTCCAGCTATATGCTCATCCGGTTCGAGCATAAGAAACCGGAGAACATTCGTGCAGCGAACAAGTATCTGGTCATGATGCAGATCGCATGCATCGCGGCGATGGTCGGAGCAGGCCTGCTTGCTTCGGGCTCCGGCGTTGCAGGAAAGTATGAGATTGATACGATTAGTGCTGGCATTCCCGCGATCATGATGTCGCATCCGGGTACGGTCATGCTGGCGTTTGCACTGTTCCTGATCGGGTTCGGGATCAAGATGGGCATGTGGCCGTTCGGCCAGATCTGGCTTCCGGATGCACATCCGGCAGCGCCGTCACCGGTCAGCGCTCTTTTGTCCGGCGTCATGATCAAGACCGGTGTGTATGGGCTGCTTCGTTCATTCCTCTGGCTGGTGCCTGCTGGTACAACTCAATTTCCGCTTGAGAACTGGGGCATGGTTGTAGCGATTCTGGGAACGATCACGCTCTTTACCGGAACAATGCAGGCCTTGCGGCAGGAGCAGTCGAAGCGGTTACTCGCATTCCACAGCATCGGCCAGATCGGGTACATTCTTCTGGGAACGGGCGTGTGTATGGCGCTTCTCCAGAATGGAAATCCGGATATTGTTGCTCTGGGGACGATTGGATTTTTCGGCGCTGTATATCACGTGTTGAATCACGGCGTTTTTAAGGGCCTCCTGTTCTTGAATGCAGGATCGCTTTTGTATGCAACGGATACTCAGGATTTGAACAAGATGGGCGGCTTGATGAAGCTTATGCCCTTGACTGCGATCACCACGATTGTTGCTTCGTTCTCAATCTCAGGGGTGCCGCTCTTTAATGGTTTTGTGAGCAAGTGGAGCATTTATGTTGCGGCAGTACTCGGAAGCGGAGCTGCAAAATATCTCGTGATCTGTGCGGTGATAGCAATCTTAACGAGCGCGCTCACCCTGGCCTCGTTCATCAAGTTTTTCGGCGTCAGTTTCTTATCCCGGCCGAGCAGCCTTGTTATCGCACAAGCCGAGAAAAAAGGACGGCTTGAAGTGAGTGCAATGATGCAGCTGCCCCAGGTTTTTCTCGCCATGACCTGCATTGTCATGGGCATGCTTCCTGCTGTTGTTTTTCAGCTCCTGCAGAGTGTTGTTGATGCAAGCCGCCATGGCTATGGGATTGTTCTAGCAAATACTTCCCCTATGGCAGGCGGAGTCTTTTCCGGGGTACAAGGATTCCAGGCAAACGCGATATTCGCACCATTTGTACTGCTCATTCTTATCGGGTTGATGTTCCTGATCACGATCGGAATTACGAAATTAGGCGGAGCAACCCGGAGAGAAGTTGCCCCGTGGTTGTGCGGGTATGCGCAGGAAGCTGACTGCCACCGGTATACGGCACATAATTTTTACACTGAGATCAAACGCTATTTCCGCTGGCTGGGTGGCTCAGCCCATGCCGGCGCGGAGAAGCGTGATAGTATGAAGGGACATTGATATGGTCGCGCGTGAAAAACTTCATCATTTAAAAGCGCTGTTCGGCCCTGCAATCCTGCGGGCTGATCTGCCCGACGACCGGAATCTGTTTGCGTATGTGGAACCATCGGCTGTGAAAGCCGTTTGCAAATATATTTTCCGTGATCTCGATGCGCGGTACATTACGAGCATCGGGGTGGATGACCGGCCGTATTCGGGTACTTTTCTGGTTGCGCATAATTTTGCCTTTGATAAAGACAAACTGTTATGCAGCGTGCTGACGAATCTTCCGGCAGACAACCCGAAGATCGACAGTATTACCGAGGCCGTGCCTGGCGCAAACTGGGCTGAACGGGAAATGAAAGATATGCTTGGGATCGAGCCAATCGGTCATCGGTATCTTAAGCGGCTCGTTCTTCCGGATGGTTGGCCGGATAACTTGCACCCGCTCAGGAAAGACATGTCCTGGGATCATGTGCCGGAAGAGTTCGACGAAAACAGAGAATTCCTGTTCGACGATCCTCCAGAGGGTTGTATGGTGGTCCCGTTCGGACCGTTCCATCCGACCCTGGATGAACCGTCTCATTTCCGGTTATATGTGGAAGGCGAGATGGTGCGTGGATGCGAATACCGCGGGTTCATGGTTCATCGCGGAATTGAAAAGCTTGCGGAATCTGTGATGTCGTATAATGACATTAACATGATGGCGGAGCGTATCTGCGGGATCTGCGGATGTGTTCACAGCGTTGCATACACCCAGTCAGTTGAAGCAGCGGCAGCAATCAAACCAACGCCGCGTGCAGAATATATGCGCACGATCATGCTTGAGATCGAGCGTTTGCATAGCCACCTGCTCTGGGTCGGGCTTGCGTGTCACATTGTTGGGTTCGATACATTGTTTATGCAGAGCTTCCGGATTCGCGAACCGATCATGTGGATTGCCGAAAAAATTACCGGAAACCGGAAGACGTATGCCTTGTGCGTTATCGGCGGCGTGCGGTGGGATATATCGCCCGATATGAAGGCAGAGCTCCGGCAGGTGCTGGACAAACTCGAAGCTGAGTGGCAGCCGGTTGTTGCGGTAGTGAGCAAGGATAAAAATATTCAAAAGCGGACTCGGGGAGTCGGGGTTGCTGACAAGACGGTGGTCAAGGATGCAGGACTTCTCGGACCTGTTGCCCGGGCTGCTGGTGTTGATATTGATGTGAGACGGGATCATCCGTACGCAGCGTACGGTCATGTTGATTTCAATGTCATTACTGAAAACGGTGGAGATGTCTGGTCGCGTGTTTTGGTCCGTGCCAAGGAAGTTTTTGAATCGATCAAAATTATTCGTCAGTGCCTCGAAAAGATGGAAGAGGGGCCGCTTCAGACTATTATCACGGATGAGCTTCCAGTCGGCAGATTGGGATTGTCATCTGTTGAAGCACCGCGCGGAGAGAGCCACCATTTTGTGATCACCGGTGAGAATAACCGGCCTCGCAGATGGCGCGTTCGCGCCCCCACGTATCAGAATCTGCAGGCGGTCCCGACCATGATCAAGGATCAGCAGATTGCGGATATGACGATTTCCTTGGGAAGCATTGACCCCTGTTTTTCGTGTACGGACCGACTAGAGACCATCGACATCAAGTCAGGAACAACTAGGGTATGGTCGCATGAAGAGCTTTTGAAATTTACCCGATCAAAAAAGGCATAATCGGATGGATACTACTCTTACAACGATTCTGGGCAGTCTTGCAAACGTGATTTTGGTATTGCTTATTGCCCCTTTGTGCCAAGGACTGCTGCGCAAAGTAACGGCGTTTATTCAATCGCGCCAGGGGCCGCCGATCTGGCAGGCATATTATGATTTGCTCAAACTGCTCGGGAAGGAAGATCTTGAGTCAGGAGATTCTCCAGTCATGCAGCGGTTCGCCGTGTATCTTTCGCTTGCGACCGTGTTGAGCGTGGCATGCCTCATTCCCATGGGATTTAAAGCGCCCATGACTACTGCAGGAGATTCGATTCTTCTGATTTACCTTTTGACGCTGTCCGGCATCTGTACTCTGCTTGGCGGTCTGGCAGCAGGGTCGACGTATTCCCTGGTTGGAATCAGCAGGCAGATGATGATTATGATCGCGCTTGAGCCATTGTTTGCAATCGCGATTCTCGTTGGCGCGGTGCATACAAAAACATTCCGGCTTGATACCGTGTTAAACGGTTCTGTGTATGAAGCGAGCGGATTTCCTTTTTCCGGACTTATCATGCTGGGGGTGATGCTGCTCTCATTCCAGGCATTTGTAGAACGAGTTCCATTCGATACCGCAGAAGCAGAAACCGAGATCATGGAAGGCCCGCTCATGGAATACTCGGGTCCAAAGCTCGCAATGTTCCAATATGCCGGCATGGTCAAGCTGGTTATTTACAGCGCACTGTTTGTTGCCATGTTTGTTCCGTGGGGCTCTGAATTGTTGCTTCCCTTTGGATGGCTTCTGTTCTGGGCGAAGGTATTTCTCTTAGTGCTTCTGGTCACGGTGGTTGCAGCAACGCATGCACGGTACCGGATTGACCAGGCGCTTCGGTTTTTTGTCTCGCTCCTCGTCGTTGCTCTTGCAGCGCTTGGGCTCGCGAGCTATGGATGGTAATAGAGGTGAATGATGTCTGTTCTGAGTAAATTAAAGGAAGCGGTTGTCTGCCTAAAAGCCGGAAGAGTAACCTTGCCGTATCCGGCAAATCCCCGACCGGTTGCACCAAATTTCCGCGGAAGGCCGCTGTTCGATATTTCAAAATGCATCGGATGCGCGGGCTGTGCAAACAACTGTCCTGCCCGTGAGATCCTCGTAATTGATCTCTGTCAGGAAATCAGAATTATAAAATATCTTGGCCGACGATGTGCGTACTGCGGACGCTGTGCGGATGTTTGCCCGGAAAAAGCGATTACCATGAGCAATGAATTTGAAAATGCAACGAACAACGTGACGGATATCAGCCAGAAACTGGATGTATTTATGAGCACGTGTCAGCGGTGCGGTAAGTGCTTCAAAGAACCATCGCCGCTTGAGCAATTGAAAATGAAAGGTTACCGGTTTGACGATCTCAAAAACGACCGGTGGATATTCCGCTCACAACAGTATCTGGAACAGGATCCGGTTCTTGATGATATCAAGATAGAAATGGAATAATGCTATGCTGAAGGATCTGTGTAAAAAGATGTTTGGCCGTTCCTTGTGGGTCTATCATGCCAATAGCGGCGGCTGCAATGGATGCGATATTGAAGTACTGAATGTGCTCACGCCGTATTACGATGCAGAACGGTTTGGGATCAAACTGGTGGGTTCCCCGCGCCATGCGGATGTCATGCTCTGCCAGGGACCAGCCATGCGTTCGACGGCAAAGGCTCTCAAACGTGCGTATGATGCAATGCCTGCTCCGAAATTGGTATTCGCGATCGGCTCCTGCGCTTGCGGGGGCGGAATGTGGTTCGATTCCTACACTGTTATCGGACCGGTTGAGAAAGTTCTTCCCGTGACGTACTATATTCCTGGGTGCCCTCCACGGCCCGAAGCTATTATTTACGGTGTTGCGGTTGCTCTTGGTTTGGTTGACAAAAAAACCGCACCGGTGCAATTCAAGCAGCTTGAATATCCGATTCCGCGGTATCATCCAAGCGATCTACACAAGCAGGATGAACTGGTGGTATATGAAAAGCTGGAAAAGATATAAGAACAGTTCAAAGTTCTGAGTTCATAGTTCAACGTAAAAGGCCGCTCACATCAATGAGCGGCCTTTTTTTATAGAGACCGAAGACTTTCTTGTTATTGCGAATGAAATCGCCACTCATATAAGTGTTAATACATCGAGCATTGTTCGAGGGTTCTTTATTGGACAGAAAATTAAAAGAATAAAATTTGAATGTTTTGTCATATACGCCCGGTATTTCACTATGATTCTTTGGGAGAGGCCGCTTTGGCTGCGGAGTTGATGAAAAATTATAACGTTGTTTCTACGCATGCTCGTACAACGGTGCCCCAAGGCGCCTGTTTTATAAATGAAAAAGAGTCCTTGCCTCAGAGCGGTTCAAATTTAACTGATTACTTTGGTGCAACTGTTCAGAATGAAGAACATGATTCATAGTCTACATTCTGCCTTGATTGCTTCACGAACATACGCTGTAATTCATAAGCATGAAGTTTTCGTTTGTAAAAAGGAAACAATGCAGCGTAATTATATGCTTGTTTGCAAACCGTTGTATTTGAAAGTTTTGTTGCATAAGACAGCCCCTTGATAACAGCTTGTCGGGCCTTTATAGTGGTCTTTTTCTTTTTTTATTGGATATTTAAGCATAGGCAGTCCTTTGCGAGGGTTAGACAGAAATGGCATGATTTATGAATAAGTTTCTGTTGAAAAAAAATAATGAATCAAGAAAATGACTGGTTGCAAATTTTTTGTACCAAGGAGGGGTCTGATGTCTCAACGGTATTTTGTCGCATACATTGTCATTATAGCTATTTTGATCATGAGCATTGTGACAGGCTGCATGACGGCTCAGCAAGGAAAGCGGCAGACTGCCGATGCTACGCTTACTGCACAGGTAAAGGCGGCGCTCTATGACGATCCGCTTCTCAGGACTCGTCACATTACAGTGGAAACCTATGATGGAATCGTTCAGTTAAGCGGTGTTGTCACTACCTCGGATGATATAAAACGAGCGGAGGAAGTCACCCGACGTGTAACAGGGGTCAAGTCGGTACGAAACAATATTCTTGTAAGGTAATTAAAAAGGGAGCTGGACTATGGCCAAATATATCGTTGCATGGATTCTCGGGGTGCCGATTATTTTGTTGGTGATTCTCTGGCTTATTTTCCGATAATCAGGCACGTATACGTCGGAGCAAACAATCGACACTCGTTTACAATACATAAGTGTACAAGGAGGCAGGCATGAAACAGGAAACAATTTTCGATCTGATGACCACGGATCATGAGAAGGTCAAGGATATTTTCGATGAAATTGAAGCAACGCGCATGAGCTCAATGAAAACGCGAGAAAAACTGCTTCTCCAGTTGAAAAGTGAAATTCTCCCTCATATGCATGCAGAAGAGGAGTTCTTCTATCCTCTTCTCATGGAAAACCAGGATGAGGATGGAAAAATAATCATGTACGAGGCATATGCCGAGCACAAAAATGCCCGCTTTGCTTTGGCGGAAGTTGAGAAAATATCACCGGAGGATCCCCGCTGGATTGCAGAAGTGCAGGTTCTTGCCGAACAGGTTCGCCATCATATTAAAGAGGAAGAAGGCAAGGTATTTAAATTAGCAAGTCAAGTGCTCGATAAATCCACCAGTGAGTCGCTTGCACAACAGTTTCATCAGATAAAAATGGAGAAGAAAGCAGCTTAATTCCTGAGCATAAGGAGGATATATGCCGCGAGGAGATAAATCAACGTACGCGGACAAACAAAAGCGTCAAGCCGAGCATATTGAAGAAGGCTATGAAGAGCAGTGCGTAGGTGAAGAAGAGGCCGCGCGCCGCGCGTGGGCAACAGTCAACAAGACTTCAGGCGGCGGGAAAAAAGCCGGATCAGGAAGGGGACGGAAGAGCGCGCAGAAGAAAAGCGCGAGTTTCGGAAGCCGCACAACGAAAAGCAGCAAATCTGGCCGAAGATCGAGCCGGACAGCAGCGCAGAGATCGAAAGTAAGTTAAGTGTCCTCAGAGAAATGGCGCAGCTGTTTAGAAGAGAATCAGCAGGACAATCATGAAATCCATCTGGGCAGGAACGATCGGATTCGGACTCGTCAATATTCCCGTCAAGATGTTCAGTGCAACGCGGGAGAGCGATCTCGATCTTGACATGCTTGATAAAAAGGATCATGCGCCCATTCATTTTCTCCGGGTGAATTCAAACACCGGCAAGGAAGTGGCGTGGGAAAATATTGTCCGAGCGTATAAATACGAAGATCGGTATATTGTTCTCGATCCCAAGGATTTTAAAAACGCAAGTCTGGAAAAATCAAACATGATTGAGATTGAAAGCTTCGTGAACGAAAAGGAAATCGATAGCATCTACTATGAAAAACCATATTACCTGGAACCCGGAAAAACCGGAGTACGTGCGTACGGGCTGCTGCGCGAAGCACTGGAAAAATCCGGTAAGGTAGGGGTTGCCACGTTCGTGCTCCGGAACAAGGAACATCTGGTCCTGATTAAGCCTTCGGACAAGGTTATCATCGTCAATCGGATACGATTTCAAGAAGAAATCAGAGATGTTTCGGAATTCAAGCTTCCAGAAAAAACAGAAATAAAACCCCAGGAACTCTAGATGGCTCTTTCCCTGATCAACCAGTTGAGCGCTCCGTTTGACATTGGGAAATACAAGGATACCTATTCGGCAAAATTGATGTCCCTGATTAAGGCAAAAAGCAGAGGAGAAAAAGTGGTACCGTTCAAGCCGCGTCCGATTCGCAAATCGGAAAATTTAATGAGCCAGCTTAAGAAGAGCCTTGAGACAAAGAAGGAAAAAACCGCAGCATGAGCCTGAGCCAGTATCGTACCAAAAGAAATTTTGAAGCAACTTCCGAGCCCGCGGGAAAAACCATTTTGCCGCGCAAGCGTCTCCGCTTCGTTGTCCAGCGGCATAAGGCCAGCCGGCTTCATTATGATTTCCGGCTGGAAGTAAAAGGAATCTTGAAAAGCTGGGCCGTGCCAAAGGGTCCTTCGATGAACCCCCTGGACAAACGGCTCGCGATGATGGTTGAAGACCATCCGTATGAATACCGGACGTTTAAGGGAATTATTCCAAAAGGCAATTATGGCGCGGGCATCGTTGAAATTTGGGATCAGGGATTGTACACGCCGCTGGGACCCGATCATAGGCCAGTTGATGACAGCGCTCTCTTGCAGCAGTTGTACCGTGGTACCATTACATTTGCGCTTCGGGGAAGAAAATTGAGAGGCGAGTTTGCGCTCGTAAAAATAAAAACATCCGAGGATAATGCCTGGCTGCTCATTAAAAAGACGGATGCATTCGCGGTCACGACTGCTTATGACAGCGAAGCCTTGACTCCATCATCCTCGCCTATTAACAAGGCTCTGAAAGCAAGGCGCTCAATAAAAAACCGAGGTGCCATCACTGGTATCATGTGACGAAAAGGTCGGAACAGTGTTTTTTCCTGCCCATGCACAGGACATTCGATTATCAGTACACTCTCCTAAAAAAATCTATTTTTCCTCGAGGCTTTTTCACAGCGTTATGAATACTAAACCCTTGGATATTGCCGACAGGCGCAGCGTCCCGGACCGGCGACATATAATCAAAGCATACTATGCTGATAAAATACACATCATACATAAAGCCGATGCTAGCGCGGATCGCAGACAAGCCGTTTGACGATAAAAACTGGCTTTTTGAACTCAAATTTGACGGATACCGTGCTATTGCAGAGATCAATCGAGGCAGCGTACGGTTGTATTCCCGAAATGGACTTTCGTTTAGAGCACTGTATCCTCCGGTTTTTGAGGAGCTCAAAAAATTCGAGATACGTGCTATCATTGATGGTGAAATCGTTGCGCTCGATGATGAAGACATGCCACGTTTTCAGCTTTTGCAGCAATTTGGCGAGAATCCATCAATTCGCCTGCTCTATTATGTATTCGATCTGCTCGAAGTAAATGGAAAAAATATCCGGAGTCTTCCGCTGATAGAACGGAAACAGACACTTAGGCGACTGATTCGAGATACGGATGTTATACGATATTCCGATCATGTAGAGCAGAAGGGCAAAAAGTTTTTTGAGCTTGTTGTTCAAAAAGACTTTGAAGGCATCATCGCAAAAAGATTGGACAGTGAATATTACGATGGAAGAAGAACCGGTGACTGGCTCAAGATCAAGCATCATCACGAGCAGGAAGCAATTATCATCGGTTTTACCGAGCCGTGGGGCGGGAGAAAAAATTTTGGAGCGCTCGTTCTGGGCGTATATGTGAATAAAAAGCTGACGTACATCGGGCATACCGGCACCGGGTTCAATGAACGCACGCTGAAGGAGCTATATGAAAAAATGAAATTGCTTGAGATCGATCATTCGCCGATCCGAGAATGGGTGCCGGTCAATGAACCGGTTACGTGGATCAAGCCTGTTTTGGTGGCAAGCATCCAGTATTCCGAATGGACCCAAGATGGGTACATGCGTCATCCCGTGTTTTTGGGTTTGAGAAAAGACAAAACAGCGCGGGAAGTAGTGAGGGAATCATAACATGATGAAAAACCGCGTCATAAAAGAAGCGCAGAGCCATCAGGAAGAGCGCACCATTACGGTGGACGGTCATATCTTGAGTTTAACCAATCAGAACAAAATCTATTTCCCGGATGATCGCATTACCAAGGGGCAGATCATCGATTATTACGATGTGATGTACCTTTGGATGCGGCCCTATCTTCAGGACCGGCCACAATCACTTTTGCGGCATCCGAATGGTATTGCGGACAAGGGATTTTTTCATAAGGACGCAGGCGAAGAAGCACCCTCCTGGGTCAAAACCATCCAAATTTATTCAAAATCCAATGACAAAATTATTGACTATATTGTCTGCAATAACAAGGCGACACTACTGTATCTGAATAATCTTGGATGCATTGAAATCAACCCTTGGTTTTCTCGCATTCAGCATCTTGATAACCCGGATTTTTTTGTGATCGATATTGACCCCTCTCCTCAAAACACGTTTGATCAGGTGGTTGATGCGGCTCTTGCCGTGAAAGAAGTTCTTGATAAGGCAGGTGCGTATGGATACTGCAAGACATCCGGAGCAACGGGATTGCATGTATTCGTTCCTCTGGGAGCTTGTTATACATATGACGAGGTAAAGGATTTCTCGCACATGATTGCAACCCTGGCCCAAGAACTGCTTCCGGATACTACCTCGGTCGAACGAACCTTAAACAAGCGGAAGAACAAAATCTATATGGATTTTCTCCAAAACAGAAAAAGCCAGACACTAGCCTGTGCGTACAGCGTACGCCCCCGAGCCGGCGCGCCCGTCTCAACGCCGCTAAAATGGAGCGAAGTGAAGCATGGGCTGCACCCTTCGCAGTTTACTATTAAAAATATTCAGAAACGGCTTGCCAAAATCGGCGATTTATTTCTTCCGGTTGTTGGAAAGGGAATTAATGTTCGCACCTGCCTTAAGAATTTAGGAATATAATCGCTGGAAAGTTTTTTCTCTTCCCTTTTTTCAAATAAATCCCGTGAAAAAAAATGTGATGCATGATACACTTGCAATGAGCAATATGAAACCACAGAGTCACAGAGGCTCCGAGAAATCTTACAATTCGGATTTTCTCAGTGATTAACAGACATTCCTATGAACATTCTTGAACGATTACAGAATGAAGTACTGACTGGTGATGGTGCGCTCGGCACTATGCTGTATGCAAAAGGCGTAGGGCTCGAAACCAATTTCGAGCATCTCAACCTTGTCCAGCCGTTTATCGTGCTCGACCTTGCAAAGGAATATGTTGCTGCAGGAGCGCAAGTGATCGAGACCAACACGTTTGGTGCTAATTTTTCAAAACTCAACTTGATTGGGCTTGGACACAAAGTTGCTGATATCAATATCGCTGGAGCACGGATTGCCAGGAGCGCGGCAAAGGAAAGGGAAGATATTCTCGTTGCAGGCTCTATGGGGCCATTGACTCGCGTTAAGGGAGAGGAAAAAGAATATTCCTCTGAGGAAATAACTGAGTATTATCGTGTCCAGTCTCACGCTCTTGCATCCGGTGGCGTGGATTTTTTACTGCTTGAAACATTCTATTCTCTGAAGCAGCTTCTGAATGCAGTGCTTGCTGCAAAAGAAACAAAGCTTCCTGTGTGTGCTCAAATGGCTTTTTTTGATGGACGAAGCGGAGATGGAACAACAGTAGAAGCCTTCTGCGATGCAATGGAAAAAGCAGGTGCTGATATGATTGGCGCCAATTGCGGAGCAGGGCCGCTCGAACTGCTCAAGGTTGTTCAAAAAATCGCTGCCAGAACCGACAAACCGATTACTGCGTATGCAAACAGCGGGTTTCCAGAATATCTTGACGGCAGATACATCTATCGCGCAACTCCAGCGTACTTTGCTTCCATGGCCATTGAAATGGCGGATGCAGGGACGAATCTTATTGGCGGTTGCTGTGGTACAACGCCCGAGCATGTTGCGGCGATTGCAAAAGCGCTTGCTGGAAGAAAGCCTGCGAAACGAGTACGAGTACAGGTTACCACTGTTATCGAAAAAGAAGCAGGAAAGCCGGAAAAGGTTTCTTCGTTTCTTGATGAATGGAGACAGCGAAAAATCATTACCGTTGAACTCGATCCTCCAAAGGGCACGGATTGTTCTTCGATCATTGAAAAAAGCAAGCGGCTTAAACCCTGGGGAGTTGATGCAATCAATATTGCTGAAAATCCTCTTGCCAAGCCACGCATGGGGAATATTGCACTAGGAAGCATTATCCAGCGTGAGTCTGGTATCGAAGTGATTGTTCATATCACCGGGCGGGACAGAAATTTGATCGGGATGCAGTCAGATCTCATGGGCGCAAGCCTGCTTGGAATTCGGACGATCCTTGCCGTGACCGGCGATCCAGCAACATTAGGAGATCATGCAGGAGCAACATCGGTTTTTGATCTGAATTCATTTTCGTTGATCAAGCTTTTGTCTGATTTAAACAAAGGGGTCAATGCAATCGGGCATTCGATTGGTAAAGGAACCGGTTTTACCATCGGCGCTGCATTTAATCCTCATTCAAAAAATTTATCAGTTCAAGTAGAACGGTTAAGAAAGAAGAAAGAACTGGGAGCAATTTTTTGCCAGACGCAGCCCATGTATGATCCGGAATTGTTCAGAAGCGTTCTTAGAGTTACAAGCAATATTGGAATCCCGGTGATTCCCGGCATCATGCCTCTTTTAAGCGAGCGGAATGCCGAGTATCTGCATAATGAAGTTCCTGGTATTTCGATTCCTGAGGATATTCGAAAGCGGATGAAGGGGAAAGAGAAGGAAGCAGGAATGCAAGAAGGAATTACGATCGCCAGGGAATTCATCAAGGCAACTATTCATGAAGCCGGAGGATATTACCTTATTCCACCATTTGGAAATATTGAGGTGGTGGAAGAACTAATAAAACATATTCATAGGCTGGAGAAAACTCTCACTTAGCTCTTTCTCTTAAAAGATCTATTCGCAAAGTGATTTTGAGAGAGGTTATTACTTCTTCCGTTTTCTCCACAAACGCTTTATTTCATCCTCACCTAAGGGATGACGGATTTTTACTTTTAGGCTATTTACCCATTCCTTAACAAAATCATTTCGCAAATACATATTGATCGCAGCGGTAATGGTCATTGCTACAAGAGCACCAATGCTGGCAAGCAGCATGTCCTTATGCGCATCCCAGACATCGCCTTGTGTGCCGAGATACGCCACACCTAAATCTCCCCCAAACACTTCCACAGCTGCCCATTCAAACAATTCAAATATCATGGATGTGGACATGGTTATATCAAGCGGGAAGAAGTATCCCCAGAAACCTCGCACTTGTGCAATGCGTAGAAATATCTCTCGCACCGGATAAGCCAGTAACAAGCCATAGGAAAAGTGCACAAGCCGATCGAAATTATTCCTTTCCCAGCCTACCATGCTATTGAATGATGTGCCAAAAAAATCCTGAGTCCATGTATTGTAGGGAACTTCCGAATAGGTATAATGCGCTCCTATTTCATGGAGACAGAGAAATAGGAAAATGAGTGTCAGGGAAATTCTTGAAAAAGGGAATATTTTATAGGTCAGTGCAAAGAGGATAACAAAAGCAAATACCAGAGCATTCTCGAGCAGCCAATCGTGCCTATCGTAGGGTTTGATGGCTAATGCAAACCATATAATGGAAAAGAGTATAGCAAGAGAAACAAGATATCGATTATGTGAAGTTGGGGTGGTCATAAAGACTTAAGAAGTCTATCAACAGCATTTAAGAAATAAGCGGTTTTATTTGTTTGACAAGTGCAGGAATAGATATGTTAATTGCATTCCAAACTTCATCCATGTCAACATGATCATACGCATGAATCAGAACATCTCGCATTCCGGCAATTTTTCTCCAGGGGATCTCGGAGCGGGCTGATCGAAATTCATCTGAAAGACGCTTGGCAGCTTCACCAATGATCTCAATCTGCCGGATAACAGCGGATTGAATTAATGAGCTTTCATCAAATTGTTCTTTGTCTATATCCTGTATGAAAGATTGTATTTGTTTTGCAGCTTCGAGAATATCGGTGAGATAGCTTATGTCACGCGGCTGCATACACGACCTCTGCAGAACCAAGTATTTCTTTTCGGCGAATGGTATTGCGGCTTCGTTCTAGTCCCCGCTTGCTGATCAAATCAACGCGCCGCCCAAATAGGGCTGCAAGTTCGTCCTGCATTTCCACATGATCAAGAAGCGTCCATCGGGCATCGGACGTAAAAGTTACCAATACATCGATGTCGCTTTCCGGTTTAAAATCTTCTCTTAGAACCGATCCGAAGAAAGCAAGTTCCTTGATTTTCCACCGGCTGCAGAATAATGCAATCTTTTCCTTTGGAATGGTGATTCCCATAGTTATACTGTCCCTTCTATAGAAACATAACAAAATGACCATGAAAAGACAAGCGTTTTAATAGCTCTAAGAATAACTTCCAAGGTACATTTATCTTGCCTTTTCGCATATTTTCGTCTATGTTTTACGAAAGAGAATACCTCACGCGGAAACACTGATCCGACCTTCATGAAGCCAGCAAAAACTAAAACCGTTTATGTCTGTCAGTCCTGCGGTACCCAATCACCCCGATGGATGGGTAAATGCCCTGATTGCGGGGAATGGAACACCATGGTCGAAGAACGCCTGGAGAAGCAAAAGGATGTTGGCGCCAAGCGGCGTGATGGATCAGAACCGATTCTCCTGGGTGATATCAAGGCTGGCGACGAAGACCGGTTTGTCACCCGGATCATGGAACTTGATCGGGTGCTGGGAGGCGGGATTGTTGCCGGCTCGGTCGTGCTGGTAGGCGGTGATCCTGGAATCGGAAAATCAACCCTGGTTCTCCAGATGCTCAGGCAGATATCTGAACTGCGGGGCAAGGCGTTATATGTTTCGGGTGAAGAATCACCGGCTCAGATCAAGATGCGGGCGCTCCGGCTCGGGGTAAAGACCGAGAACCTGTATGTGCTTGCTGAAACGCAGCTTGAAGATATTCTGCATGCGGCAGACGGTCTTCAGCCGCAGGTTTTGGTTGTGGATTCGATCCAAACCGTTTTTACCTCAGAACTCCCGTCCGCACCAGGAAGTGTTGGCCAGGTTCGGGAAGTGTCCGGCAGGCTGATGCTGTATGCGAAACGGACGGGCATTCCTACGTTTCTTATCGGTCATGTGACCAAGGACGGCGCAATTGCAGGACCGCGGGTGCTTGAACATATTGTGGATACTGTGCTCTATTTTGAAGGCGACCGGGGGCATGCTTTCCGGATTCTTCGGGCGGTCAAGAACCGGTTTGGTTCCACGAACGAAATCGGTGTTTTTGAAATGAAAGAATCCGGGCTTGCGGAAGTCTCCAACCCTTCGGAAATCTTTCTTGCGGAACGGCCTTCTGATGCGACCGGATCGGTTGTGGTTTCTTCTCTTGAAGGTACCCGTCCCATTCTCGCTGAACTTCAGGCGTTGGTCGCTTCTTCAAAGCTTACCATGCCGCGGAGAACCTGCATTGGTGTTGACTACAACCGCGTCTCGCTTCTTCTCGCGGTTTTGGAAAAGAGGATCGGGATGCACCTCATGGGTATGGATGTGTTTCTTAATGTTGTAGGCGGCCTTGCGATCAATGAACCGTCCGTGGACCTGGGTATTATTGCGGCAGTTGCATCGAGTTTCCGTGAAAAACCGATTCCCGCGAAGACCGTTGTTATGGGCGAAGTCGGACTTGCGGGTGAAGTGCGGGCCATTAACCAGGCTGAGACGCGGCTCCGGGATGCGGCAAAGCTTGGTTTTACCCGATGTATTCTTCCTGCGCTCAATATTGAAAAACTGGAGAAGAAGGCACTTCCAAAAGAGATGGAACTTCGAGGAGTGCGTTCGGTTGACGAAGCAATGACAGAGCTTTTTTAAAACACGCTGTTCCGGCGGAGGCCGGTTTGATGACAACAAAGCGAAATATTTTTTACTTCATACTCATTGGTCTGATGATTGCTGTTCTTTCCGGCGCGGTGATCATCGCGTCCATAAAGAACATGTATGACAAACAAAGCCAGGGGTTTGTGGATGCGCTTGTTCCGGTGATAGCGGCTGACTGGGACATGCAGGTGATCCGGAATCACGCAAGCAAGGAATTCAATGCTACCATTGATTATGATACGCTCGAACAGTTTCTTGAGCTTCTCCACGGGCTCGGCGAACTCCAGCAATATAATGGATCCATTGGTGAAGCCACGATCACGATTTCTCTTTTGCACGGGATTATCATAACTGCTGATTTCGAAGCGAGCGCGGATTTCGAATCAGGATCAGCAGAAATTCTGATCTCGCTGGTTAAACGGGACGACCGGTGGCAGATACTTGGCTTTACGGTCAATCCCGGTGAATCTGAAGAACAGGACGATGTCATTTGATGGATGTCTTGCTGAAAACGATTGAAGCCCTGGGGATTATTGCGTTCGCCGTTACCGGCATTTTCGAAGCCCGCAAAAAGAAAATGGATATTGTGGGTGTGTACGTGGTTGCCATGATTACCGCGCTTGGCGGCGGATCACTTCGTGATATTATTTTGAACCGGCATCCTTTTTTCTGGGTGGAATATTACCAATATCCGATTCTGCTCTTGTTTTTATCGATTTTTTCGGTTGGGGTTATGAAGAAGAGCCTGCAAAAACCTCGTCTCGTTTTGCTTGTGCTTACGCTTGATGCTGTAGGGTTGGGTCTTTTCAGCGCATCCGGAGCGTCCCTAGCATATCAATCCGGATGTCATGCGTTCATTGCGTCTATTATCGGGGTTGTTACCGGAGTTTTTGGCGGGGTGATGCGGGATATTAGCTGTAACGAAATCCCGCATGTTTTTCAACGAACGGAATTATATGCCACGTGTTCGTTCGTCGGTGCATGGGTCTATCTGATCGTCTTTACCGGGAGTATGAATGAGGTTTTCGCAGTCCTTTCATGTGTTTTTGTGACGTTCATACTTCGCATGCTCGCCATTCGCTATAAAATCACACTGCCGATTTAAATGCGTCCGGTATTACTTTCCGGGAGCTATGGTCTGTGGCGGTTTCTGGGAGGCAGGGGCATTTTCGCGGCCTTGCATTGGTTCGGCTGCTGGTGTCCGGAGCGGAGAGAAACCCGGATCGAGCTCATACGCTTTGTCGAAGTTCTCTCGCGATTTTTTCAGGCTTTCCTCATTCCCGTTTCGTCCCTTTAAATAGTAGGCATATCCCGCATAGAAAAATGATTCGGCATTGGGATTGATTTCCGAGGCTGCTTCAAATTGTTGTATCGCGGCATCGAATTTTTTCTGGTGAAGCAGGGCGCGCCCTTCCGAAATATGTTTTGAGGATGCTTCTGTATCGAACAATTCTTCAGCGGAAAACGCCGGCACCGCGGCTCCGATCATCAAGCAGAGCGATATAATGAAGGCCGGTATCAGTTTCATAGCGACTGCCTCCTCTCTTCATATCATACGAACTGCACAACCATACCACACTGTTTGCAATTCTGTCAATCCCTGCGGAGTTTTTACGGCCACCATACATACAGGAAGGAGGCGCCCGGCTTCATAAATCCGCCGGTGTCAATATTGATAAGATTCAGGGAATACAGGTTCGCACGGTATTCGCCGGGCCTGAAATATGTAACGATCGTAGCCTTGTCAAGAGCGGCGAGTTTTTTTGCCTGGTCAATCGCTTCATCCAGATACCCGATCGTATCAATGAGTCCGGCTGTCTGTGCTTCCTGGCTTGTAAAAATGCGACCGTCTGCGAGTTTTTGGACGCTCTCCGGGGGAAGTTTTCGTTCTGTTCCCACGAGGGTTACGAAGCGAGTCTGGAGGGAGTTGACAATATCCTGAAAAATGACCTGTTCATCGTGAGTGAATTGGCGGAATGGTGACCCCATGCCTTTCTTCTCAGCGGATGCAATTTCGAATGCCTTGATGCCGATTTTCTGCATGAGTCCTGTTGCATCGAACCGAAGCATGATGACCCCGATGCTCCCGGTTATGCTCGTGGGCTGCGCCATAATCCGGTCAGCACCAAGCGCGGTATAATACGCGCCGGACGTGCCCATATCCATAATGTGAGCAATTACCTTGGTGCCGGTTTCCTGACGGAATTTTTTGATCTCATGGTACAGGATATCGGAAGCCGTCACCCCGCCTCCCGGGCTGTTGATCCTGAGTACCACTGCCTTCACGTTGTTGTCCGCACGTGCGCGATCCAATGCCTCTTTTACGACCGCGATTGTGGCAGGCTGTTTTTTGCTGCCCAAACCCGTTGACCCGTCGTCGCTGCTGATGAATCCGGAAATATCAAGGAGGAGAATTTTGTTTTTCCCTTCTCCTGAAATCGCGCGCTCAACGAGCGGCTGCATTTCTTCAAAGAGCGATATCCGGTTGAAAAAACAGCTCTGGAGGGACAGCATCCAGGCGAGTACGAATACAAGCGCGCATATCTTTTTCATCGATCCTCCGTTGATTCCATTTATCCCTCTTTCTTCAGGTCCGTCATGCTTACACCGTTCATATATTCAACGACATTGTCCTTTTTAATCTCTTCCACCCGTTTGATAATTTCTGCGATACGAAGAGCGTTGTTCAAGACAGCTTCCAGTCGGGCGGTTGCCTCCTTATCGGTTTTTTCGAACCGCTCGAGCAGGAGTTCCACGTTTCCAATGACTGTGGTCAGCGGATTGTTGATCTCATGCCTCATGGCGATGCCGACCTGGCCGATCGCGAATAAGCGCTCGGCTTTGAGGAGTTTTTGCTGGAGAATTTTCTGTTCTGTTACATCCCGTGCGGAAATCTGGAACCCTGAGGGAATGCTGTCTGCAAAGAGTCTCCGGGCGATGACGTTTACAAAGGCATGCGTTGCGTCCCGCTTGATGACCTCAAATTCAGTCACCGAGGAACTGACGGTGCTGTTCATCATGATCGTTACTGTTTCCGCGCTTTTCTGCGTCAACAATGTCCGAATATCCTGGTCGATCAATTCGGTTCGTGAATAGCCGGTAAAAAGTTCAGCTGCCTTGTTTGCAGAGGTAATCCTGCCCGCGGAATCCACGATGCACAGAATGTCCCGTGCATTTTCAAACAGATCACAGTACTTGGCGCTTGCTTCTTTTTCCTTTGCATAGATTCGGAAATTTTCAACCGCAAGACCGAGTTGTGATCCGATAATTTCGAGCATTTGCAGATCGGACGTTTTGAACCGGAAACCCTCCTGCGGATTCAGATAAATAATTCCCAGGACGGTTCCGCGGGTTTTGATGGGAACCAGAATATGAGGCTGCGTTTCCGGCTTGCCCAGGATGTCAAAAAGGTTCTCGCACTCCTGTTCAGTATACACCACTTCGCCGGATTCCATGACTTTCCCGCACAAGCATTCATGAAGGTTGAGGGTCTCGCGTACCTGGATAAATTCTTCAGAGAGCCCCTGATGCACCATGAGTTGCAAGCGTTTTCCCTTTGGGTCGCACAGAAAAATCCCACCCCGGTTGTCCAGGCCTTCCATGCATTCGAATATTTTGATGAGAGATTTATCGAGGATGTCCTTCAGGTTTTCGGCCTGGCTTAAGGTCAGGGCAACTTCATCCAGCGCAGCAAGCTCCTGCGTCCGGTCACGCAGCTTTTGTTTCAGCTCCGCTGTGGAAGCTCTTTTTTCCCTGGTCGCTTCCCGCTCGGGTTTGTCGAGCATGTGATCGACACCGGCGGCTCCGAGGACGCGAACTTGATAATCTCTGCTATCGTTTAGAGGATGCATGGCTTGTTCTCATAATTTCATCAGACACTGCGAAATGGCGCCGGGGGAAGGACATTCCCTGTGACAGTGTGACTTTTTGTAGTGTGGTTTTGGTATTTAAATCTTATTGTATCATATCGGAGAGCTGGTTTTGGGCAAAGTGAAAATAATTATTTCATGCGCAAAAAAATTTAAGGGTAGCCCCTTTATTTTTGCGTATTATAGACTCCTGCCTCGCTGCTCCACTGAATCCCGAGGACCTCTGAAAATCCTGCAACAAGAGCGCGTATCACCTGATGAGAAGTTACGTCTTGGCTGCATTCTTGTTTCACGCTTGTCACTCCTGATTCGCACGGTGTGCCGGGAATTACCTCGTTTTCAAGCACGGGATCATACTCAATTAAAAGCGAACCATGCTGCAAGAAGGCATGGGACAGGCGGCGCTGTGCGCTTCCAATGATCTTTTTTCCTTTGACCACAATTTCATACCAGGATGGTGAAGAAAAACAGGCAGAACTTTTTCGATTCTGTCCAACGAGGCGCGCATATCTGCCGCGGTGAGAAACCATTTCAGCGGAAATACCGAGATTGGCAAGACCAGCCAGGAGGCATCGGGCTATGACCTTATACGTTCCGAGCACCGATGAAGGAAAGAGCGGATTATCTGTCCGGGCAATAATGCTGTACGTTACTTCATGATGATGAAGCACCGCTCGCCCTCCGGTGATCCGGCGCACGACATCGATTCCATGCCTGCGGCAGGCGTCCTGATTGATAGCTGTTGCGATATTCTGAAATCGCCCAAGGGACACGGCAGGCGGTTGCCATTGATAAAACCGGAGTATCGGGGAAGATGGTTCCTTATTTGCATGATCAAGGAGCTTTTCATCAAGCGCCATGTTGTATGCGCCGCTTTGTTCTCCGGAATCAATGAGGTGCCATGTATTGTTCATGCGAAATCCTTTGCAAAGCAGACTATGCAAAAAACAAGAAGGAGCAATGAATAAAAGGCGGTCAACAGCCGCAGCAGCTTCCCCAAAAGATATCGGTTGTCCTGCGGTTTTCATCATTTCCCGGACACTGAGCTGATTCTTTTTTAAGTGTATATGAAGCGCACGACAGACACGGCGTATCATACCGCTCCCCGGTCCTGGACAGTATTTCGCAGTCCCTGCCGCATGTTTCGCACAGGTATTTTTGAGTCATGCAATTCTTGCTATTCGTTTTTTTTAAATTATCATACGTATCCCTAAAAATTCCGTCAAGATAAAAAAATTGTACGAATGCCGGTAAAAGCTTTGTTATCTGCTGGAACCGGGCTAAAATATAGTTCTTGAATAGAGACTTTCTTTATGTTAAATTTTCAAACGTTTGGGAAGACAATCATGCAAAAAATTCTCCTTGTTGTGTGTATCAGTATCATGCTTGGCGCAGCGGCTCCTGCCATTTCCGCATCCGGCGCTAATCAGCTTCGCGGCGCGAATGACCTCTTTGCAAAAGGAAAATATCAGGAAGCCCTTCAAGCCTATCAAACGTTGTTGAACGTTCGTTTGCCCGGGATTTCAGAAGGAATGCTTTACACCAGGATTGCAGACAGTTATTTTCACCTTGAAGAGTATGCCAAGGCACATGCTGCCTACCGGGCGGCCCTGGACGTTCAGGATAATTCTGACAAGCCACAGACCCAGTACTGGATCGGGTTCTGCATGCTGCTTATGGGAAAGCATCAGGAGGCAGTCGCGGAATTTTTGAAAATACCGGAGCAGTACCCTGATTCCGGTATGTGGGTTCATACCGCATATTACTGGGCAGGCAGGGTGTGCGAGCGGATGGGGAACAAGGAACTCGCTTCGAAATATTTTTTGAAGGCCGGAGGAGCCGGGAAGTCAGTTGAAGGCCGCTTTGCCCTTGAAAAAGCAAAAAACGCAAAAAATAAAAAAGCACATTCTGATCAGTGATGCTCTTCATGTATATATCAAAAAGCTTTTCATGCCTTCGTGAACCATGCTCAAAGAGCTGAACATAAAAAACTTTGCCATTATCGACCAGCTTCGGGTCGAGTTTGAGCCGGGACTGAATGTTTTGACCGGAGAAACCGGCGCGGGGAAATCCATCATAGTCGATGCCCTGAACCTTGCGCTCGGGGAACGGGCAAGCGCGGATTTGATCAGAACCGGATGCCAGGAGGCGGTGGTTGAAGCGGCGTTCGATGTGAGTAGCATGCGTCCCTTGATTGCGACGCTCCTTTCTGAGCAGGGAATCGGGATGGAAGACGGCGAGGACCTGATTGTCCGCCGCGTACTTTCCGCTTCCGGCAAAAACAAGGTTTATATCAACGGGAGCCTTGCGACGCTCGCGACGCTTGCAGGGCTTGGAACTGTTCTTGCTGATATTCATGGGCAGCATGAGCACCAGTCGCTTTTGTCGCTCGAACGACAGATGGAGATGCTCGATTCCTTTGGGAAGCTCGAGGGGTTACGGCTGAAACTGGCTGACAGCTATGTACGGTTCCAGACAATTAAAAACGAGTTGGCTGATATTGAAGCCGGTGAACGCGATCGGGCGCAGCGTGAAGATATGCTCCGGTTTCAGAAACAGGAGATCGAAGCA
The DNA here is from genome assembly GCA_041650055.1 of Nitrospirota bacterium. Classification (GTDB taxonomy): domain Bacteria; phylum Nitrospirota; class UBA9217; order UBA9217; family UBA9217; genus JBAZLV01. Next base: position 19,964 of record JBAZLV010000013.1, on the reverse strand, counting down.
GCAGCGCTCAAGCCCGGCGAAGATGAAGACCTTGTGAATGAGCAGAAGATCCTTGCGAATGCTGAAAAGCTAGCCGGGCTATCGCGAGCAGCGGATGAAGCCTTGTACTCATCTGAAAGCGCTGCCCTGACCGGACTAAAAAAAGCAATGACACATCTTCGGGATATTGCCGCAATCGATAATCGTTTATTGCCGGCGCTCAATCTATGCGAAGCAGGGAAAGCGCAGATCGAAGAAGCAGCGCGCGAAGTTGCCGCGTATGCGGACAAAATGGAATTCGATCCTGACCGGCTTGAGCAGATCGGCGACCGGATTGATTTGATGCAGAAACTAAAAAAGAAATACGGCGGCACCATCGAAGACATTATTGCGTTTGGAAGCAAGGCTTCTGCCGAACTCGAACGGATTGAGCACAGTACTGAAGAGAAAGAGCGGCTTCAGGCTGAACTGCAAACGCTTCGATCCGATCTTACCGGGCTTGCTAAAGAGTTGACTCGAAAACGGGTCGCAACAGCGCGGGAGCTTGAGAAAAAAACCGAGGCTGAGCTTGCGCATCTCGGAATGAGCAAGACGAAGCTGGTGATTGCCGTAACCCAGGAACCGGGTGGCGATACGCTTGATGGTCATAAAGTCGGCATGCGCGGGGCTGACCGCGTGGAATTTCTTATTGCACCCAATCCCGGCGAAGAGCCGCGGCAGCTTGCACGGATTGCTTCAGGCGGCGAACTGTCAAGAATCATGCTTGCGCTCAAGACGCTTCTTCTTGAAGACGGCATTCCGACTTTGGTGTTTGATGAAGTGGATGCCGGAATCGGTGGTTCTGTTGCAGAAGAAGTCGGAAGAAAACTGAAACAGGTGAGCAGAAATCGCCAGGCATTCTGTATTACGCATCTGGCACAGATTGCGAGTATGGCTGAACATCATTATGGTATCAGAAAAACAGTGCTGAAGGATCGGACAAATACGGAAGTTCGGCTGCTTACCGGCAAGGATCGCGTGCAGGAAGTCGCGCGAATGATCGGCGGAAAGACGATCACGTCGGCGACGCTCACGCATGCGGAAGAAATGATCGAACGCGGTTTGGCAATTTGAAGGAAATTAAAGGAGTCGAATACGATGGGAAAAATCGTTATCAATAAAGAACATTGCAAAGGCTGCGAGCTTTGCACGACTGCATGTGCAAAAAAACTGCTGGCCATGAGCAAGGAATTTAACAAACAGGGCTACTATTTTGTAGAGTACTGCGGCGAGGAAGGCGCATGCACTGGTTGTGCCTTGTGCGCTGAAATGTGCCCTGATGTTGCAATTGAAGTCTGGAAATAAAAAATCTCTCACAAAGGAACAGTGAATGGCGAAAATGTTGATCAGTGGAAATGAAGCTCTTGCGGAGGCAGCCATTCGTGCGGGTTGCCGCAAATACTTTGGATATCCGATTACACCTCAGAATGAAATTCCTGAATATATGTCGCGCCGGATGCCTGAGGTTGGCGGCACATTCGTCCAGGCCGAAAGCGAATTGGCGTCGATCAACATGGTGTACGGTGCTGCCGCGGTCGGCGAACGAGCCATGACCTCGTCATCAAGTCCTGGTATCAGCCTGATGCAGGAAGGATTATCCTTCATGGCAACCGCCGAACTTCCGGCGGTGATCGTAAATATGCAGCGCGGAGGGCCGGGACTCGGGAATATTGCCCCATCCCAGGCGGATTATTTTCAGGCAGTAAAAGGCGGGGGACACGGGGATTACAAGCTTCTTGTGTACGCACCTGCAACCATTCAGGAGATTGTCGATTTGACTGTTCGTGCGTTCGACAAGGCGGATGAATACCGTAATCCTGTCATGATTCTTGGTGACGGTGTATTGGGCCAGATGATGGAACCGGTTGAAATGCCGGAGATTACGTCGCGTAAGATTGAGAAACCATGGGCATTGACCGGAGCAAAGAACAGGCCGGCGAATATCATCCGCTCGCTCTTCATGCTTCCGGGCGAAGAGCAGGGGCTTGAACAGCAAAACTACAAACTCAAAGCAAAATACGATAAGATGGCCGAACGTGAAGTTATGTACGAGGCTATGCAGACTGAGGATGCGGATATGGTTGTCGTTGCGTTCGGAACATCGGCTCGTATTGCAAAGACCGCCATTGGTCTCGCACGGGCTCAAGGGATTAAAGCAGGCCTGATCCGCCCAATCACCGTGTTTCCGTTCCCCGAAAAAATCCTGAACAAGACAGCGGAGCGAGTGAAAAAATTCCTGGTTGTTGAGATGAATCTTGGCCAAATGCTTGAAGATGTGAAGCTTGCGATAAACGGCAAAGCTGCTGTTTCCTTTTATGGCAGGCCGGGCGGCGCTGTCCTTGCAGTTGAAGATGTGTTGGATGCGATTAAAAAAATGTGAAGTGAATTATCTATCTCCTTAATGTTATTGCATTTGTAATGCTTCAAGAAGCGAGCGGTTGCTTAAATGTCCGGCTTGCAATCGTGAAATCATGTGGTCAAGCCGCCCTGCGATTATCAACTCACCAATAATGATTTAATCCTCAAAGCAATAGAGGTGACCGTGCGCATTACAACCGATTGCCGTAAAAAAAATTGTCCAACCTTCATCAGCAATGGCCTCATATCCAGCGTCCGCGTAGAAAGTATTGGTGTTTCCATCATCAGTCCAGTTGTTGCAATGATTCCCTGTTGTTATTCCATTTGATCCAGTTCCCGTCCAAACGGCATAGCAGCCCAGATACATTCCCGACTCAGTTACGCTGATAGATGTAAAGAGAGAGCCATCAATCAAGTCTGCCTTGTTATTTGCCACCTTAACACCATCAATCCGCACCCAAGGGCCGTCAGTTGTTAAACGATCCTTTGCATTTGTGCTGCCGTCAGACAACCATGCTTTGAAATCCGAGGCATTTGCAAGACCAGCGTCCAATGCTCTGTTCCGGCACTCTGTGTCCGCACCCGCAAGCCCTCCCAGATTACCGTTGTAATACGTTGTTGAAGTCACAAATACCTTTTTGCCGTAGGATGTGTGGCCTGGCAGTGCCTTGCCGGCGCCGCTCTGCAGACACAATAACGGTCGGGTATCGCTGCAGTTTACCATATCGGAACCAAGCCAGCTGCATGTTGTTCCTTCCGTGCTACCAGCATTGATCAACTTGGAAGCATTGCTATTCCAATTGGCACAAGGGGATGGATAACTGGAATCCAATGCTCCATCTGCATTCGTTGCGGTAAAATATGCATTTGGTGTTAATAATACTCCATATTCATCATACCGCACCGGAACATAAATGATGCCATAAGGCTCAAGAATGTTTGCAATCGGTCCTCCAAAAGGAAATCCATCCGTTCTTATCCATGGTCCTGCAAATGCCGGCAGAGTGGCCCGCCCGCAATTCGCTGATTTTTTGCCGCTTAGATTATGGACACGGCAATATGCATCATTGCTATCATCCGAGAGCCAGGCTCTGAATGTGCCGGTTAATCCCGTGGCAGTTGCTCGAGCCTGGCATTTTGCGTCCGCACCTGCAAGGCCGCCTAAGTTGCCATCATATGATGTTGATGTCACAAAGGCTTTTAACGTTTGAACTTGTGCTGAGTCATCACCACCACCACCACCACCGCTACAAGCGGCAAGTAACATTGATACACTCAGATACACACCGAATAATACAAAAAATCTTTTCATATTTCCCTCCTCTAGTTATTATTTCGATGTTAATGACTCATGATGGAGCAAACGCCGAATCTTACCGGATCCAGCGCCGTTTGGAGATATAACAGCATATGTGTATCATCCCAATCTACTGCACCGAAAGCCAACCAACTGTTCTTTGTACCTTTTGCGATGCCTGATGATACACGCACATGTGCATTGCTTGTACAGTTGAGCAAGGAGAAGGATAATTGAAGTCCGATTTTTCATTATTATCAGTCGGAGAAAAATATGCGTTTGACCTCATTAACATCCCATATTCAGTATAGCTCACCGGCGCATAAATGAGGTTCGTTCGTCGGTCTGCCGAATAGAAATCTATCTGTTCTTATCCGTGATCTTCAAATGTGGACGGAGATGTCTACTCACATTTGCCGAATTTATGTTGTATTTGTTGCCGTTTGAAAAAAGATTGTTCATTTTGAATTAATTTTTGTGATGGCTTTCATTTCTGTTCTATAATAAGTCATGCTCGTCAAAGAAATCGAATCGAAAACCATTCTCTCAAAATCACAGGTGTATGAGTATGCTCTGAATGCGTATGTCGGCTGCCAGCATAATTGCCAATACTGTTACGCTAAGTTTATGCGCAGATTTACGGGACATCGCGAACCCTGGGGAGCGTTTGTTGATGTGAAGATAAATGCGCCTGAACTGCTCGCACGGGAAGTGAAGAAAAAGAAAAAAGGAAATGTCTGGATAAGCGGGGTATGCGATGCGTATCAATATCTTGAAAAGAAATACATGCTCACCAGAAAGTGCCTTGAAATTCTGCTAGACAATGGATGGCCGGTCACGATCCAAACCAAGTCGCCGCTTGTTGTTCGTGATATTGAGATCCTCAAGAAGTCACCAGATGTTGAGGTTGGATTCACCATTACGACAGCTGATGAAAAGATCCGGAGCATCTTTGAGCCAGGCGCGCCGCCGATTCTGAAACGGGTTGAAGCGTTGGGGCTTCTGCATGCTGCGGGAATCAGGACATTCGTTATGGTTGCGCCAATGCTTCCGCATGCAGAGAAGTTGCCAGAACGGCTAAAAGGCAAGGTCGATCACGCGCTCATTGATCAATACAACTATCATTATGCAGACCGGATATATAAAGCACACAACCTGCAATGGGCAATGGATGAGGATTTTTTCCAAGAAAAAGGCAAAGAGTTACGAGCTGCATTTGAACAAGCAGGAATTTCTTGTAGAAAACTCTATTGAAAAACAAGGAAAGCCAATACAGAAAAGGCAGGTAGCGTTTGTGGTACTATTGAAATAGTATCGTTTTCAACTATCTCAGTACAGGCAGCGAGAATCTAAATCATGCCGCCGCTTAGCCTTGAGTCTTCTGTGCAATTGAATAATGGATTTATGATGCCCTTGCTCGGCTTGGGTGTCTATCAAATGCGTTCTGGAAAAGAAACGTATGAGGCGGTCAGAACAGCTCTTGATGTTGGCTACCGGCTTTTTGATACCGCAAGCTTTTATCGTAATGAAGAAGATGTAGGAAGAGCAATTCGTGACAGTTCTGTTCCCCGAGAAGAAGTCTTTGTTACCACGAAACTTTGGAATGATGATCACGGGTATGATGCCGCGTTTAAGGCGTTCGATGCATCTTTTAAAAAGCTGGATCTTGGTTATATTGATCTTTATCTGATCCATTTTCCTGTCCCACAGGTGCGCAATGAGACCTGGCGTGCTCTAGAACGAATTCTGTGCACCGGCAAGGTCCGCGCCATTGGAGTAAGCAATTACCTGGAGCGTCATTTAAAAGACTTGCTCAGTCAATCAACCATTATTCCTGCTGTGAACCAAATCGAGTTTAGCCCATTTTTGTATCAGCGAAATTTACTGGATTTCTGCAGAAAACATCGGATTCAACTTGAAGCATATGCACCTCTTACTGCCGGTGAACGTTTAAACGATCCTCGCATAACTTCGATTGCAAACAAGCATGGCTGCACGAACGCCCAAGTTTTACTTCGATGGGCAATTGAGCATGAGGTGGTTGTTATACCGAAATCTTCACGCAAGGAAAGAATCTTAGAAAATGCACAGCTCTTTGATTTTGATCTGACCGACGAAGATATGGCAAAGCTCGACAGCCTGTATGATGGATTTCGGAGTTCATGGGATCCGACTGGGGTTCCCTAAATAACACGTGTTTCGCTGAAGATTCTTCAAAACCTTACTTTTCAAATAACTTTACATATTGTCCATAACCAGCGTTTATCAAATTATCTTTATGAATAAACCTGAGTGCCGCTGAATTCATGCAATACCGCAGTCCTGTTGGTTTCGGTCCATCAGGAAATACATGACCCAGATGAGAATCTGCTCGTCTACTTCTAACTTCAGTTCGGCAGAGACGCGAACTGTGGTCTTCTTTTTCCGTAACATTCTTCAGTTCAAGCGGTTTTGTAAAACTAGGCCATCCGGTACCTGAATCGAATTTATCCAATGAGCTGAACAATGGTTCGCCTGAGACAATGTCAACGTAAATACCAGGTTTATGGTTATTCCAGTATTCATTGTTAAACGGGGGCTCCGTGCCGTTTTCCTGGGTAACCTGATACTGAAGCGGAGTAAGCCTTATTTTTAGGTCCTCCTTTGATGGTTTTACAAAAGCATCGAATATTATGGTGTTCATCGTTTGCTCTCCTTTTTCCAGGTTTCTTTGAGATAGGATTCTCGTCCCGAACCAGTACTATATGCCTTGTAGCGTACCGGATTCTTTTTCCAAAAGTCCTGATGATATTCTTCGGCATGATAAAATGGCCCGGCAGGGCGAATTTGTGTAACAATGTGCTTGTTGAAGCGGCCGGATTGCTCGAGGTCCTTTTTTGATAGTTCAGCAATTTTTCGTTGCTGTTCGTTATGATAGAAAATCGCTGTTGTATAGGAAGAACCACGATCTGCGAACTGGCCTCCTGGATCAGTGGGATCTATCTGTTGCCAGAATATATCAAGAATTTGTTCGTAGCGTATTTTTGAAGGATCAAAAACAATTTGAATTGCCTCCAGATGGCCGGTAGTACCAGAACATACTTCTTCATACGTTGGATCTTTCTTATGTCCGCCGGTATATCCTGCAGTGATTTCTTTTATACCCTCTAGCTTTGCAAATGGTGGCACCATACACCAAAAGCAACCGCCCGCAAAGGTTGCTTTTTCAAAGCGCGTGGTTTCGGCACTACTTGTGTATGAAATAAGGAAAGAGAAAAGGATGAGCGGTTCCAGTATCATTGTATTTTACCTCCTTCCATTAAGTATACATCTAATAAGAAATAATCTTATTCGTACTCGATAATTGGATATATCCATCATTAGAGCAGTGCCTGTTACTGGTTTTCAATAAGCTAGGCAATAAAAGAGGCATCCGCCTCCTTTATGTTTTCTGTGGTATTCTTATGTTTGAATTGCTATCTGGAATTTATTGAATGGAGAACATGAAGATGCTTATGTGGCGGGAACGATGGTTTCCATGCATTCTTAAACAGACGCTGGGAGACCATTGCCACCGGTCAATTCCTGCATTAAGGTTTTAACTGATACAATGCGGTCAACCCGGGAGGCATTGGTTCCAACGGTATACAGCGCTTCCTCCTGATCAGGGTTATACCCTGCCGAACTCAGCAATCCATTGCAAATACAAAAAAAATGTTCATTGCTGTCTTTTGCCGGGCAGACCGTAAACTTTCCTTGAGCATCTTTTAAAAGCACATGTCCCTTGTCACACAAGGGAGGCCGCAGCCGTTTGAGTGAGGAGCAATACATTGGTGACTGTTTGATGACCCGGAAGGGAAGACCGCAGGGAGAACCCGGGCGGTGCGCTACAACAATATCATCCTGAGTTGCGTTAATCACTGCCTGTTTGTATTCTGCTGTTGCGCTGCTTTCTTCCGTTGCCAAAAAACGTGTCCCCATCTGCACACCGTCGGCACCCAGCTTCATAAACATGACAATATCTTCGTGTGTATAAATTCCACCTGCAACGATAAGGGGAAAATCTCCATATTTCATGGCCATGTCTTTTACCGGAGGCAAAAGCGCTTCAAGCCGGTTCGATGGCAGCTCCACCTGATCAATCTGGAAGCCAAGATGTCCCCCGGCAAGCGGCCCTTCGAGGACCACGGCATCCGGGCGGTATCCCAGCCGTTCCCATTTTTTGCAAATAATGTCGAGCGCACGAGCCGATGAAACGATTGGAATAAGCGCTGTATCATTGGGTTTCTGGATCGCCGGAAGATTCAAAGGTAAACCGGCGCCCGAGATAATAACGTCCGCTCCGGCGTCCAATGCTCCTTTTACCGAATCACTGAAATCATGAACAAGAGCCATCATGATGTTTATCCCGGTAAATCCTCCGTCCACTTTGGCACGGCTGACTTCCTCATACGCTGCCTCATACACGGTCACTTTTTTCTGCGTCCGCTTCGAGACAATTCGGTTCAGACTGGCGCTCGATATGATACCGAGTCCGCCTTCCTGTGCAACCGCCTTTGCAAGAGGATGGAGGGAAACGCCGACTCCCATTCCGCCTTGAATAATGGGAATCCGTATTGTTTTATTTTTTATGACAAGTGGTTTTAACACCATTGGTGTTTTCAATTCTCCCCTCAGGATTTACACTCATGCGACCGGAAACCAGAATAGATGGAACAGGTGAGCCGTTTTGAGACAAGTAACAGGCCGGATATAGAAGGTAACACATACTACCACATGAACAGATTATATACAAACAGAATTCGAGTAGGAACTCAATTTTTCTTACCAGGGCAAAAAGGGCATATTTGGAAGAATACGGCGAGAACATTGACAATTTCACGGTAGTGTGCGATTATTCGGGCTCGTATGAGAATCATCAGAGGCATAAACAGCATTATCGATAACCTCAAAAACCCCGTAGTCACGCTCGGGAATTTCGATGGTGTTCACCGGGGACATCAGGCGATCTTCCATACCGTGGTAAAGCGGGCCCGGGAAATCGGTGGCACAAGCGTTGCCTTTACATTCGAACCGCATCCACTCAAGGTGCTGGCGCCTCATCGTTCCCTTAGACTCTTAAATACATTTCACGCTAAAATGGAACTTATTGCAAGCTGTGGCATTGATGTGGTGATCTGTGCCGCCTTTACCCGCACGTTTGCTGATCAGCATCCGGATGATTTCGCACGTGATATTTTGCATGAAAAAATGGGAACCAGAGAAATATACGTTGGCTATGATTATGCGTTTGGGAAAAATCGTGAAGGAGGCATTCAATCCCTCATCAAAATGGGTCAACGGTATGGATTTGGCGTTACGATTATGGAAGCCGTTCATGTGGATGGTCTTGTCGTGAGCAGTACCAGGATCAGGGAATTGATCGAATCAGGCAAGATGGAGGAAGCCGCAAACCTGCTGGGAAGATATTATGCCATCGAAGGGGCCGTTGTGCATGGCTCTCACCGAGGCAGGAAGCTTGGATATCCGACAGCGAACCTTCAGACGCCGAACGAGCTCCTTCCGCCGGAAGGCGTTTATGCCGTGTTTGCGGAAATTGAAGGCAAGACGTATTCCGGAGCAGCCGCGCTGGGCATTCGGCCGACCTTTGAAGCAGGGCCCATGGTTCTGGAAATCTCCCTGTTTGATTTTAGCGGCGATTTATATGGCAAACTGATGAAGGTTTCGTTTGTTCATTATCTGCGAAGCGAAAAGAAATTCACTGATGAGGCGGCGCTCATATCCCAGATCAGGATGGATATTGACCACGTAAAAGAAATCCTTGGTCAGGCATCACTGCTATTTCGTACCTGCTGAGCATGCTTTAGCTCCCATGAAACCATTCAGGAATTGGAGATTTTACGTGTAAATTCTGTTGAAATAAAAAGAGCGCTATGATATATAATAAGATTTTTCGGGTCTCATAAACTACTTTTAAGGAGCCTCTGCTGTGGCGAATATCCTTCCGTTTCAAGGAATCATGTATAATCAGGATAAAGCCGGAACCATGGACACTATTGTATGTCCTCCGTATGATATCATTTCGCCATTGCTGCAAGAGGAACTATACCAAAAAAATCCTTTTAACGTTGTGAGACTTGAATACGGGAAAGAGAACGCGGACGATACTGAGAGCAACAATCGGTACACCCGCTCTTCAGCATTTTTTGAAGAATGGTTTCGGTCACGCATTCTGTATCAGGATCCCATGCCAGCGATGTATGTGTATGAAATGGAATACACCGTCGGAGGGACTGTTAAAAAACCACGTGGATTCATTGCGCTTGTCAAAATCGAAGATTACAACTCCGGCGTTGTCAAACCGCATGAAACAACGCTGTCTGGACCGAAGTCAGACCGGTTGAATCTTCTTCGTGCATGCAAGGCAAGCTTTAGCCAGATTTATTCTCTTTTTTCCGATCCTTCAGGAGATGTTGCCGCTGTTCTTTCGGATGTCCCTGCAAAATCCGGAGCGGTCGCAATCGGCGCTGACAAGGTGATTCATCGGATATGGCCGATTCATGATCAGGATACAATTCAGACAATTGTCCGGCTGATGGAAGAGAAACCATTGTTTATTGCGGACGGCCACCACCGGTATGATACTGCTCTGAATTACCGGAATGAGCGGCGTGCGGCTGAGGGAGGCGTTCACAAAGACGCCTCTTATAATTATGTAGCGATGTTCATGGCACGGCTGGAAGATCCTGGTATTATGATTCTTCCTGCGCACCGGGTGCTGATGAATCTGACTCATTTTTATCCGGCTGAATTCGAGCAAGCATTGAACCGATATTTTTACCTGGAGCGGATTGATTTTACGTCCAGGACAGAAGAGAAGGACCGGGAAACGATTCTGGATACGATGGCCAACCGTTCGGAACGAAGCCATGTGTTCGGGATGCGGATTAAAGGAAAGAACAGCTACTATCTTCTGACACTCAGGGATGCATCCGATATGGATGCTCTTGTGCCGGACAGATCAAGAGCGTATCGGCAGCTGGACGTTTCGATTCTGCACCATCTTATCATTGATAAACTGCTGGGAATCGGGATTGAGACGCATAAACTTGGCAAGAACATCTCTTACATCAAAGATCCTGACGAGGCAGCGGAGCAAGTCGCGAATGGCTCGTCTGAGATTGTTTTTTTTATGAATCCGACCAAGGTAACACAGGTAAAAGATGTTGCATCTTCAGGCGAGCGGATGCCCCAAAAAGCAACATATTTTTATCCCAAACTTCTTACAGGCCTTGTCATGCACAAACTGTAGAATATGAACGATGAGATTATAAACCATGAAAGATTTTATTACTGATTTTGAAGGAGGCTACCATGACAGTCAAAATTGGAATCAACGGCTTTGGCAGGATCGGCCGGAATGTATTTCGAGCCGCACAGGATAACCCTAATCTTGAGATTGTTGCAGTGAATGATATTACGGATGCTCCGACGCTGGCGCATTTGCTGAAATATGATTCCGTATTCGGCGAATTCAGTGCTGATGTTAAGGCGAGCGGAGGAAATCTTGTTGTTGCAGGGAAGGAAATAAGAGTTCTTGCGAAAAACGATCCTGCCGAACTTCCCTGGAAGGATCTGAAGGTTGATGTCGTGATCGAGTCAACCGGCCGTTTCGTAGACAAAGCAAGCGCCGGCAAACATCTTAGCGCAGGAGCAAAGAAAGTGGTCATTTCCGCACCTGCCAAGGAACCGGATGCAACCTTTGTGCTTGGCGTGAATGAAGAGACGTATGATCCGTCAAAACATCACATTGTTTCAAATGCATCCTGTACTACAAACTGTCTCGCACCGGTGGTCAAAGTGCTTCACGACAATTTTAAGATACAACACGGACTCATGAATACCGTTCACTCATACACGAACGATCAGAAGCTTCTCGATCTCCCGCATAAAGATCTCCGCAGGGCACGGGCAGCAGCGCTCTCGATTATTCCGACTACAACCGGAGCCGCCAAGGCGGTTACCCTGGTTATTCCGGAATTGAAAGGCAAGCTTGACGGGATGTCTCTCCGGGTACCGACGCCGAATGTGTCGGTTGTTGATTTTGTCGCAAATGTTTCCCGCAAGACCACGGCTGCAGAAGTAAACGGGGTTCTGAAAGAAGCTGCAAATGGCAAGCTTAAAAACATTCTTCAATTTGAAGAACTGCCCCTTGTTTCAATCGACTTCAAGGGAAATCCGCATTCTTCGATTGTGGATGCAGCACTTACGAGTGTGATTGAAGGAACCATGGTCAAGGTCATCGCATGGTATGACAACGAGTGGGGCTATTCCTGCCGCTTGCGGGATCTGATTCTGTATATGGCAGGCAAGGGACTGTAAGAAGAATTCCAAAGTTCAAATGGCAAATTACAAATAAACAGCAAAGACACAAACTTTGAAATTTGTTTAATATTTGAACTTTGTCATTTGAAATTTACCGCAAAGGGGTTTTCATGGACAAAAAGACGATCGACAAAGTTGATATCAAGGGAAAACGGGTTTTCATTCGCGCGGATTTTAACGTTCCGCTTGACGAGAATGGAAATATTACGAACGACGGAAGAATCCGTTCCACGCTTCCCACTATCAACTTTGCCCTCGATGCCGGGGCCAAGGTGATTCTTGCGTCGCACCTTGACCGGCCAAAAGGAAAACGTGATCCCAAATTAAGCCTTGCGCCGGTTGCCAAAAGGCTGAATCGTCTGTTGAACAAAGAGGTCAAATTCGCGAATGATTGTGTCGGCCCTGATGTGGAGCACCTTGTGGCAGGAATGCGGCCCGGTGACGTGCTGCTTTTGGAAAACCTGCGGTTTCATCCAGGAGAAGAAAAGAATGATGAGGCATTCTCGCGTGCGCTTGCTTCATTTGCGGATGTGTATGTAAACGATGCGTTCGGCACCGCGCATCGGGCTCATGCATCCACCTATGGAATCACGAAACATGTGAAATTGTCCGTTGCCGGTTTCCTGATGAAAAAAGAGATCGACTACCTGCAGAAAGCGGTTGCGAATCCGGTGCGGCCTTTTGTTGCTATCCTTGGCGGAGCAAAAGTGTCAGGGAAAATCGGCGTTATTGAAAACTTAAAAGATAAAGTAGACAAGGTAATCGTCGGCGGCGCCATGGCTTTTACGTTTTTGAAGGCGAGCGGGTACGATGTGGGAAATTCCCTCGTCGAGCCGGATATGTTCGAAGTGGCCGAGCGCATTCGGAAAAGCGCAGGTGAAAAAGGCGTTAAGTTCTATCTTCCGGTCGATTTCGTGGTCGCAGAAAATATGAATAACGGAGCACAAAGCAAGATTGTCACGTCTCAGGAAATTCCCTCCGGCTGGGTGGGGCTTGACATTGGTCCTGCGACTGTGCGGCTGTACACAGAAGCGATCCAGGATGCAAAAACGATTATTTGGAACGGCCCAATGGGCATGTTCGAAAAAGATGCCTATTCACGAGGTACATTTGCGATTGCACACGCGGTGGCCGACGCATACGCAACCACAATTGCAGGTGGAGGCGATACTGACGAGGCAGTCAACCGGGCAGGAGTATCCGACAGCATTACATTCATCTCAACCGGCGGCGGCGCATCGCTTGAATTGCTGGAAGGCAAGGAGCTCCCTGGTCTTGTAGCTCTTACCGACGACGGAGATTAAAGGATACTCCCATGAAAAAACAACGCATACCTATACTTGCCGGAAACTGGAAAATGAACAAGACGCCTTCCCAGGCTCGGGAATTGGTGACGGCATTGCTCCCGCTGGTTTCGAACGTACGTGATCGCGAGATTGTCGTTGCCCCACCTTTTACCGCGCTTCCCGCAGTACATGATGTTATCAAACATACCAATATCGCGCTTGCCGGACAAAACCTGTTTTGGGAAGAAAAGGGCGCTTTTACCGGTGAAATTTCGGCTGAAATGCTGTTGGATTCCGGATGCAAGTATGTTATTATTGGCCACAGCGAGCGCAGGCAGTATTTCGGCGAAACAGACGAATCCGTAAACAAGAAGATCCGGCAAGCCTTGCGGAAGGGGCTGTTGCCGATCGTATGCTTTGGGGAAACCCTTCATGAACGGGAAACAGGAGTCATGAAGCAGGTTATTGAGCGCCAGTTGGCCGGTGCCTTTAAGGATGTAGCGATTCAGGAAATGAAACGAGTTGTGCTAGCCTACGAACCGATTTGGGCAATTGGCACGGGAAAGACCGCGACGCCTGACCAGGCTGAAGAAGTGCACGCATTTATCCGAGAACGGATAGCGGCGCAGTATTCACGGGATAGTGCGGATGCTCTTCGGATCCAGTATGGAGGAAGCGTCACCCCGGAAAACGTTTCGTCACTGCTCGCCATGCCGGATATCGACGGCGCGCTTGTCGGCGGCGCGAGCCTGAAACCGGATTCGTTTGCTGCGCTGGTGAATTTCACCTGATTGATTACCAATCCTTTGGAAACGCGGAGGATTGTTGCTGTACGTATCTTGGGGAGGAAAAGCAATGCACATTTCTTTAATTATTCTTCATGTATTTGTCGCCGTTATCTTAATTCTGATGGTTTTACTGCAGAAAGGGAAAGGAGCCGACATCGGCGCGGCCTTTGGTGGCGCTTCCCAGACCGTATTCGGACCACGAGGAGCCCAGAGTTTTCTGTCAAAACTTACGACGGGAGCTGCGATCATCTTTATGGTTACGTCTCTTTTGCTTGCCATCGTCGAGTCAAAGCGAAGTTCGATCATGGAAGGCGTGAAGCAGGAACAGTCCCAAACCATGCCTTCGGCACCGAGTGCGCCGCAGCCGCCGGCATCTCAGCCCGCGAAATAACGCCAGCAATTCGAATGAACGATCAGGGTAGGCAGTGCCTGCCCTTTTTTATTCTCAATTCAATATATGATTCCCTTGTGATCTTCTCATAATTTATCACCATGAGAACATTCTCTTTCTTCATATCCATATTCCTGCTTTTTTCCTGTTACCACCTGCCCGAGCGGAATCCGAACACTCTTGTTACCGCTTCCATCGGGGATGCACGGCGACTGAATCCGATCATTGCCAATGACAATGCATCCGGAACGATCAATGACCAGATTTTTAATGGCCTTGTGAAATATAATAAGGATATTGAACTGGTCGGGGATCTTGCCGAACGATGGACCGTTTCCGATGAGGGGAAAACAATTACATTTTATCTTCGCAAAGGGGTCACCTGGCATGACGGGGTTGAATTTACTGCCGATGACTGTCTTTTTACGTATGAAAGACTGATCGATCCATCTGTTGCAACGCCCTATGGAAGTTCCTACATGGATGTTGTTAAAGCAGAAGCACTGGGAAAGTACATTTTTCGGGTTACCTATAAGGAGCCTTTTTCACCTGCGCTTGAAAGCTGGGGCATGGGAATTATTCCCAAGCATCGTCTCCAGGGAAAAGATCTGAATACGGATTCATTCAACCGGAATCCCATTGGTACCGGTCCGTTCAAATTTAAAGAATGGGTTGCAGGTCAGAAAATTGTGCTGGATGCGTATGACAAGCATTTTGCAGGTCGTCCGAAGATCGATCACTATATTTATCGTACGATCCCTGACATGTCCACTATGTTTCAAGAGTTACTGTCCGGTGGGGTGGACATGATGGGACTTAATCCGCTTCAATATTTCCGGAAAAGCGACACAAGGAGAATCAGGGAGAACTATCAGAAATTCAGATATTCTTCAAATGGCTACACCTTTATGGCGTATAACCTGAAAAATTTACTTTTTGCGGACAAAAAAGTACGTCAGGCATTATCCTATGCCATAGACCGGCAGAGCATCATCAACGGAATCCTTCTTGGACTTGGGCGGATCTGCACCGGCCCCTATTCTGACGTTTCCTGGGCATACAATCCGTCCGCACAACGGTATGATTACGATCCGGAGCATGCGCTTCGTTTGCTTCAGCAGGCAGGCTGGACAAAATCAGATATCACCGGCATGCTCGAAAAGGATGGAAAACCGTTTCGTTTTACGATTATGACGAATCAGGGAAACAATGAACGGATCAGGACTGCGGAGATCATTCAGCAGAATTTCAAGAAAGTAGGGGTTGACGTTGCCATCAGGGTCATGGAATGGCAGGCGTTTCTTGAGCAGATTGATAAACGGTCATTCGATGTTATTATCCTGGGATGGGGCATGGGCCGCGATCCTGATCTCTATGATATTTGGCATTCAAGCAAGGTCAAAAAAGGTGAATATAATTTTATTGGATACAAAAATGAAGAGGTAGACCAGTTGCTTCTCGAAGGCAGGCGCACGTTTGACCGAGAAAAACGGAAAAAAATTTATTTCCGTATTCATGCAATCCTTGCCGAGGAGCAGCCCTACGCGTTTCTCTACGTACCAGATGCGGCGCTTATTGTGCATAAACGGTTTAAGGGAATTGAGCAGGCGCCGATTGGCGTTCTCTATAACATCAGCGAATGGTATGTTCCTCTGCATAAAGATGCATGGTAACATTCGACAATGAGATAATAAAAAGACCGTGCAGGTTATGAATGATGATCCGGGATTGTAAAATAGAAGATAGAACCTTTCCCCGGTTTTGATTCAACCCAGATCCGGCCTCCATGGCGTTCAACGATTTTCTGACAAATAGCGAGTCCGATACCCGTCCCCGTATATTTTTCCTCTCGATGCACCCGCTTGAAAATCTGGAAAATGGAATCAAAGTGATCCTGATCGATTCCAATGCCATTATCTTTCACTGAAAAAAGCCATCCCTGGTCCTGAGAGGAATGCAGAGGGTCGACTGCAAAAGCAGAGCCGTTGAGCCGTTCCGCGGTAATCTGAACAACCGGCGGCTTTTCATTCCGGTATTTCAATGCATTGCCAACCAGATTCTGAAATAACTGCACAAACTGTATCTCATCTCCGTATATAACCGGAAGATCACCGCAGCTGATTGCAGCGTGATTTTCCGCAATGGCAAGCTCGAGGTTCGTGAGCATGATGTCGAAAATGATTTTCATATCCACAAGCTTGAAACACCGGCCATCGCTCGTTACGCGCGCATAGGCAAGAAGGTCGTTAATCAAGGCTTCCATCCGGTACGTTCCCTTGATAATGTGTGTCAACGCACGCTGGGACTGCTCATCAAGCGAGTCCTTTGACCTGATCTCCAGAACCTGGGCAAATCCAGCGATGGCGGTCAGCGGCGCCTTCAGGTCGTGGGAAGCAATCGAGGCAAAATGTTCAAGTTCCTTGTTTGAACGCTCGAGTTCAGCGGTTTTGCGCGCAAGCATTTTCTGGGCACGCCGGCGTTCCGTGATATCCTCTCCCACCCCATCAATCCATTTGATTTTTCTTTCTTCATCATATTTAACGTTCATGGTGAGCGATGCCCAAACGACCGCACCGTCCTTTTTTATCATGGGGATTTCTATGTCCTTGACAAACCCGTTTTGTTTTAGTGCATCCAAAATTCGTTGACGATCCTGGGGATTCTGATACAGGTTGGCAACCGGCAGATTCATCAGATCCTCTGCTGAATCGTAACCCGACATTTCAACCATCGCAGGATTTACGCGAAGGAATTGTCCAGGATGGTCAACTGTACTTTGGTATACGCATATATTGATATTATCAACGAGACTCCGGTATTTTTCTTCTGACGTGCGCAGCTGTTCATACGCCTGTGTTAATTCTGCTGTTCTTTCTTCTACTCGCTGTTCCAATTCAGCATGCGCTTTTCGCAGTTCATCTTCACTGGCATGGAGTTCAGCAGTGCGTATCCTGACCTGCTGCTGGAGCAAACGCGACCAGACAACACTGCCGAAAAAAAGGATACCGATCAGAAGAAGGGATAGCACAAAATACCTGATGGTTGCCCACCAGTGCTGTTGTTCATAAATTCCATACCATTTGTTATAGATTTCCTGATATTTTCCTGTTGCCTTGAGGATATTAAACCCTTGATCCAGTTTATGTCGCAGGGCTTCATTTTCTACCAGCATGGAAAAACAGTAGCGTATGGGAGGCAGATTCGTTTTTACAGGAACGAGGTTCATGAGGCCAAAATAATTGATAGTATAGTGGCCGTGGACTTCCGATGCCAGGAGGATGCCATCGTGTTTTCCGGAGGAGACAAGCCGCAATCCTTCAGGAGGATCGGCCACCGTAATAATTTTGACATCCGGATGATTTTTTTTCAGGTATTCGTGCATAATGTCGGCGTCCTGAACGACAATTTCTTTATTCTTAAGATCATCCAAAGAACGGATTGAGGATCCTTTGCGTACGAACAAGCCGGGGAAAATCATGGTATGCGGAACCGTAAACGTGTAGAATTTGGTTCGATCTTCAGAAAAGCTCATTCCTGTTAGAACATCGATTTTTTGCTCTTGTAATCCCCGTAAAATCTTATTCCACGGACCAGGCTCGAATTTCACGGTGAAACCCATGACATCAGCAACAGCCTGCATCAATTCCACGGTGAAACCGGTTGGTTTTCCATTTTGTGTGAATTCGTACGGAGGGAAATCATGATCACTGCCAGCGACGATAACGGATTGTTCTGCCCGGGAAGAAGTGCTCATTAGTAAAAATAAAATGAGCACACTCCACATGAATATGAAACGCATACATGAAAAGCGCATGCTTCTCCTTCGATCAACTACGAGAGTTGATTGCTTTCCCGGAGATTTACACTATCTGATCACGATAGACACTCCTTATGCCAATCCTATCGGTTTTTATAAAAAAAACTTTAGAGATCAAATAGTTCAAAAGGTTCTCAAGGCTGCTTGTTTCAAAAACAGCATTATATTATAATGCGGCAAGAGAAATAATTTTCAAGAGCGCGAAAGGTTCTTATGAAAAAAACCCTGCAAATCGGTAGGTTAAAATTATGCTGGCTTCGCGGAGGCAGTTTTGAACTGGATGGAGGAACTGCATTCGGGCCGGTGCCAAAGACATTGTGGTCAAAAAAGATATCAGCGGATCAGGACAATTATGTTCCGATCCGCGCCTGGCCGATTCTTGTTAAAACGCCCACGGAATTAATCATTCTTGAATCCGGCCTGGGGAACAAGCTTTCTGGCAAGCAGCGGAAAATTTTTCGGATCAGGGAAGAATGGTACATTCTTCAGGACCTCGCAGATCTCGGCATTCGGAGAGAAGAGATTGATTATGTCATCCTGAGTCATTATGACTGGGATCATTCCGCAGGAGTCGTGATGCATGAAGCAGGCAGGCTTGAACTTACGTTTCCAAAAGCCAGGCATATCATTCAAAAAACCGAATGGGAAGATGTTTTGCATCCGAATAAACGTTCGAGTCACACCTATTGGCAGATTAATATAGAAACGCTCCAGAAAAGCGGGAACCTGGAGCTTGTGCAGGGAGAAAGCGAGATTGTGCGCGGGATAAAGGCGGTTCTGACGGGAGGACATACCCGGGGACATCAGATAGTAACCCTGGAATCAGAGGCTGAAAAAGGGGTCTATCTTGGAGACCTCCTGCCGACGCATATGCATTACAATCCGCTTTGGGTCACGGCGTACGATAATTTCCCACTCGACTCAATTGCCATGAAAGAATTGTATCTGGACAGATTTGTGCGCGAAGCTGCCTGGTTTATTCTTTACCAGGATCCTATCTATCAGGCATGCAAGTTTGATCTTGAAGGAACTATTACGAATTTCTTTTAGCAAACGACCGTAGAGAAAACAACGATTACTTGGTTATTGTATAAAACAGCAATGCACCGGAGTCTGACTGAACCACGGATACTGTTGAATCAGGAATGTTGGCTTCCTGCAACAACCGGTCAAAATCGGACCGGGTTCGCTTATGGATCGCGTTCCAATCCACAAGCCACTGATACAAATTCGATCGTACGAATGACGCATTGCGTACGGCAAAAATACTTCGTCCTCCCGGGTTCAGCATTCTATACAGTGTTCTGACCAGCTTTACAAAAAAATCGTCGGGGAGTTGATCGAAATATCCGAGAGTGCAGATAATATCTTGCATTCCGAATTCCTTCAACGCCGTGTCGGAATCAATGATTCTGAGCGCATTGAATGTAAGTAGTTCCGCAGTATCTGATAAGCCGACATAGCCCAAGCGGTCAGAAACAAAATTCAGAGCAGCAGGATCAAGATCAAGACAGGAACAACGTGCCCCGGACGTATGAATTTCCGGGGCCAGTTCACATACCAGTCTTCCGGATCCACAGCCGAGATCAAGCATTTTTGGCGCCCGTCTTTGTGATAATTCCGATTGAATGAGCTCAAGCATTTT
>JBAZLV010000012.1:0-54814 GCA_041650055.1 Nitrospirota bacterium | reverse complement strand
ACGCAAAGCCGCAAAGAATGCACAGAGGAAACCCCTTGTCTTGCTGGGAAGTCCAGCTCCTTATTCGTCTTTGCGAGCGGAGCGAAGCAATCCCGCTTTGCGACTTTGCTTTCTGTGCACACACGATGCAATACTCTTTTACATGCTGCAGACCGTGGCAACCGGCTCATGCATTTGCAGGGCGGTTCTGATGACTCGTCCCAGATCAGCCGGATGTACGGGTTTGTTCAGGTATTCCACCGCGCCGAGGCTCAATGCCTTCAAATAGGTCTCGATAGAGTCATGCGCAGTCAGTATGATCGTGGGCATCAATGGTGCTAATTTTTTGATCGCCGCGAGAAATTCAAGACCATCCATTCCGGCGATCGCATAATCCGTTATCACCAGATCTGTTTCCGGTCCTTCGTGAAGGACTGACAACGCCGATTGCGCGTCCTGCTTGGTTATCACCGCATAGCCAAAACTGCGAAGAACAGTTGCAATGCATTCTGCATGAGCTTGCTCTCCGTCCACCAAAAGAATCGTTTTCATTCCTCTCTCCCTCGTAAGCGTGTGATGAATTTTTAACTACCCCTGCATTCGCCGCGACTGGACAAGCGTGATAGTAAGTCCGGCGATTACTCCATACGCTCATGCTGCGTCTGACGCACCGGGTCCCTGGCTTGCCTGGACCTGAGCAAGTTCCTCGCTCGAAAAAACCTTGTCAATGTCCAGCACCATAATAAAATGCTCGTTCCGTTTTCCCATTCCTTTAATAAACTCCGTTTTGAGCCTGGTTCCGATCCTGGGAGCGGGTTCAATCTGATTCGGCTCCAGGTCCATCACTTCCTGAACCGAGTCGGCAAGAGCGCCCAGGATTGTGGTCTCATTGTCGACCGTTACTTCCGTGATAATGACGCAGGTGTTGACCAACTGTTCGGTCTTTTCCATGCCGAACTTCAGCTTCAGGTCAACCACCGGCACAACGCTTCCCCGCAGATTAATCACCCCGCGCATAAAGGCAGGTGTCCGGGGAACCCGCGTGATCGTGGTAAAATCCAGCACCTCCCGAACTTTCCCGATATCAAGAGCAAACACTTCCTCTCCCAGTTTGAACGTCAGATACTGGGTTGTTGTTTCAATTCCTGCAACAGTCATAAGAGCCTCCTCTTTTTGATGCCGGATTCGGGATGCAGGATGCTTGATACATCGTCTCTCAGGCATCCGGTATCATTCTTAAAATTTTTCAAATTCAGAATCATGTGCATCCCCGTTTTTTCCGTTGCCGCCCATGTGCAGCACCACTCCTGTAGGTTCAGGAGACGGTTGTGCTGTCGGAGGAGGTGTTTTTTGAACAAGATGGCCGATGGTAGTGTGATGAACAGAAGCCGCATGCATTTTTTTAATCTCGGGTTTACGTTCGTGGTGCGCCGTCTGATCAAGTTTGAAAAATGAAACCGTGTCCTGCAGCTGTTCCGCCTGGGAAGACAACTCTTCCGCAGTCGATGCCATTTCTTCTGCTGCGCTGGCATTCTGTTGAATGACCTGATTCAACTGCTGAATAGCGGTATTGATCTGATCCGACCCGCTGGTCTGTTCCTTGGATGCAGCATTGATTTCCTGAACCAGTTCGGCGGTTTTCTGGATATCCGGGACAAGTTTCGCAAGCATATTTCCGGCGCGTTCCGCAACCTGCACGCTGGTTCCCGACAGTTTACTGATTTCAGCCGCGGCTGTCTGGCTCCGTTCGGCAAGTTTCCGGACTTCCGAGGCAACGACGGCAAATCCCTTGCCGTGTTCGCCGGCACGTGCCGCTTCAATTGCCGCGTTCAATGCCAGGAGGTTCGTCTGGCGGGCGATTTCTTCAATGATGGATATCCTGCTCGCAATTTCCTTCATTGCCCCTACTGCTTCGGCAACTGCTTTCCCACTCTCCGCTGCATCGGTTGAGGATTTGAGTGCAATTTTTTCTGTTTGCTGGGCATTGTCAGCATTTTGTCTGATGGTTGCATTCATCTCTTCGATCGAAGATGATGCTTCTTCTGCCGAAGCCGCTTGTTCGGTCGTCCCCTGTGACATCTGCTCGGATGATGCTGATAACTCCTGGCTTCCTGAGGCCACATTATTCGAGGCAACCTGCACATCAGACACGACTTTTTTGAGCTGGTCAATCATGGTATTCATGGCAAGAGCGAGCTGTCCGACCTCATCCCCGCTTTTGATGTCGATATGCGTGGTAAGATTTCCCTCGGCAATGTGATTTGCGATAAGAACCGCTCTGGTGAGGGGTTGCACAATGCTTCGGGTAAAAATAAAGGCCGAGGCTATGCCAATCAGCGCCGCCAGAATACCGAGGCCGAGCAATTGCCAATACGCGGTTGCATATTTATTTTGTGCATGGTCATATTGAGACTTGGTCCGATTTTTTTGATAGGCAACCATTTCATGAAACGCTTCGGCAAGGCTCTCGCCGAGCGGCATGGCTTCGTTGACAAGAACAGAAGCTGCTTCTTGTCTTCTGTTTGCCAGTCCCAGGGTAAGCACCTTGTTATTCGCCGCTGCCGTGGTAACAATCATTGCACGTACCTTTTCCAGCAGGACCTTCCCCTCTTTGCTCTTGTCCAGCTCCTCAATTTTCGCAAGTGCTTCGCGGTATTTTACGCGTGCGTTTTCTATTTTTTTCTGTTCCGCCTGCCGGGCTTTTATGTCTTCGAGAACCACGATGGTCCGGATAGCCAGCGTCAGAGCGTCAAGACTGCCGGATGCCTCATTGGCAGCCGCTACGCATTCATCATTGATCGTAACGATCTGTTCCAGTTGCTGTTTTATCGCCTGCATATTCACGAGCGAAAGTACCGTGCTAATCATGAGAAACAGCAACAGGATACCAAACCCGATGGATAACCGTTTTCCAATTTTCATATTTTGCAGCATAAAAAACCTCCTTTAGCAATCATGATGTGAAAGTGTCTGTTGTTAAAACAATCCAAAAACTACGTTCAACGCTTATGAATAGTCTCAAAACAATCTGTACATGCTTCTATAGGGTATCCCCGAATACCTCTATCGGGGATATGGTTTTTTACACCAAATTCCCGATTAAGACCTCGGGAATGACTTCTCTTGGTGTTGTTACTATTTTCTGACTATACAAGCATTGCTTCTTCTCGCGACGCCACCAGAACCAGTTTGGGAATGTCCAGAATAAGCGCGAGTGTCCCATCGCCAAGAATAGTGGCGCCGGTCACTCCTTCCACATTCCGGTACAAGGTTCCTAATGATTTCAACACTGTCTGATGCTCCCCGATAATCGTGTCCACCGCAAATCCGACAGGCTGGTTGTCAACCCGTGCGATCACGATCTGTTCGATCGGCGGCCGGCTTCCCTCAAGCGAAAAATGTTGCCGCAGCCGGATATACGGCACGATCTGACCGCGTACATTCGTCAGCTGCCGTCCCTGGAACAGTTTGATATCGTTTTCAGTCAATTCCACGCATTCTTCAACTGCCGCCAGCGGAAAGATAAAATTTTCAGAATTAATCCGGGTAAGAAAACCATCAATAATCGCGAGCGTAAGCGGTAGAACAAGAGTGATCGTGGTTCCTGCTCCTTTGACGCTGGTAATGCTCAGCGTCCCGTGAAGGTCTTCAATCGCTTTCCTGACCACATCCATACCGACGCCGCGCCCGGAAACGCTGGTGATCTGCTGAGCGGTTGAAAATCCAGGAGCAAGAATTAAAGCGAAAATTTCTTGTTCGTTCAACTCCGTGCTGGGAGCGATCAACCCTTTTTCCATGGCCTTTGAGCGGATAACTTCCGGATCGAGCCCTTTTCCATCATCCCTGATCTGTATCTGGACGGTCGCACCGACATGCGTCGCTCTTAGGTGAATGGTTCCGACACGCGGTTTTCCCGCGGCTTCCCGGATTTCCGGTTTCTCGATGCCGTGGTCAATGCTGTTTCTGATCAGATGGATCAGGGGATCACTTAGCCGATCGATCACGGTTTTATCCAGTTCCGTATCTGCTCCGTCTGTAGTAAGCTCAATCGATTTATGCAGTTCCTGGGAAAGATTCCGAACCAGTCGTTTGAATTTGCTGAAGGTCGTTCCAATAGGAAGCATCCGGATGTTCATGGTCGTGTCCCGGAGATCCATGGTCAGCCGCTCAACCTCTTCGGCAATCGAGGTAAATACCGGAATAGCATGCGAAAATGACGTCTGACTGAGCCGTGCCTGCACCGTGACCAGTTCTCCCACGAGGTTCACCAGTTTGTCGAGCTTCTCCGTCGCAACCCGGATGCTCGATGATGCATCGGATTCAGTTTTCTTTTGTTTATCTTCCCGTTCCTGAATTTCCTTGAGCGCCTGTTGCTCCATGAGGGCAGACTGGATTTTGCTTTCGCTAACCAGTCCCTTTTCCACCAGGATCTGGCCCACGCGTTTCTGTGCCTGGAGAACATTCGTAAGGTCTTCTGCGGACAAATCTCCCCGCTCCATAAGAATTTCTCCGATTTTTTTGTTCGTCACTTTCCCATCCAGCGCCCCTGCCTCATGAATGGTCGTGACGGCAAGCTCGCAGTCATCCCTGATGAAAATGAAAACGTCATGGATCGCATTCATTCCCCGGTTGGTGGTCAGAATGACATCCCAGTAGGTATAACAGGTTTCGGAATCCAATTCGTCCAGAATCGGGATTCTGTCCGTCTGCGCAACAACCCAACAGGTGCCGAGCTGGCGAAGTTCGTTCAGAAGCATGGAAGGGTTAATGCCTTGTGAAAAAATATTCGGGTGAGGCTTGAACCGTATCCGGTAGATGGTATCAATCCCGGAACCGTCTACGAGATATTCCGGTGCTGGCGAAGATGGAGGAGGGGCCGGGGCCTTTTTGTCTTTTTCAGTTATTCCGGAAATCAGTTTTCTGATTTTGAGCAAAAGATTTTTGGTTTTTTCCTCGTCCACGGTACCTTGGGAATAGTGTGAATCGAACATGCATTTGATGTGGTCACGCGCGGACAGCGCCAGATCGATCAGTTCCTTGCTAACGGCCAGTTTGCCTTTTCTGACGAGGTCAAGGGCCGTTTCCAGGTCATGGGTAAAAGACGCCACATCGAGAAATTCACAGGTCGCTCCGGATCCCTTGATCGTATGCATGGCGCGGAATGCGCGTGCGATCAGCTCCTGATCACAGGGTTTTTTTTCGAGTTCAAGCAGGGCTGCTTCCAGCTCGGCAAGAAGATCATAGCCTTCTTCGCGGAACGTTTCCCGAATCTTTACTACGATGGCATCCATGCTCTCCCCGTTCTCAAGCGAGTGTGCCGCGCATGTTCACCGGCTTCCAAAGGCAGGTGTGTTCACGGTCGAAGCTACATCCAATGGATCGGATAAATCCAACCTCTTCGGCGGATTTTCCGAATGCGTTCGGAAGTTCGTTTTGAAACCCCAGGTGTTTTTCCTGCATCAGCGCGGTCCGATGCGCGGAACAGAACACCTGGATGCATGCAAGATCGACTTCTTCGAGCTTGTTACAGTCCAGAACAATCTGATCTGCGGTTTTCAGCGCCTTGAGCAGGGTTGCCTTAAGATTTTCCGCATCACAGACCGTCATGGTGCCGGACAATGTCAGTATTCCTTTTTTATTGGTGACCTTGAGTGCAGCAGTCATGGAATTCCTTTCGGTCATTTTGTTTTTTTATTTCACAAATTTTTTAACCACATCCATCAGTTGCTCCGGTTTGAACGGTTTGACAATCCACCCGCTTGCGCCGGCTGCTTTGCCTTCCTGTTTTTTTTCTTCCTGAGATTC
Source organism: Nitrospirota bacterium (assembly GCA_041650055.1). Taxonomy (GTDB): domain Bacteria; phylum Nitrospirota; class UBA9217; order UBA9217; family UBA9217; genus JBAZLV01. The sequence goes on along the minus strand of JBAZLV010000012.1, from coordinate 49,030 downwards.
AGTCGTCAGCATGACAATAGGCGTAAATTTATAGGACGCCATGCCTCGCAGCTGTTTGATCAGCTCGATTCCATCCATCTCCGGCATATTCAGATCCGTGATGACCATATCGATCTGCCCGCCCAGTTTTGCGATCGCATCCTTTCCGTGCTCGGCGGCGATAACCTCATAGCCTGCGTCCTTGAGCGCAAACGTAACCAGCTGTCGCATGGACGCTGAATCATCAACGATTAAAAAAGTTTTCGGCATTGCGGTACCTCCTTAAGAACGTTTCTCGAGTGCTGCAATCGTCGTGTCCATGACGGAACGCTCGGATTCCATGGTATACATGTTTTTGAGCCAGGTAACAGCCCCATTGTCCCGCTGTTTCTGTATCCGGTCGCTCACCCGAGACAACGTCTGCATCATGTCTTCGGCGTCGGTCTTGAATTTCAGGAGCGGGTCTACCACATGGGATATCCGCTGTCTGGTGATGTCCTGAAACTGCATCGATACAACAATATCGCTGATGTCTTTTGCCAGGGTTCCGGTCTCAGCCGTAAGCTCGTCCAGTTTTTTTTGAGCGGATTCCAGTGCGGCATTGATTTTTTCAAGCGCCTGTTCTACTGCCTGATCAGCTTCCGTGGACCGCGCGGTAGTGGCAGCCACGCTGTCGTTATTCTTTACGGTAAGCTCCTGGACATCCTGTTCTATTTTGGTGATGACGCTCCGTATTTGGACAGCTGCATTGTTCGAACGCTCGGAAAGTTTTCGAACCTCATCCGCGACCACTCCGAATCCCCGTCCGAAATCACCTGCGCGCGCTGCTTCGATCGCCGCATTCAGGGCAAGCAGGTTCGTCTGTTGAGCCACATATTCAATATCAGCCACAATGCGTTTTATCTCCTCGGTGTCATGAATCATGATCTGCATGTGTGCCTGAGTTTCCGAGGTTATTTTGGTGATCTCGGTCATCCCGGCCAATACGTCTTTGAATGTCTTCTGGGTGACCCGAACGAGAGCGCCTTCATTCGTGGTACCCGCAAAACCGTGAAAGACCTCGGCTGCCTTGCCGGACTGATTTCGTGCACGCTCCACCATGTTCATGAATTTTTCACCCATCTCAAGCGCCGCCTGCTCTGTCTGGGAAACAACGTCCTGAAGCTGATTTGTCAGAACAGGAACAAGCTCATTTTTGCTTTCGAGGTGGTCCATGATCGGCTGAATAAGGACGTCAACTTCTGAAAGCAGTTTCTCGCGGGATTTTCTGTTCTTGTGCTCAATCGCTCCATAAAATTTTTTTACTCCCGCAGTGGCGACAAAAACCGCAGCGCTCACCGCAACCAAAAGCACCGGCAACCGAACTTCCCATCGGGAAATACAGGAGGGAGCGGCTACAAGAAACAGAAGGACCACGATCCGTGCGGTTGCCTGGCGATTATTCATATCTATCCTTGCACTGGTGTCGGTCTTGGATAACCGTCAGCCGGTGTCATCTCGACGCATGTTTCCTGCTCGAAAACACTCTGGTTCTATCGTCACAAATAGCGTGAATCTTTAATAAAAAGGCTCTTCGTGCGGATAGGGAAAATGGAAAAAACGCATACTGAGACCCCGGAAACAGGGCATATAAGCGGCAGGGGAGAAGCGGAGAAAGCCGTTATTTTCCTATCTGGAGCCTGGCCATCTGCTTGGTCATCTGGGCTGCCTTTTTCGGTTCAAAGAGCGCAATGATTGCTCCTGATTTTTTGCTCTTCATCCGAAGCATGATCTGTACCGCGGTTTCCTCATCCAGGGCTGTTAATTTGGACGCAGCTTCCTCCGGAGACATTCCCTCGTACAGTTTTGCGACTGCCAGCATTCGCGCATCCTGAATCTGCTCCACCTTCTTGAGGGTGAATTCAAGCTGTCCTAAAAGCTGCCCGTATTTATTGATTTTGTCCTCAACGTCCTTCTTGAGAATCAGAAGCCGCTCTTCTTCTTTTTTGAGCGTTTCTTCCTTGTCTTTCAATTCCGCTGACTTGTCTTCGACGAGTTTGACGATATCTTCCTGGGAGTAAATTGCAGGCGCACCAAGAAACAGGAGCGCCATGCAGATGAGTGCGGTAACAAGCATCCGAGAACGTTTGCTGAATGCTGTTTCCGGATAGCCATCGGTTTTCATTTTGTTCTCCGCGCGAGAAACTGATAATCCGTTTCCTTTTGCTCCCGATGCATTGTTGCACGAACTTCCGAACAGACAATTTTATCCCGGAGGATTTCCATGAGCCGCTGTTCCTTATATGCCTCATGCATTGCCTCCAGTTTTGTATCCAGGTGCTTCCGCCGGATGTGGACGCATTCCTTCTGCTGCTGCACATGCCGTTCAAGATGCTGAAAATACGTGTAAAAAAGATCCATTTCCCGGATTCCAACCGTTCCCCGGTCCTGTTTCTGTCGGAATTCCTCCAAATGCGTGCTCAATTCACTTTCGAGCGTGTCCAGCTTTTCCTTTTCATACTGGTAGGCTTCCCAGCACTCCTTGACTTCCGACTGGAGCTGTTCCCGGGTAAATCCCTTCAGCTCCAGAACCTTGGATACGGTTTTCTGGCGTCGCGTCATGGATGTTCTCCTCTTCCTTGAATACGAAATACAATCCCTGCAGGCTGTCGGCAATATCCCGTCGCTCGTTCATTCTCTGCCGGAGATATCCCTTCAATGTGTCAACCATTTTGATGGCATGATCAACCCGGGGATTCGATCCGCTTTTGTACGCGCCGAGATTGATCATGTCCTCGAATTTTTTGTACGTTGCCATGACTTCGATGAATTTGGATGCGTATTCCCTATGTCGTTCATCAACGATATCAGGCATGACCCTGCTGATGCTTTGGAGGACGTCGATTGCAGGGTAATGATTTTCCATGGCAAGATCCCGCGACAGCACGATATGGCCGTCGAGAATCGATCGTGCCGAGTCCCCGATAGGGTCGGCAAGATCGTCCCCTTCCACCAGCACCGTATAAATACCGGTAATGCTCCCGCGGCCCTCGGACGTGCCGACCCGTTCGAGAAGCTTCGGCAGAAGCGCAAACACTGAAGGAGTGTATCCCTTCGACGTCGGGGGTTCACCGACTGCAAGCCCGATTTCCCGCTGCGCCATGGCAACCCGGGTAAGCGAATCCATAAGCAAGAGAACATTTTCCCCGCGGTCACGGAAATATTCAGCAATTGCCGTTGCGGCGAGCGCTCCGCGCACCTTTGCGAGAGGCGGCTGTTCAGACGTCGATACAACCACCACGGATTTCCTGAGCCCTTCTTCGCCCAGATCCTTTTCGATGAATTCGCGTACTTCCCGTCCGCGCTCTCCGATCAAGGCGATCACATTGACCGATGCTTCCGTGTATTTTGCCATCATGCCGAGCAGAACGCTTTTTCCCACACCGGAACCTGACATAATCCCGATCCGCTGTCCTTTCCCGCAGGTAAGAAGCCCGTTGATCGCCCGGATTCCAAGATCAATAGGCTCGCTGATTCTCTTGCGCTTCAGGGGATGCGGGGTCATGCAGGAGAGGGCACAGGCCTTGCCCGAAATATGCCCTTTCCCATCGATCACTTCTCCCCGGTCATTCACGACTCGGCCGATGAGATCCTGGGAAACTTTAATCGCAACTTTTTTGCCCGTGGACAAAACCCGGCTCCCGGATTTGACAGACGAAAGATCGCCCACCGCCATAAGCAGAACTTTGCCATCCTTGAAACCAACCACTTCAGCATCCATGGCAACACCGTCCGACAGGATCGAACAGGATTCACCGATGCTCGCTTTGACGCCTGTGGCCTTAATGATGATTCCGGTTATTTCGACCACCCGCCCATATACTTTGAGTGGGTCGGTTGCGGGCACGGCTTGAATACAGGGTGCGAGATCAACGAGCGGCATTGAAAGCTCCCAAATCCTTGATCAGATTGCGGATCTGTTCATCCAGATCCGTGACCACATCTTCCATTGATCCCATAACCACGGACCCGGTCAATGATGCGGACGGGTCAAGATCAAACACAATGTCCGGATGAATGCTTAAAAGCTGCGGCTTTAGTTTCGTAAAGAGATCGTAAAGCGCCGGATTAATCTTGACGGTTATCTGACCGGTCCGCTCTATTTTCATGATCGCTTCCTTCGTCATGGCGACAATATCCTCGGGCTTTGTGGCAAGTTCCCGCAGCATGATCTTCCGGGCAATCGCAACCGCAAGCTCGACCAGCTGCTGTTCTGATTCCTGAAACAGTTTATCCTTCCACTCCGTCAGTTCCTTCAGAATATTCTCGATCCGCTCAAGGGTAACCGCAGCCTTTTGCTCTCCCATTTCCATCCCGGCCTTTTCCCCGCTCGCATATCCTTTTTCGTATGCCTCGCGTTCGACAAAATCGAGGCTCTGGCCGAGGGCAAATTCATTCTTCAGGAGCGGCATGGTATACAGGGAAACGGGTTCCCCCGATTGTGCAAGCTTAGACCACAAGTTCTTCACCGCCTCTTCCGGCAAGGACGATCCTGCCTTCAGCTTCCAGTCTCCTGGCTACTTTCACGACGTTCTGCTGGGCCTTTTCAACTTCGGAGACCTTCACCGGCCCCTTGTTCTGGATGTCTTCCTTCAGGATCGTTGATGCGCGCTGCGACATGTTTTTGTATATCTTGGTCTTAAGCGATTCGCTTGTTGACTTGAGCGCAAGAAGCAGGTCTTCGTGGCTTACTTCCTTCAGGACAAGCTGGATGCCTCGGTCGTCGACCTTCACGAGATCGTCGAACACGAACATAAGCTGGCGGATGGATTCGGCAACGGTGTTATTTATGGTTTCAATGCCCTGCAGGACTTTTTGCTCGGTGCCGCGGTCGCACTGGTTCAGGATTTCAGCAATCGTGCGGCTTCCACCGACGCTTTTGCCTTTGTTCTTTCCCATATCAAGCTGGCCTTTCAGCACATCTTTTAATTCCGCTATAGCATGTTCGGGAATGCGTTCGGTCGTCGCAATTCTGAGGGCGACATCCGCCTTGATCGCATCCGGGAGAGCAGCAAGCACTTCCGCAGCCTGCGTAGGTTCAAGCAGGCAGATGATCAACGCAATGGTTTGCGGATGCTCCGTCACCAGAAAATTTACGAGAACCTTTGAGTCTATCCATTTGAGCGCGTCAAGCGGTCCTTCCTTGGACGCCATTTCCAGAATTTTGCTGGCTCCATCTTCGCCCAGCCCCTTGGACAGCGCTTTTTTCATGAATGCCTCGCCGCCCATATGCAGATCACCGCTGGATACATTTTCAGACACTTCCTTCAGCACATCCTCGATGGAAGTACGATCAACTTTTTTCATCCTGGACATGTATGTGGTTATCTTTCCGATATCTTTGACGTCAAGACTCTTCAGGATATCGGCAGCGGCATCTTCACCGATCGAGCTCAAAAAGATTGCGGCTTTTTCGTGTCCATTGAGCGTCATAGAACCATCCTTGAAACAGAGAAAACCATTTGCGAACAATCCGGTTCGGCATCCCGAATACCGGAATATGCGTGCAGCAGACAACCATGATAGTGTTCATCCCGTTTCATCTGCATACTTATTTGTCTTCGAGCCATCCCTTGACCAGATTTGTAGCCTGAGACGGATTTTTCTTTGCCCAGTCCACCAGCTGGTCCCTGCCCTGACGGTTCTTGATCGCGGTAGCAGACTGCTCAAGCTCGGGCAGGGGCTGAGCCGGGAGCTGGTATGCGGCTGTTTGAGACAGCGCCGACGGCGTCATGAGTGTTTTCATTATGGGTTTGATCACGAGGAAAAAGAGCACAACGCCTGCAAGAAGGGGGAAAATATATTTCCCGAAACTCATGATCATCGGAAGGATCGGGGTGCCGGCTGCAGCCTTGTCAGATTCGCTCATCTCCTCCTGCTGCGCAACTTCGAACGGCATGTTCACGACTTTGACTTCATCCCCGCGATCCGCAACAAACCCGACGGCTTTCTTGACCATGTCCTCGAATTGCTGGATCGCTTCTTCGCTTCTCGGCACATATTTCGTTTCTTTGGATCCGGATTGGCCCGTGTAGGTTCCATCCACCAGTACCACTGCGGAAATTCGTTTGATCTCGCCGGTCGGAGTTACCACCCGGTTCACCACCTTATTAATCTCATAATTCACGGTATCGTTCTTCTTTTCGGAGTGCGCAGCACGGTTCTGCTGCGCTCCTGCCGGGGTCTTGTCCGGCAGATTCGAGCCGACTCCCGGAACGCCCGCAGGCGAACCGGAACTGGATTTTTCCATCGTCCGCTGTTCGCTTCGCACAACCTGGCTGTCAGGATCGAATTTTTCTTCCGTTTTTTCGGTCTTCGTGAAGTCGAGCGCCAGGGCGACCCGCGCCCGGATCTTGCCTTTTCCGATAACGGGTTCGAGCATGGTCACAACGCGTGTCTCAAGGTCTTTTTCATATCCGCGTTGATACTCGAGCTGGCCGCTGGTCATCGCCATATGCTCATCAACGACCGTAGTCAGCATCTCACCATTGTTATTCACCACCGTGACGTCCCGGGAATCAAGTCCTTCCACACTGCTCGAAACAAGATGCACAATTCCCTGGACCTGCACCTGCAGCAGTTTTCTGCCGGGCTTCAGTTTCACAAAAACCGATGCCTTCGGCCGGTCATCTTTTTTTGCGAACAGAGATTTCTCGGGCACGGCAAGGTGTACCCTGCACTGATCGATTTCGGAAAGGGCTCGAATGGTCCGTGCCAGCTCTCCCTGAAGCGCTCTGCGGTAATTCAATTTCTGGACAAAATCAGTCATGGTGAAACTCGTCTTATCGAACAGTTCAAACCCGATTCCTCCGCCCTGGGGCAGTCCCTGGCTTGCAAGCTGAAGCCGGAGCTCATACACCTTGTCCGCGGGCACCATGATACCTCCGCCCTCGGTCCGGTAGGGAACCTGCAGTTCGCTCAGTTTTTGAATAATTGCACCGCCGTCTTCCTGGCTCAGGTTTGAAAACAGAAGCTGGTAATCCGCTTTTTGAAACCAGGACACCAGCAGAATGACCGCAGCAATCACCAGCGCGGCAACGACAAGAAGCGCGATTTTTTTCTGGAATGGTATGACTTTCACCTGGTCGGCAACCGTGTTCATGTTTGGCATGTTCTTCCCTCAATTCAGATGCACTGGTAAGGTGATTTCTTGCACCCGTGTTTTCTTATACTCCCATCTTGATGATTTCCTCGTATGCAGACAGAAGCTTGTTCCGTACTTCGATCATGAGCTGGAAATTCAACTCCGCCTTTTCCATCGAGAGGACCGCCTGGGTCACATCGCCGCCTGAAGCAAGTTCCTTGACTGCCTTGTCCGCGTTCTGCTGCACTTCGGACAGCGTGCCCATGGCTTCCTGCATGATGGATTCAAATACGGATGATTGCTCCCTGCCTGCAGGTTTGAGCGGAGAAAACCCTTCGGTTCCTCCTGCTCCGGTAATTTTCATATCGGTCATGATCTCCTCCGATACTGCGGATTACTTCAGCAGTTCCAGTGTTTTCATGAAACTGGCTTTTGATATCGAAAAAGCGGATGCAGACGCCTCATACGCACGGCTTGCCATCATCATGTTCACCATTTCCTCGATCACATTCACATTCGGCATTGCGACCAGTCCGCTGGCATTGGCATCCGGATGGCTCGGATCGTAGATCATTCTGGGCGGCGTGGAATCCACAACCACATTCGAGACCTTGACGCCTTCCAGCCCGGGTCCGCTCGCGGTCATCGGATCGGTCGTAAAAATAACATCTTTTCTCCGATACGGTCCGCCTTCATCGGTTTTCGTCGAATGGGCATTTGCCATGTTGGATGCAATAACATTCATCCGCTGTCGTTGTGCTTCCAGCGCGGATCCGCTGACCCGAAAAATTCCAAAAGAATCCATACTTACCTCCTGAGAGCCGCCTTGAACATCCGGATTTTGGTCGAAAGCATTGACACTCCTGCTTGATACAGCATGGCATTTTCAGTCATCCGGGCAACTTCGATATCAAGTTCAACGGTATTCCGGTCAGCCCATGCCTGTGCCTGTTCTCCGGTCACTTCCGATGTCAGCAGCGATCCTTCACCGCCCAGGTGCCGTGCATTCGTGACCTTCATGCTCATTTCCGAGCCGAGTACATTCCCGAACGTCACGTCCTTTGCCTTGTACCCGGGAGTATCCACATTCGCAATATTCGACACGATGGTCTTGTGCCGCATGCCTGATCCGCTGATCAACCGGCTTAATATGGTAAAACCGTCGCTCATGATGCTTCTCCCCGCTTTTGTTCTATCAAAACCCATGCCATCTGAAACCCGCTATTTCCGCATGTTTGCCTGTTTTTCAGGCATGTGCATCCTGCCATGAGGCAGTTTTTTCACCATCCGGGAAATTTTTTCCGTATTCGTTCAGTTTGTTCCTGATCGTGCGAACGCTCACGCCGAGAATATGGGCTGCCCTGGCTTTATTGCCGTTCACTTCTTTTAACGTACGGAGGATTAATTCTTTTTCCATGTCCTTGATTTTTCCATTTACCGCCTGATTCTGCTCATCCTGGATATCGAGCATGAGATCGTAGAGAGTGATCCGATCCGTGCTGCACATAAAAACCGCGCGCTGGATCACGTTCTCAAGTTCTCGTACATTTCCACGCCAGGGATGGGTCTTCAGAAAATCAGCCGCTTCATCGGTATACCCTGTGATTGTCTTTCCTGCAGCGGATGAAAACTGCGCAATGAACCGATCCGCAAGCGCGAGAATATCTTCCTGTCGTTCCCGGAGCGGCGGAACTTTCAGAGGGAACACATTCAACCGGTAAAACAGATCTTCCCGGAATTTCCCTTCGCTGCATTCGCGGGCGAGATTACGGTTCGTGGTTGCAATAATCCGGACATCCACGGGAATCGGTTCCCGCCCTCCCACGCGATCAATCTCCCGCTCCTGAAGCACGCGGAGCAGCTTTGCCTGAAGCAACAGGGGCAGTTCACCGATTTCATCGAGTAAAATCGTCCCATGATTTGCAAGCTCGAATTTTCCTTTTTTCCGGTCAAGTGCGCCGGTAAATGCGCCTTTCTCATGCCCGAACAGCTCGGATTCGAGAAGCGTATCCGGAATGGCAGCACAGTTGACGGGAACGAACGGCTGGTCCTTTCGTCTGCTGGTTTTCTGTATCTGGCGGGCAAGCAATTCCTTGCCGGTACCGCTTTCGCCAAGGATCAAAACCGTAATGTCGTTCGCGGCAAGGTTCTCTGCAAGCGCAACAAGGCGCTTCATGGCAGGGCTTGCGGTCACGATTTCCCGGTCACCTGACGTCCGCATCATCATGGATTCAATTGATTTTTTAAGCGAATCATAGGAAAACGGTTTCATCAAATAATCGGTCGCGCCTTCTTTCATGCTTTCAACGGCATTCTCAACCGTGCCGAATCCGGTGATCACGAGCACCGGCAGGTTCCCGATGCGTCTCCGGATTTCCTTTAAAAAAGCAAGCCCGCTCATGGTAGGCATGTTCATGTCCGTAACGACCATGGCATACTCGGCGTGACGAAGTTTTTCAAGGGCAGGCTCTCCTCCGTCGCATGCATCGACCGTGAATCCCATCCTGCGGATTGCTTCGGAAAGCGCCTTGCGTATCTGTGAATCATCGTCGACAATCAGTATCGATTTTTGCGCGCGTGTCTGCACTCAGTCCCCTTTCCTGTCAGCGGTTGCGCTTTTTTCATGATCCGTTTTTCCGCAATCAAACGTGTCTTGTCCCGGAAAAAGCAGACTAAAGGCGCTCCCTTTTCCCGCCTTGCTTGTTGCAGTGATATAGCCATCGTGTGTCTGCATGATTTTTGATGCGATTGCAAGCCCGAGGCCGGTTCCCGAATCCTTTGTTGTGAAAAAAGGATTGAATATTTTTTCGACGTTTTCCGGTAAAATTCCTTCCCCCGTATCCGCAATATCCACCCGAACCATTCCATCCTGGCGCGTCAGCGAAATCATAATCTCCCCGCCCTCCGGCATGGCTTGCACGGCGTTCATCATGATATTCAGGAAAACCTGTTTCAAAAGCTCCGCGTCGCCGCGAATTCGGCAGGACGTGGACAGATGCGTGATCGCAATCCTGCGGGACGTGAACAGCGGCAGGAGCATTTCCACGGATTCCCTGATTACTGTTTCAAGGTCAATGACTGCCATTGCAGGAGTGCGTGGTCTGGCAAAAAAAAGCATGTTCGTCAGGATAGTGTTCAAATTTCCGATTCCTGTTGAAATCCCATGCGCAAGTTCCTGATGTCCGGTGTTCGCAAGTTCCTGTTCGAGCATGGTGGCGTACAACTCCATGCTGCAGAGCGGGTTCCTGATTTCATGAACGATCCGGACAGCCATTTCTCCCATGGAGATGAGACGCTGGTTTCGTTCCTGCTGGACTTCAAGTTCCCGAAGCCTCGTAATGTCTCTGATCAGAATCACCCGTCCTCTGCTGTATCCTGACGCGTCGGGAATATCGGAATAGGAGACGATCACCGGCGACCGTTTCCTGTGTACCGCAAGAACAGTCTCGGCCCCTTCCTTGCGCAGAACAATGTCGAGTTCGGAAAACAGCCTGCCGATTGAGACGTCTGCAGAACAGTGAAAAAGGCTCTCAGCAGACCGGTTCATCATCTCGATCCGGTCATCAGGGTCAACAACGATGATCGCATCTTCCAGATTGTACAGAATGGCGTTCAGGTAATCAGTGCTCTGTTCCGCCCGGGCAAGCGCCTTGTTCAATTCCCGGTTTTTTAATTCAAGCTCCGTGGTGAGGTACGCAATCCGATCCTGAAGCAGTTCATAGTACGATGCCAGACTTTCGGATGCTCGGGTAAAGGTTTGAAATGCCTCGTTCAATTTTTGTGCGTTCGCCGCCATATCAGTTCACCCGTTCTGAAATTGTTTTTGCCACCAGTTCCGTTCTGGCAAATCGTCCCAGCGCACTTTTGCTTTTCTGGACGAGTTCCAGCGCATTCGTGCCATCGCTTCCCTGAGCAAGCTGGGAAATGCGATAGCAGGCCCATTCGAAATCCGGAGAGAGCGACGCAGGAGATTTTTTAGTTCCTGTTTTTGAAGCCACAATGGTTGCGTATTGCCCAAGCGCTTCCTGCGTATTTCCGATTGCGTAGAGGAGGTTGGCGAATTTTATCCGGGAGCGTTCGGACTTACCGGGAGCAGAGAACAATACCTGGAGAAACGGCATAACCGTCTTCCGATCCTTCATACGCTGCGCGCTCTCCACCAGCAGCTGAATATCATCGTCCTGCATGGTTTTGATTTTCATAAGCGAGTCAGCTGCTTCAGCATAATCACGGTTTGCAAAAAGCACACGACCGAAAATTCTGCGGCTATCGTCAGTCTGGTTTGAAATCGACGCTCGTTTTGCATACTGAACGGCAGTCGAAACTTGCCCCATATCAGCATAGAAATCAGCGAACAAAAGGCGACCATACGCCTTTGCCTCTTCGGATTTGCTTTTGAGCAGCCAGCGGCAGATATCCAGATACGGTTTTCCAGAACGGCGCAAGGCATATCCGATCTTGATAATCGACTCGGTGCGCGACGGATCCAGAAGCCAGTACCCTGCTGATCGCCACGCTTTTTCAAGCTCGGGGCCTTTTCTGTCCTTTATTTCGAGTACCAGCGACTCCATTTCTTCAATAGCCCGTTTGGACGGGCGGCGTCTGCAGACCAGTTCACTTAAATACGAAATCGCAGCCCCATAGTTCTGACGGCTTCGATGCAATCGGGCAAGATACAAGAGCGCCGTATCATAGTTCCAGCCGAACGGATAATCGTGCCATATCTGTTCAAGAAGCGGCAGCGCCTCATCCGGTTTCCCCCATTCAAGATAGATTTCTGCCACGGAAAGCAACGTTTTTCTCCGAAATTCTCGATCCGGACTCTCGAGCGCCTTGGTGAACAACTTGATTGCGGCTGCATAACTTTTTTCTTTCCAGGCGATATGCGCAAGCCCGCTCAGAGCACGCGGCTGAATATCCGGGTCCCTGACGGAATTGAGATAAATCTTGGCATCAGGGAGCCGTCCGAGTTGCCGAAAATTTTCTCCCATATACAGAACGGTTTCCTGGGAAGATTCAACATAGTTCTTGTCCCGATCGAGAAGCATCATAAACTGGTCATTCGCATCCTTATAGAGACCAAGCTCGTAGAGGGATTTTCCTCTTCCGCTAATCGCATGCGATGTGTCGTCCAGTTTTGCGTATGCGTCCGCTGCTTCACGATACCGTCCGAGCCGGAATGACGACTCGCCAATTCCCTGTTCAGCCCGTTTGAGAAGCCCGGATTTTGGGAACAGCGTGCGGAAATTCCGATAGCACATGAGCGCTTCTGCGTAATAGCGCATGCGAAGATACGTGTCGGCCCGCTGTAACAGCGCCTCTTCCTTGTCCTCCTGGCTTGTCGCATACAGATAGGCAAGGCGGGAATGCTCTATGGATTCAAAATATTTTCTGCTCTGAATAAGGAGCAGCGCTTTCATGGCATGATACTTCGCAAATTCCCTGCTCGTCGGCTGGTACAGAGCAAGCACATCAAGCGCATCCTCCCATTTTTTTTCCTCCATCAGCTGCTGGGCTCGTTCGAGAGGTTCGAGCCGGAGCGCAGCGTGCGCGCTTGGCACGACAAGAGACACCAGGAGCGTTGCAATCATGAAAAACATTTTCATGAAAAGATGTAAAGCAACAAGCATGCCCGAAAAAAACTTTTATTTTTCAAATGGTTTTGAATTATTTAGAAAAGAGAAACGTCAGAGGAATGACAGAGCGGCAAAGCTTTGGCAGAAAATCAGAATTTTTTCGCTTCAATACCCATTTTTTTCATCCGTTCCAGAAGCGTAGTGCGGTTCAGACCGAGAAGTTCAGCGGCCTTGCTTTTGACCCCGCCGGATTTACCCAGGGCTTTCAGGATCAGGTCCTTTTCCATTTCATTGATTGCTGCACCGAGATCGATGCCGGATGCTGGAATATCCCGGCTCTTCCCAGGGGCGAGAGAAAAGGGGGCGGTTTCTGCACCGTCTTCCTGGCGGCAGGGAGCTGCCTGCTGAAATTTTTCAGGAAGATCCGAACTATGAATAATCTTGTGTGCTACGAGGATGGTGAGCCGTTCGATCAGATTTTCGAGCTCCCGGATATTGCCTGGCCAGGAATAGGACAGCAGGCAGTTCATGGCTTCCTTTGAGAAGGTGAATGGTTCCCGTTTTCGTTTCCGGGTAAATTCACGGATAAAGTGATCGATAAGAAGCGGAATATCTTCTGTCCGCTTTCTGAGGGGAGGAAGCGTCAAGGGAATAACATTCAGCCGATAAAAAAGGTCCTCTCGAAATTTGCCTTCCTGGGTCGCTTTGTCAAGGTCCTTATTCGTGGCGGCAAGAATCCGTACATTTATTTTGATGGTCTTGATGCCTCCCACCCGCTCGAACTCCCGCTCCTGGAGAACCCGAAGCAATTTTACCTGGAGCGACGGATCGAGTTCTCCCACTTCGTCCAGAAAAAGAGTCCCGTTTTGCGCAAGCTCAAATCGGCCGATCCGGGTATTGATCGCCCCGGTAAAAGCGCCTTTTTCATGGCCAAAAAGTTCAGATTCCAGGAGGTCTTTCGGGATCGCGGCGCAATTCAAGGGCACAAACGGGTTCTGGGAACGGGAGCTGTTATAGTGAATTGTTTTTGCAATAAGCTCCTTGCCGGTCCCGCTTTCTCCCAGGATCATAACCGTGCTGTCTGTATCCGCAATTTTTTCTATTAGCTCGTACACCTGCTGCATGTGCGGAGAATCGCCGACCAGTCCTTCGTAGTGGTATTTTTTCTGCAGCTGCATCTTGAGCATCACATTCTCTTTCTGCAGCTTTGAGAGGTTCAGCGCCTTATTGATGACAATCATGATTTCATCAAGGTTGAACGGCTTGGTCACATAATCAAATGCTCCGAGTTTCATCGCCTCAACCGCGTTCTGAACCGTTGCAAACGCCGTAATCACGAGAACGGGTATTTTGATATTTGATTCGGAGAGTTGTTTCAGGATATCGATTCCGCCGATTCCCGGCATGACCAGATCCGTCAAAATGAGATCAAAGCTGTTCTCCCGTACGAGGTCGATGCCGGTCTGACCGTCCGGGGCAAGCGTGACCTCAAAACCCTTACCGGAAAGAAAAGACTGAAGCACATCACGAACCGTTTCATCATCGTCTATAACAAGAACTCTTTGCATGAATGGCATTATTACAGATAATGTCAGGCGTGTCAATAGATTGACGCAGAGTATAAAGAGATAAGATAATAATAGAGGGAAAAATACGATAACTGACTTCCGGTTACACGGGAATAGACGGGAAAAAACGGGATAAATCAAACGATATTTGATTTTCAAAAGACGCGAAAATTTTTGACCAAAAATTCAATATTCTTTATTAAATATTGTCAAATTACTTATTGTTTGTTGTACAGTTAACATCATACAGAGATAAGAAAATCGGTGGCGTTCTAACATTCTATATATACTATCTTCTTGCTTTGCTTAAACCTGTTTTCTTCCCCATAAAAGACTTTTCATTATTTGCTTGTATCGTTTTTTTGGCATCTTCACGGAAATACTGTATAAGCCGATCACCAACAGAAATTAAATGATTGTTCGATGTTTTCTGAATGCCGTCTGCATATACAACCATGCTTTTCTTAAGCATCGCATCCTCCTTTTAATCAGTCTTTATATTCTATCTTAAGTCTACTATGCAATCTAAAGAAGTCAAGTTCGTGAACTTTTTCCTTCGACGAAATCTCCAACTTCTCTGAATGTTTTCGAATATTCAGTATACATTAAATGCGTAATTAAGTACAAAGATATGAGGTCTGCAAAAATGTACCCGATAGGAACATCTATTTCTCGTTTAAAAAAATTAGTATAATGGTGATCAAAACATAAGAATCCGTAAATCGCACGTCCTGTATTCTCATTGGCATCAGCTATCCTGAACCTTTTTTTAAAATCGTTAGATACTCTGTTGCCGAGCAAAGTCATAGGAATAATCAGCGTTGATTTGTAACATTCACTTGCATTTGGCACTGTAGATACATTGTGAAAAGAATTTTTAGTCCAGCAATCCATCCAGGCCTTGTCTTCTTTGCCGCATTTTTGACTTAACCAGTTTACTGCAGATATTTTTTTATAAAGTGTAGCTTTGTGTGAGTCTAAACGAGGATTCTTGTAACGACAAGCTCGCACTTCATGAGGAATATTATTACAAAGGTAATATCTTCCCGTCTCATAAACATCTGCAAATCCAGTGTTGTCTTGCCACTTACAATCAGATATATAACGCCGGTTGTCTTCCCTGATAAAATCTTTGATAATGTCATCTTTGGAAACTTTTATACATACTCGAGGTAACTGCTTTGATCGCCCAATAAAATATTTTCTGACTCTCCCAAAATTCTCCTCGATTATGCTTTTAAGTTCTCCGCTTAAGTAACTCACCAAGTCTGTCTGATGTGATTGTACCTTGGTATTATTTGCCTTTCCTTTTTTAAACTCCTCTTTCATCAACTTATGCTTTTCACCAGCAAGATACGTATACTGGGCGAGTTCGCCTTGATTATAACAAACTATATCGGAAATCTGTTGTATAACAGCTATGTTGCTCTTTGATTTGAAAACATTGGACAGACTAATACATGAACTTATTCCCTTGAGAACTCCAGCAATGATCTCAAACAAATACATGAAATCCTCCGAAACGCCAACAATAGCAAACAGTATCAAAAGAAGACTTCAAGGTGTTAATGGGCGAAACGAATGGACCACTGAATCAGTGAAATGAAAAACAAAAACGACAAAAATGGATTTTTTAGTTCTTAACAGCACAACGTTGTGTATTCTTGGCGGGTAAATCACTATACCCTTCTGTTGCAACATCTGTCAACGATTTTCTACTTTTTCTTGTAGTTTATGAGCAGAGTGAAAAATTACCTGGCAAGAAAACAAGCAGGTTTCAGCGGATTGTTCCATCAGTTTTAAAGCCTGATGCAGCTGTGTTCAGTTCTTCCACTACCTGCTTGAGGACGGTGACATCAGACAAAATAGCGAATGAGGTTGTCTCTATTTCTTTCGCAATAGATGACGTTTTTTCAATGTTGGACGCAACTTCTTCAGATGCTGCGGATTGTTCTTCCACAGCAGTCGCAATCTGCATGATCTGATCCCTGACTTTGTGAACATCGTCCAGGATTGAGTCAAGCGAGCTCCCTACATTTTTTATGGACCCGGTTGCCTGACATACTTCCATAGTGGCTTTGGTCATCGAATTCGTGGTCTCGTCTGATTCAGACTGGACCAGCGATATTTTTTCCGATATTTCGACCGTCGCCTGTATGGTCCGTTCTGCGAGTTTTCTTACTTCATCGGCAACCACCGCAAAACCACGGCCTTGTTCCCCGGCGCGTGCTGCCTCGATCGCGGCATTCAGCGCAAGCAGATTCGTCTGATCGGCGATTCCCTTGATCACGCCGGCGATGCTGCTGATCTCACTCACCCGTTTGTTTAATTTTTCAACCATCGTGGACAAAACAATCGTTGCATCATACACTCGGTTCACGGTTGTAATGGATTCATCTGCGGCTTTTTTCCCGCTCGTCGCAGAGTCGAGCGCTCCTGCTGCCATATCGGATGCGGAGGATGCCGTCCTGGCAATGTGCGAGATAGTCTGGCTCATTTCTTCGGCAGCAGTGGCAATCTGCTGTGCCTGCTCGGCCTGTTTTTTTGCACCTTCTGTCGATTGCGCAGACCGTGCGGAAAGCGACGTGACAGTCGCGGCAATTCCGGTTGAGGAAGCAAGAAGGGTATTGATCGTCCTGGAGAGGGATTGCACCATGGTATTCATGCTCCCGGAAAGCAGGCCGATCTCATCTTTTCCGGACATGTCAAGTTTGACGGTAAGATTGCCGCTCGCAATGTGGTCCGTCTGTTGCCGCATTGCTGCCAGTTTGGAAAACGGACGTATGATGCTCGTCATAACAGTGCCCAGAAAAGGAAGCGTAATGAGGGAAACAAGGATGAGGATAAGAAACGACGTCTTGAATCCTTTCCAGAATAGTGCGTCAATATCATCCAGATAGACCCCGCTTCCCAGAATCCAGCCCCAGGGTTTATATCCTTTGACATAGGAAATTTTTTGTATCGGTTCCACAGCGCCGGGTTTCGGCCAGGAATAGAATACGAAGCCTGCATCGGATTTTTTTACTGTTTCTGCAAATTGTGAAAAAATTTTGATGCCATTCGGGTCTTGATACCTCGACAAATCCTTTCCGTTCAATTCCGGTTTGATAGGATGCAATACCATGACCGCATCCATATCATTAATCCAAAAATATTCTCCTGCTCCATAGCGAAGGGACTGAATGGTGTGTAAAGCCATGCGTTTTGCTTCCTGAGGCTGCATAATTCCCTGTTCCGCCTGTTGTCCATACCATTCGAGCACACTGTATGCGGTGTCGACAAGATTTTTCGTCATGACCTGCTTTTCATCCAGCAGGGAGCGTTTCATCTGGATCAGCAGTCCTGTTGTGATGCTTCCCGCGATGATCAGAAAAATGATAATCATGAGCAACATCTTGTTTTTTATTTTCATATTTCTCAGAAATGCCATACGATCGCTTTCCCTGATGATGAACTAAAAAATTATCCGCTCATTTCGTTCAACGATCCGAACACGGCCGCGTACTCTTCCGAGCCGAGCAGTTTGTCGATATCAAGAAGAATGATGAGCTCCTGCTCAAGCCGCGCAATGCCGACAATGAATTGCGCAGCGATGCTCGCTGATGTGGGAGGAGGAGGCACAATAATATTTTGCGGAATCCGCAGAACTTCGGAAACGGAATCAACCAGAATGCCGGTAACGATACCGCGCACGTTCATGATCACGATCTTCGTGGTTTCGTCCAGCGGCTTCAATCCCAAGCCGAACCGTTTCCGCAGATTTAAAACCGGAATCACTTTTCCCCGCAGGTTAATGGCGCCTTCCACATAGTCCGGTGCATGCGGCACCTTGGTGAATTCCTTGAGGTTGTTGATTTCCTGCACCTTCAGGATATCAACCCCGTATTTTTCATTTTCCAATCTGAAGGTCACAAATTGCTTCATTTCGGAATTTGCATTTGTGGAATCCATGTGAACCTCCTGCGGATGATCCGAAGCAACTGCTCTTCGGCGTATCCGATTGTCCTGCTGTTCATTACACCTTGAACCAGGCCGTCATCTGCTTCAACTCCGATGAAAGCCGGGAAAGATCTGCCGAGGACTGCTTGATCCGCTCGGTCGAAGACGACGTGCTTTTGGTAATCCCCGCAATGTTTTCCATATTCTGCGTCACTTCTTCCGAGGCGGCAGACTGCTGTTCTGTCGCCGCAGCAATGCGCTGCACCATGTCCATGGCAATGGATGACGCTTCGACAATAGAACCGAGCGCTCCGCTTGCTTCTTTGGTTAATTCCACGCCATTTCGCACTTCGCCGCCGCCTTTTTGCATGGCATCAACCGATTCCGCGGCGGCAGCCTGGATGGCGCTGATCTTTTTTACGATATCCTTTGTTGCATCAGCCGTCCGTTCAGCCAGCTTCCTCACTTCATCCGCAACAACGGCAAAACCTCTTCCCTGTTCACCTGCCCGGGCCGCTTCGATTGCGGCGTTCAAGGCAAGCAGGTTCGTCTGGTCCGCTATGCCGTTAATCACCGCAACGATTTCTCCGATCTGTGCGGAATTTTTCCCGAGCGATTCTATGGTAGCCGCTGCTGCGCTCACGGTTTCTTCAATTTTGATCATGCCGTTTGCCGTTGTTTCCACGACTGATTTTCCCCGAACAGCAGTGTCCGAGGAGTTTTTCGCCGCATCAGCCGCATTGCTCGCATTTTTTGCGACATCCATAACCGTTTGCGACACTTCAGTCATGGCCGTGACCACCTGCTCAGTCTGAATCGAAAGCTCCTGCGACCCTTTGCAAAGCTCATCAGCGGTCTTTTGAAGATGCTCGGAACTGTCTGCGAGGGTTCCCGTGGTGGTATTGATCCGGGTCACAATCTCGCGAACGTTCGCAATCATATGGTTAAAGCTTTTGGCAAGCATTCCCATCTCATTGTTATCTTTGATGTCAAGGGTTATGTGCAGAACCCCTTTCGACATTGCATCCGCTCCCTGAATCACCTGTTCAAGCGGAGCAAATGTTTTCTTGGTAAATACATACATAAAAAAACCGACTACGATAAAGAGGGCAAGCGCAATAGCCACAATAATAAGATTCAAGCGGTTCATTGAGGCGAAATAGTCACTTTTTTTAATTCCCACGAAGAGCACTCCAACAATATTCCCCTGACTGTCTTTGATGGGATCATACGCGGTAAAATAGTCGTCTCCAATAATGGGAGCTTCTCCCCGATACCCTTTGCCTTCCTTGAATATTGCGTCATACGCCGGCCCCTGCAGTTTTGTTCCTATGGCACGGCTTCCATCAGGCTTCAGCACATTCGTGGTCACCCGGGTATCTCCCATGAAGATCGTTGCAACACCGCCCCACAGCTCCTTGGTTTTGTCAGGGAGTTCATAGTTTTCATTCAAGACGTAGGAATCCGCCATGAGCTTTCCGTTTTCAATATGGAAATGCTTTCCTTTCTCCTTCAACATTTCCCAAAAGACCTTCAAATGCGTGTCCTGGGCAACGTCGACCTGCCGCATAAGCTCTTTATGAAAAATAGTAAGACAGATCACCATAATACTCGCCACGGCAGTCGCGACAATAAGAAGACTCAAAAGAGTGATCCTTGTCCGGATTTTCATATGACTGAGTCGCATGGGAGTTCCCTCCTTGTATCTGTTACACCTTGAACCACGTTGTAATCTCGTTCAACCGGGTCGTCAAATGCGCGAGATCAGCGGATGACTGCTTGATCTGATTGGTCGATATCGTGGTCTTTTTGGTGATCGTCGCAATGGTTTCCATGTTCTGAGTGACCTGTTCGGATGCAGCTGACTGCTGTTCCGTGGCAGCTGCGATCCGTTGCACCATGTCCATCGCGCCCGAAGACGCTTCGACGATCGAATCCAGCGATTTGCTCGCCTCGTGTGCAAGACCAACACCATCCTCCACCTCGTTGCTTCCCCGCTTGATCGCTGCCACCGACTCTTCGGCCGCTTTTTGTATCCCGCTGATCCGTTCCGCAATATCCTTGGTCGCCTGGCTGGTCCGCTCTGCAAGCTTCTTTACTTCATCGGCAACAACGGCAAATCCTCGTCCCTGCTCTCCTGCGCGCGCAGCCTCGATTGCAGCATTCAAAGCAAGCAGATTCGTCTGGTCCGCAATGCCGTTGATCACGGCAACGATCTCGCCAATCTGGGCCGAACTCTTTCCCAGCTCCTCGATCGTGATCGCTGTATCCTTCACGGTCTGGGCAATCCGGGTCATATCCTCGGCCGACCTGTCGACTGTCTGTTTTCCCTGCGTCGCTGTTTCGGATGCCTTCTTCCCTGCATCAGCCGCATTCGATGCGTTCTTCGCAACGTCCATGATGGTCTGTGACACCTGGGTCATGGCAGTCACCACCTGCTCAACCTGAGAGGAGAGGTCCTGCGAACCGTTATGAATGTCCTCGGCGGTTGTTGAAAGCTGGTTACTTCCTGTTGCGACGTTATCGGATGCATTCTTGACATCAACTGCAACAACCCGCAATTTTTCAACCATCGTTTTCATGGCTCCGAACAAGTGACCGATTTCATCCGTGGTCTTTACCTTTACATTCACGGTCAGATCACCCTTGGCAAGAGACTCTGCAACCCCGATTCCAATGGTAAGCGGCCGGACAATGCCACGGGTGAGTATCAAGGCCATGAACGAGGCAAGAATGAAGACCACGATACTCAGCAGAATTTGAACAGTCCTCGTGTTACGGTACATGGCAATCGACTCCTCATACTGCATGACCGTTTGTTTTTTCTGATACTGTACGAACTCACCCACCGTGGTCAGAAGTCTGTCCCAGGAAGATCCTGCCTCTTTCATGAGAACGACAAGCGCTTCGCTGTTTCTGTTTGCAAGTGCCAGTTCCTGGACCCGCACATTATGGCCTCGCGCTTCCAGGGTTCTTTTTTTTGCGGTTTCAACCAGTGATCGCCCTTCTGTATCATCAGGAGGCGTCAGTTCTTCCACTTTTTTGAGCGCTTGATTATACCGCGCGCGGTCCGCCTGCATTGTTTTGACAATTGCCTCCCGCCGTACTGTGCTGTTTTCAAGGAGAAGATAGGCCAGATTGCTTTTAATATCTTGAAGTGAAGTTTCTATCTCAATGGCTGATTCTAATCGAACATTGTTCACGTTCACAATCTGGTCGATATTGGATTGAATCCGTCCCATATTATAAATGGCCATAAACGTCATGGAGGTGGTGATGGTAAGGACCGTCACAAACCCGATCCCAAGCCGTTTCCCGATTTTCATGTTTTCCAGCATAGCTCGCTCCTTGATGATCCTGTCCCGTTTATTTGTACGCTCCGCAGACAACGATAAAATCTTCTATTTTTTCAAAATAGGCGGTTTTTTGTTCGATTTTTTTCGTAATCGGATCAGGCCATTTGTAATCCTGCCAGCCTTTTCCCTGGGTTTGTGCAAGCGCAAGACGTTCTTTCACAAAGAGCTTGTCATCGGCATCCTTCAACGTGCTCATATCCTTGCCCACCCCGGCATGATCTTTCGGATGAGCAAGCTGAATCCCGTTCATGCCAGTCACAAATACGTATAAGTCCCTGTTTACAAACTGGCCTTTTGGATTATTGATCTCGGCCAGTCCCTTTTCTCTGCCGTGCTCTCTGATAAAATGGATGGCACTGCGAACCAATGTCTCCGCTTCCTCAGTTGATCCCTTAAAAAAGGCCAGAACCGTTCTCAGGATTTCCGCAAAATGATCGAGTTCCGCAGCAGCAGTTTTTACCTGCTCCGTGGATGCGACTGATTTTTTGGTAATCGCTGCAATGGTTTCCATGTTCTGAGTGACCTGCTCGGATGCAGCTGACTGCTGTTCCGTGGCAGCTGCGATTCGCTGCACCATGTCCATCGCGCCCGAAGACGCTTCGACGATCGAATCCAGCGATTTGCTCGCCTCGTGTGCAAGACCAACGCCATTCTCCACCTCGTTGCTTCCCCGCTTGATCGCTGCCACGGATCCTTCTGCTGTTTTCTGTATCCCGCTGATCCGTTCCGCAATATCCTTGGTCGCCTGGCTGGTCCGCTCTGCAAGCTTCTTTACTTCATCGGCAACAACGGCAAATCCTCGTCCCTGCTCTCCTGCGCGCGCTGCCTCAATTGCAGCATTCAAAGCAAGCAGATTCGTCTGGTCCGCAATGCCGTTGATCACGGCAACGATCTCGCCGATCTGGGCAGAACTCTTTCCCAGCTCCTCGATCGTGATCGCTGTCTCCTTCACGGTCTGGGCGATCCGGGTCATATCCTCGGCCGACCTGTCGACTGTCTGTTTTCCCTGCGTCGCTGTCTCGGATGCCTTCTTCCCTGCATCAGCCGCATTCGATGCGTTCTTCGCAACGTCCATGATGGTTTGTGACACCTGGGTCATGGCAGTCACCACCTGCTCAACCTGAGAGGAGAGGTCCTGCGAGCCGTTATGAATATCTTCCGCTGCACTTGAAAGCTGTTTGCTTCCTGTCGTCACATCATCAGAGGCATTCTTGACATCAGCTGCAACAACCCGCAATTTTTCAACCATCGTTTTCATGGCTCCGAACAAGTGACCGATTTCATCCGTAGTTTTTACTTTTACATGTACCCCCAGGTTTCCCTTGGCAAGGGCTTCAGCGATCCCGATTCCCATAGTAAGCGGCCGGACAATCCCCCGGGTGAGCATGAATGCCACGAATGACGCAAGCATTAAAACAACAACGGTAAGCAGGATCTGCAGATTTCTGTTTTCCTTGTAGATATCAATTGATTGCTTATAGCGCATATCCGTCCGGTTTTTCTGATGTTGAAGCAGTTCGTTCACAGCGGGCTGTAATTTTTGCCGAAGAGGAGCCAGCTCCTTATTGAGACACATAAGCGCTTCCTCGACACGATTTTCCATGCCAAGTTCAAATACCTTGACATTCAATGTTCGGGCAGCGAGCAGGGTAGCCTTGACCGTATCGGTCAGTTCTTTCCCTTTTGGATCATTATTCATCTCTTCGATTTTTTTGAGAGAATCGTTGACTGCCACACGAGCATCCTGTATCCGTTTGGCAATCACCTGCTTTTGCGAAGAATTTTTTTCGAGGAGAAGATAGCCGATGCTGCTATCAATTTCCTTAATGGCTTTTGTGAGATTGACCACATAGGATTGACGCAAATTGTTGACATTCACCATCCGATCGAGATTCGATTGGATGCGACCCATCGTGAAAATGGCAAGAAACGTCATGGATGTTGTGACGGCAAGAACCGTGTAAAATCCAAGACTCAATCGTTTCCCGATTTTCATATTTTCAAACATAGGATACACTCCTTCTCACGATGCATACTCTGATTCGGAATTCCAAACTGAAAAAATGGGTTGGAGTTTAAACGGCATTAATGATCTCGCCCGCCATTTCTTCAATCGGTAAAATTTTGTCGGCAATGCCTGCCTCAACGACCGCTCGAGGCATCCCATAGACCACACAGGTCTCCTCGTTCTGCGCAAAGATTCGTCCCCCGCTTTTTTTCACGTCCGTTATTCCCTTGAGTCCGTCATTTCCCATGCCTGTCAATATGACCGCCAGCGCCCTGCCCGGGAAAAACTCGGCGATCGAATGCATGAGATAATCAACAGACGGGCGATAAATGAATTCCTCGCGGTTTTCTGAAATCGTCACCATCGTTTCGATTCGCGGACGGATCACCCGCATATGGCCTCTGCCCGGCGCCACCAGCGCAACACCCGCCTGCAGGATGGCTCCTTCGTGCGCCTCTTTGACCGTTATCTGACTGATGTCATTCAACCGGTCGGCAAAGGGGCCGGTAAAATTCGGAGGCATATGCTGAACAATGACGATCGGAACCGGGAAGTCACCCGGAAGTCTGGGAATGATCTCCTGCACTGCGCGCGGTCCGCCGGTTGAGGTTCCAATCGCAACAACACTCACTCTCCGTTCTCCGGTAGCCCTGACCGGAATGACCTTGGGCATATACTCGGACGTCTGCGTGAGCGTCCGGCTTCGAGGTATCTTTGAAACTCTGCTCCGGGAAATTTGTTTTACCTTTTCGATCAGCATCTCCTTGATCTTGACAATGTTGATCGAAAGCTCGGAAAGATTTTTTGGAATAAAATCCACGGCGCCGTGATCCAGCGCTTCGAGCGTTACATGAGCGCCTTCGGACGTGAGCGAACTGACCATGATGACCGGTATTGGCGTCTGTTCCATGATCAGCTGCAAGGCTTCGATACCGTCCATCCGGGGCATTTCCACATCCATGGTAATGACATCCGGCTTTAATTTTGCCGCCTTTTCGACAGCCTCAATACCGTCACGGGCAACCGCAATCACCTTGATCTCGGGATCTGCCGAAAGCATGTTTGTCAGTGCATTGCGCATGAATGCTGAATCATCGACTATAAGCACGTTGATCGCCATGTGACTCCCGTTTTTTATCAAAATACTTCAGCCTTGCTCGACTTCTAAAAACCGAATTCCTTCAAGAGATCATCCACACCTTCCTGGGATACCTTTTCCGGAGAAATCTCTTCGGCGGGAGAACCCGCATCGACTTTGACTCCAAAACCGGTGATCAACCGGATAAGTTCTGCTTCGATGTCTCCGACAAGCGTGATAACTTTTTTTATAGTCTGGCCGGTAAGATCCTGGAACGACTGTGTCGTAATAATTTCTGTAAGATCATCTTCCAGTTTGTTCTTGAACTCTTTAAGATAGGCAACAGTTTTTTCGTTTCCCTTTCCTTTGATTCCACGAATATGGGCGGCAAGATTGTCCATCTCCAGCAGATGTTTTTCAACGAAACCCATGGTTTTATTTGCTGCTTCTTCGGTTTTTTCAATCACATACTGAAGCTTGTCTACGGCGCTCGGGATATCAGCGTGTGCCATGCCCTTGAGCCGTGGATCAATCGCTTCTTTGAAGCTCTTAATGGTATCGTGCAATTTTCGAGTAATCTTTCCCACTTCCTGGAACAGGGTCCCCTGTCCTTTTTTAATCACCTGCTGAATAATTTCATCGGCTTTTTCATACTCATGATTCGTGACTGCACTCAAGAACGTCATTAAGTCATCGAGAATTTCTTTTCGCGGATCGCCCGCGTTAATGCCCTTGTTCTTTTCAAAAAATTCTTCTGCATCGCGCAGTTCCTTGATCCGCATGTCTCCCGCCATAGTCTGGACGATTCGGGTCACTTCTATGGTTCCTTCCTGGGCGGTATTCTGCACTTCAGCTGCAACCTCCTCTAACAAGCTTCGGTCGGCAAGCGGAATAAGTCTGCTGGTATCCAGCAGGACAATCAGGCGGCCATCCAGTTTGGCAACACCTGTAATTTCCTGGGAGTGTCCATGAGAAAGGCTTTCGGGCGACTCAATGGAATCTTCTGCAAGGCTTAGGACGCCGGTAATACCGTCTACCATGATTCCAAAGGTAAGTCTGCCGCATGCGATCACGATAACCTTGGTCCCGCCGTTTCCGTCATCGGGCAGATGGATGATCGTGCGGAGATTCACGAGCGGAATTACGCTTCCGCGCAGGTTCGTGACGCCACGCAGATAGGGAGGCGCCTGCGGCAGCGTTGTGACCGCGGGAAGATTGATGATCTCCCGAACCTTGATGATGGGAATTGCATATTCCCCGGTATGGAGACGAAAACCGATGTATTGTAGCACCTGGAACCTCCTTATACCGCTGCGGTACTGGTGATGCTTTTCGAAAGAGAGGCAAGGTCAAGGATAAACACCACTTTCCCGTCTCCGGTTATGGTCGCCCCTAAAATATGCGCCGAGCGCGCATTCATTCCGTCCATGGATTTAATAACCACTTCCTCCTGACCGAGCAGCTCATCGACGCCGATACAGAACCGTGCTTCACCAACGGAAACAACAACGGCATATTTATGCAACGTGCCGGGTTCCCGAATGTCCCCGAGAACTCCGGCAAGGTCAAACAGATGATAAATTTTTCCCCGGACGGTGAGCGCCTCGACACCCGCGACTTCGTTAATATCCGATTTTGAAACCATCAGCGTTTCCTCGACCGGAGCAAGCGGGATTGCGTAGCGTGAGTTGCCAGCGCGAACCATAAGGGTCTGAATGATCGCCACGGTAAGGGGAAGCCTGATCGTGAACGATGATCCCGCATCTTTTTTGCTGGTTATTTCAACGGCTCCGTTTAATTTCGAGATGTTGGTTTTTACAACATCCATGCCCACGCCGCGACCAGAGAGTTCGGTTGCGATATCCGACGTTGAGAAACCGGGGAGAAAAATAAGATTAATTGCGGATTCCTCCGGCATGCGGGACGCTTCGTCCGCGGTGATAATCGATTTTTCGATCGCTTTCTTTTTGATTTTTTCAACGTTGATTCCCTTGCCGTCATCTGAGACTTCAATGACAATCTGATTCCCTTTCTGTGAAGCGCGAATGGTGATCGTGCCGTTCTCGGATTTCCCTTTTGCGAGCCGTTCTTCCGGTGTTTCCAGCCCGTGGTCGATTGCGTTCCTGATGATATGCACCATGGGATCGCCAATGTGTTCAATAACCGAGCGGTCAACTTCCGTATCTTCTCCATACACCTTAAGATCCACCTGTTTTCCAAGGGTACCGGCAATATCACGCACCAGCCGCGGGAACTTGCTGAACACTTTCTGAATAGGCTGCATCCGCATACGCATCACGCCAAGCTGCATGTCCGAGGTGATGAGATCGAGGAATGACACTGTTTCATTCAGATTTTCGACTTCCGTATCATCCGAGTATTTCTGTTCCAGCCGGTTCATGATGTTCAGAAGCCGGTTTCGAACGAGCACCACTTCGCCGGTCAGGTCCATAACCTTGTCAATCTTCCCGACCTCCACCCGGAGCGTCTGATGCGTGTCTTTATGATCCACATGTTCGGGATGCTCGGCTGCGGCTTCCACCGAGGGTATTCCGGTTTCTTCATGCTCATGACATTCTTCTTCTTTTTTCTGCGGCTCTTCTCTCGTCTCCGGAACAGGCGTTGGCTGTTTTTCCTGATGCACAGCAGGAGGAGACTGCGGCAGCGTCAGGGCCCTGGCAAGCTCCTGGACCAGGGAGGAGATATCTTCCTGGACTCCGTCCTTGTCCCTGATGTGTCGCAGCAGAACCCGCAGCATGTCGATGCTCTTTAAAATAATATCAATAAGAGGCCGGGAAATCGTTGCCTCCCCATCGCGCAATTTCTTCATGATATTTTCCGTGTTATGTGACACGTCCACAATGGACTGGAATCCGAGAAAACCGGCCGCGCCCTTAATGGTATGAACACTCCGGAATAGCTTGTTCAGTATCTCCTGGTCTGACCCCTTTGCCTCAAGCTCAACAAAAAGCGGGTCGATCTGATCAAGGGTCTCCTCGGATTCAGCGATAAACTCCGTTATGATTTCTTCCATTTCATCAGGCATGGCATTCTCCGCTTACGAAAGGTTCACAGGGCTACAACTCCTTGGAAATACAGTTTTATTGTTTGAGCTTTTCAAAAATTTTTTCCATTTTTTCCATGAAAACTTCCGGAGTAAACGGTTTCACAATGTAATTGTTTACCCCTGCCTGGATTGCAGTAACCACCTTTTCTTTTTCCGCTTCCGCCGTAACCATAAGGATCGGCAAATCCTTGAGTGCAGGATCGGAACGGACCGCTTTAAGCAACTCAATCCCGTCCATGTTCGGCATATTCCAGTCGGACACCATAAATCCGAAATTGCCGGTCTTCAGCTTGGTCAGGGCCTGTGCCCCGTCCTCCGCTTCATCGATATTTTCAAATCCCAGCTGTTTGAGGACGTTTTTAATGATCCGTCTCATGGTCGAGAAATCATCGACGACGAGAATTTTCATTTTATGGTCAGGCATGAGCCTTCCCTCCTTCCCGGAACATATTCTTGAGGATGAGCCGGATGTTCTGCATGACGACTTCCGCAGAAACGGGTTTTGTAAGATACCCGTTCACCCCTGCGCTGATCGCGCGCTCTCGCTCTTCGATATCCGTTTCCGTAGTCACCATGAGAACCGGAAGATGCGCCTGGCGTTGATCCGCTCGCACCGCTTTTACAAATTCTATTCCATCCATATACGGCATGTTCAAATCGGAAATAATAAGATTCACGTTTTCACTGCCGAGTTTTTCAAGGGCGTCCAGACCATTTTCCGCCTGCGCGATATCAAATCCCTTTGACCGGAGATAGAGTCCCAGGAGTCGCCTCGTCGTCTGACAATCATCAACAATGAGTATTTTCATCGCTAGACCCTCTCATAAGCAACGACCTTGTCGAACAGTACCGGTCGAAACGCACGCGTAATATTGTGCAGGCTTTCCGCTGACCCAATGATGAGAAATCCTCCTGGTCGGAGTGTGTCGTACAGCAGGGAAACCACCTTCTGCTTGGCCTTCTCGTCAAAGTAAATGAGCACATTTCTGCAAAAGATAATGTCCATGCTGGGAAGGGCCCTGATTTTTTTTTCATCCATCAGATTGATCACCGTGAAACGTACGATATTTTTAACGATGGGACTGAGTTCGTATCCCAATCCGTTTTTTGTGAAATACTTCTGCACATATACCTCGGGCACGTTTCGCATGGAATACGAACCGTAGATTCCTTTTTTTGCCGCTTCAACCACTTCTCCGCTGATGTCCGAGCCCATAATCTCCATTTTCGTAAAGAGTTTTTTTTCCAGCAGCATCATTGCAAGAGTATAGGGTTCTTCTCCGGTCGAGCTTGCAGCAGACCACAGCTTGAGTTCGGATGAGCTTCGCTTTTCGATAATCCGCTTGGTCAGCGATTCAATAAACACCTCTAGCTGCTGGGGCTCCCGAAAGAAAAAGGTTTCATTCACGGTCACGGCATCAAACAGTTTCCCGAGTTCATCGCCGTTTGAACCTGAGCGGACATAGGGAAGATACTCTTCAAACGAATGAAGATTTCTTTGTTCCAGCCGTGTCAGCAGTTTTTTCTCAAGCAGGTACTTTTTGGTTTCCGGGATAAAAATGCCGCTCTTTTCGTAAATAAAATCCCGGAGTTGCTTGAAGGTTGTATCCTGTAACAGCATAGTCATGAGACACCCTCCAGCAGCCAGTTCACTCGCTCCCGAACCATGGAATCATCATGCTGGCGCAGACTCGAAAGAATCTGCGGCGCTTCCTGCTCATTCAACTCCATGATTGCATCAACAGCCGCCAGAACCACATGCGTACTAACCACTCCAAGCAGCGGGATAATGTGCGGTAATGCATCCGTGTAGTTCAAGTCCTTCAGAATTTCAAGAGCAATGACTTTTCCGCGATATTTGATGGATAAACTGTCAAGCACTTCCAGGAATGCAGGAACACAGCCGAAATCCATCAGGGCTTCCTTGACCGCGTGCAACCGTTCCTCGTCCTGAGGGTCTGAGGAGTCGAGCTGTCCTGCAATGTCGATAATTTTGGGAATTGCCTGCTTTTCCTGTAGTTCCGCAAGTCCCCGGATAGCGATGATACGTTCTTCCCATTCCCCGTTCTGCAGCATGTTGAGAAGTTCTTCTCTGATTGAAATCATGGAAGGAGTAAGACCGATCTGGACAAGACTTTTAATGACCGCATTTTTTTCGGTTGGATCGGCCTTGGGAAGATAATCGAATAAAATACGGCTTGCCCGGACGGATCCTATTTTCCCGAGTGTTTCAATGGCCGCATAGCGGATAACCGTAGCGGCGTTGCCTAACAGAGCATGTACGGGTTCAAGAGACAGTTCGTCACCAAATTGACCAAGCGCATCGAGTGCAGAAAAACAGACCCATTCCTCATCCCGGAGAGCGGCAATAAGTGCGGGAACCGCATTCCGGCAATTCAGGAGGGCAAGTGCCTTTGCCGCTGCCGCCCGCACATTCACATTCGGATCAATCTGGAGAAGCTTCACGATCTCTTCAGGATAATCGCAGGTCTTGATGTCTCCGGCAAGATCGACCGCAAATTTTCTGATATCGTCATCTTTGTCGGCAAACAAAAGGCGGAGAAGGGGAGAAACCGGAGAACCGATTTCCTTGAGAATAACAAGCGTTGTGTTTCTGAGAAGCGGGCCTTCGCGAAGCAGCGGAAGAACCATGTAAGCGGTTGTTTCGCCTCCAATTGCGATCAGGGCGCGCATGGCCGCGTCCTGAACCCCGGGGTTCTCATCCCGCAGTGCCTTGATCAGGGAATACAGCACTCGTTCATCGCCGTCGGCCAGTGCTTCAGCGGCTGCACGTCGATGCGTGGAATCCGGATGGGAAAGGTCAGATAACAGCTGAGAGAGACGTTCTCCTTCTATCATGGGTGTCCTCCGCTGTATCTTATCGGCTTGTTATGCGAGTTCTTTAACGGGCGAGGGAGCAGAAGCGAGCTTTGCCTTCAGCCTGACGAGCGCCTGGTTATGGAGCTGGCAAACCCGTCCTTCGCTCAATTTCATCACCTTTCCGATTTCCTTCATGGTCAGTTCATCCCAGTAATATAAGGAAAGCACGATCTTTTCTTTTTCCGGCAGGCTGCCGATATGCCGGGCAAGGGACTCCTTGAGCGCCGTGTCCTCTAAAATCTCGAACGGAGTTCTCGCTGAAGGATCGGCGATGCGTTCCATGGCGTGCAGGTCATGCTCATCATAGATCGAGCTTCCGAAGTCCTCCAGACTGAGCGTGATTGCGGCATGGGCATCCTGCATGATTTTGTAATATTCATCCAGGGTGATGGATACGGATGCCGCTATTTCCTCGTCAAGCGGCAGCCTCCCGAGCTCCTGTTCCAGTTTCTGGTGCGCTTTTTTAATTGCGTTGATTTTACTTTTTACCGATCGAGGGACCCAGTCCTGGGAGCGGAGTTCATCGAGCATGGCTCCGCGGATCCGGTGTTCGACGAACGTGCTGAGTTTGACTCGCCCGGTCTCATATCGCTGCAGCGAGTCGAGAAGGCCAACCACGCCGCTGCTGATCAGGTCGTTTACCGTGAGTTGCGGCGGCAGCCGCTTTCCCAGCCGGTATGCCGTGTATTTGATAAACGGCAAAAAATCCTTGATGATCTGTTCTTTTTCCGGTTCAGTTATTTCTGTCTTGTATCCGCTCATGTGGTTACCCTCAGGAACGCGCCGGCACGGACAGAAGATTCCCGATAAAGAACTGGAGCGTGCCCTTGACCCGGACATTGTGCTCCAGAAACTTCGTCGCGATCTCCCGAATGTGACGGGACGCGAGATTATTAGGATACAGATCGATGAAGGCCGTTTGTACACGCACGGCCTTCGGAATCCCTTCATCAAACGGAAGATGACCCAGATAATCGAGAGAAATATTCAGAAATTTTTCGGTGGCACGCGACAGTCTCCGAAACACTTCCCTGCCTTCCTCCATATTTTTTGCGCAGTTCACAAGCACCCGGAATTCTTTCTCATGGTAGCGGGTGCTCAAAACCTTGATTAATGCGTATGCATCCGTAATAGCGGTCGGCTCAGGCGATGTAACAATGACGATCTCCTGCGCCGCAATGCAGAAAAATGCAACGTTCTCGGAAATACCCGCTGCCGTATCAATCAGCACAACGTCAATATCCTCATCATACGCGTCAAATTCTTCCATAATTTTGAGCCGCTGAAATTCGTCCAGCGTCGTCAGTTCCTGCATCCCGGAACTTGCCGGAAGAATCCGGATTCCATGCGGTCCCTCAACCAGCACGTCACGCAGCGTCAGTTCTCCGCTCAAAACATGCTGGATGTTGTAATGAGGCGCCAGGTGCAGCAGCACATCAATATTGCTCAAGCCGAGATCCGCATCCAGAATCATGACCTTTTTCCCCTGGGCGGTTAGCGCTATGGCAAGGTTCGCAACAACGTTAGTCTTTCCGACGCCGCCTTTTCCACTTGTCACCGCGATGGTCCGAACATGGTGTTTGCCGGTCTTTTGTTTTTCCGTCAGCATGAAGCACACTCCTTTGTCAGAATCAGACTTGCCAGACGGTTGACCGTCGGATATTCGATGTCCCCCGGCACCCGCTGGCCAGTGGTGAGATAGGCGACCGGCTTCCGGTAGGTAAGCAGCACATTGTAGAGCGGGCCGTAGCGAACCGCTTCGTCGATCTTCGAGAACCCGAGATAATCGATCGGAAGATTCCGATAGGCTCGCTCGGATTCGATCATGAATGCGTCATCCCCATTCGCGTTCATGAGCAGGTGAAGCTCAAGCGGGATGTCCACTGCCTTGCACGCCTCCTCAAGCCCTTTCACATACTGCTCGTCGCGCGGATTTCTTCCGGTCGTATCAATGAAGATCACATCACGGGTTTTCGCAAACTTTTCGAGCGCCTCTTTGAGCTCCTGGGTATTTGATGCCGTGGCCAGCGGGATCCCGAGAATGTTTGCATAGATACGCATCTGTTCAACCGCTCCGATCCGGTACGTGTCGAGGTTTACGATCGCAACCCGCTTCCTGTTTTTAACGGCCTGGGCTGCAAGCTTTGCAATGGTGGTCGTCTTGCCAACGCCGGTCGGTCCGATCAGCATGACCGCCTTGCGGGTTCCGTTCTGGCGTTTGATTCTGATGTCTGAAGCAATCAGCAGCGGAATATCCTCCACGTTCCGCGCCTTTTCACAGATGAGAAGCGCATACTCCTCACGCACGGACTGTCTTCGGAGAAAATCCATAATCATTTTTTTCCGCTCCGGGAGTGCAACTTCATAGCCGCGGTTCTTCATGCTCTCAATTGTTTTCCGGAGGTTTCCAATTTCGCTTTTGATCTCATCGACCAGTGCAGGCTGACCGGCCTGTTCCCGAGGCGATGCCTGGGTCACCGAAACAGTACCGGGGACATGTCCTGCGTCATAATCGATACCCGCGGTTATTTCGACGCTGGGCCGGAATCCTTTTTTTTCCTGCGTCGAGAGGATGACCGCGTTTTCACTCAACTCTTTTTTTACGAGCCGCAATGCCTCGGAAAAGGTGGTTGCCTTGAATGTCTTAATCTTCATATTTCACTACCCCCGTTGTATACAGTTTCACGGATGGAACTATTTCCGCATTCGAGAGGACCGCAAGCGCAGGCAGGAACCGCTCGGTGATCTTTCTGAGGAATCGTCTCACCGACGCCGAACAAAGAATGATCGGGAAACCGCCTCCAAATCGATCTTCCCTGACGGCGCTATCAATCGATCTGATCAGCCGGGTAACCATATCCGGCCGTATGGCGCCGCCGTCTTCCATCGCCTGCGAGATTGCGCGCTCAAACTGGGGGTCGAGCGCAAGGACATGAATGCTTCCGTCGCTTGCGATATATCTTTTGGTGATATACCGAGAGAGCGACTGCCGGACATACTCGGTGAGAAGCTCGATATCCTTGATCGCCGGCGAATAATCGAGCAGCGTTTCAAGAATCATAATAATATCATTGATCGGAATTCGTTCCTTGAGAAGGTTCTGAAGCACGCGCTGCACTCCACCGAGCGTCAGATGGCTCGGAATCAACTCATCCACAATCTTGGGATAATTTTTCGATACCGTGTCAAGGAGGTGCTGGACTTCTGATCTCGTCAGGAGCTCCCAGGCATGCGCCTTGATGACTTCCGAAATGTGGGTTGTGATCGCGGTTGCCGGATCGACCACCATATATCCCCGTGCCTGGGCCTTTTCCACTTCGCTTTCCCTGATCCAGAATGCCGGAAGCCCGAAAGCCGGTTCTTTCGTCGGGATTCCATCGATCCGTTCCATGTCGCTTGATGTCATGGCAAGCCGGTGGCCCATCATGATCTCGCTCTTCGCGACCTCAATTCCCCGGAGGGAAAGCGTATATTCATGTGGCCGGAGCTGAAGATTATCTTTGATATGAATGGACGGAACCACAAATCCGAGTTCAGCGGCAAGCTGCTTGCGCATTGCCTTGATCTTGTTCAGGAGCTCGGATTTTTCCGATTCAACGAGCGGGATCAATCCGTATCCGATCTCAAACGTCAACGGCTCAATATCAACATACGGTTCAAGCGGCGTTTCCACCGGAGGAGCCGGGGTCTGGGTCACCTGTTCTTCCTTTTCAGCAGCAGTCCCGTTTTTAAAAAGATACCCAAGGCCTCCGGCTGCAGCAGACAGAAACAGAAAGGGAAGATGGGGAAGCCCCGGGGTAAGCCCGAGCAGCGCCATAATGCCTGAGGTGGTAAAAAGCGCTTTCGGATTCAGGAACACCTGGCGGGTAATATCTTTCCCGAGATCGCTGTCATTTCCGGCACGGCTTACAATAAGACCTGCGGTCGTGGAAATTAAAAGCGCCGGAATCTGAGTGACGAGTCCGTCACCAATAGTGAGTACCGTATAGGTCTTTGCAGCCTGAATCACCGGCATACCGTGCTGAACCGTTCCGATAAGAAATCCTCCGATAATGTTGATGACCGTGATGATGAGACCGGCAATCGCATCACCGCGAACAAATTTGCTTGCGCCGTCCATAGCGCCATAAAAATCCGCTTCCTGTGCTATGGTCTGTCTTCGTTTTCGGGCGGCCTTCTCGTCAATAAGTCCTGCATTGAGATCCGCGTCAATAGCCATCTGTTTTCCCGGCATGGCATCGAGAATAAACCGTGCCGCCACTTCCGCGATTCTGCCGGAGCCTTTCGTAATGACCACGAAATTAATCACGACCAAAATGAGAAAAATCGTGAACCCGACCGCGTAGTTCCCGCCGACCACAAAATTGCCGAATGCCTTGATAACCTCACCGGCTGCATTTTCTCCTTCATTTCCTTTCAGGAGAATCAGCCTTGTGGAAGCAAGGTTTAAGGCCAGCCGATATAAGGTCGTCATGAGCAGAATCGACGGGAAAACGGACAAATCCATCGGCTTTCTGATGTAAATGCCGGTCACAAGGATCACGATCGCAAGAGAAATCGAGAATGACAGGAGCATGTCAAGAATGAATGCCGGTATCGGAAGAATCATGACGCCGAGGATGACAACCACCCCGATTGCCACAATCACATCAGACCGTTCCTGTACCCGTCCCAGAATATTCATGCTCGAAGTCTCCTCATGGTTCTATGCGACTCCTTGTAGCTTGTAGATGTAAGCCAGAATGCGTGCAACCGCCTGGTACAACGCCGCCGGAATGGCTGCATCAAGCTTGATCTTGAACAGAGCGCGCGCTAACGGCTTGTCCTCAACCAGCGGAACGCCGTGTTTCTTTGCAATCGCCCTGATGTTCTGGGCAATAATGCCGGCGCCTTTTGCGACTACCCGGGGCGCTTCCAGGCCGCCTCGTTCATACCGCAGGGCAACGGCAAGATGCGTCGGGTTCGTAATAACCACGGTTGCGTTCGGCACTTCCTCCATCATTCGTCTTCGGGCTCGTTCGCGCTGAAGGCTCCTGATCCGCGCCTTGATCTGGGGATCGCCTTCCGATTCCTTCATTTCCTGTCTGATCTCGTCTTTGCTCATCCGGATCGATCGCTCGAACTTCCAGCGCTGAATAAAATAATCGATCACTGCAACCACGCAGAAAAAACCGAATCCGTACAGTACCGATTGAGTAAGCAGTCCGCGTGAAACCAGAAGCATCTCATGCACATCCATTGCCATGATCTGAGGAGCGTATCCCAACGCCTTTTTTACCACATAGTAAAATACCAGGACGCCGGCAGAAAGTTTCAGGAGCGATTTCCCGCCTTCCATCAGTCCTTCAAGGGAAACCAGTTTTTTAATCCCGTTCAAAGGGTTCAGTTTTTCAAGCGACATATTGATCGGCTTGATCAGCAATCCTCCCTGCGCTACCGAGGAAACCACTCCGGCAAGAACGGCTACTGCAAAAAACGGAGCCAGCATCCAGAACGTTTCCACGGCTGCGATCTGAAAATTTTGCATCAGGTCCCTGCCGTAGCGCATTCCGAGCATGTCTCCCATGACCCGTGATATATGGTCCAGAAACCCCCGTCCGGTGAAATACATCATGAACAGAATGCCGCTTACGACTGAAAAGGACACGAGCTCCCTGCTGCGGACAATCTGCCCTTTTTCCTTGGCTTCATCCCGTTTTTTTTGTGTCCCTTGTTCTGTCCGGTCTTCTTGTTCCGACATAGTCAGCCCCCGGCCGCGCTTATAGCCTTCAGCATGTCATCCTTGATTCCCGAGAAATAGCTGTTCATTACCGTGATGAACAAAGGAACGCTTAACAGCATCACGATGAATCCAAGAACGATGTAAACAGGATAGGCAACAAAGAAAATATTGATCTGAGGCGCGGCCTTGTAAACAAAACCGAGCAGCAGATTCGCAATCAGGATGAGGACCACCACCGGCGCAGCCACCTTAAGCGCAATCACAAATAGTTTGCTTCCCAGTCCGATGATCGGAAGCAGCAAATTCCGGACATCAAAGCTGCCGACCGGAAGCCAGGTATAACTTTGAATGAATATCGTAATCAGATCATGATGCGCATCCGTGACAAGGAAAATCAGCATCGCAATGATTCCGTACAGGGTGGAAATATCGGTGGACTGTCCCATGTCCGGATTGAATACCGATCCCATCGATAATCCGGTTGACACGCTCATGAGCTGACCGCCCATGTCGACCGCAAAAAACACCAGGCGTCCTGCAAAACCAAGCGCCATGCCGAAGATGATTTCTCGAAGCACGATAAGCGGAATATCAGCGCGCTCGAACGTGTAGGTGACCACCGGCGCAAGAATCAGCGCAATTGTGACGGCAATCCCGATTTTTACTTTCGAGGGGATATTGTTGCTGCTCAAAAACGGGAGCATGCTCACCATGATTCCCGCCCGGAGAAGAACGAACAGAAAATTCGGTATGTACTGATTCACGATATCCATGGCTGATCATTCCTCATGCTGCCCGTTCTCTACCGGATATACGCCGGAATATTTTCAATAATGTGGGTCGTAAAACTCATGAGCACCCGCGCGATCCAGGGGAAAAATACAAAAATACATAAAAAAACAGCCAGCACCTTCGGCACAAAGGTCAGAGTAAATTCCTGAATTTGCGTCACTGCCTGGAACAAGCTGATGATCAATCCGACCAGGAGACTCACCAGGAGAACCGGGCCTGATGCTATGAGCACGGTTTTGAACACTTCGCCTGCCAATTCCCGCACAAAATCGACTGTCATTGGAAGCTCCTCACCATGGATCCGACCACCAGGTTCCATCCGTCAACCAGCACGAACAACAGAAGCTTGAAGGGAAGCGAAATCAGGGTCGGGGGAAGCATCATCATACCCATGGACATAATGATGCTTGCCACCACCATGTCGATGATCAGAAACGGCAGATAGAGCAGAAACCCGATCTCAAACGCAGTTTTTATTTCGCTGATGGCAAATGCCGGCACGATAATCCTGATCGGGATATCATCAATTTTTTCGGGAACAGGTTCGTTTGCAATATTCAGGAACAATGCGATGTCTTTCTGTCTGGTTTGCTTTGCCATGAAGGTTTTAACAGGGACGGACGCCTTGGTGAGCGCCTCCTGGAAGGAAATCTTTTTTTCCATAAAGGGACTCACGGCTTCGCGGTGCACCACGTCAATTGTCGGACCCATGATGAACATCGTGAGAAACAAGGAAAGACCGACGATCACCATGTTCGGCGGAATCTGCTGCGTGCCCATGGCCTGGCGGAGAAATGAGAGGACAATAATGATCCGGGTAAACGAGGTGAACATGACTAGGATCGACGGCACGAGCGCCAGAAAACTGATCAGAAAAAAAACCTGAATGACCGGGTCGGTAAAATTCATAACAGCCGTTCCTTGAGTGATTTTAATTTTTGGAGCGCATCACTGATCTCGGGTGAAGGCTCTGTTTTGAACGCATCAGATGCATACGTCTTGATCAGCCGGACGTCAGCCGGGGTTACGCTCAGCAGATGCACGTCAGTCCCCACTTTGACGGCAAACAGTCCTTTACGCTGTCCCAGGGACTGGAATGCGACAATGCGCATGGCATGTCCGGTCATCCGCTGCTTTCGGAGCGCAAAGCCGATCAAGGCAATGAATCCGATAACGGCCGCAAGGGCTAGTGCCATTTGAAAATATGCATACATCATTTGAGCTGTCGTATCCTTTCCGTGGGGCTGATGATATCCGTAAGCCGCACGCCAAATTTTTCGTTTACGACCACGACTTCACCTCGCGCAACGAGTTTTTCGTTCACCAGTATCTCCATTGGTTCTCCTGCGACCTTATCGAGCTCCACCACCGATCCCTGCGCGAGCTGGAGCAGATCTTTGATCAACATCCGGGTCCTGCCGAGTTCGACTGATATCTCAAGCGGAATGTCGAGAAGGAAATCCATGTCTCGTGATTTTCCCTGTGCATTCTGGTCCGCCTTCAGCTCCTCGAAGGGTGCACTTTGCGGCGTTTTGGTTTGTGCCTGGGGATCAGCCTGAACTGATGCTGGCTGCATAACGGTTCTCCTTTCAGGTTCCGATCATGATCCGGAGTGTTTTTGATCCGGTTCATGGAATTAGTTCAATTTGGTGATTCGTACGGCCTGGTTGCCTCTGCTGTAGCCGGGAACTCCGCCCAGCTTCGGAACTTTTTCCACCTTGAGTACCAGGGAATCGGTAATGCTTTTCGCAAGCGGAAGCACGTCTCCGACATTCAAATTCATGAGCTCGCCGAGCGTGAGCCGCGCCTGTCCCATTTCCACCACGACTTCAACGCTTGAATTCAGGAGAATTTCCTTCAAACGATTTACCAGACGCTGATCCACGTCAACCTTGTCGCCCTGAATGCCGGAATAAATTTTGTCTTTTACCGGCTCAATCATGGAATAAGGAATACAGAAAAAAAGTTTCCCGATAAAATCATCTACCTCAATCCTTACTTCGATCTTGATCACGATTTCGCTCGGCGTCACAATAGTCACAAACTGGGGATTCATTTCAGAGCTGACATGGTCCGGCTGGATCTCTTCGATTCCGCTCCATGCGCTGGCAAGATCTTGCAGCGCCATGCCGATGACTTTTTTGATCACCCGCTGCTCGATGGAGGTAAATGAGCGCCCTTCTGATTTGACATTCCGGACTGTTTCCCCTCCAAAGAAAAATTCTACAAACGCGAAGACGAGCGGTGCCTCGAGAACGCACAAGGAATAGCCCTTGAGCGGTTCCATCTTGAAAATGTTAATGCTTGACGGCATAGGAAGCGTTTTCATAAGTTCCCCGAATTTCAGGATCTGCACATTGTGAATCACGATGTCGACGAATTTCATGACCATCCCGGAGACGGAATTTCGGAACAGCCGGGCAAACCGTTCGTTCGCCATCTCGAGTCCCGGCATTCTGCCGCGCACGATCCGTTCCTGGTTCGTCAGATCATACGATCGGATGCCGGAAAGAATTCTTTTTTTGGCGTCCTCGGTATTGATGTCCCCGGATTGGACTCCTTTTAAGAGGGCATCAACCTCGTCCTGTGAAAGAATGTCGCTCATTGCATTACAAACTCCGTAAAGTAAAGGTTGCGAAACACTTCTTTCCCGAGCGCCTGGTTTACTCGCAGAAGCAGTTCGTCCTTGAGCTGGAATTTCCCCTCCGGGCTGGATACGGCTTCGGGCGACTTGCTGCTTACCAGTGTGATGATCGCATCGCGAAGCTGCGGCGTCTTATCGACAACAAGCTGTTGGTTGCTTGTATCTCCGATTTCAAACTGCATCGTCACCTTAAGGAATCGCCCTTGTTCTGCAAGGTTCACGACAAAAGAATCCAGGGGTATGAGGGCTGTTTTTCCGGTCCCCTTCTTTTCTTCAGCTTTCACATCCTCTCCTTTTTTCCCTCCGGAAACAAAGAGGTAGGCACCGATACCGCCGGCGATTGCAAGCACCAGAATGGCGATGATGATAATGAGATTTTTTTTGTTGCCTTTTGCCGGTTTTTGCTCTGCCTCTTCTTCCTGGTTGACTTCTTCTTTTTCCCCTGCCATCACAACTCCTCCTTACATGCAAGCTAATCCAGATGTTCCTCTCTATTCAAATTGCATGCCGAATGGAATCCACTGAAAATGTTCATAAATCCTTTTGGACAGTCGTCAATTTTATGACTTCCTGATGAATTGTCGACAGCGCGACAGGGCGACACCTTTAGAAAAATCTCATTTTGCCGAAGAATACAATGAAGAAACCAATGGCAGCAGAAAGGAACCATGAACATCCGTCCTGTCCCGCCGATTGAGGCTGCTGAGAAACCGATTGAACGGATTGAACGACTCCGGATCGGTGAACTGGTACGAGCCGTGGTAAAAGAAAATACCGCTGCTGATACCCTAATGCTTCAAATCGGAAACGGCGTTGTTGAGGCAAAGACAAACCTTGCTCTGAATCCCGGGGATGTTCTTCTGCTGCGGGTTGATTCCCTTGGCGCGGAGATACGATTGCGGCTTATGACCGGCTCGGAAGAACAGGACATGCTCGTTACCCGGACACTTATGTCAGCACTTGCTGAATTGAAAAATCTCGGCCCTGCCGCGCGTGAACTGGATAAGCTGCTCTTGTTTTTCAACCAGGCATCACCGGAGCTCAAACGATCCTGCCCGGAACTTGGCATCCTCGAAAAACTTATGCTGCAGGCAGAAACGATAACCGGCGGAGCATTGAAAAATGCAGTGCGGGACAGCGGAATTCTCCTGGAGACAAAACTGCGGGTCATTGTGGAGCAGGGGATCGAAGCGAATGTCGCCGCCTCTTTGAACACGGATCTGAAAGGAATCCTTCTGAAGTTAAAGCATGCCCTGGATGATCCTTCTTTGGCCGTTCGCGTCCAGGAAACAGGCATGGGACCACGTGACCTGGGCCAAATCCTGGATCGTCTTATTGGACATATTGAGTTTCAGCAGGTTCAATCGAAACTCAATGATTCTCTCCAGCTTTTTCTTCCCTTCGTCGGCGACGATTGTAACGAGGCATGGCTTTCATTTTCCCGCAAAGGGGACGATGCCTCGAATATGACCTATTCCTGCACGCTCAACCTTGAACTGGGTCGGAATGGGAGGGTTTCTTCTTTGATTAATGTTCAGTCAGGCAGCCTGTATATCAAAATGCTGTGCGAAGATCCAGCGTTTGCGGCACTCCTGAATGATCATGCTGAGCTTCTTTCACAGCGATTCTCGGTTGCCGGACTTCGCATGGGTGGATTTGCCATTCAGGTTCAACCACGCCGGGATTTTGAAAGTAACTTGTTCCCAGGATTGGATATAACCGTATGAAACAAAACAAAGCCGTTGCATTGAAATACCGGCACGGATTGGATTCCGCTCCCCGCGTCATTGCCAAGGGCAGATCGCTCGTTGCGGATCGAATCATCGATTTGGCCCACGAACACGGAATTCCGATTCGTGAAGATCGGAACCTCGTTGAAGCAATTTCAACGCTTGACCTCTATGAGGATATCCCTCCGGAATTATACAAAGCCGTTGCCGAAATTCTTGTGTTCATTTACCAATGCAGCGCCAAAAAGGAACAAGGATCGGCTTCCTGAGCGATAAAATCCTGGCACTTTTTAAAGATTTCTCCGCTGAAGCCGAAAGGTATGTATAGTGGAAAAGATATGCATAGTCGTTAGTCGCATTCCCTGATATCTAAAAAAAACAGGTAACAACAACGTCTCTGTTATGACCATTCATGTTCTAGAACAAGACAATGAATCTCTGGTTGTCATGCCGGTGAGCAGGTTCACGGAAGGTGCGCCTTCTCCCTGTGACATGTTTATCAGAGAAAATGGAAAGGTAATCTGGCTCTTCAACAAGGGCATGCTGTTCGATGCATCGAGCCTCAGTTTCCTGCGCGAGAAAGGGATTACCGAGGTTTTTGTAAGGGAAACAGCTGCTCGTGAACTGGATCAGGAACAAAACAGCAGCCCTGTTTCCGAAACTCCTCCGCCTGATGCTATCCGGTTGGATGAATACGTCACTTTAAGGGAAGAGCATCATCAGATCGACAAGGCGCTTCTCGTTCCGGGATCGGAAATACAATTCACTTTATACCTGCTGAATCAGCAGGGAATCCAGTGTCTGATCGAAGCGTCAGAACACTCTCCAGTCAAACTGCAGGAATCGTTTCTCGGGAAGGAAGGAGACCTTGTCATTCAGAAGGAGGATATTCCGAGGTATCAGGAATATCTGAATGCCCTGGTCGTCGATAAAAACCTCCCGCAACAAGAGCTCAGGAAAATCAAATCAACCGCGATTAAGGAAAATTCAAAATTGATTGTGAAGGATTTGCTTGCAAACCCGAGGAGCGGTGAAAAGATCAAGGAATCCATTGTGATGGTCAACAAGATGGTTGACGGCATCCTGGAAAACCATGACGCTATCTATGATCTTCTCTCAATCAGAACGTATGATTATTATACCTATACCCATTCGGTAAATGTGGCGACGCTTTCTGTCGGGCTGGGAATGGCTGCCGGATTAGATAGGCTTACCCTCGAGCGACTGGGAATCGGTGCCATGATGCATGACCTCGGAAAAAGTTCTATTCCGCTCGAAATCCTGAATAAGCCAGCGCGGCTTACTGATGAAGAGTTCCGTATCATGAAGACCCATGTGCTGGAAAGTGAGAAATATCTTCGGTATCAGAAATATATTCCTGAAGAATCATACATTGCCGTGTTGCAGCATCATGAAAAAATTTCTGGCGAGGGATATCCTCTGGGATTATCAGGACAGGAAGTAAAGCTCTATGGCAGAATTGCTGCAATAGCAGATTGTTATGATGCCATGACAACTCGGCGTTGCTATCAGCCCGCAATGACGCCGTTCCATGCGATTTCCACTATTGTAAAAGAAACAAAGCATTTTGATTCTGAGCTGCTTACCATCTTTATCAAGATGCTCGGGAAAATAACATAGCATAAGGCTTTCTCTCACTCTGCCCCCCCCGAGGAGGTTTCTCAGTTTGCATGCCTGAAGATGCTGCTACCCATGCAGGCAGAGAAACCTCCCCTTCCTTGAGAACTGGCATCCGATTTGCATTGGATCATATAAAGAGCAGAAAGGATGAGCCATGGTGAATTCGCTTAAACGAAAACTGAAAAAAACAATGACCATTATAGACTTCGGTTATCGGCTGATCAGAGGAGTTGATTACGAAACATTAAGCCATTACATTCTCAAGATCAACCAACATCAGAATATTGATTCCATTTTGCATGAAATTTCAACCTGTTTTAAGGAAATGCTTGATTATGAGCTGTTTGGATTTGTTCTGAAAAACGGAACTTCAATCGACGTATGGATTGATCCTGAAACGTATAGCACATCATTCACTGAATATGCTGCCAGGGACTATGACTGTCATAAAAATGACATGGTAGTCCATCATTTCAGAAAACAGCGCCAGGAAAAACATCGGAATTTTGACGCTGTTGCAATGAAGGATTTACTGTCCTACACCGTATCTGAAACAGGTTTTATCGCACGATTATACGTTCTTCCGAGAGTCAGGATGACCAGCCATTACGATGCAATTCTCAACACTATTGTCAAATCAATTAACATTGCGCTCGAGAAAATTTTAAGCATTCAACGTCTGGAAAATGCAGCGACCATTGACCCGCTTACCAACTGTTACAATCGAAGGGCATTATGTGATTTCATTGAAAATGACATTGCGTTTACCCGGAGATTTGGAAACGAACTTTCGGTTATTATGGTAGATCTCGATAATTTCAAGAAAATAAACGATATTCATGGTCACCTGGCGGGAGACGCTGTCTTACGAGAATTGTCACGTTTGATCACTTCGCAGGTCCGAAAATCCGATTACCTTGCCCGGTACGGAGGAGAGGAATTCGTGCTCGTTCTTCCGGGGACTTCATTGTACAGCGCTGTACAACTGGCGGAAAAATTGCGGAAAAAAATTCAGGATTATCCTATCCGATTTGGGAAAAAAATGCTCCGGGTAACCGCAAGCTTCGGTGTAGCAAATCTGGAGAGCAAACAGAACCGTGAGAGTCTGCTGCATGAAGCGGATGAGCGGCTGTACCAGGCCAAGGCAAGCGGAAGAAACAGCGTAATTCCCAACCTTCTTCCCTGTTTTGCGGACAGAACGTTTGTCTCCAAAAGAAGAATGCGCAAATACCTTAAGCCGGCAGATAGCACCGTATAATGAGGAAGATAATTCCTCTCAGGGAATTTTTTTCCGTCAGGAAAGAGGACTCAATTTATAAAACAAAGGGTGCGTAATTCCGCGGCTTACCAGAAACGATATGACATCCGCGGGTTTAAAAAACAGTCTGAGCTTCCACATAGTTCTTGTAGCTGTAGTAAATACCCGCTGATCGAGCGCTTCAATCAACTGTAAAATTTCATCCTGTTCCTCATCACTGAAACCATACATGCCTGTTTCCGCCTGCGGAGCACATCCTGTTCCGACCAGCCGTTCTCCAATCCTGTCCGTGGCTTGAAAATAGGCAGTCCCCTCGGGGCGAGAAAAAAATCGGGGGACGTTTAAGAGATGATTCGTAAGCTCGCGGGCCTCCGGAAGATCTCCAGCATAATTGAGCGAAATTCCCAGTTTTCCCG
The DNA here is from genome assembly GCA_041650055.1 of Nitrospirota bacterium. Taxonomy (GTDB): domain Bacteria; phylum Nitrospirota; class UBA9217; order UBA9217; family UBA9217; genus JBAZLV01. Next base: position 4,253 of record JBAZLV010000012.1, on the reverse strand, counting down.
TGCAGAGGGAAATAAGATTATCAACCAGAATATGCGTGCGGCCTTCCGGCGCCCGGTTAATAACCAGCGCCGGTTGAAACGATTGTTCGATTTCGCGAACAAGTTCCAGCAGATCAGGCGCAACAGTGCCGATTGTTTTTCGAAACCAATCAAGCGTAAACCGCTTTTCACTGGTTGCCTGTTTCGTTTCTTCTCCAATAAGTCGCGATATGTCCGGATGATTCCTGAAAACAGCCTGCATTTTCCGGAACAGGGATCCTTTGAGAAAACTATAGGCATTCATGACGGCTCCGGGCTCTGGCGCAGTAATGACGATACCGTGATTTGCAATTCCAAAAAAATCGAGCGTATTGAATTGTACCCCTGCTCCCAGGTCAAGAACGATGAAATCCGACGGAAGCTGCCGCAGCTGTCGTATCAATTTGCGTTTCATCCACGGTGGCGGATTCGTAACCCCCGGGACAAATTCAGCGCCGCTGATCAGCCCGAGGTTCGGTTCCGGCGTCTCAATGACCAGGTCTTCGAGCGAAGAAACTTTTTGGAGAATAAAATTTGCTATCGTCGGTGTTCGTTTGAGAATCCCGAGATAGGTATGCAGATTTGCGGCCCCGAGATCCAGATCAGCAAGGATCACGCGGTGTCCCCGCCGTGCGAGGGACGTTGCGATTGCGATGGCAAAAATGCTTTTACCGACGCCTCCCTTGCCTCCTCCGATTGCAAGAATGCTTGCTGTTCGATCTCCATGCATAATGATCCTCTGGAAAAGAATTGCTTTATTCAGATATGATCTGTTGTCTAAGCTTTATGTGCCGTACTCCGTCGAGCTCCAGGCCGCTTTGCTTCAGTCCTGTTTTTTCCCAAATGCTGTCTGGCACTCATTCGAGCGCCACCCTTTTGAGACAGCGCTTTGACGGAGCGAGAACCCTTTCCCCGACCCGATGTTCCGCGCAAAGCGAAGATTTGCTGCATTGCTTTTTGATATTCAAATTTGTGTTTCCGGTTTTTTAAAAAGAGGATGACCGTCGACACCATGAATAGTGCTGCACATTCAATAATCAGTGCCAAATGAACAGCATCAATCTGGATCATTTTTCTGCCTCCTTTCCTTCAAAATGTTTTCCGTACAAGACGGAATACTCATCCACCAGAACAGAATGTTTTTTTTGCAGCTCTTCAAGTTCTTTTGTTTTATTCGCCAGTGCCTGTTCAAGCTGGTTCACCTTCTCTCCCAGCATCTTCTTTTCATTCATGAGCTGCCCATACTCTCCCGAATGCTCCACATCTGAACCAGCTAGGAGCCCGCGCCGGTAGTTTCGGTTTTTGAACCCAAGAACTACGGCCATGATAAGGAAAACTACTGCGCCCTCAATCAAAAACAGCAGAATAAGTGCATCCACCAGAATCACGGTTTGCTCTCCTCCGGGGATAGTGACTGCGATTTCTGTTCCTTCCTGGCCTGTAGCCGGGTTTTTCGTTTTTTGAGCATGCGATACACCATAAAACCGATGACTCCTGTCAAGAACAGCGCGCCATTGATGATACCGAACAGCATGAGAACGTGTTTCCAGTCAACGGGGGGTGTCATGACAGCGCTCTCCTGACACCGCTTGGCAGCAGCGTGCTTCTGAACAGCAGCGGCAGGAGTTCCTGGTTCAAAAACACGAACGTGATACGTTTTTTCCCGCTGGAAGGTCTTTCCTTCCGCTTTAATGGCAATCTGATATATGCCCGGCAGCAGAACACCTGCTGTCCCGAAAAATATGCCGTTTTTATCAGGCATCGAACCGGAGATTTTCTTGTTCGATACTGGAATCATGGATTTTTTCCCGTCAGGTTCAATCATCTCCATATACACGGCAATTTGATCAAGAATCTTCGGTTCACGAATAACAAAACCGTCTTTTTCAAACCAGGCTTCGATATCGAAAGTCTCTCCCGGTTCCGCAAAATCGCGATTAAATGAACTCTTCAGCTTCAAATCAGTCAGGACGTAGATTTTATTTCCTTCCAGGGTGCTGAGATCAATTCTCCAGGTACCGACAGCAGGTTTTTTAATCGTAATCATATCGAAAACGTTTTCCTCGTGCCAGGTTATATGGGGAGGACAGTGCTCCCTGGCATGCTTTGCCTTGCTCGGATCAGTCAGCATGATTTTCGTCCCCGGTGTTTTGGTGATGAGGAGAATAGCTTCCTGAATACTGCTGTCAATCGAAAAACTGTCACCCTTCAGCGGGAGGGAATCCGGCGATTTTATTTTTTCGAACAAGGATGCAAAAAGAACGTGCAAGTCCTTTGAATTTTTTGCAATCGTTGCTGTTCCCTGTGTTGCCGTCGCTATTTCGGTCAAAAGACTCATATCCATCAGTTCGGCGAATGAGATCGAATGAATGACAATGCCAGCCTGTGCAATAGGTGGCAACAGCTGTTTGAGCTCCTTGTGCGCTTTTTCATTCAGGGATGATGATCCCAGGTCAAGCAAACCGTTCGACAACACAACAATAATTCGGCGTCCGTCTGAAAGCGGCTTGAGCTTCTCATACGCTTTTTGAATCGCTTCAGTCAGATTCGTATTAAATTCCTTGGTGGTAATGTTATCAATCCCACTGAACAGTTTCTCACGGTTCTCGGGAGAATTTTTGATAAGGGGAGCCAGCTCCCGGGTAGTATCACCGTAGCCGATAATGCTGATTGCATCATCGGCATCCAGAAGAGAGATAAACAGCTTTGCAGCTGGTTTGCGTTCATCAGAGGGGTCGATCTGCTTCATGGTTCCTGAACAATCAAGCAGGAGAACAACATTCACTCTCTGTGTCTCCGGAGATACCGGAACAGGATTATACGTCCGGTGTTCCCTGTTTGGCCGTGTCCCTGTCTCCTGATGATCCTCCGGGGCTGACTGCGTTACCCCGTTTTCCGGCACAACAGAAAAGAGAACCATTACAACAGCCAGAAAATACAAGATTCTTGTTTTTCTCATGCGATAATCCTTATTTTAAAGTTCTTATCGGCATGTAGAGGCAAAAATATAGTATCTTCATGGAGTTAGGCTGTTTTTTTTATAAAATGTTCCCCTGGATAAAAAGATTCAGATGTTAAAGTTTTTACTTAAAATGACGATAAAACCACAAAGGTTTCACGAGGATATCTCTCCAGGAGTATGACATGTCACTGGCCACACAAAAAATCATTGCGGACACGCTTTTCTCGGAAACCAGCGTCCAGGCATCATCCTACAGCAGCCTCGCACAGGTAGCGCTGACGAACGGCGCCAATCTGTCACTCAAAGGCGATTATATTAATGCTGCAAAACAATTTCAGCGAGCCATCAGTCTCGATCCCTCGAAAGACAATGCCGTCAATGCGTATAAATTAATGGCCACGGCATATATGCAGGCAAAAATGCCTGAGAACGCGATTAAGGCATATAAAGCATCGCTCAAGGTTGATCTGACCAACGATGAGACCCACGTAGCGCTGGGGAATATCTACTACGGACAGGGAAAATATTCTGCTGCCGTAGCTCAATACGAAGCTGCGGTTAAAATAAGCTCGCCGTCGTCCGTTAATCGTTATTCATTGGGACAGGGATATATGGCACAAGGTCGTTATCAGGAAGCAGCAGAGCAGTTTGAAGAGGTCATCCGTCTGGCTCCTGCCGAACATTCCGGCTACTATGCCCTGGGACAAGTGTACAGCAAGGAAGGAAATAATGAAAAGGCAATCGCCCAGTTTTTGAAGGCAATTGATCTGAATCCGAATTTTTATGCTGCTTCTGTTGACCTCGGCTCTTCGTATGCGGACATGGGACAAACGAGTGACGCCTTACAACAGGTAAGCTATCTTCTAAATTTTGCTCCATCCATGGCTTCCACATTAAATACCTACATCACGAGCGTCACAAAACCAAAATTCCTTGCGGCGTATACAACCGGAGGATTTACCGTGGGTTTTGGGCCGGGAACACCGGTATCGAGCCTCGATCCGTACCTTGCAACCCCGGACACAACCAAGGTATTTACCATGACCTTCGTTTTTAACAAGGCAATGGACCATTCTTCTGTAGTTAATCCCTTAAACTGGAGCATAAGCAAGGCGCCTCTTGGCGCTTCCTTCGGAGCCTATGATTGGGGAATGACCCCTCCGGACACGGATGTGCCCATCGCACCAATTCCGGTAGGAGTACTCTATGATACGGAAACTTTGACGGCAACCATATCTTTTGTCATTTCTCAAAATGCTGATGCTACAGGAAC
>JBAZLV010000011.1:0-57933 GCA_041650055.1 Nitrospirota bacterium | reverse complement strand
AGAACCGCCTAAGGATATTGAACATCCTGATTGAAAACAGACTGTACGTTTCATAGTCAGAGGGAAGTATCACCGCATCCGGGCATATCTTCTTAACCTCAAAAAGCCTGGTTCCCCGCTGAATGCCTTTGGCCTTGGCCTCATAACTGGCAGCAGCAACGATCCCGCGTTCCTTTCCAGTTATTACCGGTCTCCCTTTGAGTTCCGGATGGATAGCCTGCTCGCATGAGGCGAAAAAAGCATCTGCATCAAGATGGAGAATAGCCTTTGGCCAGGACGATATGGTAAGGGGTCGGTCGTTCTTCATTAAGAAAAAATAGGATCTGCCTTCTTACATTAGATACTGTCACAGAGTAAGATTATTATTTGTATTTCCGGAGAACTGCTGTGACAACGCCTGCAATTTTGAGCTCGTTCTTGGGTTTGATGGGTTGGTATTTAGGATTTGCCGCAATAAGCGAGACATGTTCTCCTCGCTTTCGTAAATACTTTAAGGTCCACTCGCCGTCCACCTGCGCAATCACGATATCCCCGCTTTTTGCTGTCTGGCTTTTATCTACAATAACCATGTCTCCCGGCATGATACCGGCTCCTGTCATGGAATCTCCTGAAACTTTAAGCAGAAAGGAGGCTTCCCGGTTCTGGATCAAAAGATTGTCCAAAGATAGGGTGTCAACAAGCTCTTCTTCTGCGGGAGACGGAAAGCCAGCCTCGACAGTTCCTAAAACTCGGACTGGATTCACGAGAGACAGAGGAATAAGCTTGCCTTTTTTGTCCTTTTCGAGAATACGAAGACTTTGGAGTTTGTCAATAAGCTTGAACACTGCATTTTTTGAACGGAAGCCGATGAGAGCGCCAATTTCCGAATAACTCATAAGCTAAGCCCCCAGCTACGCTGGGGAGAATAGCAAAAGCTATGCTGAAGTATTTGCAATAAAAAAGCTCCTTTCCTACAATTGGCCCTATTCCAGCGGTCAAACGTAAGAAAGGAGCAAATGGTGAAAGAGAGTTTAGCACATACAGTTTGGGAATGTAAATACCATGTTGTATGGGTGCCGAAGAATCGTCGGAAGGTGATCTATGGACAGCTCCGACGTGAGGTAGGCACGATACTTCGGAAGCTGTGCGAGTACAAGGGAGTAAAGATTCTGGAAGGGAAGGCCTGTATCGATCATATACACCTGTGTCTCTCGATACCGCCGAAATATGCAGTATCGACAATTCTGGGGTATTTGAAGGGGAAAAGCGCAATGACGGTGTTTGAGCGATACAGCAAACACAGGAAGAACTTCAAGGGGCACAGTTTTTGGGCACGAGGATACTGTGTAAGCACAGTAGGCTTGGATGAGGCTCGGGTACGGAAATACATTCAAGATCAGGAGATCAATGAGTCGATAGCAGATAAGTACGATAGGGATCCGAGCAATCCCTTTTAGGGAAGCCAGTAAGCGTGGCGTAAGAGAGCAGCAAAAATGGTAAGCGGTTGATCGCTGGAATAATTAAAGCAGCAGTGAGATGTAAAGAGAGAAAATATCCCCTTAAGGGGAGCCAGTAACAATGCCCCTATGGGGCTATTCAAGCCACCGGCTACGCCGGTGCGTCATGACTTGGCATTCTGCCGTTTTTCTCGTAGAATTTCCGAATTGCAGTAATTTTAGACTGTAGCTTTTTTTCGTTAACAGTAACCGGCGACATGGGAATATTGTAAGTGAACAATCGTTCACTGTCAAGAAAAAATTATAAGATGTGCCAAAGATACATTCAGCAGTGTCGACTTCACTCCGAATCAAGCTTCTATTCGAGACCAATCATGATTCAACGAATGAATAAACAGCGCATTCTGCAACAATCTGCATACCCATAAAATACCCATATATGGGCACCCTTCGGCTATTGACAATCTGCCTTGCCGATGATATAAAAAACAAAACTTTTTTGTTTGTCTCTTCTCCTATCTAAAACTTCATAGAGAACTAATAACTTTAGCAGCTTGAGCAGGCTTAACGATAAGCAGCGGCTCATATTTTAGGAGGTCTTATGGACCAGTCTCATGCAATTACAAACAACAAATTATCACGAATTTTTTTTCATACATTCCTTTATACTATTTTCGCACTGCTCGGACCTTTTTGGTTAGACGTTTCCTGGGCAGCGGCGCCAATCGCGCCGACGACCCTCACCGCCACGCCAGTATCATATTCCCAGATCAACCTGACCTGGCAAGACAATTCCACAGATGAGACGGGATTCAAGGTAGAACGTGCAACAAGTGCCACAGGTTCCTATACGACTATAGCAACGCTTGGAGCGAATGTTACAAGCTATTCAAGCACCGGGCTTACTCAAAACAAAGCTTACTATTATCGCGTCCGCGCATATATAGGCACCACCTATTCAGCATACACAAACGTTGTCACTGCAACAACTCAAGGTTATCCAGCTCCAACAAATCTCATTGTTTCAGCGGTAACATCCTCCCGGATCGATCTCACCTGGCAGGATAATGCAATAGATGAGAGCGGATACAAGGTCGAGAGAGCAACCTCCGCGGGAGGAACTTACTCTGTCATAGCAACGCTCGGCGCAAATATCACAACCTATTCAGACACGGGCAGAATTCAAAATACTATGTATTATTACCGGATACGGGCATACAAAAGCACAATATACTCCGCATACACACCGGTTACGAGCGCAACCACGCCGATTCTTGCCGCCCCGACAAATCTAACAACAGATGTTGCCTCCGCTTCCCAGATAAATCTTTCCTGGACGGACATAAGTTATGAAACCCGGTATGACATCAGCCGGGCCACAAGCGCGGGCGGCACATACTCTTCCCTTGGTTCCGTCAATGCCGATGTCACGACCTTTCAAAATACCGGACTTACTGTCGGTAAAACCTACTATTACCGAGTCAGAGCGTACGACGGCAAAAACTATTCCGCATATTCCAGTGTAACAAACCAAACCATCAGAACCATCACCGTATCAGCAGGAGTAAATGGCAGCATTTCTCCGACCGGTACGGTTGCTGTAGCCAGCGGGTCTAACAGGACATTCACGATAACGCCGAATACAGGATATTCCATATCAAATGTACTTGTGGACAATGTTTCAGTAGGAGCAGTAAGCACCTATACCTTCACGAACGTGACAGCCAATCACACCATCAGTGCAACGTTTACTGCCACAGGTTCCTCCTACACCATCACTGCCGCCGCAGGCCCCAATGGAACCATAGCTCCGACAGGCGCCATAAATGTTATATCCGGTGCAACGGCAACATTCACCATAACGCCGAACACCGGCTATGGTATTGCCAGTGTTCTGGTGGATGGAACATCCGTAGGAACGGTCATAACCTACAGTTTTGCGAATGTAACCGCCAATCATACGATCAGTGCCAGTTTTGCAGACACCATAGCTCCTACCGGCACAATCACGATAAACAACAATGCAACGATAACGAATAACGCATCAGTAACGCTTACCCTCAATGCAACAGACACAGGAAGCGGTGTCTCTCAGATGCAGTTTAGTAATGATGGAACCACCTGGTCAACAGCAGAAGCATATGCAACAACAAAGACCTGGATGCTTGCTGCCGGTGATGGAACAAAGACCGTTTCGGTAAAATACAAAGACACAGCCGGCACCTGGTCCAGCGCCTACCATGCAACCATCACACTCGATACAACAGCTCCGACCGTAACAATCACCTCGCCTCAAGCAGGTACTACCAGCAACAATACACCACTCCTCACCTACACCGTGAGCGATGGAACAGTGATCGTAAAAGTTGACGGGGTTGTAGTCAACAAAGTGTCGGGAAATACGCTCGATACCTTGATTGAGGGACAGCATACTATTACGGTGCAGTCGACAGATGCGGCAGGCAATACAGGCACAGCCTCGGTTACGATTACCGTGAATTCCGGTCAGCCAACCTCTGTCGGCGGCCGCATTTCGGCTGATACTACCTGGACCCTTGCCAACAGTCCTTATCTCGTCACTTCTACTGTGCAGGTTTATGGAACAGCTACCACACCGGTAACCTTGACGATCGAGCCCGGTGTCGTGGTGAAATTCAACTCAGGCTCTGGCCTCCAGATTGGAGACAGTACCAACCAGGGCGCTCTCATAGCGCAAGGAACATCCGGAAATCGCATTACCTTCACTCGAAATGGAACAACCGGCACATGGGCAGGGATAACCTTTTACGATGGAACCGTCGACAGCACAACAGCACTTGAATACTGTGATCTTTCCTATTCAACAGGGCTTTCAATCAATTCCGCTTCTCCAGCAATAAGAAACAGCACAATAACGGATGTCAACAGATATGTGAGCTTAAGCAATTCCAATTCTCTTTTTGAAAACGTAACGATTAGCGTTGCCAATACGACTAGCGGAACATATGGCATGTATCTGAATTCTTCAAATCCGACGATAACCGGTGGAAGCCTAACCAACCTCTATACTGCAGGCAATGGTGTCTATGGCAGCGGTTCTCCGGTTATTTCAAACTACAGTGTTTCAATAGTAAACACTGCTGGGAAATATGGCATGTATCTCAACTCAGCATCTTCAGCATTGTCGATCACCAATTCAACGATAGGGAACGGTCTTTTTATCGGATCAACAAATATTACCCCAACGATAACGGGCAATACGTTTTCGAACGCAGATAACTCACCCATCCATGCAGGAGCAAATATCATTGCCAGTATTATGAACAATAATACAGTAACCGGTATGACATCAGCAGGCAAGATCGAAATTGTAGGAGAGCAGATAAAACAGGATACTCAATGGAAGAAATGGGCAGCACCGTATGTAGTCACGTCTGGCTATATCTATGTGTATAAAGACACAACCACGGCATCAACGCTTACGATCGACCCAGGAGTAACTATTAAGTTCAATACCAGTACTGCACTACAGGTAGGAAGCGGCAGCACCAAGGGTATTCTTGTTGCAAAAGGAACGTCTTCTAATAGAATCCTTTTCACATCCAATCAGGTCACATCAACTCCGGGATCCTGGTACGGAATAAAATTCTCCGGTGATGCAGCGAGCAGCAGCAGTCTCGAACATGCAACTATTGAATATGCAGGTACAGGTGGAGGTTATTCAAATGCAAATCTCACTCTTAGTTCCTCATCGCCTGTCATTAAAAACTGCCTTATCCGGAACAGTGCAGGAAGCGGTATCTATAGTAGTTCAGCGCTGTCCTTACCGACAATTCGAGATAGTGAGATAACAGGAAACAAGTGGGGTGTTTATGCTACCAATTCAAATCTTACTATCAAGAACACAAAAATTTATTCAAATCCAACATACGGTGTTTATAACGCTTCAACAACAATAGATGTTGATGCAAGAGATAATTATTGGGGCGCATCAACAGGACCTACCTATTCCGGCAATTCACAAGGTACCGGAGATAAGATAAACGATCACGTTCTGTATAATCCCTGGCTCGGCCAGGCACCGGGAGCAACCTTAACCATCAATGACGCAAAAGTACTGCCGGCATCATTAAATCCTGTTGGCGATTATGTTACCTTTACAGCCACTATATCGTCTTCAGCCACATGGACTATCACCATTACGGATACCAATAACATTACCGTAAAGTCTTTTACAGGAACAGGAACAAGCATCAATCAGAAATGGTATGGAGAGAATGCCTCAGCAGTCAAAGTAAATGACGGTGCATACTATTATTCCATCTCTGCCAAAGATTCCAGTGGCAACACTGCTTCATCGCCTCAGGGAATGATCATGGTATCACGCCAGATACCCATCGCAATACTCAATCCGCCCACAGATAACCAGATATTCCCCTGTGGAAGCACCATCAATATAACTGGTACAGCCGCAGATTCAACTGATTTCAAGAATTACAGCCTTGATTACGGCACAGGCGAGAATCCCACAGCGTGGACAAATCTTAAGACCGCAACAACAGCTGTTACGAACGCATTGCTCTCTGCCTGGAACACGTCGGCTCTCACCGGAACCCTCTATACCGTAAAACTCACGGTTACAGATAATGCCGGAAACATCGCAACAGAAACCTCACGCGTTCGGCTCCTTTGTATCCAAAACCCGGCAGTATCAGAACCATACATCTCGCCCAATGCAAATGGCGTCAAAGATACGACAACCATCAGCTCCACATTCAGCTACCCGAGCAACTGGACAATCACCCTCAAAAATTCATCCAGCACAACAGTCAGAACCTATACCGGCACAGGAACAGCAATGAACCAGGTATGGGACGGGAAGAACACCTCCGGTACCGTGGTTCCGAACGGAACGTATTCCTATCAGATCGCCGCTGTAAGCAGTGAAACAACGACCGTTGCTGCGCCGGCCAAGACCGGCACCATCATCGTGGATGTAACAAACCCCACAGCCCAGATCACTGCGCCAGCAACAAATGCTGTTCTAAAAGATGCGGTTCCCGTCACAGGAACGGCTTCCGATACCAATATTGACACCTATAAAGTCGAGTACGGTCCTGCATCCGGATCAGGTCCCTGGAACCTGATATCCAGCGCCACGACCTCAGTAACCAGCAGCACGCTTGCAACCTGGGTCACGAACGACAGTACAAATGCCGTGCTTGTCCCGAATGGAAGCTATCTTCTTAAACTCACGGTAACGGACAAGGCAGGAAATATCTCGACAACCAGCGTTCCGGTAAGCACAAACAACCTGACTATTTCGAATGTGGGCATAAGCAGCAAGACAATAAACACCGCCAATTCGGAAATGAGCACAATCTCCTTCACCGTAAGCTCCCAGGCAACGGTAACGTTCAAAATCATTCCCGAGAAACAAGGCCCCGCTGGTACGCCCATATACCAGACAGCAAAGACCTGTGCTGCCGGCGCATGCTCTTTCACCTGGAATGGGAAAAACAATACGGGCATGGTTGTACCGGACGAAGCATATCTCTTGATCCTTGCTGCTTCAGACGGAGCTAAAACAGACACGTACAGCCCGTTGCAACCAACCGGCACCGGAACAGTAAGTTGTTCACAATCAACAGGCTTAGATCCGGTAAAGAATATTCCGCTGGTTGTAACGTACAATCCGACCCAGGCTTCACGAGTTAATATTAACATCTCCTGGGGCAGTCAGAACTTCAAGATACAGGATGCCGTTGCAGCAGCACCCGGTAGTCATACCTACACTTGGGATGGCAGAAACCCAAGCAACAAGCTGCTCGATGTCGGTGCCCAGTCCTCCTGCACCATCGCATCTCTGATCAGGGAGAACCACATCATCACCACTGGAGACACCATCAGCGCAACGGATATCAAGACCGATCCGTATGCAATGCAACTGGCCTATGGCCATCTTACGAAGATCAAATACACACTTCCACGGAATGCAAATGTGACGGTGAAGCTTACGTCACCTTCAGGAACGGTTATCACCCTGGTTAGCAACCAACTCCAGACAGCCGGCCAGCCGGAGACAACCTGGAATGGTATGGACACAAGTGATACCACCGGAAAGAAAACGCTGGTCACTGAAGAGGGTGATTATATGGTTACAATCCAGGCAGTGAATCCGGTGACCGGGACGAGCTCGATTACAAAGGGGAATTTGAGGATTGGGTATTAAAAAATCGGGGGCTCTTTGACTTTAAGAATATTGAAAAAAATAAAAACATTATCATTTGTAAACTTAATAGTCGTTATTGTTGGATTATTTTCAACAAGCTGTTTTGCCAATTGTGATATTTATGGTTGGTGCACAACAAGAGCTTAAGCCTTGGAGATGGCAAAGAACCATTGCACTGCGATTAAATGTTCTGAATGCTTTATAGAAGAAACATTTTTTTAACATATGGCATAGTAACAGTATTTATTTATGGGTGTTGGTGTGCTTCAGATGGTAGCAAGTCGTGTTCGAACCAAAAACTTGCCGTTGCTGGTTGGGGTTATTTGCAAATCGATTATCCTTGCGCTGATAATAATGATGCCTGCTGCGATAGCAAAGATCACTGTTGCGGAAGTTGTGATCCTTGTTGTAAACAACAGCAAAGCGGGAGTGGAAGTGGGAATAGTGCAGGCAATGCGAGCTGTGGTACATTCGTACTCACATCATGTTTACCAAATTTGATTGTCATGCATCTATATCCAGTTTTTATGAGGGGGCTACTCTATCATGAATCATTTACTGCGTAATAGAATTTTGATTTTTTTGTTTAGCATGATATTTGTGACATTTCCTCTTTTTTTCTTCCCGGTCATTGTTTCTGCAATGACTTCGTCAGAATGCATGGCAGGTTGCGAAGCCTTCATCGCACCGTTGAATTCAAGCAATCCGGGTTACACTTGCCAGGATATAGGGTGTGTAGTATTAACATATTATAATGGAATACCAAATAATGCTGCCTTCCGGTGCCCTTATACTTGCTCTGATCCTCCTCCCTGTGCGGGTGCCTGCTGCGACAGCAATGATCCATGTTGTGGCAGTAAAGACCCGTGCTGTGGAAGTTGTCAAGAGTGCTGTGATAAGGGAAAGGGTGGCAATGGGAATGCACAAGGTACGTGCGGGGGAAGTTAAAAGAATTGCTTGTTAAACCAGATTGAGATGAGGTTATGACAGTGATTTATAACTGGATACGCAATGTAGTTTGGATCGCTGCTTTTATGCTGTGTAGTTATTCTATAACTAATGCAGAGTGTACTCAAGCCGGTGTTGGTTATAGTTGTGATACCTTGGCCGAATGCCAAAACATAACGCCACCGTGCAATTCTTGTCCAAATCCGTTGCCTCCTAGTAGTAATATGATAACTTGTTCTTGTTCCAAGACTGGAATAAAAAACTATCCCAGTCAAAATCAAATCAATTATCTATTACTCATCTCGGCAACATGCCACTCTACGGTTAGAGTTGCTGAAGTCATTGATTGTAGCTATATTTTGGAGGCTCCGGGTTGCCACTATTCACAACCTTGCGATCCAACTGATCCTTGTTGTAGTAATCCGAACGATCCGTGCTGTGGCAAGCCAGATGATCTTTGCTGCAAAGACCCAAAGTGCTGCAATAGCTCTGATCAATGCTGTGAACAAATGAATGGAAACGGTAGTAACAAAAGCCAATCGGGTGGCGGCGAGTAATAGAAAAATTTCTAACCACAGTAGAGCATATGCAGAAGGATAGAAATGAATAAAATGAAAACAACAACTATCACATTTGTAGCTTTGCTATGTTTCATGCTCTTTACAGGCCAGGCACAGGCATGCTGTTATATATGTGGTTATAAATACACCGGCGCGCCTGTTAATTGTTGTTCGACTAGTGATGAATGCACCGAGGGACGAGCGGGTTGTTCTATTGAAGAGTTGCTACCTGGATATTTTGCAATCAGATGTTCCGGTGGTTATAGTGAATGTAATAGCAACGTATCTTTTAGTTGTTGCGGACTTTACCCAGGAGGTAAGTGCTGTATTGGTAGTTATTCAGATCCTTGTTGCACTAAAAAAGAAGATCCGTGCTGTGGGAGCAAAGATCCATGTTGTGGAAACCCTGATCAGTGTTGTCCTGAAAAGCAAGGAGGACAGAACAGCGGCATGCAGAATGCCAGTGGAGGATTCTAATATTTGTTTTGCGCCAAGACGCCAAGGCCGCAAAGAAAGGCTTTTGATTTGGTTTTAAACAGAAGGAAAAAATTCTCTTGGCGTTCTTCGCGACTTTGCGTGAAATGCTTTTAAAATCAGATTCTGTATCATGCATCTGGTATCGGGCATCTTGTAGTTGTCATCAAGAATCATGAATCCGGTATCTTGTATCCGGTATCATGTATTTAATTTGGGGAGGGGTTCCATGTATAACAAAATAACCGTAGCAGCAATCATGTTTCTTCTTACTGTGCTTGTTTCCAGTATCTACGCAGGCCAGCAACCAGTTCCTTCTTACTACTACCCTGGCTTCGAAGCAACCATTGAAAACAATCTTGCTTTCGGCGGAAAACCCGTAAGCCTGCTCTCCGGCGTAGAATCCTTCAACCGCACCGATCTTAGTATAGGAACCCTCTATCCCATAAGCCTCTCCCGAAGATACAACAGTAGAACCTCCTATGATAGCCCCATAGGATATGGCTGGGCATTCGGATTTGATAAACGAATTTATACTTATCCGGATGGCTCAGTAACATTGCGGCATGAGAACGGCTGGAAAAAGCGGTTCACCCAAAGCGGAGGAAATTACATTTCGCCTCTTGGAGATACCGGCACCTTAGTCCAGAATACAAACGGAACTTTTACGTATACCTATAAAAGCGGAGATAAAGAGAACTTTGACACCTTCGGCCGTTTATCCAGCATGGTAGATTCAAAAGGGAACTCTTTGTTTATCTATTACGAATACGACACCCGAACGCCTCTTGTTGGCCTTTTACCAGCAAATATCGACCAGACAACCGCCAAGATCATAGCCTATGATTACCGTGTAAGCAGAATCGAAGAAAAAGACGCAGCAGGAAACTTCACCAACAAATACATTATGTTCCATTACGACAGCTCAACCGGAAGACTCTCGGATATCGTAGACACCGCTGGAAGAACCGTAACCTATACCCATGACAGCATAGGAAACTTAACCGGAGTCACCAGCCCCTCAGGAAGCGTTACCTATGGATATACCGATACCAACAACAAACACAGAATCACCAGCATGAACGAAGGAAACGGAGAATACGTCAATACGTATGATACAAATGGAAGAGTAACAAAGCAAACCCATGGAACCGGCCAGGTAGATTTCGTTTACAATGTCCCCTACAAAAAGACCACCATGACCACCACCATCAAAGACAGTGCCGGCACTGTCTTAAACACCCAAACCCGAACAACCGAATTCGATGACAATGGCCAGTTAAACAAGGTAACGGATACATTTGGAAATGTAACCACCTTTATTCGGGATAGCAACATGTGGATCACCCGGGAAGAATACTATGAAAACATAGGCACTGTAAGCTCACCAACCACCACATTAAGAAACGCCATAACCTTCACCTACGATACCAGAGGAAACACCCTAACCAGAACCGATGCACCAGGAACCAGCATCGAAAAGGCCGTAACGTATACGTATGACCCCAATTTTAGTAAAGTCTTAACTGAAACAGTCAAAAGCGTAGTAGACCCAGCCCAGAATAAAGTCATAACCAACACCTATGACACCAATGGAAATCTCTTAACCACAACTGAGACAGGGCTCTTAGGGAATGCTACAACCTTCTCATATACAACCACCTTTACCTATGATTCAAATGGCAGAATCAAAACCATAGATGGCCCCAGAACCGATGTAAGTGACATAACCACATACTCATACGATTCTGCAACAGGAAATCTTCTCTCAGTAGCCCAACCCCTTATCGGAACAACAACTTACAGTAACCATGACCAGCTAGGGAATCCTCAGACCATCACCGATCCCAATGGCAATGCCACCACTTACACTTATGACACTAATGGCAGGGTTCTCACGGTCAAAGCAGCAGGAGACACTGCAGCAACCCAATATTTCTATGTTTCCGGTTCAGGCGGCTGCTCATCCTGCGGCGGGAGTGGATCAACCGACAAAATAGACCATATTATTCTTCCCGAAGGGAACACGATCTATTACACCTATGATACTCTGGGAAATCTTATAACCATAAAAGACAACCAGAATAACACTATCAATTATACTTATGACAGCGCAGGAAACAGATTAAAAGAAGAAATCAAAGATGCAAGTAATACCCTCCAAAAAACACTGAGCTATCAATATGATGCCCTTAACCGGCTTTCCAAGGTCACGAACCCGGACAGCACGTATACGCAGTACGGATATGACTACCATGGTAACCGCATAAGCGCAAAAGACCCGAAGACCAACACTACGACCTATGCTTATGATGCGCTCAATAGGCTCATCACGGTAATTCAACCAGGAACCGTTACAACAGCGTACACCTATGATACGAGTAGCAATTTAGCTTCAGTCAAAGATGCAAACAATAATACCACAACGTATAAATACGACGACAAAGGTAGGGTCTATCAAACCATCTCACCAGATACGGGAACCACGACCTACACCTACGATCCAGCAGGAAACATGACCAGCAAAAAGGATGCAACAAACACCACAATCACTTACCAATATGATGCAGTAAATCGCCTGACGAAGATCGATTTTCCAACTGACACAGACATTGTTTATATTTATGATTCGTGTCTGAATGGCAAGGGTCTTTTATGTTCGATGACCGATTCCTTAGGAACCACAGCGTACGAGTATACACCAAAGGGGCAGTTACGAAAAGAAACAAAGGTGATCGATGGAGTGACTTACGTTATTCAATACTCATATGATATGAATCGCAATCTAAAAACGATGACATATCCAAGCGGTCGCGTAATTACATATAACTACGCGAATGACAAAGCCGTAAGCGTGTTAAATAATGCCGCTAACCTCGCAACGAATATTAACTACAAGCCGTTTGGAGGATTGAGTTCGATTACTTACGGCAATGGAATAATAGGAACTGTTAATTATGACAATCAATATCGCATAAGTTCGATCACGGCTAGTCCTGTGATGAGCCTCAATTATTCTTCTTATGACTCGAATGGCAATATTACTGCTATCAATAATACGCTCGATGTGGCAAAGAACAAGTCATTTAGCTACGACTCACTCGACCGTCTTTCTACAGCGGCGGCACCAGGAATATGGGGCACTCTCACTTGGACTTATGACGGCGTAGGGAATAGACAGATGGAGAATTTGAATAGCTATACGTATAGGACAGGCACAAATAAACTAAGCAGCGCAAATGGCAAAGCATACAACTATGATAACAATGGCAATACGACTGAGGAAAGCTCACGAGTGTTTGTTTATAACGACAATCAGCGCTTAGTCCGTGTAGTCGATGCTGGTGTCACCAAAGGGGAGTACACTTACAATGCGAACGCTCAGCGCGTCAAGAAAATCGTAAATGGCAAAACAACAGTGTTCCATTACGATCTACGGGGGCAGCTGATTGCGGAGTCTGATAACACTGGAGCAACAACAGCGGAATATGTTTATTTAAACAGCAAACCGCTAGCAAAAATCGATTTATCTGGTACGAACTACATTCATAACGACCATCTCGGCACACCGGTTGCGATGACGGCGGCAACACGAGCGAAAGTTTGGGAGATTACAACAAAACCCTTTGGAAATGGAGCGACGATTACTGGTACCGCAAATCTGAATCTCCGCTTCCCTGGGCAATACTTTGATGCAGAGACAGGAATGAACTACAATTATTACCGCGATTACAACCCAGAGATAGGAAGGTATTTGCAAAGCGATTTAAGTGGAATTAATAAAGGGTTTAATCATCTTTATGCTTTTGTTGGAAATAATCCGGTTATTTTTATAGATATTTTTGGCCTTTCATGTGAGGTTGCTTCCTCGTCAACCATTAACTGGCAAGACGTAAAAGAAATAACTTTTTACGGAAATTGGATATATACTGGCTATAGCCGCATTAACATGCTCTGTTGGTGTAATTTTCATCGCGCTAAACGAATAGATGTAACATTGACAGATAATTATAAAACTATAAATTTACTTTTCTGTAGAGAAAAAGATAAATGCGGCAAGGAAATTACATATTTTAAAACGGAAGAATCGACTACTAGCTTTACTGTGGAATACTCGAAGTATGGAGGTACCGAATATAAAGAAGAAAAAGGCTCTATGTTTGCAACACCTGGAAAGGAAAAAAGCGGCGGCGGCTGCAGTTGCCAGCCTATTTTCCCGCCTCCCCCAGGAATTTATTCAAAGTGAGAGTGAGGAAGAGTATGAGAAAAAAACATTCTATAGTTTTAACATCACTTATTGGTTTATTCATAATCTTTATTGGCTTCGCAAATGGAGAGCGAAACAAACCTCTAAATAACAATCTCCCTATATATTCCACTGGTTTTAATGTAAGTAGCAACATGAAAGAATCGGCATGGGAAGAAGAATTGTTTTATAAAGTAAAAATTAGTTTTCCTGCGGCTGAAGTTACTTCTTTTTACGATAAAGAGTTCCTAGCACGTGGTTTCATCCCATATTCGGAAGATGGTTATGGCACAAGAATCTGGGAAAATTTTAATAGCAATACCGGATCCTGGGATGCGACGTCTAAGCCGCCTGCGCGCTACATTGCAACTTGGACTGATAAAGAAAAAACGGTGCGAATTGTACTGTTTATTAGATATGAGTACGACAATCAAGACAAAGAATGGAATAAAACCTTATTAGTTAATTGTAGCAGAGATAAATTTTTTAAATTTGACCATAAACGGTTCTCTCATTAAACAACAGTATGGTTGCAGGAGAAAAAATGAAAAAATATATAATTACTATACTGACTTTCAGTTTGTTCACAGTCAAGGGATTTGCAAGTGACATTGTTCATTTGACGGAACACGTAGATGAGAGTGGTAAAAGAACGGTGTTTGTTACAACACGGGCTGTTCTTGAAAAATGTCCGAACTGGAAGTTGGATAAGGAACCACCTTATCCTATTCACAAGGCTATCGCTGTAGCACAACAGTGGATCAAAAAAAAGTACCCAAGGTTTACCAATTTTCGAATTGTCTCAATTTCTTTAATGCCGATATGGGATCGCAATTTTAAGGATAGATGGTACTATAGCATAGCGGCCAGCGCAGCTACAGATTTTGATGGCATTAGCGCCAGTAGTTATTTTAGCACGATGGTTCTTATGGATGGTACCGTTGTAGGGCCGAGTACCCCGATAAGCGATAATAAGGATTCTTGTCAAGACAACAATCCAGTAAAAACACCGAAGACAAGTCGATAGTTTAAACTATCTAATAAGCACTGGAATGCGATTATCTACAAATACGATGACAAAGGTAGGGTCTATCAAGTCATATCACCAGATACCGGAACCACGACCTACACATACGATCCAGCTGGAAACATGACCAGCAAGAAAGATGCAACAAACACCACAATCTCATACCAATATGATGCAGCCAATCGCCTCACAAAAATAGATTTCCCATCAGATACCGATATTACCTATGCCTATGACACTTGCACAAACGGCAAAGGCAGACTTTGCAGCATGGCAGATGCATCAGGAAAAACGGGTTATGAATATTCAAAAAAAGGGCAGATAACAAAAGAGACGAAAATAATCGACAGCAAAACGTATATTACTCAATACACCTATGATCAAAACGGCAACATGAAAACCATGACCTATCCGTCTGGAAAGGTGATTACTTACAATTACACCAACGATAGAGCAGTATCCGTCCTCAACGGCGCTGCCAATCTCGCATCAAGTATTATTTACAAACCATTCGGAGGGATGAGTGGGTTAACATACGGGAATGGACTTACTGAAACGATTAGTTATGACAATCAATATAGATTGAGCAGCATTGTAGTCCCCGGCATCCTGAATCTGGCATCCGCATTCGACGCCAATGGAAACATCACTGCTATGACAAATAGTATTGAAGCAACCAAGAATAAATCATTCACCTATGACGCTCTCGACCGTCTCTCTGCCGGTACTTCAAGTGGCATTTGGGGAAGCCTTGCATGGACGTATGACGGAGTAGGAAATCGAAAGACAGAGAATACGAATGCCTATACTTATACAGCGAACACGAACAAGCTGGCCAGCGCCAACGGCAAATCTTATGGATATGATAATAACGGAAATACCACAGCCGAAGCTGCACGCGCTTTCACATACAACGATAACCAACGACTTATTCGTGTAGTTGATGCAGGCGTTACCAAAGGTGAGTATACGTACAACGGCAATGGTCAGCGCGTCAAAAAACTCGTGAGCGGAGTCACGACGATCTTTCATTACGATCAGACTGGCCAGATCATCGCAGAATCAAATAGCGCTGGCACTGTAACAGCGGAATATGTATATTTATACATAGCGACATAAATAATTGCGCATTAGTTTTATTTCTGTTATACTCCCTGAAGAAAGGGGGCAGTATGCGCAAACTCGAAATTAAAGAGGCGGACATCATGCGGATTTCGGTACAACAGGAAATTCTGCGATCCGATGAGTCTCGATATGATCATAAACTTCATGGCATCCTCTTAGTTAGCTCCGGATATAGCAGCACGGAGGTGGCGAAACTCTTTGGGCACAGTCCGCGAACCGTACAGTACTGGGTTCATCGTTTTGAGCGAAGCGGCTTTGCCGGTCTTCAGGAGATTCAACGACCGGGACGTCCTACCACAGTGGATTCTAACATTCAAAAGCGTGTCGGGCGTGATCTACGTCGTTCTCCACGTGATTTGGGCTATTCTCAGAATCTGTGGGATGGAAAGCTTCTAAGCCATCATCTGTCCCAACAGTTCGGAGTGAATATGGGAGTCAGGCAATGCCAGCGGTTATTCCATCAATTAGGATTCCGCCGGAGAAAGCCACGTCCTGTTATCGCGAATGCTGATCCTGTAGCACAGCAAAGGTTTAAAAAAACTCCGGCGTCTGGCGCTTAGAAACGATCTTGACCTCTGGTTTGAAGACGAGTGCCACTTCCAGCAGCATGGATCACGATGTGCCATGTGGATACCACCGGAAGAGGTTGATCCCATTGTTCTGCATGCGCCTACCCGAAAGAGTATTGGGGTCTTCGGCGCTGTCCGCAGTGGAGATGGATATTTGGTCACGAACCGTAGCAAGAAGTTTGACGCCATGACATTTCTCTCGTTTCTACAAAAGTTGGTGCGCCATCGTCGGCAAGGCCGGAAAATGGTTGTCGTACTGGATAACGCTCGCTGGCATCATGCCAAGCTCTTAAGACCATGGCTTCGCAGATACCGGCATAAACTGAAACTCGTTTTTTTGCCGCCGTACAGTCCTGAGCTGAACACTGTAGAGCGGGTATGGAAACTGACACGGACTCTTTGTACGCATAATCGTTACTTCGCGGAGATTGAGCAACTTAACCAGGCCGTATCGAACCAGTTTGAAGCATGGCGCAAACCAAACAATACGCTTCGACGTCTATGCGCAATCATTTAGGACGCTGAGTATAAATGGTCAGCCGCTTGCCAAGATTGAAGGAACAAACGTTTATTATTACCACAACAATCATCTTGCCACTCCGCAGAAGATGACGAACAGTGCAAAGACGGTTGTATGGTCTGCAGATTATAAACCATTTGGTGAGACGACCATTACCGTCAGCACAATCACGAACAACTTAAGATTCCCAGGGCAGTACTATGATGCTGAGACTGGGTTGAACTATAATTTAAACCGCGATTACCACGCGATCATCGGGCGTTACATGGAGAGCGACCCCATCGGGTTAAGCGGCGGCATAAACCCATATCGTTATGTTAACGGCAACCCGTTGCGTTTTACCGATCCGCTTGGGCTCTTCTGTACCTTCGACTTTGTTAAACGATACTATTCCGGCGGTGGCACACTTGACCTTGGTGCGGTTGGGCTTCTCGGTGCATTCCAAAATTCAGCTTCTGTGCAGGGTTCTGTGAATTCTTTTAAAAGCAAAGTTCAAATGGCTGCGGCAGCAAAAGCGGGTACTCTATGTAAAGAGTGCGATAAAGGTTCAAAATCAGGGTCTTTTGGTTTGGCAGATACAGCGGAAACTAACGTGACAGGAGAACCTTGCCTGTTCTCGGTCGGCAAGAGTACATTTTTCCGTTCAGCTAGTTGCAATGTTTCCGCAGACTGTAACAGCAAGACGTTCTCTTTTAGTTGCTCTACGAGTTTTAAAATCAGAGACTGGTTTAGAGATCCACTCGATGTGGGTATCGAGGTAGGTGGTACGCCATATCGAATCAACGCAGACTGGTCAAGCAATGTGTCGGGAAATGGGAGCTTTTAAATATGAATAAAAATACTATATTGTTGCTGTTGTCTTTGTTCGTATTTAGCATATCGGCATGTGGCGATTATGCTGTCCGCCTTCCTGGTGGCTACTCTCTTGTTCGTGTTTATAGCGGAGCAGTACTGATCAGTGACCCTCAGCACTTAGTTGTCGTTAATGCAAATGTTAATAGCTATAAGGTGATAGACGGACTAGTTGTTGGTCACGTGTCCACTGAAGAATACTTTTCTCCCGAGGAAAAAAAGGTTTGCAAGCCTGGGTACTTCATTTTAAACACCAAGACACACGAAACAAAACAGGGATTGGAGAAGAAGGCTTGGCTTGATTCTCTTAAAGCACTGGGTGTAAACGACGAGCCGCGCCTCACTAAGCCGTCTCGCTTCGATAAAAATTATTAGTTGGTAGGTCGGGTTAGGCGTAGCGCAACCCGACATTATTTTCACCCAGCCGCCACATTTTTCTGCACGAGCGCATCGAGATAATGCAAGAGAGCTTTCTGGTCACGTTTCGGAAGGCTCTCTATCTTTTTTAATCGACGCCATAGTGCCGCATATTGCGGATCGCGCTGCTGCTTGATAAGTTTTACGCCCAACAACTCGTCCGTTGAGACCTTGAGCGCTTTCGCCAATGGCTCGATCAGATGCGCCGGGGGATAGTGCGTCTCCCTCATAATAGGCGATCACTCTGCAAGAGACGCCGACATTATACAGCGAACACGAACAAGCTGGCCAGCGCCAATGGCAAATCCTATGGATATGATAATAATGGAAACACTACCGAAGAAGCTGCACGCGCTTTCACATACAACGATAACCAACGACTTATTCGTGTAGTTGGCGCAGGAGTCACTAAAGGTGAATACACCTACAATGGCAACGACCAGAGAGTAAAGAAGATTGCAAATAGTGTAACAACGATCTTCCATTATAATCAAGCTGGCCTGATCATTGCAGAATCAAATAGTTCAGGTACAATTACAGCAGAATACATTTACTTAAATGATCAGCCATTAGCAAAGATTGAAGGAACGAACACCTATTATTACCACAACGATCATCTTGACACTCCTCAGAAGATGACGAACAGCGCAAAGACAGTTGTGTGGGCAGGAGATTACAAACCTTTTGGAGAAACGACGATTACCTTATCAACTATCACGAATAACCTAAGATTCCCTGGACAGTACTTTGATGCAGAAACTGGGTTGAACTATAACTATTACAGGGACTATAATCCGGTTATAGGAAGATACATGGAAGCGGATCCAATTGGTCTAAGGGGAGGTATTAATATATATGATTATGTTCAAGCTAATCCAATTAATGGTTTCGATTTATTAGGTAAATGTCCTGAGATTGCGATCTTAGGAGTAAATAGATGGTCAGGTTCTGGAAATGTAACGGATAAAAATGGAAAATTAATTTATGTAAAATATGGAGAATGGGAGCAAAGATATACTCTTAAGTTAGTTGGTCAATCGGGAAAATGTGGTTGCAAAGAAAAAAATATAAGATGCATATATGACGTATACGAAGAAAACAGCAAACGATTTGGTAAGCAGTATCCTGGCAAAGATATAGAATGGGGACAATGGATTACTAGCCCTATTTATTTATCCGGTAAGTTTGAGACTGGATGGGACTGTGAAAATGATCAATTTACAGAACCTCATAATTATAAAAGAACATCATATAACTAAATATTAGGAGGTATCTTTTGATAAAACGTATAATTTTTATAATTATCACAATTTTTTTTATCTTTGATTGCATATCTACTGTGTCATTGGCACAGAATAAAAAAATAAAGCAGATTTATATCGATACATTATTAAACGATGAGCAACAAAAATCATCTTCTGAAGTTGAAATTGAAAAACTGTCAACTAAAATTTTAAGTACTTTAAAAAAGAAATTTAATGGTGAAGATGTAAAAATCTACAATTTTAAAAAGAGTGATTATTCTCAGAGCTGGGAAAAAAAATTAGAAAAGGCAGAGCTAAGTAATTCTGAATTGTATGTATTTATAATGCTTAAAATTACCAACATTGATTGTATAAGAATTCGCTACCCTGAATTCAAAAGAAAAAATTTTAAGAAGACTAACGAAACAGATAAAAGAATATCGCAAGAAATGATCGATTATTTGGGAAATGCGACGCGGGAAACCCTAACAAGTGAAAGTAGGACACTCGCAATTTACATGCAAGAAAACATATACAAACTTGATTCAAAAATTTGTTGTATAACAGAATCTAGTAGTGATTTTCTACTGCAAATGATTTCAGTTCCTGTGACTATTATTGAATTTCAAATACAAAATATTGAAAATCAACCTTCATATTTGAAAGATGATGGTGTCGAGAAAATCGCTTATGCTATTTCTGAATCAATCAGTAAATTTTTATCTTATCCAGTCGGTTCGCCAATGAGGAATAGGAAATAATAAAACCTTGAGTCACAGTCAGCCGGAGCAACAAAAAATGAAATAAACTTCTTACTCTTGGCTATCCTGACAAGTAAGGATTCTCAGGTGCCTGCATGTCCTTTGGCTGGACTGGTGGTGGCTCAAAAAGTGCGTAATATATTATAGGACCTAAAAATGGAATAAACGGTACAAGTGACCAAAGAAGCCTGCGGATGACTGAACATTTTTGGCTCCAGAGATGAATAGAACAAATTACTCCTATCAGCCATGAGACTACTACCAGAATGATAATTACCTTCATGCTTGTGTGAGCTACCCCCCTTTGTAGTGCCACTTGCAATTAGAGGTTTTGACCAATCTTTGTCATTTCTTCCAGTTTGAATTCAGCAGGAGTCAGGTCTCCGAGAGAGCTATGGGGTCGAACCTGATTATAATCAATTCGCCAATCCTCAATGATCTTTCTGGCCTGATCGAGGCTCATAAACCAGTTCTCGTTAAGACACTCATCACGAAACCTGCCATTGAAGCTTTCCATGTAGCAATTATCAACCGGTTTGCCCGGCCGAATGAACTGCAGCTTAATCCCTCGTTCATATGCCCAAGCATCTAACGCGTTACTGATGAACTCAGGGCCGTTGTCAACGACAATCTGTTCAGGCAGACCGTGCATTACTGATATTCTACTCAGAACCTGTCGCTTTGGTGACAGTTCTTCGAATAATCTGACATGGAATATTTTATCTTTAACCGTTGGCCATTTAAAAAATCATCAACTTTTATCGTTTTTAATCCTTTCTTTCTTAGATTCTCGGGTAAAGCGGAATATGTAACTTGATGGAAGCTTATGGCCTGGTCACTGGTAAGGTCTACTCTTTGCTCTTTATCATGTCTCGACAAAAAATAGAAGAGCCAGTCTGTCGTGTGCAAGTAGCACTTGAAGGTTACCTGCGGCCCTCCGTGTCCCATGAGGCGTGCAACGACTGCGAGGGCATAGGTGAACAACTCTTGCCCCTCTTTTAAATCATTGCACATGCCTAGAACCAATCCTCTAAGCCGTTTAAGGCTTTCGTCGCTGAACATATCATCCTCGTAACACCGCAGGCCCTTCGGTCTTTTTGGTAATTTATCTCCGTGGAATAAAACAAACCATCTAAAGAGCAACAGGCTGGCAAAAGAATCACGCAGGTCGTGAAAGACAAAATCTGGGGAAATGTGTTTTCGAAATACCCGAGCCACTAGTCTCGATGCGTAGTTCGTCCATTTTTTTTCGACCAGTTGTCGTTCGCCGCCCTTCTGCTTTCGATATGATAGCTGCGGAAACAAGAACGAATCGCCAGTAACCATCTTTTTTCGTGTTTCGTAATATTTTTTGAATTGCTCAATATATTCAAGAGGAGCCAGTCTCCCAAACGGGATGTTCCTTTCCCCATTTTCCGTCTTACTTTCAAGGATGCAAAGAGCTATACCACCGTCAAAATTAACATTATTGATTTTTAATGATGCAACTTCATCGATCCTCATGCCTGAATAATATGATACTTGTGTCATGTGTTTTAGCGTCTCGGTTTTATGTAAAGCCCGCTTCATTGCATCAGTGAGTATGCCGATTGATTTTCGTTCTTTCCTTTGCCCTGAAAATTCACGGGGAAACAAGCTTATGGCATATTGCAGAGCATGTGGCGGGATGAGCGGTTTCAGGGAAGGGACATTATTTTTCTTTAATTCGGGGTCAGTCCAGTCTAAATTTTGAAAAGCATCATTTTCAATATCAACGAAATAGCAAAACAACTTTATGACTTTTCTGATCGCGGAGGAGTTAAGAGGCCTCATGGCGCGGATTACCGCTGTTTTTAGTTTTTCGACTGGCATCTCTACTATAAGGAACGCCTCGTCAGACAATTCGCACAGTAGTTTTTCTATCTTGGGAATGTAATTATCGACTGATGCAGTCTTCTTTTTTCCGTTATCCGTTTTGTACGTGAGCATGCTGTCGATCCATTTTGCGAATAATTCAAGATTCAAGTAGTCTGACTCATTTAGACGGGGAGGCTTATATGATTCTACGACAGCTTTTATTTTTTCCGAAGTTGCCCTTCTTTCCGGCAGCCTGTCAGGCTTCTTCAAAAGTGCCCTTCGTATTTTTCTTATTTCGGCCAAGGCTTTTTTAAGGTTAATTTTGGCGGCGGGTTCGGATTGTTCATCAGCCCGCACTATCTCATTCCGGTACTCCGGCTTGATAGTATCTATGCCCAAAAAATAATCAAAAAAACGATTGCTATATGAGTAGCTTTCAATCTCGCCTGATTGGACCGAGATAATAAACGGTGGGTAGCAATTTGCCTGAAGGTGCTTCGGCGCTATGTCGACAGCAGAGGCGGATTTTACCCCGTTACGGAACTGATCAATAGTCATTTCCGGCGAGCCAGGCTCCCTATTTTCCTTAAACTTTCCCTGAAGTCGCTTTGACGCCCATTTTCTGAACTTAGTGGCGAGATTCTTGTCATTGAAATGAACCGGCACAATCACATTGTCTTCCGGCTGGTAGGGCCTCTTGATCTTTAGTTCTTTGTATCTTCGCTGATAAAAGAGGACCAAACGCATGAAGTATGCGGATGCCGGATAGGGGAGGAAATACCGGTAAAACGCGTCTGAATTTACGTACGGTATGTTTATATAAACAGGAGAAAAGTGAACATCTCGGAATTTGATAGAAAGTAAACGCCGATGATATTGGTCGAACAAAATTTTTCCGAAAATTCCGGCAGAAGCGATGAACGAGCAGATGTATTCAATTTCTTCCTGTTCGATCGTGCCTCCCTTCAGATGGGGAAGGTTTAAGAGATCGTCGTGCAGAATCTGTACCAGCCGGATATTTTCTTGTAATTCATCGGAGGTTTTGATGATGAGATTCCGGGTTATTTGGGTAGGGATGTATATGAACTTGCACTTGATGTCACTAGTATTATTGAGATCAGTCGCCAGTTTATTGTAACAATCATAATGTCGCCATGTCGTCCGCGAATTCGGTTTTTTATTAATTATCAGCTTATTCTTGATGATTTCTACATCGTCATCAAATAACCGAGGTTTGTTTTTTCTGCGGAGTTCATTCAGAACGACGTCAGCGACCGCCCTCGTTATTTCACTCGTAAAACGATTTTGATAGGCGGCGAGCACACGCTTGCCAGATGATTCTATACTCTCTTTTAGGGAAGCTATACTAAGCATCATTGGGGATATAGGCGACTTCAGCAAAGCAAATATCGGCCATCATTTTATCAATGTGCGGACGACATATCCGCACCGCGTCGGCAAATACCGACGAAGAAATAATACTCATGACTTCCCGCCCCAGATGCTGATGCCCCATCCAGATATCAGACAAATCGGCGCTGACCCTGTCATGAAGATACGATCGGCAGTAGTGCCTGGGCATGTTGGGGGGTAGGGTATAGTCAATGCCGATTTTTTTCAGTCGCTCTATCATGTCTTTAATAGTGAAAGGGATAAATCGGCCTTTCTCGTCAATAAAAAAGATCATCATTTTTGTTCTGTCGTGCTGTTCTTTCATGTT
Organism: Nitrospirota bacterium; assembly: GCA_041650055.1. Classification (GTDB taxonomy): domain Bacteria; phylum Nitrospirota; class UBA9217; order UBA9217; family UBA9217; genus JBAZLV01. Next base: position 33,987 of record JBAZLV010000011.1, on the reverse strand, counting down.
GATATTACGCAAAACGAAATCTTCCAGAGCGTTTAATCCGGATTTCAGGTTGTTCACTAAGGCAAGGATGACTCTTGGCAGCGGTAGTAATCGTTCTTCACGAAATCTTTCGCTTAATTTGTCCTTTATAAGGAGGGTCCCTGCCATAGAATTGAAGCGTGTCCACGGCAACTGTGGTTTATTCCGGGGACGTAAGGCCGTTGCGAATTGGAGGCCAAGATATATATAGATGGTATAGAGGTTATGGCGGTCGACAATATCCTCCTCATTTTCAACTGCTTTCCTGAGGGTCTTTATGATTTTTACTATATATTCGTTCTTTGGGATAAAGGGCGATCCGTAACCATAAAAATGATCATCCAGCGTCACATCCAGTTTGTCACGCCCAAACGGTTTCAACTCAGCCTTAATAAGTTTATTTTTAATGCACAGGTTGAGGTTTCTACGGATGTTGAAATCAACCTCATTGAATGTTGCAAGATATGCCTTGGCGAGCTTTTTGTGTTCGACATAGATATAGTGCATTTGTGCCCCGAATAATCTCTGGCGGTCCTTTCCACTAATATGGCACGCAATAATTGGGTCTAAGCCGTATCTATGGTGGTACAAAGGCTGAAAGGATGATGCGATCCTTGGAAGTGTTATTTTTAATTTATATCGTTTGAAGCTTTCATTTACATCCTCAAGAAAAGCAAAGATTGAGTCTGGATGCAAGCGTAGTGGTTTGTCGTTGTTTTTGTCTTTGTTCACATAGCTGAATATATACTCGTTTTCGAGGATATCGGCAGGGAACAGCTTGGCGATGCTATCAGGAATAGGTATATGTACTTTTTTTGACGTGGGAAGGCATATCCCTGGCTCTGGAATGGTCCGCAATGTAATCAGTGTAGGATTCAAAAGATAATATCTGTCTTTAATTTTGATCAATTCCAGCTCAGTTTCCGGAATTATTGCTTTGCTTGAGCCACGAAGATTAAGGAGCCTATTGCTACCTATGCCTGTATGGATCAACAGGTAAAGGTAAATGACTAATATTTTGTTTAAGGCCACTGGCTGTGTATTCAAAAGGGCCATCATGGCATGGTAAAGGATGCCATAATGAAAGAGGTCCAGGTATTTTGCTTCCCAAAAAAAATGAAAATTTCGGAGATGAAAACGATCTAACCATTTGGCATCACGAATTTCCGGATCCTTGTCGGTTGTTGTCTGTGCGTCCTCGCCGGGATGAGATGCAAAGTTCCAATCCTCCCCGGGGTTACACTCGGATCCGTCCCACTCATCTTTTTCGTCGCCATCGTCTTCTATCGGTAAACCCGTGCTCTTAAATTCAGGGTCCTCTTCAAGGATTCCACCAGGAGAAGGAAGATCGTCCGATTCCTTCGAGGAATATGAGACGCCTTTTCTAAACCGTTGCCTCGACGGCACTTCTCTCCAGTGCCAGAGGTCATGAAGCCTCCCCTTATGGGTCTCAGCTGTTTCCTCTATCTTCTCCAATTTTGAATGCCCCATACGAGACGCCTTATATCCGGTAAGAAAATTTTTGACAATAGATGTCGGTAATTTATTAGGTTTTAGGTCAGTCCTTTTCTTGGTTTCCTGCGAACAGTGCAAAAAGAAAAAGCGGGTCGACCTTACGTATCCTATATGGGTATCATTATCCAGTGCCAGGCTCTCATTGAATCGCAATCGCTTATGAAACTCATATGCGTATGTGGCATAGAAGGGGGTGGTTCCCTCCCGCAGTTTACAGCTTTCATATGCTACGGTATGGCAGGAGAGTAAAGGAGATTTCTCGTAATCGGGGCATCTTTCATAACACTTCAACGTGTAATTCGGATTATTTTTAAGTTTTTTGTACCATTCTTTCGTTATTAACTCGATTGCGCTTCTATCGGCATCTCCTTTAGCTATCTTGGCCTCATCGTAAGCTTCGTTGATCAGGTATTCGAGGGAAGGTTTTATTAACAGAACGCCTTCGAGGTCGATCTGGGTGTTCACGAGTTGAAGCATGAAAAGAATAACGGTCTTTATGTCTTCATCCGTGACCCCCGGGCTTTTTAGCGGTTGGACGACCATGGAATCCTGGATAGTTTTTATATAGGAGACCGTGTCGGGATTGCTCAAGTAGTTCTTCTTCAGCGGGTAGGGGACGTCGGATTCTACCTTGTAAGGTGTCCGGGAAACCTTGTAAAGCGTTAGCAGCATGTTTTGGATTGAAGTGGACATGGTTATTTATTGAATAAGGGTTTTCCAACTGCAGTTTCCGCCGCGTGATTGATTGATTTTGCGACATCGTTCCCAAACCTCAATTTTGCCATTGTCTTTACGTATGGTTCTCCTATATACCTCGTCTCCGCAAACCGGACATGTTTTCCCCAGTACTCGTACCAACCACTCCTGCGTTAAAAACTCTTTATTCGTGTTTTTGAAATCGTTAAACTCAACATCGGTCATTGTCGCAACAAAAGAGCATTTATATTTATTGCTATTATAGCCGCACTTGATTGCATGGGGACCATCTTGAGTAAGCAGGTCACCCTGGGGGTCATTATATTTCCCGGTCGCTTTTGCAAGCGGTCCAGGGCAGAAGGGGCACCTTCGCCCCGAGTCCTTGGAGGCATGCCTTCTATTTGTAGCACGCGATGTAGAGGCAGGCTGTGTTTTAATGACCTTTGACTTTTTTTGGGTTAACTTGGGGACATTTTTGTAAACCTCAGGCATACTCTCTTTTCGCATGAAATACTCGTTTTCAAGTTTCTCAAGCTTGAGGACTTCGGGTAGCAGTTCGGGGTCTTCAAAAATGATGGCCGGAAATTGATTTTTTCTGTTGTCCAACACATATTTGAGAACCCAGTATCGAGCGACCATCTGGTACTCTTTTCCATTTTTTAATTTCAAAGCCACGGGCAGATTAACAGAATGAAATAGGTCGACGCTATTAGATAACAGATGGTGGATATGATCTATGCCGAGCACATCTTTGCTGATTGACTCATGGTACGTTATATCGCAATCACTCTTGCAATCAATGACCTCTAAATGAAAGCGGCTATCAAGCAGGCTTATTAGGTTGTCCATTATCGATCTCCGACTGATGCAAAACACAGGGTACTGAATTGCGCAGGATGGCCTCCCGAAAATTGTTTCAACTATACCATGCTAAAAGTTTCAAATCAACTATAGTTTTTATTGCTATTTTCGAGTATGCGCAGGTCGTAATTATAATAGTTTTGGCTAACTAATACCTTAAAATGCTACAATTAATGCCTAGTTATTGCTGCATTTCCAATTTTGCGAGAAAATAGAGGTATAAAACATATATTATTTAGGAGCTATTTTTGGAAACGTATTGTGTGAGGTAGCCGCATGAGGTTATCGCCTCACAGAGGGGGGGCTACTTGCCTTCTATTAGTGATTGTCTGAATCGCAGGGCATTTTTATTGACAGGTGAAAGTCGATAATGATATATTGTCCGCGTTGCCGTAGTGAATCTGTGTACCTCATGTAAGGGGTCCCCCCTTCGGCACCATTGAACAGGTCTTTCTTCTTATGAAAAAAACAGTCGTTATAATGCTTTTTTTGCTTTTCGTTTCCGGATGTGCCTCGGAACCGCCGTTCGATCCTATGACAGCATTCGGCATTGCAGAAGAAAAAATGCAAGAAGCGGATTATGAAACCGCACGCATGGGCTACCAGGAAATTCAGGAAAAATCACCTGATAAAAGCTATGATCCGGTGATCATGCTCAGGATCGCGGATACCTATTACGGGGAAAAAAAATACAGCGAAGCACAGGTCGAATATCAGGCGTTTTTAAATTATCATCCGGTGAATAAGTATGCGCCGTATGCTCAAAACCAGGTTGCTCTCTGCAGTTATAACGAGTTTTCCACCATCGACCGTGACCCGGCGCCTGTTCAAAATGCAATTAAGGAATTCCTCCGGCTCATTGAACGGTATCCTCGAAGCAGCTATGCCCAGAATGCCCAGCCGTATATCGATACCTGCAAGGACCGGCTTGCGAAGTATGAACTATATGTTGCAAAATTCTATTATAAAAAAGATTCATACAAGTCGGCAGTAAACCGCTGTGAAAATCTGATGAAGACCTATCCCGAATCGTCCGCTATAGAAGATGCACTCTATTATGCGGGATTGTCCTATATGGAGCTTGGAGAAACAAAGAACGCACGCAGAGCGTTTGAAACGCTTGCTAAAAAATATCCTCACCGCGAGAAAGCCGCTCACGCGTATCTCAAAAAAATATCCCCGACACACTGACCTCTACAAGAAGACGTTTTACGAGGAAGGAAACGACCCCGGAAGTTCGCGATCCATCCAGAGCTCAAGATCAGAAGATTTGGCAGGAGCTCCGTCAAGCCGCCCGATCTGAATGCCATTGCGATAGAGAATAAAAGCAGGGGTCGCTTTAATCACAAATCGTGAAGCAAGCATCGGTTCACTATCAACATCAATTTGAATTACTTTCAGCCGGCCCGCCCTCTTCTGTGCAAGTTCCGCAAGATACGGTTCCATCATACGGCAGTAACCGCACCACTTCGCCCAGAATTCGGCAAGCAGCAGTTCTGGCCAGTCCTCTACCTGCTGTTGATACGTTACTGTTGTGGCGCTGACCGGTGAGGTTGGAACCTCGAGTGGTTTTTTGCATTGCCCGCAGACCGGATGCGCATTCAGCTTGTCAGCTGGCACACGGTTCAGTGTTTTGCAGGACATGCATCGGACACGTACCGGACTATTGGGCATACGCTTCTTTCCTGGTGCGTAGGGTATCTGCTTCAGAAAATATGCAAGAATAGTATATCACGTAGGAAGAGCCGGTTCAGAAGACGAAATACGTTACTATCCTCCAAGAGGGAGGGGAATGTCTGAGAAAGACATGCAGATTTTATTCTCTGCTGGTATACTTACACAAGAATTCTTAAAGGAGGCATGCCATGTTTTGTTATCAATGCGAACAGACAGCACAGGGAACCGGGTGTACGAAAATCGGTGTTTGCGGGAAGCAACCTGATGTTGCTGCTCTCCAGGACCTTCTCCTCTTTGGGCTCAAAGGTCTTGCCTTGTATGCCGTGGAAGCCAGGAAAAAAAGTATTGCAGACCGCGATGCGAATGTATTTACGGTTGAAGCGCTTTTTTCCACACTCACGAACGTTGATTTCGATCCAGACCGGTTTGTTGCTCTTCTTCATCGCTGTGTTGCGATCAGAAAAGCTCTTCAGAAAAAAATCAATATATCCCTGAGCGAGCCCGCGGCGCAGTTTGAACCGGCTTCTGAACGTGCAGAGCTCATCAAACAAGGAGAGGCGGTCGGTGTCAAGGCTGATTCCTCAATCGATCCGGATATCAAGGCGCTTCAGGACCTGCTTGTCTATGGATTAAAAGGTGTAGCTGCGTATACCGATCATGCGCATATTCTCGGACAGGAAGATGATGCAGTCTTTGCCTTCATCCACGAGGCACTTGCAGCAACGCTGAACCGGTCATTATCTCTTTCGGATTGGGTGCAACGGGTACTGAAATGCGGCGAGATTAATCTTCGTGCCATGGAGCTCCTGGATGCGGGGAATACGGGGACCTATGGGCATCCGGTCCCGACGGAAGTGCCGCTCGGGGTCAAAAAAGGAAAAGCGCTTCTGGTTTCCGGACATGATCTTAAGGATTTGGAAACCATTCTTGAACAAACGGAAGGAACCGGTATTTTTGTATACACGCATGGTGAGATGCTGCCGACGCATGCATATCCAAAATTAAAACAATATGCTCATTTTTACGGGCATTGGGGAACTGCCTGGCAGAATCAGCATAAGGAATTCGGTGCATTTCCCGGTGCTATCGTGATGACCACGAATTGTCTTCAAAAACCCCAAGGTTCGTATCAGGACAGAATTTTTACAACCGGCTTGACCGGCTGGCCGGGAATTCCTCACCTTGCAAACCATGATTTTAAACCGGCGATCAACAGGGCGCGTGCTCTTCCCGGTTTTCCTGCGGATGTTCCGGGAAAGACGATTCTTGTCGGTTTTGGAAGAGATACGGTTCTTGGAATCGCGGATAAAATTATTGAGGCGCTCAAAGAAAAAAAAATCCGACATATCTTTTTGGTTGGCGGTTGTGACGGATCAAAACCTGGTCGCAATTATTATACTGCGTTTGTTGAAAAAGTCCCAAAAGATTGTATTGTGTTGACATTGGCATGTGGTAAATTCCGGTTCTTTGACCGCAATCTGGGTACCATCGATGGCATCCCACGGCTTCTTGATATCGGTCAATGTAATGATGCCTATTCAGCAGTCAAAATCGCTCAGGCGCTTGCCGATGCGGTGCATGTCGGGATCAATGATCTACCGCTTTCCCTGGTGCTTTCCTGGTATGAACAGAAGGCTGTGGCCGTGCTTCTTACGCTCTTATCCCTCAATATTCAAAATATCCGGCTTGGCCCTTCCTTGCCCGCTTTCCTTACCCCCAATATTCTTAATGTGCTGGTTAAGAATTTTAAACTTCAGCCGATTATATCTCCTGAAGAGGATCTCAAGGCTATTTTTGGAAAAGACGACAGGAAGTAAACAGCTTCAAAGAGCGCTGTCGTCAGAAGGGAAAAGGAATGTTTGATACACCGGTTTTTCGCTTGACCTGCCTGCAGAAGCATTGTATTTTTGCAGTTAAGCATCAGGAAGCATCACCATACGTTTCACTTCTCTGACTTACCCCAGACACTACTGTGCAGTATGCGATTCAAATGAATCATGAGTATCATTGTCTCTACATTGTTCCTGACCCACTTTAAAAACGGGTTAGATGCACCAGAAAGGGGGGAATGAAAGTCATGTCTCATGCCAGTTACAATCCGTTCCATATCGCCCAGTCCCAGTTTGACAAAGTTGCCGGGGTACTGCATCTCGACAAGGCAACCCGCGAGCTGCTTCGCAATCCGATGCGCGAATATCATTTTTTGATTCCCGTCCATATGGACAACGGTACCATTGAAGTATTTCACGGATTCAGGATCATGCATAATGATGCGCGCGGACCTGCAAAAGGCGGGATTCGTTTTCATCCCAAAGAGACCACCGACATGGTTCGAGCACTTTCCATGTGGATGACGTGGAAAACTTCTGTGGTCGACATTCCGCTCGGCGGAGGTAAGGGAGGAGTTATCTGCGATCCTCACCGCCTGAGCCTGAAGGAACAGGAAAATCTCTGTCGGGGTTGGGTTCGCCAGATAGCACACAATGTCGGTCCTTTGCAGGATGTTCCGGCTCCGGATGTGATGACCAATTCCCAGCATATGCTCTGGATCCTGGATGAGTATGAAACGATCCATCAGAAAAAATATCCCGGCTTTATCACCGGCAAACCGGTCGGCATGGGGGGATCGCTCGGAAGAACGGACGCCACGGGTTACGGTCTTGTGTATACGCTTCGTGAGGCAATGAAAGAACTGAACATCCCCTTGAAAAATACGGTTGCCAGTTTCCAGGGATTCGGGAATGTTGCCCAGCCTGCGATTCAACTCTATCAGCAGCTTGGGGGAACGGTGATTGCCGTTGCGTGCTGGGATCAGAACGATGGCAAGGCATACACGTACAAGAAAAAAACAGGGATTATTCTGAAGGAACTGAAAAACATTACCGATCAATTCGGAGGAATTGACAAGAAGAAGGCTGAATCCATCGGATATGAAATTCTTCCCGGATCAGCATGGATCGAACAGAATGTGGACATTCTTGTTCCCGCAGCGCTTGAAAATCAAATTAACAATGATACCGTAAAAAATATCAGTCCCCAGGTAAAACTCATTGTCGAGGGCGCCAACGGACCAACTGCGCCGGAAGCGGATATGACCATCAGCAAGCGCGGCATTTTCGTCATTCCGGATTTTCTTGCGAATGCCGGAGGGGTTACCTGCAGCTATTTCGAACAGGTTCAGTGCAACATGAACTATTATTGGGAAAAAGATGAAGTGTTGAACAAGCTGGATACGAAAATGACATCCGCATTTCGTGCAGTGTATGAGCTGGCCAGAATGAAGAATATCGCCATGCGCGATGCAGCCTATGAAATTGCGGTCGATCGCGTTGCACAGGCCTGCAAAATGCGCGGATGGGTCTAAAACTTTTTGCCATTTTGCAAGCTGATGTTGTGGTTTAAAAAGAATACCCCGGGACTTCCGGAATCATATCCATGCTGATTGCCGTTGCATACTCGAAACCGAAACTGTCACGCTCATCTCAAGTATAGACTATGTTGTTTTCAAACGAGTGACGGGTTTGGCTTTCAGAGGTTGTTGTAAGGAATATGCGAGCAGACATCATGGAGTATGAGACGGAGTTTCCAGCGCGCTATGAAAGGGAACAGCAAGGCGGATGCAGGTTCCCTTTCCCGGAGAAAACACGGTAATGGTTCCTCCCATTTCCAGCGCGCGTTTGTTCATGTTTGGCAGACCTCTTCCCTGGTTTGCCTGATCATTCCATCCAATTCCATTATCCTGAATTTCGAGAAGAAGCCCTTCGCTGCTTACGGTCAGCTGAACGGACACGGATTCTGCACGTGCGTGTTTTATAATATTTGTTAATGCTTCCTTATATATCCGAAACAAATTCACCCATAACAGGCTCCCCGGTTGCTCAGAGATATCTTCCACCGAGGTTTCAGCGGCAAACCGGATTTGATGCGGTTCCAGGAGCGCGGTCCCTTGTTTCCGGATTTCAGAGGCAAGAACCTGCCAGCGCAATTCTCTGCTGTCAAGGCTTTGCATAAAACTGCGTATTTCCGATATCCCTTCACGGGAAAGCTGTGCGATGATGGCAAGCGTTTTCTTGATCCCGTCCATATCAGTTGTTTTCTGCGCAAGTTCCGAAAGAATGCTGATATTGGTTGTGATTCCTCCAATCCCGTCATGAAGATCCATCATCAGCTTTTCCTTTTCCATGATGTGGCGCTGTTCTTCCGCAATCCGCTCTTCGACCTGGGCATGATACACACGCAAGCGATCTCGCATATGATCGAACGACTTTGCGAGGTCTGAAATTTCATCGCTTGTCCTGATCGTAAACGGGATGTCGAACCGTCCTTCCGATATATCCTTGGTAGCGGCGGTAAGTCTTTTGAGGGGGGACGTGATCCTTCGGGAATGCAGGATCGTCAAAAAGATTCCGAGACCAACGAGGAATGTTGTGAACAGAACAACAGAAACAAGCAACTGGCGAATTCGTTTTTGGAGGCCCTCTTGCGACATGCCCAGCCGGACATACCCGATGACTGCTGGCTCGCGCACGATAGCGTCATCTTTAAAGAGGACATCGGTTAGTTCCCGATTTTCCGCGCTGATTAGCGGAGCAAGAATATCCAGATACGGCCGGCCGTTCCGGTCAGCCAGGTCCTGGTAATCCACGGTCGTGCTCATGCTGGTTCGCGGAGTATTCAAAGACGGAAGCTCTTTTATGCCGTTGAACACGCGTGAAGCAAGTACTTTGTGCTGTCGGTTCATAATAGACACATAGGCGATTTCCGAATCCGCGGAAAGGCTTTCCAGAACAGGCAGGAGAAGCGATTCATTTTCCGTATACATTCCCAGCTCGCAGTTTTTGGCGGTGGTATTTGCGATTGTCTTTCCGTAATTCCTGAGTTCCTGATAGTAATTGGTCATTTCCAGCCGTATCATGAAAATGCAGATTCCCACCGACGTCGCAAGGATCAGGGCGATGGTGAGAATATTGAACTTTGAGGCAAGGCTGAGTTGTTTGTAGGGTCGAAATAAAATACGCATTATTTCCTCAATAAACCGTTCGGGCCTTTTGCACAATCTCGTCCGGAAGCAGAAGTTTTATGTGTTCCGCCGTCTTTAAATTAATTGAGTAAAAGATTTTTCTCGGCGTCGCCGGAGCAATGGAACGGGGATGCGCATTGTTCCATATTTGCAACGCCATGCTTCCGCACTGGCTTCCCAGATCCGAGTAATCCCGTTCAAGGGAATACAGTGCACCGGCCTTCACCCATGTTTCTGAAAGCCCGATTAACGGGATCTTGTTCCGGAATGCGAATAACAGGATATGCTTGGCCATGTGGGGCGACATGATGAGCGAATCCGCAAGTCCCCAGATGGCATCGGCAGACCTGGCAAGGGTGGCAAGAGCAGACGGGATATCCTGCGGAGTAAATACTTCTACTGCTTCAAGACGGAGCCCGAGACGTCGTGCAATGCGTTTCGCATCCTCGATCCGCTTGGTGTTTTCAGCAGGATTGTACAGAACGCCGATGGTTTTTGCCTTCGGCAGGATCGTTTTCAACCAGGAAAACTGGGTTTCAAGCGGAAATTCAAGACCAACGCCCGTGGCATTTGTGGATTTTTTGAGTATGTCTGATCGCATAACCAGACATGCAACAACAGGAATATCGGTAATTCTTTTCATCACGGCTTCTGTTCCCAGGGAGCCGAGCGTAAAAATCATCCGGGGCTTGCTTTTCCGGATATGCTGGACGGTTTGCTCGGTTGTAAAAACATCGCCGCTGACATGATGGATTTCATATGCTGCCTGTATGTTTTGGTTTGAAAGGTATTCCTTGAATCCGGCCAAAGCTTCATCGAACCGTGATTCTGATGAGCTGATGAGCACGGCAATTTTATCGTTTCCAGACGCGTTGGCGGCATAAAAAAGCGGTACCACACACAGGCAGGAGACAAGACAATGGAAAAACAGTTTGATTCCGATCATGATTGAGCCCTGATGTTAAAATGCGTAGGTCAGTTTTACCCGATAGGCGCGTTGATCCTGCTGCACCGCGGTAACCGGCATAAAATCAGCGGAAACAGGATCCGAGTACCGTGTGTTAAAAACATTGTAAACACTTGCCGAAAGTTCGAGCCCTTTTGCCATGCGCTGAGCAAAGAGCGTTATATTGGTGATAAAAAATTCGGATGTATAGCTGTTATCGATCGTTTTTCGCAAGCTGGTATACTGCTGTTCGACGCCAGCAAAGAGCTTATTGCGCCACAACGGGAGGATAAGATTTGCTTTTACCATGTGTTCGGGTGAATTCGAAAGAATGCCATCCGTGGCAAGATCGACGGTTTTCTGAAAGGCATAGCTGATCCGTCCTTCGATTCCGTTTGCCCATTTGTTCTCCAGTTCGATCTCGAATCCGTGGGATTGAATCTGGCCAAGATTTCTGAAAATGGTAATGCCGCTTCCCGGCGCTGTTTCCATCTGATCAATAAGGTTATAAATTTTATAAAAAAAACCTGCGGCTGTGGCACGGCAATGATCTCCTAAGTATTGCTCGTATACCACTTCATAGGTGGAAATGCGTTCTGGCTTCAGGTCAGCATTCGGCGAGTTCGTCGGACTTTGATAATACAATTCAAACGGACTGGGAGCCCGGAACGCCGTCCCGAACAGCGCCTTGAAGATGCTTTTTCCCCATGGGGTATAAATGAGCGCAAGCCTCGGATTGAGCGTGTCGGTGAATGTATTATAATTGTCATAACGCAACCCTGCATTGAACACGAGCTTCTTTCTGATCAGGGTTATTTCATCCTGGATATAAGCAGCCCAAAACTCAGAGCGTCGCTGATCATCAAGATAGACTCCATAGGGATATACATCATGATTTCTTTGATCGAGATGATTGTTAAAGGTGTATTCTGTCCCGACGATTAAACGATGATTATTGAAAGAGCGAGATGAAAGCTTGATCTCTCCCCCCCACCATTCACCCAGACCCCGATCCTTGTTGGTAACACCCGAGGTAATATAATCCCCCGTGTATTTATAGTAGTCATAAAACAGCCGTGCGGATACCTGGTTTTTGGCGGTAATCGCATGGTCATATTGTAAATCCAGATAAGCTCTCTGATCTCTGGTTCTATTGTCCGGATTATTAAAATCCGTCTCAAACGATCCGGTTGGAATGCCCTTGATTCTTGAAAGGGATGCCGCCTGAAGCGTAAAATCGCGGTAGGATGTTTTCACGAAAAGACTATGGAACCGATCATAATCAGTTCCACTGGTAAGGCCGTGATTGGTTGTTGGTGAGTTATATTCCGGAAAGAAGAGACTGGGTCCTTTGCTGTCGTACACCGTGCCTGAAAACAATGCTTCGATCCCGTTCGAATATCGATCGCCGTAACTGAGCCGTCCCTTGTAGGTGTCGTACCGGGCCGCTTCTCCGGAAACTTCCATCCCTTTTAAATCACGCCCCCGTTTGGTAATCACATTCACGACTGCAAACAGGGCATTGCTTCCATATAAGGATGATCCCGGACCCCGGATAATTTCGACCCGATCGATGATATCCACATCGAGAATCCCGTCAGTGCCGATGAACGCCATGTCATAGAGATTATCATTCGTGCGGTGTCCATCGATGAGCAAAAGGATTCTATTATTGTAATCCGCCGGTCTGCCGAATCCTCGAACGCCGACATAGTTGTAATTGCGGTCATAGGTCACAAAAAAACTTCTGACTCCACGCAGAACATCGGCAAGCGTGCGGTAGCCATATTTTTTTATATCGGAGGCGGTGACGATGCTGACCGATGACGGCGCCTCGGTCACCTTTTGCTCGTATTTTGAAGCACTGTACACGGAGGGAATTTCCTGAAAAAGCAAGGCTTCCTCGCTTGCCGAAACTGGAGCAGCAGGTGAGCCCGATTCTGCGCGGCTGTTCTGGAATGATGCGATCATGATCACAAATGCCGTTATCATGATACATGACAGTTTTGTATTTTTCATTCTATCCTCCGCTCACTTCCTGTCCACATATGCTATGAATTCGGAGAGTGCCGTGCGATCCAGGAGGGAAACAGACGCTACGATAGTATAAAATTGTGGGTAAGTCAATCATCTTTCATGCATTGGCAACGAATATCGCCTTTTGCAGCAGGAAATAATCTGCTATAATGCCGGTGCCATGATGACCTGCAAACCCGATACATATTATATGCGAATGGCGCTTCGTCTTGCAGCAAAGGCACGAGGACGGACAAGCCCGAATCCGCTGGTTGGCGCTGTTGTTGTCCACGATGGGATAGTGGTAGGCCGTGGATATCACCGGAAGGCAGGGGAGCCGCATGCCGAAGCACTTGCGCTTGCGGAAGCAGGGCAAAGGGCTGCGAACGGAATCCTCTATATTACACTTGAACCGTGTTCCCATATCGATAAACGCACTCCTCCCTGTACACCGGTTGTAATCAAAAGCGGCGTCAGGCGGGTGGTTATTGCCATGACTGATCCGAATCCTCGGGTTTCCGGCAGTGGGATTGCCGCCTTGCAAAAAGCCGGCATTCAGGTTGAAACTGGAATTTTTGAGCAGGAAGCAAAACGCTTAAACGAAGCATTTATCAAGCATATTCAGACACGCATGCCGTTTGTTACCCTTAAGATAGCACAGACACTCGATGGAAAGATTGCTACAAAAACCGGCAATTCCCAATGGATAACCGGGGAACAAGCTCGGCATGAAGCGCATAAACTCAGGAATTTTCATGATGCGGTTTTAGTAGGTATCAATACGGTTCTTCAGGATAATCCTTCGCTCACTGCGCGAATTCCCCGTGGCCGGGACCCGCTTCGAGTAATTGTGGATGCGCGGGCTGAAATTCCGCTCACGGCCAAGGTTATAACGCAGCACTCATCGGCAAAGACCCTGATCGCAACAACAACGCGAGCTCCAAAAAACAATGTAAAAAAAATCCAGGCTGCGGGGATTGATATCCTGTTCGTAAAGTCAGTAAAAGGACGGGTTGATCTTCATGACCTTATGCAACAACTGGGTGCAAGGAATATTATGTCCGTTCTGATTGAAGGCGGGTCAGAGATCAATGCCTCTGCGCTGCATGCGGGAATTGTTGACAAAATAATTGTGTTTCTCGCGCCTCTTTTGCTGTGCGGTCGGGAATCGCTGTGCTCGATCGGAGGGGAATCACCATCCAGAATTGAACATGCGTTCGGATTGAAAGACGTTACATCCCGTTTTATCGGGAACGACCTGATGATTGAAGGATATGTGCAAAGAGCCTGACCAGGATAGTGGCAGCGGGTCTGTTTTCAGCGGTCAAGAATGGCAAGCATGCCGCTCCGGATCATTTTTACGGCAAAGGCGGCAAGGATCAATGCAACGACTTTGGCAAAGGCACGGGAACCGCTGATCCCGATAATTTTGATAATCCGTCCTGCTTGCGCAAAAATAATCCACGCTATGAGCAGATTGACAATCAGTGACAGAATAACCGGAATATATCCATATTGTTCCACGAGAATCAACGCAGTCGTTAATGTTGCCGGTCCTGCAATAAGCGGAGTACCGAGCGGAACGACGCCGTATTCTTTTCCAAGGGGCAGTTTTTTTTCTCCTGCCCGCAGCACTTCATTAATGGCGATAATCAAGAGAACAACCCCGCCCGCGATCATGAAATCCTCAACCCGGATGCCAAGGGCGTTGAAAATTGCCTGCCCCAGTAAAACAAAGCCGATGGTTATCACGAACGCGGTTACAATGGATTGCTGGATGATTTCGAGCCGGTCGCGCTTATGCATGTCCTCGGTCATCCCAACCAAAAGAGGAAGAATGCCCGGGGCATCGAGAGCAACCATGATTGGTATCAGACTCATTAAAAATGATTCAAGCATGTTCGTGACATCTCCACCACGAGTATAGCCGATATCATCCAGGGTGTCCAGATGCTCAATGCTGTTTCCACCTTGGCACAATACTCACACGGTTCCATGAAAGGAGGACTGCATGAAAGAAGAGAAAAAGTTCTCTCATGATATGAAGCTCACGTCACTCAGTCACGGCGCTGGTTGAGCATGCAAACTGGGTCCAACGGTGTTGGATCGGATATTGAACATTCTGCCGAAAACAGATGATCCTCATGTGCTCGCGGGAATTGAAGACGACGCGGGTGTCTATCAAATTTCTGATGACACGGCAATCGTGCAGACCGCTGATTTTTTTACACCAATCGTCGACATTCCGTATGATTTCGGTGCTATTGCCGCGGCAAATGCCCTCAGTGACGTGTATGCAATGGGAGCGCGGCCGCTTACGGCATTGAATCTTGTTGCGTTTCCCAAGAACGGCCCGATCGAGATTCTGAATGAAATTTTGCGCGGAGGTGCCGATAAAATACAGGAAGCAGGCGCAAGCATTATCGGGGGCCATTCCATTGACGACCAGGAACCGAAATACGGAATGGCGGTCATGGGCATTGTGCACCCGGACCGGATCATCAGAAAGGGCGGTGCAAAAGCCGGCGATCTTCTGGTTCTTACCAAGCCGCTCGGGATCGGGATTATTTCAACCGCCATTAAAACGAACAAGGCGCCTCATGAGGTCATCGCAGCTGCAACGCAAAGCATGAAGACCCTGAACAAGTCAGCATCCGAGGCCATGATTGAGGTTGGTATCAGCGGCGCTACCGATATAACCGGTTTCGGGTTGCTCGGACATTTGCATGAAATGCTTCATCAAAGCAATACAGGAGCACGGTTGCAGTTTCATGCTATTCCGTTTATTCCGGGGACAAAGGAGCTTGCCTCTTGCTGTATTCCCGGGGGAACACGGGGAAATTTAAAACATTTGAATGATTGTGTTCTCTGGAATGAGGCAATTACCGAACAGGAAAAGTATATGCTTGCAGATGCGCAGACATCGGGAGGACTTCTGATTGCGGTTCCATCCGAAAGACTTGAATCGCTTCTTCGTGCGCTTTCTGAACGAGGAGTTGCAACAAGGGCGGTGATCGGAGAAGTTATTCAGGATGAGCAGGGGAAGATCGTGGTTGATCTTTAACGAAGCGCTATCGGTAATTGATCATAAACAGAAAAGTTTTCAGAGGTCTTTCGAGGCTTTTTTGACAAATTTTTTGTTCTGGTGATTGGAAGGATTATCGGTCAGCAGCAACCCGCCGTCTTCTCCATGCCCGATATAAATCGTATATCGCGGAAGAAAACTCGTGCCCGTCCCATTGTAGAGCGCGAGTATTTTTTTTACATAATTCTGCGTTTCACGAATGGGAGGGATGCTTCCCAGCCGGTTTACCCGGGTTTCGCCTGCATTATATGCTGCAAGCGCAAGCGAAAGATTTCCCTGATACCGGTCAATGAGATACTTAAGATATTTGACTCCGCCGTGAATGTTTTCAATCGGGCTGAAGGTATCCTTGACATTCAGTTCCAAGGCGGTTTGAGGCATTAACTGCATGAGTCCCATAGCGCCTTTTCTGGACATGGCGTAGGGATTAAAATCAGATTCAACTTTAATGATCGCATGCACTAAGGTAGGATCAACGCCGTGGCGGTAACATGCTGAATTAATAATTTCGGAATATGAATGCGGAATGCCGGACAAAGCAGTGTTCTTTGATGATGAGATTTCCGATTTCGAGGATTCTTTTTTTAGCGGCTCTGATTTGATTTTTTTAAAGTTTTTGCTTGTCCCGACACCGACATTACTGAAATGGACCACCCCGTTTTCATCCGTATATTGAAAAATATCGGCTAGAGAAGGGAAAACAGGGAAAAGAAGCAGTATGAAGATAATAATGAGTATATTGGGGGTCTTTTTTGCCAACCGTTTCTCCTTGGAAGATAAACGCAACGCAATTATAAGGCATGCCAAGCGTTTCTGTCAAACAAAATACCGTTGTTATATTCCAGCTTTGTTTCACCTATACGAACTGAAGCTAGTATATTGATCGACAAAAAACTTAAAAACTTAATGGCTTTTTGTGATGATATAATTTTCTTGACATCCAGGCCGCTGTCCTTTAATATGCCATTTCTTAATCGCGGGGTGGAGCAGTCCGGTAGCTCGTCGGGCTCATAACCCGAAGGTCGTCGGTTCAAATCCGGCCCCCGCTACCAACCATTTCAAGGGGTTACAGCATTTGCTGTAGCCCTTTTTTTGCATTCATGCATCTATAGCACCTCAGAGAAGGATATCGCTTCCAGATCGAGGGGCGATGGACGGAATATTCAGAACAGATCCGCCTCGAATTGAGGAAATCAAGACCGGTTTCAATATCCATGAACTTGCTGAACGGCTTGCTTCCCATTCGCTGAATCATCCCTATTGCCTTCAACTTGCGACCTACGGTTATTTTTTCTGGCTCGAACAGAAGATCATTCCTCTTGATGGAGCAGAGGAAGCCGACATCGTGATCTGCGATTACAATTATGTTTTCGCTCCGCGCTCGGTATTCAATCGTATTGCGATGATCGACAGTGACCAGCCAGGCAGGACGAATCTTGTTATCGACGAAATTCATAATCTTCCTTCTCGTGCAATGGATTACTATTCACTCTCATTCTCCGGCATTGTGCTCGAACAAATGCGAAACAATATCCATGCTGTGCCCTTGCGTTTTCGAGGCGAGGCTGAAGCACTTCTTGATGAATGTATTCAGGTACTCCCCTCATGCGGACGAGGCGGCTTGACACCGAAGAAGATAACACTCCCTGTCGATTTGTTCCTTGAGCAGGATTCGAAGGTTATTACCGCTTATTTTAAGGTGCAGTTTTTTTATATTATCAGCTTGACACCATCCCTGGAAAACGGTATCCTTTATCAATCCGTGGAGGAATTCCCGGACAATTTCTAAGAAGCAGAGGAGAAACAGAATGGCAAATGGTGTAGTGAAGTGGTTCAATAACAGCAAGGGGTTCGGATTTATCACGCAGGAAAACGGCGAAGATGTGTTTGTTCACTTTTCGGCAATTTCAGGGGACGGATTCAAATCCCTGAACGAAGGCGACAAGGTAACCTTTGAAGTCGTTAAAGGCCCCAAAGGGCTTCAGGCTGCAAACGTAGCCAAGGCCTCCTAATAATAATAAAAAAAACAATCCACTCACAACTCCAAAAGCCCCGAAAGATATTCGGGGCTTTTTTTGCGGCCTTTTTGTTGTTATGCCAACCGTGGCTGGCGATGTGGCCTCGCATTGCCGAAATCGCTTTTTTTGCCTCCATCTCTTTTAATGCTCCATTTATCATCTCTTGAAAATCGAGGTTTTGAGTCTGATCGTCTCTCATGTGCGCCAAAAGATTTTTTCGCTGCATGTTGTCCGTAGCGGTTGCCTGGTGTTGCCACCCTGCGTTTCCCTGAGAACCTTGAATCAGTTCCCTTGCCTGATTGACGAAGTGCGTATGCCGGTTCCAGCCCGGGAATCACCTGTTGAGGAATTGATTGCCCAATAAAACGTTCGATGGAACGAAGGGAATCGACTTCTTTGCCCGAAGCGAAGGAGATGGCAATTCCTGATGCGCCGGCGCGGCCGGTGCGGCCGATGCGATGCACGTAATCTTCAGCATTTTTCGGCAGATCATAATTAATGACATGGGTTATCCCGGAGACATCCAATCCACGCGCAGCCACGTCGGTGGCTACGAGCAACCGGATTTTACCCCGGCGCATGTTAAGAATGGTTCTGTTTCTCGCATTTTGACTCATGTCACCATGAAGAGCAGCTGATGCATGACCCTGCGCTGATAATTCGCGGCACAATTGATCAGCATTTCTTTTCGTTCCCGAGAAGATGATTGCCTTTGTCATGGATCTGTCAGTAATCAAGTGTTTGAGCAGTTTATTTTTATGCTGCATGTCATCTGCTGCATGGAGGCGCTGTTCGATCGTTTCCAAAGTCATTTTTTTGCCGGCAATCTCTACCCGTACCGGATTTTTCAACAGACGCTGGGCCAGCTTCGCCATGGTAGTGTCCATGGTTGCAGTGAACATAAGTGTCTGGCGGGTTTTCGGGGTCGCGGCTGCGATGGTATCCACTGCCTCACTGAAGCCCATATCAAGCATGCGGTCAGCTTCATCGAGAACCAGAAGCTCCAGACGAGAAAAATCTATACGGCCTTGTTCCATATGGTCCATAAGACGTCCGGGAGTTGCCACAATGAGATCCACGGGCTGTGACAGCAGCCGCTGCTGCTCAAAATACGGCATGCCGCCCAGAATAACGCCGCTTCGTATACGCATGAATTTTCCATAGGCGCTCACGGCAGTGGTTATCTGGTTTGCCAGCTCGCGCGTAGGGGTAAGCACAAGTACGCGGGGACCCTTGGATTTTTTAGATGCCGACTGCATTCCCAGGCGCTGGAGCGCAGGCAGCACGAAGGCCGCGGTCTTGCCGGTCCCTGTCTGGGCCGTGGCGATCAGGTCATGACCTGCCAGAATCTTGGGAATGGCCTGACACTGGACGGGTGTAGGAGTGGTATAGCCGCAAAGTTTTACTGCTTTGAGGAGTGGTTCATTAAGCTGCAAATTTACAAAAGACATTCTATTCCTTTCAAGAAGGACCCGGTTTCATGAGAAAAAACAACACGAGAAAATTCTTGATACAAACTGATTTGGTTATGATGTGTTCTGATGCCTCTTGAGGCTTCAGCGGTCGTGTTTATCATAATTGCTTCAGTGATTACAGAGAATTTTTCTCATGTTCTTCTTACCGCAAGACAGGGTCGAAGAGATTCGCGTGCAGGCCGCAGAAACACCCGTGTGTTCCTGAGAGCGAAGACGGCGCCAGCACAAATATGACCAGCAACTACATCGTTCGCCAACCATAGTGCTGATGCAATTTCAGGATGAGTGCTGAAAGCAAGGGGGGTTAGAGATCGATGATAGGAAGGGCAGGGAGATGGTGACGTGTGAGTGTACTTCAGTCAAATCCTGCCGCATTGTTAAATAGTCGGGGTGCATAATACAGGATTTGTATGAAATAGCAAGTATATTTTTTAAATATTATTATAGTCTTGTATAAGCCTGCGGATTTAAATCGAGCTTTGATGCTGCTCCCTGTTGAAAATGGAGATATCCGGCCAGGGCAATCATGGCCGCATTATCGATGCAAAATTCCATGCGGGGGACATGCAGTGAGATGCCACGTTTCCGCGATTCTTCGTTCATTTTTTGCCTGAGCCTGCGGTTTGAAGCGACGCCGCCTGCCACCACGATTTTTTTCACTCCTGTTTCAACTGCCGCCTGCATGGTTTTATCAACCAAAATGTCGACAACGGCTTCCTGAAAACTTGCAGCGATATCGTTGATATTCACTCGCGGATCGATACCCTGGTCCTTGCTTTTGAAAAGTGCTATATGGTTTTTAACGGCGGTTTTAAGCCCGCTGAAGCTGAAATCATATTTATCAAGACGACTTCGTGGAAATTTTACTGCAGCTGGATTTCCCTCGGAGGCAAGCCGGTCGATTACAGGACCTCCCGGATATTCAAGTCCGAGCAATTTTGCGACTTTGTCGAATGCTTCGCCTGCAGCATCATCCCGAGTCTGTCCGAGCAGTTCATAGATTCCCAGCCCTTTGACATGGTAGAGCGCTGTGTGTCCTCCGGACACGAGCAGGGCAACATACGGATAGCCTAATTCAGGATACTCAATCTGGGCGGCTATGATGTGCCCTTCCCCATGATGCACTCCGATAAACGGGATGCCCTGTGCGTACGCAATCGCCTTTGCTGCAGATACCCCGACAAGCAATGCGCCGATCAAGCCAGGGGTAAAGGTAACTGCAACCAATCCGATATTTTCCAGAGGTGTAGATGCTGCTGAAAGTGCTTCCCTGATAATGGGAATACAATTCCTGAGGTGTTCTCGCGAGGCGAGTTCAGGGACAACACCGCCGTATTTTTTGTGGATTGCGATCTGCGAGGAAACGACGTTTGACAACACCGTCCTGTCATGAAGCACGGCAGCAGCTGTTTCGTCACAGGAGGTTTCAATTCCCAATATAAACATGATTATTCAAATATCCATTAGGAAGGCTTGATCGCCGTTCGTATTACCAGTGCATCAATTTCGATACCGGCACGATCTGAATGCCTTTTTCAGAAATTGACGGAATCCATTTTTTTAATTCGCTGATCGTTGCAGGATGAGGATGGCCTATGGCAATCGCCTTTCCCTGTTTTTTTGCGATGCGAGTCAATTCTTCCAGCTGTTTTCGAATATAGGCGGGATTGTCGCCTTCATTGTCAAGAAACACATCTCGTTTTGCCGTTTGTAACCCGAATTCCTTTGCGGTTGCATATGCAACGCTTTTGGGACTCGTGAGGCTGTCGAGAAAGAAAATATCCCGAGCTTTAAGTTCAGCCATGAGAAATTTCATTGCTTCCTTATTTTCGGTCAATAAGGAACCCTCATGATTATTGGCTCCTACGGCTCCCGGTACTGAATTGACATCGTCGCTGATCGTATTCAAAAATTTCATGGGAGTCATGTCCGAGCGCAGCATTCCGGGAGCTGGTTTGCCGTTTTTACCCCGGTATTCCATCGGGAGATGGAGCAGCACCTGATGACCGCGTTGCCGGGCGAGCTCCGCTGTTTTTTTTGAGTTCGGAAGACCGGGCATGATGGAAACCGTGATAGCAGGATGCAGGGCCAGAATTTCCTGCGCATGCCGAATATCCTGTCCCAGATCATCGATCACAATGGATACAAAAACACTTTTTTCAGGGACGTCTGGTATGATAACAACCCTGGAATCTTCAGATGGTTTCCTGGTGTCTTTTTTTTCTCCGGGTTTTTTCTGAGAAGGCTCGGTTTTTTTTGCATGTACCGGTGGTTTCTTCTCCTCTGCAATACGAGTTTTTCGAAACGGGCCCCAGAGCAAAAGAACAATCGCCAGCAGAGCAATAATGATTCCGATTATGATATCCCGTTCATAGGTTCTTCGTTTTGCAGTTCTTCTTTTTCCCGGTAGTTTCCTTGCCATAGCATGTTTTTATACAATATTACACTTGAAAAGGCCAGAAAATTTTATAAGACATGCATTACCGTTAATCCGGAACGCGAGGGATTTACCTTGACTTGATTCTAAGCCATTCTTATAATGAAAAAACATATTATATTTCAAAGAATATGTGTTTATGGAAAGTCGATCACCGATCCCTGTTGTGGATGGAGGGAGAGCGGACGGCTGATCACACAGCTTGCGGACATGCTGTAATGGGATGGAGCCCCTGTATGGAATTAGCTCATGCAATTCAAGGACGAGTAAGTATTCGTCGTTTTAAACAGACACCGATTTCTGATGAAGACATAAACAGGATTCTGGATTCCGCTCGTTATGCGCCAAGCGCGAACAATACCCAGCCCTGGAATTTTATGGTGATTAAGGACCGAACTCTTTTAAAAAAAATGGGTGATGCTGTGCGAACTATGGTTGACCGGATGGTACCTTTTGCAGAAAATGAGACTCAGGTTCAACGACTTGCAGCATATAAAAACAGTTTTTATACGTTTTTCGAGCATGCGCCGCTCGTCATTGCGGTGCTGCTTGAATCCTATGATGCCGGCACGGATACACTGCTTGCGAGAATGGGATATGAACGGGACGATATAAAAAGGTTGCGGCCCTGGCCGGGACTTCAAAGTGTTTCTGCTGCAATCCAAAATATGTTACTCACGATTCACAGTCTGGGATATGGTTCCTGCTGGATGACCGGGCCTTTGGTTGCACAGGATGATTTTAAACAGATATTACAGTATGGAGACGATCGGTTTATCGTTGCACTGCTTCCAATCGGCATTCCCGATGAACAGCCTTTGCCAAGAACAAGAAAACCGCTGGAAGCCCTGGTAAAAATTTTTAAATGAATCAGTGGTTATTGCGTAGCGTCTTCCCCGGGGATTTCCGTTATTCCCATGCCTTTGGGTATAATAACAAGCCCGGACGGGGTGACAAAATAGCGTTTTTTGTCTTCTTCATAATCATATCCTATCTCCGAGCCTGCCGGAATGCTTACATCCTTGTCGATTATAGCCCTTCGGATTTTGCAATGTCTGCCTATATCCACATTCTCCATAAGGATAGATTCATGCACTTCACTATAACTGTTTACCCGTACATTCGGTGATAAGACAGAATTTTGAACTCGCCCGCCGCTTAGAATGCATCCGTGAGCCACAATCGAATCAAGCGCAATACCGAGTCGTCCGCTTTTTTCTTCCTGAGCGAATACGAATTTTGCTGGAGGATTCTGGCTCTGATAGGTACGGATGGGCCACGCCTTATCGTATAAGTTAAGCATGGGATCCACACTTACCAGATCCATATTGGCTTCCCAATACGCGTCGATCGTTCCGACATCACGCCAGTAGTTTGCCTCTTTTTTATTTTCATCCTTGAAATTATACGCGTACACGCGTGATGGTTTCATCATCTGAGGAATGATGTTTTTGCCAAAATCATGTGAAGTGTCCCGAAGTGCATCTGATTTTAAATGCTCAATGATGGTTTTGGTGTTAAACAGATAAATACCCATGGATGCAAACGTAAGACCCGGACGGCCCGGCAGGTGCTTCGGTTCTCGTGGTTTTTCCTCGAATCCGACAATACGGCTTTCAGCATTTATTTCAACGACCCCGAATGCTGCTGCGTTCTTGGTAGGTACCTCAATGGCAGCGACTGTTGCATCAGCCTGTTTTTCCTTATGGAACCGGAACATTTCAGCGTAATCCATTTTGTAAATATGGTCGCCTGCAAGAATAAGCAAATGATCCGGGGCATCTTTTTCGATCATATAAATATTTTGATAAATCGCATCAGCAGTTCCCTGATACCATTTTTCTCCAACACGCTGTTGGGGAGGGACTGAAATAATATATTCGTTCAATTCTCCGGAAAAAATATTCCACGCCAGCCGAAGATGTTTATCGAGGGAGAAAGATTTATACTGGGGAAGTACGGCGATTTTACGGATGCCCGAATTAATGCAATTGGAAAGACTGAAATCAATAATGCGGTAAATGCCTCCGAAGGGAACTGCCGGTTTTGCCCGGTGGATTGTCAGTGGATGTAGCCGTTCTCCCTTGCCTCCGGCAAGAATCATTGCAAAAATGCTCATGACGATCCCATCCCTCCTTTCAGCCTATGAATACTGATGAGATTTTAGCAAGACAAAATGATTCTGTCAAATTTTCAGAAAAACCTGGAGAGAACTTTTTATGGCGTTTTTGTTTGTAATATATTATGATGCTTCCCGGATACGGATAAAAAAACCAGTCATACATGGTTTATCTCAGGAGAGCATGTGATTAGCAATCCCATTGGCATTTTCGATTCCGGCATCGGCGGACTCACCGTTTTCAAGGAAGTAAGCAGGCTTCTTCCCTGTGAAAATATTGTGTATCTGGGCGATACGGCCCGTGTTCCGTATGGAAGCAGGTCAGAAGAAACTATTATACGATATTCATTCGAATGCGCTGATTTTTTGCTGAAACAAAAAATAAAAATACTGGTTATCGCATGCAATACGGTATCATCGGTGAATCTGGCGGCCATTAAACAGCGTCTTTCCATTCCCGTTATCGGTGTCATTGAGCCGGGTGCACAGGCTGCGGTACGAGCAACAAAAAACAAACGGATTGGGGTTATTGGAACAGAAGCAACTATTATGAGCAGCGCTTATACAAAAGCAATAAGAAGTATCGATGATACTGTTGAAGTTTTCAGTACTGCCTGCCCTTTGTTTGTTCCTCTTGTGGAAGAAGGGTGGGGGGAAAGTGAAATTGCACGTCTTGTGGCTGAAAAATATTTGAGCCTGTTTGTTGAAAAAAATATCGATACCATTGTCCTGGGATGTACGCATTATCCTCTTTTAAAAAATGTAATCAAACAGGTGATCAGCCGTACGGCAATCATTGATTCCGGTGTCGAAACTGGTAACGCCCTTGAATGCATTCTTCGGAATCATTCTCTTCTGAAAACAGATCAATCGCAAGGCCAGCACAATTTTTTTGTTACGGATTCTGTAAAACGGTTTTCAATCGTAGGAGAACGTTTTTTGCAAAGACGTTTTAATACTATTGAAAAAGTCACGTTATAGCGCATATTTGCCAATTCTTTTTCGTATATTCAAGAAAACCAGCCCCTTTGTTTCTCTTAGTTTGATAGAACCAAAAAAACAAAAAAATTTTTCTTGACAAGCCCTTTTCTTTCCTATATATTCGCCACAATTACCATACTTAGTATTATTATTTTTACTACTACGAGTTCCCTGTAAAGAGGCATCCATGCCTACACCTGCAAGGTCTAAAAAATACAAAACAAATGACATTTGCAAGCGCTTTGATATTTCCCGAGCCACTCTTTTTCGCTGGGAGAGCGAGGGATTATTATGCGATGTTGAGCGGGATTGGCGCGGATGGCGAGTATACAACGAAGATAATTTGAAAAATATTGACAAAATCATGAAAAGCAAAAACGCCGGATAACAACACTGGTACGGAGTGATAATGCTTTTTTCAAAAAAAATAGAGCCGATTGCCCTTGATATTGGGTCCACCTTTATCAAGCTGGTGAAGCTGAAAGGCTCAAACAGAAATTATCAACTACAAAAATTTGGTATGATTGCGCTGCCGCCGGAAGTCATTGTTGAAGGCGCGGTAATGGACGCCGGACGGGTTGTCGACGCGATCAAAGAACTTCTTGCCTCTCAAAAAATTAACACCAGGGAAGTTGTCATCTCTGTTTCCGGAAGTTCTGTTATTATCAAGCGGGTTTCCATTGCGGATATGACGGATGAAGAACTTGCGGAATCTATCAAGTGGGAAGCTGAGCAGTACATTCCTTTTTCAATTGATGATGTTAATATCGATTTTCAGAAACTCGGATCTGGAGCCAGTGAAGGACAGGCTGATGTACTGCTCGTGGCAGTTAAAAAAGACAAGATCAATGATTATATCAATCTTGTCAAGGAAGCCGGTCTTGACCCTGTTGTTCTTGATGTCGATGCCTTTGCTCTTGCCAACATGTATGAACTGAACTACGACATGCAGTCCGGCATTACTGCGCTGCTCAATATCGGAGCTTCAGTCATGAACATTAATATTTTAAAAGAAGGAACTTCGATTTTTACCCGTGATATTACCGTCGGTGGGAACCGTTATACCGAAGCTCTTCAGCGGGATTTTGGTCTTTCGTATGAGGATGCCGAAAGAATCAAGCGAGGCGAAAATATCGACGGTGTGGACAGTGAACAGGTGAAAAGCGTGATAGCGTCCGTTACCGAGGATATTGTTGCTGAAACCCAACGGTCGTTTGAATTTTTCCGTTCAACCACAGGGAGTGACGCAGTATCCCGAGTGCTTGTTTCCGGCGGATGCGCACGCATTGGTAATTTTACCGAAGTTCTTTCCGACCGGTTGAGCGTCGCCACTGAAGTGATCAATCCTTTCCGGAATATCAAAGTTGACCCAAAACGTTTCGATCCAGCCTACATGGCAGAATTTGGCCCGCTTTCCGCTGTTGCAGTGGGGCTTGCAATGAGGAGGCCGGGGGATCGATGATCAAAATAAATCTCTTACCGAGCAAAAAAAAGCCTCCCAAAAAAGCTACGGATCTCCAGAAGCAGATTGTGCTTGCCATATTGCTTCTTATCATTTTTGTCGGCGGGATGGCATACTATTGGAAATATCAGACAGATGTGATCGCCGATCTTGAACAGCAAAAACGTGCGGCAGAAAGCCGTCGTCAGGAACAGGAACAGATGTTAAAGGAAGTGAAAAACGTCGAAACCGAGCGCGACAAGGTCAAGGAAAAAATCGAGGTTGTTCAACGACTGAAAAAAAATCAGTCAGGTCCAGTCCGGCTTCTTGATGAAATCAGCAGGGCGCTTCCCTTGGGAGTGAATGTCATATCCCTGACGGAAGCTAACAATAACATCAATATAGAAGGTCAGGCATTCGGCAACCATGAAGTTGTTCGTTTTATTGATAATCTGAAGGCGTCCCCTTTGTTATCAGGTGTCAATTTACTTGAAACAAGCCGTGCAAAAGTTGAAGGAATCGATATCTATAAATACAAACTTCAATTTGTTTACAAAGGACTCTGATGGCTTCTCCTTTTGCTGAAAAAATACAGAAAATTTCACCTAGGGCAAGAGTGATATCCTTTGTGGTCGTTCTTCTTGTTCTTGCTAGTATCGATGTGTGGCAATTTGTCATTCCGATGAACACGCAGATCGAGCAGCTTAAAAAATCAGTTGCAGATCTTCAGGCTCAAATTAAAGTAAACGATGAAAAAATTCGCAATCTGGATAAGCTCAAGGCTGAAGTAGTTGAATATCAGCGCCAGCTTAAGGATCTTACCGAACAGCTTCCTCCGGAATCTGAGGTATCCGGTCTTCTTCGGCAGATTCAGGATAGGGTCAATCAATCAGGTCTCGTTCTCAAATTGTGGAAGCCTGATAAGCCGCGTGATCATGCAAGCGGGCTCTATCGGGAAATTCCTGTAAATCTTTCCCTGACCGGCGGATACCATAATGTTGCCACCTTCTTTGACCGGGTCAGCAAATTGAGCCGGATTGTAAATATTTTAAATATTAAAATGGCAACTCCAAAAGTGAACAATGACGGTACGCTTTCCATTGAAGTTAATTGCACTGCAATGACATTTTCTGCTTTGGAGAAAAAAGTTGAAACAAAACCAGCAACAGGCAAAAAAGTTAAATAATGTATTTTTTACAGGTCTTTTGGTATTTCTTGCAGGAGGAGTATTTTTTGCCTGTTCAGAATCTGCGAAGAGTCCTGCGCCAACTGCTCCTACTTCTAAACCGTTGACAACACAGCCAATAACGCAATCTACTCAAACCGTAATCCAGATCAATACAATTCCTACATTTACGTACAGCGCTGCAGGAAGGCGCGACCCGTTTTCTCCTCTTATCAGCCGCGAAGAGAGCAGATCCCGAGCAAGTGTGCGGCCTCCTCTTGAACGCTATAATGTTCCGGAATTCAAATTAACAGGAATTGTCTGGGGCGGTTTTGGGTATAACGCAATGATAGAAGGACCAGATGGAAAAGGATATTTTGTTCGTGTCGGTACCATTATCGGTCCGAATAAGGGCGTCGTGAAAAAGATCACCCGAGACTCCATGGTAGTGGAGGAAAAATTTAAAAACCTTGTGGGAGCAACAGAACGCAAGCAATTTATTATACCATTGAGAAAAAAACAGGAGGGGGTGCAATGAACGCCCAACCGCTTAAAATATGGTGTCTCGTTACAGCCATCTCTCTTATCTTCGTGCTCCACGGATGCGGCAAAAAGCCTGTTGCAGAACCGCAAACGGTGCCGACGGTAATCAGTAAAATCGAACCTCGTGACAGTGATGGAAAAACGGAAATCATAGTTGAAGGAACCTTGCCGCTTCATCAATATACATCATTTCAGCTTACTGAACCGCTAAGACTCGTGGTAGATATTCTTGATGCTGATCTGGGAGCATTCAAGGATAAGATACTGTTCAAAAACGTCGTTCTTGCCGATATTCTTCCAACCCAAAAAGAGAATAATATCGTACGGCTTGAAATCGGACTTCTCCAACCGGTTGATACAAAGGTATATCAGGCCGACGGCAAGCTTATGATAGAAATTGCAAAACCCATTGAGGCAGCTAAACCAACTGCTCAACCGCCTGTTCCAGCACCGGTTCCTGAGCAGCCAAAACAGGAACCAGCAGAAACGGCTCAGGTCGAAACGGGTCCTCCTGCAACTGTTATTTCATCCATTAAAACGCAAGTTGAAGATGATGGCATGAAAGTCATTATTTCTGGAAACGGAAGCATGAAGCAAAATGCTTTTATGGTTGACAGCAAACGGTTGGTTGTGGATATTCCCGAAGTTCGCAGTAAGGTTCGACCAAGCGTCATTCCGGTAAAGAAAGCAGGCCTGGACCGGATTCGTGTCGGTCAGCATCCTGCACCAAACAAAAAAGTCCGTGTTGTGTTTGATTTAGCCAAGCCCCTTGCCTATGTTGTTTCTGCGGAAGGGAAAACACTTATCGTCACTCTTGGCGGTGAGGCTGCAAAAAACAGTACAGACAGTACAGAGCGATCAGCTTCTGTTGCATCAACGCCAACATCAACCGTTGAAAAGGAAATCATTGCATCCCTGGAAACGACAACCGTATCCGCCCCAATTACCAAAGAACCGGAAACAGCAACAGGCGCACCTGCTGCAGAAATTCCAGTGAATGCGCAGCAACCTGTCCAGGAAAACAAGGACAATAAAGAAACGCTTTCCCTTCAGGAAACAACTCCTTTACCGGTAAAAAAAGATACACGAGAGCAAACTGCATTGAGAAAAGCTGAGCTCGGAGGGACAGAAACTGAGTTGCTTGCCGGATCATCAAAATATACCGGGAGAAAGATTTCACTCGATCTGCAGGATGCGGATTTAATTAATGTAATGCGTCTTTTTGCAGAAGTTGCTAATCTCAATATCATTTTGGCTCCTGACGTAAAAGGGAAGGTAACTGTACGAATGGTGAACATTCCCTGGGACCAGGCAATGGATATTATCTTGAGAATGAACGGCCTTGGCCATAATCTTGAAGACAATGTGCTTCGCATCGGTACGGTGGCGGCACTTACGAAAGAGGCAGAAGAAGAGTTGAAATCAAAAGAAGCAAAGAAGAAGGCGGAAGATCTTATCACCCGAATTATCCCGATTAATTATTCAACTGCTTCCACCATTGAACCGACTATCAAGAAGTCGCTTTCAGCTCGCGGAGAGACGGTTGTGGACGCAAGAACCAACACCTTGATCGTCAAGGATATTCCTCGGAATGTGGATGAAATTGTTTCGCTTATCAAGGTTCTTGACAAACCCATTGCACAGATTATGATTGAAGCGCGAATTGTTGAAGCTTCTTTGAATTTTAGCCGTGAAATAGGCATTCAATGGGGTGGTGGTGCAAAGTTTGACGCTGCACACGGAAATCCCACGGGATTAACGTTCCCGAATTCAATCGGGGTAACCGGCGGCCCCGGGATGGGTGCTACCACATCAGGATTAGGAAACTGGCTCGTAAACATGCCCGCAGCGGTAGGCGCAGGAAGCGGCGGAGCGATGGGCATAAGCCTAGCATCCTTGAACAAGGCATTTAATCTTGATCTGGTGCTTTCAGCTCTCGAGGCAACAGGGGAAGGGAAAATTATTTCTCAGCCCAAGGTTAGCGCTTTAGATAATAAAGAGGCAAAAATCGAACAAGGTCTTTCAATACCCTATTCCACAACATCCGCATCAGGAACTCAAATTCAATTTATCGATGCCAAACTGTCATTGACGGTTACTCCTCATGCAACACCTGATAATAAAATATTCCTGAAAATCACGGCAACGAAAAATGCTCCTGACACATCTATTCTGGGAGCAACTGGCCAGCCATCTATACGAAAGAATGAAGCCACTACAGAGATACTACTTTCAAATGGGGAAACCGCAGTAATTGGAGGAATTCTGACCATTGAGCGGTCAATAAATGACAGCAAAGTACCCTTTTTGGCAGATATTCCAGGTCTGGGATGGTTTTTTAAGAAAAGAAATACAACTGATAAGCGTGGCGAGCTGCTGATTTTCATAACGCCGAGGATAGTGAAGCAGGAAGTGATTTAAGTACAAAATTTGGTGTTGAAATCAATGATATTCTAAAAAAGAAAGAGGTTAAAGCTATGATTATAAAACAACAAAATAGAAAAACCATAACTTGTATGTTCATGATAATTTCATTGTCTTTAATACTCATGAATAGCTGTGGAGGTGAAAAAGGAAATTCAAGTTACACAATAACAGCATTACAGGGTACTGGAGGCGCGCCTATTGTTGGCCGATCTAATTGTTATCCGATTGTACAATTTATAGTAAAGGATTCTGGCGGAAGTCCGGTAAATGGGATTCAGGTTGAGCTTGTTTCCAATGGACTGTTAGCAGAACATACTACAGGTAATACTGCATGCCAGAGTGCATTAATATCTACTAGTAATGGTATTGTAACTTATACAAAAAAAGATGGTACCGTGTCAACGGAGCTTATTTCAACTCCTACGGCCTCCGGACAAAAAGGCTTTATAAATGCGACCTCTGGTGCCGCGAAGCCAGCCTTATGGGAAACAGATACTGCTGTTGAACCGTAAGGTAACTTATAGATAAGGAAAGGAAATACTACAAAATATTGTTATCTCTTTCCTTCTAACTAATAAATTTTATCAAATTGGCAGGACGTTGTCCTGCCAATCTTATGGTATAATGGCCACATAGTGCTTAGGATGAACGATCAGCAGCTTATGACACAAGACCACCTGGTATATGTCCACAATAACTACGCGATAAAAGATGTTCCTCGAGAGGGTAATTTTCTTCCTAACACGATTAAAAAATGATTATTTATAGATATAGATTATGAAATTTTTCTTGTCTCACTTTTTACTACAACTGCAGACTTCCTTTAAACTGTTTTCAAAATTAAAAATTACTAATAAAATGCTCATAGGTTATGCAGTCCTTGTTCTTGTGAGCATTAGTGTTGTCTTTTTTGCTCTCATCAATCTTTATCGTATAAATCAATTAAATAATTTCATTGTAAATGGTTATATTCCCATTCATGAAAAAACAGAAGAGATGCTCGAAGTTCTTCTTGCTCAGGATAATTATGAAAAACGGTCATTGATTCTTCGAAGAAAGGATTTGCGCTCTCTTTTCTGGGAGCGTTCTTCCGAATTTAAAAATTTATTGCTCAGTTTAAAAGAACTTCCCCATGCAGATCAGTTTCTGTTTTCTCAAATCGAAAAGTTACATACTCAGTACAATGATATATTCATGAAGGAACTTCATTTATTAAAAACCGGAAGCCATGCAGCTGCAGCTGTCATTTCTAATACAGAACTTAAGAATGCGCTCGAAAAACTGTCGGAAATACTCCGTACGACGTCATCCAAGGCTCAGGTTTTGCGTGATGCGTCCATGGCAGAAATCAACGATCTGGGTGGTAAAGCATTTCAAATAACCATAATACTATGTATGTCAGGAGTAATTATAGGAGCTTTATTTGCAGGTATTATAACATATCATATATCTTCATCCGTGCACAAGCTGCAGAAGGCTACTATTGAATTTTCTGCAGGGAATTTTCAGTACAATCCCGGCATTCACACTAAAGATGAAATTGGAAGTCTGGCAGATGCATTTCTTGCCATGGGAAAGCGACTTAAAAATCTTGAAGACATGTATCTGGATGCAAGCCCGCTTACCCGGCTTCCTGGAGGTGTTGCTGTTGAGAGTGTCATGAATCAGAGATTAAAAGGTGGTAATCCTATCGCATTTTGTGTGCTCGATCTTGACAATTTTAAAGTGTATAATGACTATTACGGTTATGCACTCGGAAATGAAGTAATAAAAGAAACGGCGAGGATCCTTGAAACTGCTACAAAAACAAAGGGGTCTTCTGATGATTTTCTGGGTCATATTGACGGAGATGATTTCGTCGTGATTACAAAGCCTGATTGTATGCGTGAAGTCTGTTCCGAAATCGTTCGTCTTTTTGACCAACAGATTCCTCAGTTTTATGATAAAAAAGCGAGGGAAAATGGCTCCATTCAGGGTAAAAATCGCCAGGGTGAAACCATGCAGTTTCCTTTAATGACGATATCAATTGCAATAGTTACCAATGAGCATCGAACTTTTGTGAATACACTGGAGGCCTCTACCGTGGCAGCAGAATTAAAAGAGTATGCAAAACGGATTCCAAAAAGCATATTTGTCGTAGATAAAAGGCATTCGAGCGGAGATTTTCAACCGCATTATCCGGAGAGGAAATCATGAAGGTTTTATTTGTGTTGATTGCGGCAAGCCTTATCTCAGGATGTACGATTTTAAAATCATTCCCCTTTACTGAGGATGCAAAAGCATATCAGACTGCAAAAACTTCGTTTGATCAGAAAAAGTTTAAGACTGCGTATGATTCGTATCAGACAATTGCCGCAAGCAATTCCCCCTGGGCCGAAGAAGCAAAATACGATTCAGCTTTTACCCTGATATATTTCGAAAATCCGAATAAAAATTATGCAAAAGCAGCACATGATTTTGAGGAGTTTCTTGCTCAGTATCCAGGCAGCGCGCAAGCAGGCCAGGCAAAAACATGGCTTCATATATTAACCATGTTCAATGAGACAAAAACAGGCAAGCTCGTAAATGAAATCGCCTTGTTGACAGAAAAAAATGAACGGGCAACGATCGAACTGGCCAAACTGCAATCGCAGAATGAGATTCTTGCCAGGGATAAAGACGCGCTTATCATCGAGAACAAAACAGTATCAAATAAGCTGGAAGAGATTCAGAAGGAAAAAGATCAGCTTGTTAAGACCATAGCCATCTTGATAAAAGATAACGAAGAACAGAATCGGGTAAAAGCAATTCTTGCTCGGAAAATTGAAGGTTTACAGAAAGAAAAGAAAAAACTTCAAGAGGCAAAGGCTGCCCTGACCAAGAGTTTGCACGAACTAACGCTTGTAGATGTAAAAATGGAGAAGAAAAGGAAACGAATAAAAAAAGACGCGGAGAGATGATAGAAATAAATTCGAAGGAAGGAATTATTTTGAGCATTACAAAGGTATTTTTTTCCGCCTCTTTTGCTAATGTGCTATTTAAAAAGTCGCAGTAATTCTGGTAAAGAATCAATTACAAACACTTATCTTTTTTCACCTCGATTGAATCCCCGCTGGCCGGTTTTTCCGCCCCCCTGTCGCATAGTGCCTCTCCGTTCGGATTGAGGCCGTGCCTCGCTTACGTTCATGACCCGCTCCATAACCGTGGTTCCATGCAGGCTTGCGATGGCTTTTTCAGCATCCTGATCGGTTGCCATTTCAACGAATCCAAATCCTTTTGAGCGACCGGTTGAAGGGTCGGTGATAACCTTTACGGATGTGACCTCCCCAATGGGAGAAAAAATATTCCGCAAACTGTCTTCCGTTATACTATACGATAAATTACCAACATAAAGCTTCTTAGCCATTTTCCCCTCCGTTTGTATAGTAACATACGGATTTAAGTATAGCAGGTTGTTTTTGTTTTACCACCGGCTCAAAGGGAGGCGAATTGACTCACAATAAATGTTACCCAACCGCATTTTAAAAAGGATCGTTGACTCATAATGCATGTTACCGGTAGTATATCC
>JBAZLV010000010.1:0-58024 GCA_041650055.1 Nitrospirota bacterium | reverse complement strand
CGGAAGACTGCAATCTGTTGAAGCTGTCCGTAATCTCCCTGTCCAAGAATATCTATCCAAATTTCACCCAGGCTTTTGACGCCTTCCCGAAAAATGGCCAGCATTTTTTCATACTGTACCGTTACTTTTTCAAGACCTACTGCGTATTGAAAACCGTATGTGGGAATCGTTTCGGAGCCTTGTACCGTTTTCCAAAGTTTGGAATACTCTTCCATTAATCCAAATGCCGAACCGACGACCTGATAGAGCATGGCACTTAAATCCGAGCCAGGGTCCTTGGGATCATGCAATTTTGCTCCGAGAAACGCCTGCGCTATTCTGAATCCGTTCGCAATGGCCTCGGTTGTCATCCAGATGTCGATTCCATATCGCGCAATATCCGTATCCCAGACATCTTTTGTCAGGTAAAACTTCGCCAGGTTTCCTGAGAAACCAAAATCACCGCCGATTGGCTGACGTACCCGCTTCCCATATAATGCCCGCGTAAGAGGATAAATAATGCTGTTCGTAATGGTGCCATCATATTTATGACGATGATACAATGGGGCCACATAATCAAACCGATCCGAGAGAACCGGTTTCAACAACAGTTCGATCCACTCAGGCGTGATGCTTCGAAGATCCGAATCCACAACCGCACATGCCTTAACATTCAAGGCGGTTGCTATTTCAAAAATCATCCGAAAGGCACTTCCTTTTCCGGGAATGCCTCCATACGGAGCAGTCACTTTAAAGAGAGGTGGCACACGGTGCTGAAAGAGAATTGCTTCGACATTTTCTAGCACCGTGTTTTGAACAATGCTGCTGGTCGTATCGGTTGAACCACCATCGGAATTAACCAGGACTGCTTTATAGTCTGGAAAATATTTTGCAAGACCCGCCTGGACCGCACGCACTACATGACCGATGGTACGCGCATTATTAAAGCTCGGAATACCCACAAGAATATCCGCCGTTTGAATCCTTGCAAGCTGTTCCTCGATTTCTTTTCTCATGCTCACTGTTTCCACGTCAACGCACCCATCCTCAAAAAATTGCAGTTTACGTCCGGCTCATGCGTACATAGTATTTGAGTATATCAGGAATATTCTATCAGGACATTCCCTGAACCGAAGGATTTCCTTGTGAAGTATTTTGCAAAAGTTGTAAAATCGCTTCATTCCATCCCCGAGGACCATTCTCGTTTGTGTAGTAAAGATTCGGAATGGTAACTGGAGGATCAATGATGGCACGATTATTGCGGATAAATACCGGATGGTCAACTAAAAAAAGAAATGGGAAGTCATTCAACCCATCTCCCAATCCAATCGTGATAATGGATCCGTATTCGCGTTCAAACAGTGCTTTGAGTTTGTTCACCGCCATGCCCTTATGATGATTTCCCATAACATGAAATAAGCGGCCTTGCGTCCAATGGAGTCCGGACGCTTCAATAGCCTGGAGAAAACGTTCATCAGGATGGTCAGCGAAAATAAACGGTTCGCCATATTCCCGCTGGAGAGCAAAAACCGCCTGTTCGATTGTGAGGCCGGTCAACGAGGCAACCTCCTGCGCCGTCATATCGCCGAATCCTTTTACGGATATTCCCAGCTCATTCCGAAGACGGATGAATGCTTTACGAATATCCGCATAGGGAGTTCCGAGTTCTAAAACATGGAAGCCTTCACGAATTGGCTCCTCAACAGGAAATGAAAAATATCCTTGCGGTATGTATATCCCTCCTCCATTTTCAACAATAAAAGGATGCACGGTCTCTATATGTCTTCGGTAAACTTCAATCTCTGCACGAGTTTTACTCGAGCACAGAACCAGCGGGATATGCTTCTCCTTGAGGAGTCTCAGGGCGGGTAATGCCTCTTCAAATGAATATGTTTTTGGATGGAGCAGTGTTCCGTCAAGATCACTAAAAATGATATAAGGTGCCATTATATGTCTCGTTTGCCTCTCTAAACAGAAAAGGCCGGCGTAAGCATTTTCATGCTCTGCCAGCCCTCTTTCCCGAAACGCTCCATCATCAAAGCGTTTGCAGGCGCGTCAGTCCGCCAATCTCGTTTCATTTTTTTCGAGTATATGAAATAATCCAGCCAGTGTCAACAAAACATTCCTTTTCTCATGAGGAATAGCGTTGCTGTCATTGTGAGAAATGATTCATAACGTGAATCTGCAATCTCTGGCACATGTCTCATTTGGAATTCTTCGGCCTTTTCGCTCTCAGAATGAGCATGATGTGGTCAAAATTGCTTCTTTCTCTGGCTCGCAAAACAGCAATGCAAGGCATACCATTTTCGCCGTTTCTGGAGATGGAGTAACCTCATGAAATCCGTTCCAGCAATGCCACAGGAAAACACGAGAAAACCTCCGAAAGAAGAAATCCGGTCTCCTCATAGTACGAATGGGCTGATACGACTTCATGAGTAATCACATTGCGAAAATTTGTTTTTTCTGCAACCTCCGGCACGATGATTCTCGTGTCTTCCCAGACTGCTTTTCCAAAGGGAACGGAACCGCCGCCGGAAATCAACGGAGTCAAAAAACGAGGAACAGCGACAATCAGTAATGCATCCCCGGACTTTCGCGCAAAGGCACAGACATGATCTGATTGTGCGCCCCGTGCGGCAAGCGGTATATAGTCACCCTGATCGAACAATACGCGGTTTTCCTTTCGAAAATGAAGCGCTTGAGAGATACAATAAAGTTTGATTCTACCATCTTCTTTATTCAGAGAAAGCTCCCACGCAAGGTTTGTTCTTGGTATCTCTTTTTCTTTCTGTTTCAATGCTGCAAGCATACTCATCCGTTTTTCATAGTCAACAGGACGACGGTTGTCAGGATCTACGAGGCTGAAATCCCAGAGTTCAGTTCCCTGGAAAAAGTCGGGCACTCCAGGTGCGCATATCTTCAGCAGAGTTTGGGAAAGGGAGTTAAACATCCCGTAGTGAGAGATCATACGCTGAAACGGAAGAAAATCATTCATAAACTGGCTTTGGGGTGACTGTCTTATTAAACCGTCGATAAAGTGCAGCAACGCCTTCTCATAGGCGTTATGCGGGCTAATCCAGCTGGTATTCACCTTGGCCTCGCGCGATGCCTTGATCATGTAATCCTTGATCCTTTGAACAAACTCTTCCAGAAGAGACTCCGTCATTGCTTCAACAGGCCATGCGCCGATCAGCGTCTGATACAGGAGATATTCCTCGTTTCGATCAGGAGCCTCGACTCCGTTTCCGGAAATCCTTTTCTTTTTGTTCATGCGACGCCAGACGCGGATTCGATCTCCCCATTCCGAGGGAATCTCCGACAGGACATTGATGCGAGCCCGCACATCTTCGCTCCGCTTTGTATCATGGGTTGACGTGGCAATCAGCGCATGGGGCCATGATTTTATCCGTTCCATATTCTGACCGTGAAAAGTTTCAAGAGGCGTGCCGAACCGCTCCGGCATGCCTCCTACTTCATTGAGTGATATCAGCCGGTTGTAAACGTAAAAGGCCGTGTCCTCGACACCCTTGGCCATAACCGGTCCGGTTATTTGCTGAAAGCGCATCACGAAGTCAAGCCAGATGATCTTGTCCTCATCCTTAAACTCTTTTGGAAACTGGAGGAGAAGCACCTCTTTCAGAAAATCAAAGATGGATTCGCTGATTGCAGGATTTTTTCTTTTCGCCTTGGAAATAGCCAGCTCAATGACTTGTCGGTCCCGGTCAGTGATAACCCAGCTATTGGTATAGGTGCGGTAAACCGGGAACAGTGCGATCACTTCAATGATTGCACTCGTCAGGCTGTTCAGTGTGAAATCGCGGGTATGCCGGTTTGTTTCAGAAATGTCGTTTAAGTAATGACCGAGCGTGCTTACCTCGCTGGCCATAGCCACCTGCATTACCAATTTCTTTTTTTCATAGACAACGTCCTGAAAATTAACCTTTGTTTTAGTGAATTTTTCATAGATGGCATCAAAGGCCTTTGCCTGGCCGCTCTCGACAAAGATTCCGTTCACAGAATTGGCAAACACGTAACCCGTGGTGCTGAATATCGGCCAATCCTCAGGCATCCGTTCGCTTTTTGTCAGGATCTTTTCTCCGACAATGTAGAAAAATTTTACGCCAGGATCGGCCATGACCATTTCAGTATACTGGTGTTCGAGAGCAGACTCGTCATTCCGAGTTTCGGATCCGCTTTCTTCTCCGGTTGTTGAGTTCAGGCGCTGCTGCACAAAGCAGCCTCGCTGAAGCCAGTGGAAATACTCAACAGGATTATACAGGCCATCAGGATGATCCACGCGAAGACCGGTAACGCTTCCCTCTCTGATAAGCCGAAAAATCAATGCGTGGGTTTTTATAAATACATCGAGGTGTTCCATGCGGATGGCAGCAAGGCCGTTGATGTCAAAAAATCTGCGGTAATTGATCTCTTCAGTCGCAACCCTCCAGTGGGAGAGACGATAAACCTGCTGATTCATGAGATTGTCCAGGAGATCAAAACTTCGCGGATCTCCTTTCGTCCCATTGAACAGCCGGACGTTTTCCTCGATATATGACCTGATATCAGAACATGCTTTGACAAGCGTCTGGAGGCGTCTCTTGATCACTTCCTTTTCGCGATACCGCTCCTCAATTTTCTCCTGGCTTGTTGCCAGATGGGAAGGGAGATGCTTGAGAGCCGTTATAATGCTCAGGAACTCACTCAGATTCGCATCTTCCGGCGGCATGAGCACCTGCAGTTCCTCAAGACGATGCTCAAGAACAATGACATACGTCTGAGGACGCAGCGGGAATATATTGTCGTAATAGTGAAGGCAAAACGCACCCTCTTCAAAAACAAGTTTGAGTTCCTGTTGTTCAAGAATGTTGCCATATTGGTCGCCGAGAACGGGAATCAGAACCTTGTTTCGAAGTTCCTTCTTAAGCGGGGTCCAGTCAATGTCGAAATACTTTGCAGCAGGAGAACTCGGACCATTTTCGAGGACGTCCATCCACCATGCGTTCTCGGAGCTTTCGATGCACATATGATTCGGAACAATGTCGAGTATCTGCCCCATGTCATGCCGATGCAGTTCCACCATCATAAACCGATAATCTTCCTCCGTGCCGATCTCAGGATTTAGCGTATTGTGGTCCACGATATCATAACCATGAAGGCTCCCCTTCTTTGCCTTGAAATAAGGGGAGGCATACATATCGGTAATACCGAGTTCCTGAAGATAGGAGATGATCCGTGTTGCATCACGAAACGTGAACTGACCGTTAAACTGAAGCCGATAGGTAGCACCGGAAATTTTGGGAACGGACAGATCGGCTTTCACAATTCCTCCCTGTCTCGTTCATAAAGAACGATATTGAAAGCATTTAGGTTCAGCGCGATTTCCTCACCATAAGATACAATCTTGCGTACTGCTCGCTCGCCCGGTCCGCCCCATTTCGGCGAAGATGAATCAAGGCGTGTAACCCACGTTCCCTCGGGGATAAGGATAGGAAGCGACACCGGTTTACGATGGAACGCCAATAGAATAAGCAGATTGCTTTCGCCAGAGCGCCGGTGCATCGTGAACACCCGTTCGTTTTCGAAACCTTTTACCTCGGTCGCGTCCCTCCCACAGGGAATGGAGAGAGCGGGCAGCGACTTCCTCAACTTCAGGATCTGAGCGTAGAAATTAAAAAGCATCTTGTGCTTGCCTGCCTGATGCAGTTCGGAATCAATTTTTGATCGAAGAAAGGTTTCTTCAGCCTGCGGATCCGGAACTGCTCCTTCACATTGCAAGCAAGCAAACTCCCCGAGGCGACCTTTTCTTACCGCTTCAATAAGGAATGCATCATTGTGGCTCACAAAATACTGAAAGGGCGCCGTCTCGCCATATTCCTCACCCATGAACAGGAGCGGAATATTCGGGGATAACAGCACGGTGCCTGCCACAAGCTTTAACGCTTCAAACGGCACAAGACTCGTCAGGCGCTCACCGTTCATTCTATTCCCGATCTGATCGTGGTTTTGAGAAAAGACGACGAACTGGCGGGCAAACATATCCCTGGAGGAGCTCCCGTGCCTACGCTTTCTAAAGGATGAATACTCGCCGGAATAGATAAAACCCTCCTTGAATGCCTTCTTTAGTTGTTCGATCTTCCCAAAGTCCTGATAGTATCCGGCCTGCTCTCCCGTAAGAAGCGTATGCACGGCGTGATGAAAATCATCATTCCAAAGAGCATCGATACCATAGCCGCCGATCTCTTCAGGACTGATGACGCGCACGTCGTTCAGGTCGCTCTCGGCGATCACATATATTTTTCTGTCGAGTACCGCTGCCTCGCGGTGCACGATCTCGGCCAGTTCTTGCAGAAAATGTTTTGCGCTAAAGTCGAATATTCCATGGATAGCGTCTATTCGTAGAGCATCAATATGGTACTCCCGTACCCAGTATAGAGCATTCTCGATAAAATAGCACCTCACCTCGTCCGAGTATGAACCATCGAAGTTGATTGCCTGTCCCCAGGGCGTTCGGTAGTTATCCGTAAAGTACGGCCCGAAATCGGCCAGGTAGTTCCCCTCTGGTCCCAGGTGATTATAGACAACATCGAGAATCACCGCAATCCCTCGCAGATGGCAGGCATTCACCAGTCTTTTCAGTCCGTCCGGACCACCGTAGGAATTCTGTACCGCATAGGGATACACGCCGTCGTAGCCCCAGTTTCTCACACCGGGGAATTGCGCAACCGGCATCAATTCTACCGCGGTTACACCTAGCTCCCCCAAATAATCTAGACGCGCGGCCACGGCGTCAAACGTACCTTCTGTGGTAAATGTTCCCACATGGAGTTCATAGATAATGAAATCCTTCAGGGATAATCCATTCCACAGGGAGTCTTCCCATTTAAATGCGTCCAAGTCAATGACCTGCGAGGGACCATGAACACCGTCCGGTTGAAATCGAGAA
Organism: Nitrospirota bacterium; assembly: GCA_041650055.1. Lineage (GTDB taxonomy): Bacteria > Nitrospirota > UBA9217 > UBA9217 > UBA9217 > JBAZLV01. Next base: position 51,102 of record JBAZLV010000010.1, on the reverse strand, counting down.
GCGGGATCAGGACGGTCTCTTTCGTTGTCGAGACGATAAAGATACTTTGTTCCCGGAACAATGCCGTTGGCTTCAACATGCCAGTAGCCACGCTTGTCCATCCCCATCGGAATGATCCGCTCTTCCGGCCGAACGATCTTTACTACTACTCGATTCCGCAGCGGCGCCCAAACCCGAAATGAACCGCAATTATTCTTTCGATCATATCTCGCTCCAATGTCTGTCATACGTCACGCTTCCTCAGTTTCACTTCCTTATTTAGATCCCACGCAGAGCGTGAGGCACTGACGGGAATCGCTCGAACGTGCGACCCTTCTTTTTCAACAATGCTGCTTTCCGTTTCCTTCTCCGCTTTTCCTGACGGGGGAGCGGACAATGTCCTTAAGCGTTCTCCCGTCAAGGACGGTGGTGATGGCCTGGTCCACCGATCTGACCACTTCCTCGACCTGTCCAGACACATCGGTGCGGCTTCCTTCCAACAACCCGACCACGGTTCCGCGTACGGCGCCATACACATCATGGAGCATAATGGCCTCGAGATCACGCCTCGGCAAATATGCCGGGGGGTCGTCGGTTATCTCGGCAATCAGCCCTTTCGTCTTTAATGCCTCCACGATCTCCTCGACTCGCTCGACGTCAATACCCATATGCTGTGCTAGAGCGGCCGTGGTCCAGGGCGGTTTATCATCATGAAAACTCTGCGCAATAAAAAGCATGACGGACACCGCTGTCTGTTCAATGAGCCGCGCATCCGGAACGCGCGACTTTTGCGCGAGAACGAGGTACTGAGGGTTCTGGACGTAAAACGATATCTCGGCGCCAATAAGCAGGATAAGCCAGCTCAGATACATCCAGATCATAAAAAGAATGAGGACGGCAAATCCCGAATAGATTGCACCGTACCTGGTGGAACCTACGATAAACGAGGCAAAGCCCCATCCAACCGCCTGCCAGAGCACGCCTCCGATCACGGCACCGATCACCGCAGGAATAAGACGCACTTTCGTGTTCGGCACAAAGACATAGATAAACGCAAACGCTATGCAGACAAGAACATACGGAACGAGCTGCCCTGCAGCTGAAACAATCGTACCAAACGGTTCCACCGCCAGAAACTTCTGCATAAGCTTCGAACTCAAGAGTGAAGCGGTGAAACCCAGTGCGGACACGACAAGCACCGGACCCACGAGAATCACGCTCAGGTAATCTCTGAACCGCTGCAGAATGCTCCGTAGACTGCGTACGCGCCAGATTGCGTTGAAGGACTCCTCGATCTTCTGAACAAGGGAGATGACCGTGTAGATGAGCAGCCCCAGTCCCACGAAGCCGAGCACGCCCACCTTCATATTATTCACGAATTCCACGATCCGTTCCGTGAGGTCGAATCCCCAGGGCCCGAGCGGGGTCAGCACATTATTCAGAAACGGTTCAAGGGTATGGTGCACACCGAAGGCTTTGAGCACCGAAAAACTCACCGCAAGCAGGGGCACCAGAGAAAGCAGTGTCGTATACACAAGCCCCATGGCGCGAAGCGTGAGGTCTCCTAAAAGGACATCCTTTGCCACGACGATAACGGTTCGAAGGGCGTTGATCAGAAAAGTCTGCGTCCTGCCGTGTACTAACCGATCACGGGACCACAGGTCGCTCAGAAAAAATATCCGCAGACGCTCCAACCGCTTTTTCATGCTCCCCCCTCAAAATATCAACCGCCTGTCCCAAACGATTGCAACAGGCCTCGCCTGATCTTCTCTTCATACCAGGATAGCCAATCCCGGAGTCATGTGCCCCCGTTCGCTTGTCCGTTGTATATATCGAATTTAATCATGTTCTTGCCAGCCGCCTTCACTCCATACATAAGACCATCTGCCATCCGAACCATCTCGTCAACGGTTTCCGGCGGTTTCACGAACGTAACAACGCCGGTGCTGAACGTCACGAGCCATAGCTTCTTCTTCATGGTTTCATGCAGCAGTAACTGCAGTTTGGTCAGCACCGCGCGCGTGGACATCGCATCTGCCTGAGGAAGCAGGAGGGCAAACTCATCGCCGCCGAGCCTCGCGGCAAAATCCACGGCACGGATGTTTCGAAGAATGATATTGCCAACTGACTGAAGAAGCTTGTCCCCAGCCGCGTGCCCGTAACGGTCGTTCACATCCTTAAAATTATCAATGTCTATGTATGCCGTGCTGAAGGGCTGACCGTACCGCCGCGCCCGCTCAATTTCACGTTTTGCTGTTTCAAAGAAATGCTTCCGATTTGCCAGCCCCGTGAGATAGTCCGTGCGGGCGATATATTTTTCCTTTGCGAGCGCGTTTTGGAGGATGACGACAATGAAGAGGATCGTCATTCTCACGGCTGCATTCCAATAGGGAATGATTGGATGCGAATAGGTTTTTACTGTCAGCAGGTCTGCAAGAAGCCACGCGGAAGCGCTTGCAAGGGAAACAAAAAGTCCCGGCCAGATCCCGCCGTATAACGTGACGATCGCAACCGGCACCAGGTAAAAAAGAAACAGCGAGAGCTCATGCCCCGTCAGGTAATCTGCAAAACCGATTGCAACCACGAAGGCCAATGCCGTCTGCATCAGCGTCCATGCAGACCGACTGCCGAGATATTCAATAAGTCGTATGGGCGTTCTGAGCATCAAAGTTCAAGTGTTTCCTTTCCTTTGTTTATTGCCGAATACCAGACCGCCAGATAATCCCGCATCTGTCTCGTTATAAGAAAGTTCGTCCGCACATACTCCCTGCCAGCCTCTCCCATACGCCGCGCCATTTCCGGATTATTCAGAAACTGTCGTATCCGAAAAGCGGCGCCGTCTACCGAGTGAACAAGAAAACCGGTAACACCGTGAACAATCTGGGTTGGGATGCCGCCTACAGCTCCCCCAATCACTGGTTTTTCCTTCCACATGGCTTCCGACATAGTAAGCCCGAATCCTTCCCGGAGAGACTTTTGCAGAACAACAGTTGCTGTTCTCTGGAGCGCGTTGATATCCTTGTCGCTGAAGGGGGGCAGAAGAAGAATGAAAATATCAGGGTCATCAGACGCATACTCCCTCACCTCATTCAAGACAGCTTCTCCTTCCGGATCGTCGGAGGCAGGGCTGCCTGCAAGAACGAGCACACAGTCATTGTACTTTTTAACCTTACGGTATGCCTGTATCACTCCGAGAGGATCTTTGAAGCGATCGAATCTCGAAACCTGGAGCAGAACAGGCCTGTCCAGAGGAATTCCGAATTTCTGCACGGTCTCCCTGATTTCCTCGGCAGTCAGATCGCGATTTTTTTCACTGAGCGGGTCAATGGCGGGAGGAATGATAAATTCATCGATAGGCATTGCCTGCGCAAATTTTGCCACGGAAAATACAGCCGCGTTATAGTGTTCGCAGTATGATTTGAGTCGCTGCCACACTGCAGGATAGGGACTCGAAACGTCGATATGGCACCGCCATATCCAGGTACCACCTTTTTTAAAGGTGACGAGCGGAGCCGGCTGAGGATCATGAATGAGGACTGCGTCCGCTTCCAAGTTGAGTTTCTCAGCATTGCTGCTGTTAACCTCATAATGTATTTCCCACATCTCGTTGGTTATTGCCTCTGCATTGCCCTGCAGAGCATTATGGATTTTTTTCGTTATATCGAAAAAGCGGGCATTTCCTTCGATGACTTCCCATCGCGCATTGATTCCGAGATTGTTCAGCAGGGGGATCATGCGATGCAAAATCTCGGCTACGCCCCCGCCCTCTTTCGTCGAATTGATATGCAGAAATGACTTCCCGCGTAATTTTTCCCCCAATTTCTGGAGTAGCAGGATGTCGCCCTTCGGTGTGACATGCTTATATTGAGCTATCATGATTCGACCCCCGCAAATGCCATGTCATGTTGCACTTCGGCTTCAACGATCCGGGTGATCTGCTCACGTATGCCTTCCAGGGTATGCATAAAAGGGTCAATAGCCCGTATTGCGTAAACAAGGTCTTTTTTTGCGAGAACCGTTTCGAACCAGACCGTAAAATCATCATGATTACTGCCAAGACGCTGCCTGGCTTCATAAAAATGGTAATAGAGGGAACTTTTATCAACGTACTTTATTGCCATGAGGAATTCAGCGAGATTTTTTACACGGATTCCGGACGGATATATAAGCATAACGGTTTCATTAAAAAAAAACTCGTCTCCCGGAATGACCGGCCGCGGTTCTGGAAACGTTGAAAGATATTGATCGAGAGTTTCCAAAAATTTGCTTCGTACATTGCCCACGTTGTCATAGTCATAGGGATCAATGTTCGAAAGCTGTTCAGCCAACGCCCGTTCTTCAAGACTGCTTCCTGCCCATTGCGCGAAGTCGTTCGTGTATTCCAGAATATGTCCTTTGAGAAAATATTGGTAGGTATGATGCAGGATCGATTCGTCACTGGCGCCGGCAATACGTTCACGCAGTTCTCGTAACGTACAGGCTTTCTTCCCCGTGGACTTGAGCAGGGTGATGCACTGTTTAAATTCGAATGATTGAACCATGTTCCCCTCCTCTCATGGAATCACTCGGTTCACGAACACACTTCGAAAACGGTTCACTGCTTTTTTCAATGACCGTTAAAATAAAAAAGGCTGGTAAGCCTGTTAGATGCTTTTACCAGCCCTCTTTCCCGAAACACTCTATGCAGAGCGCATGCGGGCGCGTCAGTCCGCAAAGTCCTTATTATTTTTTTAAGTATATGAAATTATTCTTCCCCTGTCAATAAAATCGCTTTGATCTTATGAATGGTCTTAAAATAGGAACAACAATGGTATGTGTCATTCCCGAAATTGCAACCGGGAATCCGGTGTTAAAATCGTATCCCCGTTAAAAGCATTCGGAGATCACCGTTCAGGAGATGTATAGATTACGATGGCATCATTATGATAGAGAGAATAGATACGTAATGAATCTAGGGCAATTTCGCTGCACGTAATCTCAAAGCATTCGCGATCACAGATACGGAGCTGAAGCTCATTGCAGCTGCAGCAACCATCGGACTTAATAAGATACCCAAAAAAGGATACAGCACTCCTGCGGCAATAGGTACGCCGAGAGCATTATAGACAAATGCAAAAAAAAGATTTTGCTTGATATTGCGCATGGTAGCCCTGCTTAATCTGCGGGCTCGAAGAATTCCCTGCAAATCTCCCTTGATGAGCGTTACGCCGGCGCTCTGAATGGCCACATCGGTTCCCGTTCCCATAGCAATGCCGACATGAGCCTGAGCAAGAGCAGGAGCATCATTAATTCCATCACCTGCCATGGCGACGAACAGACCTTCCTCCTGAAATTTTTTTACTATTTCCGCTTTTTGAGCAGGCAGTATTTCGGCAACAACATTGTCGATACCGACCTTTCGTGCAACAACGTCTGCTGTCGTCCGATTATCTCCCGTCAGCATGATAATTCTGATTCCATCCTTATGAAGCTCCTGAACAGCTCGAAGTGTTGTTTCTTTGATAGGATCTGCTACCCCTATCAGACCTGCCGGTTTCCCATCTACTGCTACAAACAGAACCGTCTGCCCGTCGCTTCGCATATCTTCCGCTTTTGCTGAAAGCTCATCAATATCGATATGGAGCTCATTCATAAGCGTACGATTCCCCAGTGCCACGGTATGGCCACCCACCTTTCCCGTAACGCCTTTTCCGGTCAGAGATTCAAACGCATCAATCTGGTTCAGAGCAATATCTCGTTTCTTTGCGCCAGCAATAATCGCGGTTGCGAGCGGATGTTCGCTTCCTTGTTCAAGACTGCCTGCAGCGTGCAAAAGTTCCTGATCAGAAAATTCTCCGTGCGCTACGAGTTCTACAACATCCGGTTTTCCGACGGTAAGGGTTCCTGTTTTGTCAATAACAAGCGTGTTCACTTTTTTCATGATTTCGATTGTTTCCGCATTCTTAAAAAGCACCCCCTGTGTCGCACCTTTTCCCATGGCCACCATGATGGACATGGGAGTTGCCAGTCCTAGCGCGCATGGACAGGCAATAATCAAGACCGCTACTGCATTGACGAGTGCGTATACAAAGCGAGGTTCCGGCCCAATCCATACCCATACAAGAAACGTAAGAATCGCTATACCGATCACAATTTCGACAAAATAACCGGCAATAATATCAACAAGTCTTTGAATCGGGGCCCTGCTTCTCTGAGCCTCCGACACCATCTGAACAATATGAGCCAGAAACGTTTCCGAACCAACCTTTTCCGCTTTCATAATAAGCGTGCCTGTTCCGTTTATCGTTGCCCCGATAACACGGTCGCCGGTTTTTTTCTGAACCGGAAGCGGTTCTCCACTGATCATGGATTCATCGACTGAGCTCGTGCCTTCGGTTATGATGCCGTCTACAGGAATCTTTTCACCTGGCCGAATACGCAGAAAATCTCCCGGATGCACATGGGCAAGAGGAATGTCTTCCTCCAACCCATTCTGGATTCTGCGCGCTGTAGCTGGCGCTAATCCCAGTAATGCCTTGATTGCAGAACCTGTTTTGCTTCTGGCTCGTAATTCCAGAACCTGACCCAGAAGCACGAGTGTGACAATGACTGCCGCAGCCTCAAAGTATGTTCCTACTTCACCGCTTGTTTCACGAAACGACGAAGGAAATATTCCGGGCGATACAGTCGCTACAACACTATAGCCGTAGGCAACCCCGGTACCGAGGCCAATGAGCGTAAACATATTCGGATTTTTATTCTGGATTGACTGCACCATGCGTACAAAAAATGGCCAGCCACCCCAGAGGACAACCGGTGTTGCCAGGAGAAACTCAATCCAGGGAAGTACATTGGTGTCCAGGAAATCCTTGAAAGAGATGCCTATCATGTCACCCATTGCAATAAAAACCAGCGGAATGGAAAAAACCACTCCTATCCAAAAACGACGGGTCATGCTTGCCAATTCCGGATTTTGTTTTTCTTCACGTGTAATTGTCTTGGGCTCGAGCGCCATGCCGCAAACAGGGCAATTCCCCGGACGATCCTGTATAATTTCAGGATGCATCGGGCATGTCCATTCATCATGATCCTGTATTGATGCCGGTTCAGAAATGTCCGCTCTGCACGTTGTGCACTGTTTTGATTTTTGTTCAGGCATCATGGCGTGTTCAACGAAGTTATCTGGAGATACCGGACCAATTTTTTTTGCAAGGTACGAATCGGGATTTTTCTCGAATTTTTTCTTGCAGATCATCGAGCAAAAATAATATGTTTTCCCTTGATAAGAAAAGACAGCACCTGCATCCTTTTCCTCAATGATCATTCCGCATACCGGGTCATGAACACTCATCGTGCGCTCCTGTTAGTTGTTCAACTTAAAATCGATATCCAACCTGAAGTGTTACAAAATTTTCACCATGGTTGGCAGTTTTTGTCCATCCAAAAACACCTTTGCCATTCGAAAAATGGTTATATCCAATGCCGACATCGAATGACTCGATCCGAACTCCCGTAAAAGCTCGCAATGCAAATTGGAGCCTGGTTCCCAGATTTCTCGTTGTCCGTTTCAAATACGCCCCGCCTCCTTCAAAACCTGCAAAAACCTGCCGAAACACATCGAATCGTATCCCCTTCGTTAAAATGATTGCACTGTTATGAGCGGTACCGCTCCATGTTGCCGCTGCAAGTCCATAATAACTATCCAGCCCAAATAACGGTGAGCTGTCCTTTTGGTAACGAAGAAAAAACACTTCACTGTGATTTGATTGATGAAAACCCCGCCCTCCTTCAAGCAGAATTTCATCGCCGTACGATGCATTTGAACAGCACAACAATAGTGCAGATAAAAAGAAACACAATCTTCCGAGCATCCGTATTCTTCCTCCCAAAAAGATATTTGTTAGATCATAGCGTAAATGAATCAAAGAAGTCAATGCAGGCGGGATGCGCCGGAACTTTTTTCCTCTGACACGATGCACGATGATGGTATCGATCAGGTTACAGCAGGACGGTGAAAAGGGTTATCCGGTTCATGATACTGCAAAGACAAAGAACTAGCACTCCTGCTTATATGCATCCGTCAAAAAACTGTTAGTGTTCCTTCCGGCGGTATTTTTGCAGTTGTAATTCCAGATTTGGCTCCAGTCCTCTGCTTCTGAAAAAAGACCTCTGTTCATTAAAACAGGCATCAATTTCGATAATTTTTTCCAGCGTTTTCTTCTTTAATGATTGAATCTCAACATCGGCAGCGAATAATTTAAAAAACTGAGAATTCAAATCTGATACTGTTTGAAACAGGTGATGGATGACTGATTCCATATTTTTTTCGGAAGGCATTTTTTCCTGATTCGCAAAAAGAAGAATGGTCTCACTGTCGTCCAGGAAATCCGTGAAGAGCGTTTTTGCATTGTTTCTCATGCTCTTTCTTTCAAGGTAGTCAATATTTCGTTCCATAAAATCCTGTTTGTTTCCCAAACGAGACGTGTTTTTTTCAACATAACTGTTTTCGTCATAGCCGGATTCTAGTTTGTTTGCGGATATTTTTTTACGCAATGTATCCAATTTTCGACCCAAATCTTCCTTTATCTTTTGGATTTCTGTCGAATATGCATGCTGAGAAGCAAGGACATCGAGCGCTTTATATGCTGATTTGATCTCAAAAACAATTTCCTGATACCGATGAAGGCGAGGATAGCGCTCTTGCGTTTCCGCTTCTATATGCATACGCACCTGATGTATTTCCTGAGGCACTTTAAACGGTTTTTTCTCCTGTTTTCCAAAATCAAAAAGCCCCATTACAGCCTCCTTTCCAAAACGAAAAAGGAATCTGGTACGATAGAACCTAATTTGAGTATACTAAGGGTTCATCCGTTGTCAAGAAATGAACGAGTGAGACAAAAGGAATTATCGGGACTGCTTGTTTAGGATGGTAAAGAAGTATTATTGCTTTTTGGAGAAAGTGCTTCTCGTTGCATTTTTTCGTATAAGGCCAGCAAGGATTGACTTTCGATATTCAGAAGATTGGCATAAATCTTCAAATAACCTCGGTCATACACTTTGGGGATGATATGAAACCTTCCTTCTTCCATTGCCTTAAGATAATAACCGCTTATTCTTGTTCTTTTGGCAATATCGCTCAGATCAAGGCCCCGTGCCACTCGTCCTTCTTTTAATTTGCGACCGATCTCCAGCATGGGGTTCCTCCGTTTTCGGGCAATAGCGTAAGTAACTTCGCCTTAAAACTATTGAATCGTACGCATCGGCACTTCGATAAAACATCTTTTTATACCGAAGTACAGCTCGTAATTTCGCTCAGTTGATCTGACACCAAGATGCATAACGTGATGCAAGCTGAACAGATTCTCAATGATGGAGGGCTCTGGATATGATTATTCGTTGATGTATGGTTTATTATATGAAAATGAATTTTCTTGTCAAGCGAATTTACGAGGAGGTTTTTGTATTAACCAGGAAAATTTGTCGAAGGCCGATCCCGAGGCGAGTCGTTTAAACCTGACGAAGGAAACCGCTCTCATCGTAACGAGTTTCGAAAACAACTTCTGCAGTTCAATTCGTATGTTGTTTTTGCATTTAATTCTTTTTTTATCATCGAACATATATATTCGGTTATAGGTGCGCCAAAAAGTTTACAGTGGACCGAGGGTTTCTTTGCTGCCCCAGTATCGGCAAATTGATCGCGGACCGTGTCCCTTTTTTTTATTGTATCCTTTCTGCCTGGAATGATCTGATGAGTCTCCAGAGGCAGCCAGCCATCGGAAGAAGAGAGAACCATTTTGTAAGGACTTTGATACACCATGTTTTGGTCAATGAGTGGTTGATCCTTTTTTAGATAACGGACTGCAGCGGAATTTTTTTCAACGGTCAGTGTCTCCGAGAGCAACGGATTTGCGGTACAGTGCACCGCGTTCGCCGCAGGAAACATGCATACGGAATCACGTTCCTGCATCCTGGCAAAATGACCAGGAGGCAGTTTCTGTATTGCATCATGTTCCATAAGCTCAGCCCAGGTTTTTCCCTTGGCATGTTTGACGATAGTCATAGCATCTTCCTGCGTCATTCCGTCGATTGATTCAATCCATGCAAGGCCGCTTAGTAGAAAATAAAGGATGGTTGCAATTCCAAATCCAATAAAAAACATTTGCAAATGGCTCAATTCCATTTTGTACTCCTTTCAGCATATAAATGAGAAGTTGATTTTATTTAATAGGAAATAAGATTGCAAATGATACGCCAGACAAAAGGAGGATGGCAACTAATTGAATTAGGTATGTTTTACAGCAGAGGAGGCAAAAAATATAAACATCCATTCAAAATGAACTAATCATTTTGAATGGATGAGACTTATTAAGGAGAAAAATAAAGTAACGTTTTAAAATTACTTGCTGCAATGACCTGCATGTTCAGCGATGAGTTTGGTCAGTAGTTTTGCAAATACTGTAGGTTCTTTAACCTTGGATCCTTCCAAAAGAAGAGCCTGATTATAGAGCAAATCGATGTATTCCTTCAAATGGTTCTCATGACCAGTTTTCGCAAGAATATCGTTGAGAAGAGTAATCAGTTCGTGGTCAGGGTTGATTTCAAGAATCCTTTTTTGCGCGGGAACATCCTGACCCATTGACTTTAATAATTTTTCCATCTGGGGATCCAATGAACCTTCGTCGGCAACAAGACAGCAGGCAGAATCTTTTAACCTGCCGGACAACCGCACATCCTTCACCTCATTTTTCAACTGTTCCTTCATCAGGACAAAAAGTTTCTCGAACTTTTGCTGGTTCTGCTTTTTTTCCATCTCTCCTGTCGTATCGAGGTTGACATCTCCTTTAATAACGGATTTTATTTTTTTGCCTTTGTATTCGTGAAGATCGAGCATAATAATATCGTCAATATCATCAGCGAGAACCAAAACCTCGTAATCCTTTTCTCGAAATACCTCAAGGTAGGGAGACTGAAAAATGTCTTCGTCCGGCTTGCTCAAAATGTAATAAATTTCCGACTGGGCAATCGGCATGTTTTTGATATAGTCTGCCAGAGTGGTATACACACCGGGTTTTGTTTTGGTGGACGTGAACAGAAGCAGATCGGCAATCTGCTCTTTTTTTGCAAAATCGAAATGAATTCCTTCCTTCAGGATTCGGGAAAATTCACGATGGAATCCGACATATGCATCATATTCATTTTTCTTCATCTCCGCGAGGGTGTCGAGCACTTTTTTGGTAATATTCTTTTTTATAACATCAACCTGTTTGTTGGACTGAAGAATTTCGCGGGATACATTCAAGGGGAGATCCGAGGAATCGACTACACCTTTCACAAAGCGGAGATAGGCAGGCAGAAGCTGATCACAATGATCCATGATCTGAACCCGTTTTACATACAGAGTCAGCCCGATTTTATAATCCTGAAACAAAATTCCGTAGGGAGCCCTGGCAGGAATGTATAATAGCGCGGTAAATTCGGATGTGCCTTCTGCACGATAGTGAATAACCTTTGCCGGAGGCGTAACATCATGGGAAAGATGCTGGTAAAAAGCATTGTAATCTTCAACGGAAATTGAGTTTTGATCCTTTAACCAGAGCGCTTTTTGGGAATTCAGGGTTTCTTCTTCAACCACCTTGATTTTTTTTGTCTTGTCAAGCGGGTCCTCTTTTTCCCGCTCAACATCCATGATTACCGGATGCTCGACATAATCTGAATACCTGCGCACGATGGTTCGTAATTCCCATTCGTCGAGATATTTTTTTTCTTCCGTTTTTAGATGTAAGGTTACTTCCGTCCCCGGCTGATCAAGTTCGGTCTCATCCAGCAGATACGATCCGTCTCCGGAGGATTGCCAGAGCACTCCCTTCGTGGTTTTTTCCGTAATCTTTCTGGTACGCACAGTAACCTTGTCGGCAACCATGAATGAAGAGTAAAAACCAACCCCGAACTGGCCGATAAGCTCGGGTTTGTCCTGTACCGACTGGTCATGAAGCGCACGAAGAAAGTCTCTGGTTCCTGAATGAGCAATGGTTCCGAGCTCGGAAACAACCTCTTCCTGGCTCATGCCGATGCCGTTGTCCCGAACCGTCAATGTGCCTTCTGCCTTGTTGATGATAATTTTTATTTTCCAATCCTCCGTGCGGGCCGGAATATCCTTATTGACAAGAGATGCATACCTCGCTTTGTCAATTGCATCCGACGCATTGGAAATAAGCTCCCGCAAAAAAATTTCCTTATGCGAATACAGAGAATGAATCATAAGATGCAAAAGTTCTTTTACTTCTGTTTTAAATTCAATTTTTTCCGTCATGGGACTCTCCTGTCTTGTAAACTAACGTGCTACTATATACCAATTCGCATTTTTCTTGTCAAGCACTTCAAGCTACTCAAATGCTGCCCTTTCTTGACTTGACCTTCCTTGGTGTTATACTTTTTCAAGGGAATATAAGGGAAGCGTTTAAGAAATTAGTCGTATGAGTTCTATTCCAATAAAAGGAGGCAGCATTATGAAGGAAAAAGAACGGTATATTGAAAAAATCTCAGCTCAATTACGAGAGTGGTCGCAAAAAATTGATGAACTTGAGATCAAGGCACGCAGTGCCAAAAGTGATATAAAACGTGAATTTGCAGACCAGATTTCCGAACTGAAAACGAAACGATCAACAGCCGAGCGCAAGCTTCAACAGTTCAAAAATGCAAGCAGTGATGCCTGGGAATCCATGAAAACAGATATGGAAACAGCATGGTCCGATCTTAAAAATGCAGTTTTAAAAGCAAAGGATAAATTTGATAAACGCAAGGCAGCATAAAGGTTCTTGCAAGAAAACAGGGTACACACACCAACATTTGAGATAACAAGTATTTATGGCGAAATTCGCGGCCTGTTAAAATAACGAGAATTTTTTGAAGTCATGGCCAAATCTTGAGTGCTGGATTTGGCTTTTTTATGAGTCACAGCAGCCGTTCATTCGGGAAAGGCCGCCGAATACATTGAAAAAAAAAATTATTGACTGTTCAAAAAGTTGTGTTAAACTGATTCCACAAATCGAACATGACTTTTCATGCTGTCTTGTCTTACATTCTTGCCAATAGCGAACACTGTCTTATGTGTCATCTCATGAAACGTGTATAGTACAGCTGAAACCAGCGATTATTCACCTGCCGAATTATGAATGACGAACGAAAAACAAAAAAACAACTGATACATGAACTAAAACTGCTGCGCACAACCGTGGGCAGGTTGGAACGGCAGAAAACCACGAGAAAAAAATCCGCACGCACGCTCAAAAAAAGTGAAGAGTTATATCGAACCCTTGCGGAAACAGCACATGACATTATTTTTGTGATCAATACCGACGACCGCATTGAATACGTCAACACGTTTGGAGCCGCGCTGTTCGGTTTGCAACCCAAAACCTTGATTGGCAAATCTCGTACTGCTCTTTTTCCTTCCGGATCTGATCTACCAAAAAACAATGTAAAGGATGTCTTTAAAACCAGCTTGCCTTTGTACACGGAAAACAAGATACACTTTCCCAAGGGTGAATTGTGGCTCAGCACCCTTCTGGTGCCCATGCGGGATAAAAACAAAGTTGTGTCGGTCATGGGAATTTCACGGGATATTACCGAACATAAATTGACTCAGGATGCATTGCGAAAAAGTGAGGAGAAATACCGTTTACTTTTTTATAATTCACCCATCGGAATTGTCACCTACGATACAAATTTTCATATCATAAACTGCAATGATATGATAACGAACGGGTTGCACGTAAAAAATGCCGGTGCAAAAGAACTGGACATTAAAAAGTTGGATGACCCGCGCATTGCCCCTGCCTTGCTGCTGGCATTAGAAGGAAAAGAGGGATTTTATGAAGGGTTGTATCGATCAACGCTTGGCACAAGAGAACTATGGATTTCCATGCATACCGCTCCCCTGTTTGATTGGGATGGCAACGTAAGCGGAGGCATTGCTATTCTTGAAGATATTACTCGTCGTAAAGAAGCAGAACTGTCGTTACAGCACCAGCTCAATTTTTTGCAAGTGTTAATCGATACCATGCCCAGCCACATTTTTTACAAGGATCGGGAAGGCCATTTTCTTGGATGTAATGCCGCATTTGAATCCTTCCTAGGGAAAACGAAGGAGGATATTATCGGAAAAACGAGTTTTGATGTTTTTCCTCCGGAAATCGCTGCAATGCATGTTGAGGCAGATCAGGTCGTATTAGAGAAACAAGGCATTCAACAGTACGAAACGTCTGCAACCTTTCCCGACGGTAGCCGTCATACGATCCTCATCAATAAGACCGTATTTCGCGATTTAACGGGAAAACCCGCCGGATTAGTGGGTATCGCATCAGATATTTCTGAACGCAAACAAGCTGAAGAAGCCATTTCCGAACAGAAAAAATTTGCAGAAAATCTTTTGGAAAATTCATCCGTCGCTACGTTTGTCTTGAATCCGGAGCACAAAGTGTTGATCTGGAATAAGGCATGTGAAGAGCTGACGGGCTACTCAGCAGCACACATGATCGGGACAGATGAACAATGGAAACCGTTCTATGATCATAAGCGGCCAGATTTGGCTGATATAGCAATCGATAATGATTTCGAAAGCCTCCCGGCCCTGTATCCCTTATATTCACGATCCACCCTGGCGCTCAACGGACTGCATGCGGAAGGCTGGTTTAAAAATCTCGCCGAAAAAGACCGATACTTGCTGTTTGATGCTGCTCCTATTTACAACAGCAAAGGAGAACTGATCGCTGCAATTGAAATCCTGCAGGACGGCACGGAACGCAAACAAGCTGAAGAATCACTTCTCGAAAGCGAGCGAAAACTGCGTGCCATTACCGATACGGCAACCGATGCCATTATTCTGGCAAATGATGAAGGAAAAATTATTTACTGGAATTCATCAGCAAATAGAATGCTGGGATATTCGCCGGAGGAAATCGAGGGAAAGAGTATCACCCTGATCATTCCTACTCAATATCAGGATGCTCATGCAAAGGCATTCAACGCGTTTGCCAAAACCGGCCAGGGAACCATGATTGGAAAAACCTATGAAGTCTCCGCGCTCAAGAAAGACGAATCGGAACTTCCGATTGAGCTTTCCATTTCCGGCATCCTGCTTCAGGGAAAATGGCATTCTGCCGGGATTATCCGGGATATTTCCGAACGAAAAAAACTGGAAGCACAGCTCCGGCATTCACAAAAGATGGAAGCCGTAGGACAACTCGCCGGGGGAATTGCTCATGACTTCAATAATATATTAACTGCAATCATCGGCTACGGCCATCTGATGCAGATAAAAATGAACCCGGATGATCCCTTGCGTATGAATGTGAATCATATTCTTGAAGCAGCCGACCGGGCGGCTAATTTGACACGAAGTTTACTTACCTTCAGCAGGCGTCAAATCCTGAATTCACAGCGCCTGGATTTAAACGAAATCATTCGACGGGTGGAACGTCTTTTACGCATGGTTATCGGGGAGGACATTGAACTCACGACATCTTTCAAAAAAGATCCGCTCTTTATCAATGCGGACAGCAGTCAGATTGAAGTGGCATTAATGAATCTTGCAACCAATGCACGCGACGCAATGCCGAACGGCGGGACCATCAGCATTGAAACGGATGTCGTTGAACTGGATAATTCGTTCATTCGAGCGTACGGGTACGGAAAAATCGGCCATTATGCTGTTATTATGGTTACCGATACCGGAACCGGCATTGACGATAAAATCCGGAAAAGAATATTCGAGCCGTTTTTTACAACAAAGGAAGTAGGCAAAGGAACGGGTCTCGGTCTGTCCATTGTCTACGGCGTCATTAAACAGCACCACGGATATATCAATGTATATAGCGAGCCCGGCAAAGGGACGACATTTAAAATTTATTTGCCGCTCATAAGTGAAAGTGGTATTCAGGAGGAAGTTCAGGGACATGCTCCTTCTGAAGAATTTTTCGAAGGCGGCGAAACCATCCTTTTAGCCGAAGACGATGCTGCCATACGCTCTCTTACCCGAACGATTCTGGAAGGATCAGGCTATCGGGTTGTTGAGGCTGAAAACGGAGAGGAAGCAATAAAAAAATTCATGGAGCATAGGGAGACTATTCACCTTATTCTTCTTGATATGATCATGCCGCGCAAAAGCGGCAAGGAAGCGTTTGATGAAATAAAAAAAATGCGGCCGGATATTAAGGCTCTTTTTGTCAGCGGGTATACGTCCGATCGGCTGCACATAAACAGCATTCACAGTGAAGGCATTGAGCTGCTTTCAAAACCCATTCTCCCCCGTACCCTTCTCCAAAAAGTTCGAGAAACTCTCGATAAAAAGAAATCCAATCCCGAAAACCCGCCGTCGGCTTAAAGAAAACGAAAGACAAGATATCCTATAGCTTGAAGAGGAGCAGTCGCAATATCAACGATTATTGCAAGCGGATAGGCAGCACCAAAAAGCGCATAGGCTTCACGATCTCTGCAGACCCACTCCAGATGATCTGAAACCGGAACAGTCATAACACCTGTCTTTGGAATTACAATTTTATACATAATGATAAGATCACCGCTGTCCGGTTCGTTTCCAAATATAATTGGCGTAAGCTCGGAAGTCGCGGGAAATCCCTCAAGCCAGGCATGCATCGTCTGAATAGTGGGAAATAGGGCCGCTTTCCCCTCCACGAAAATCGGCGGCCGTGCGCGGACACTATCATAAATAAGAACATCTGTTTTTTTGATTGATTTTTCATCAAATGCTTCTCTGAGAATTGCCGTGCGTTCTGTTCCGGGGCGAAGCGGCAAAAGCAGTTCAACGGCTTTGGAACTGTTGCAGGCATGCCGGGCAAGAGGAATCACAATTCTCCGATACTCGTGGTTGTTGTAAAAAATTGTCCCGTGGTCCGCACCAGCAAGTACCTCTTCTATACTGCTTAACTCCCGCTGGACATCTCCTTCAAATTCCAGGCCTGCATGCACCATGATCGTGGCACAGCCCGGGATCATACTCATAATGAGAACTGCAAAAAATATCTGTCCATAATGCCGTAGGTTTTTTACAAAAAACATAGCGTTCCTCGTGTCGGTTTTAAAGAGTATACCTGCTTCAATGTTTTTTTCAACAAGGAGTTTTCCCGTATCATTTATTATTTTTGCTGGGAAAATATTTACTGTTAAAAAATAATGTTGACATATAATTATGTTTATGACATATTTTTTTAACAGGAGAGAAATTGCCATGCCGATAATGTATTTTTGTTGTAAATGTCATACCTTGGTATCACTGCATGAGCAAGTAAATCCTCATACGGTGCTTTGTTCAAAATGTAAAAAGCAGGAACAAACAATGAAAATTATTTCTACCCCTGCAACAACCTCTTCTGAAAATACAAATCCCTTTCTCAAATAACCTATACCTAACCTATAGTTCTCCTAAAATGGAAATTAGCTTGATTTTTTTCTGGAAAGTATTATACTTGATCCCATTATCATCTCGTTAAATAATAAATTAACGCACAAAATATATAAAGCTGAAGCGTGCTTTTATTCATTTTATAGTGGGACTAGCGCGCTGCTGTTATCTAAAATTCTGAAGAAAGGGGGGGAAAACATGAAAAAAATTTCTGCAATTATAGCAGCTCTGGCAGTTATTGCCGTTATGGCCGTAGTAGGATGCCAGCAGCAACAGAAGCCTGCCGTGAAATCGGGAGTAACCACCACCGCAACCCCGACCACGCCAGCTCCTGCAACACCTGCAGCACCAGCAAAGAAGTAATTATTATTATTATTGAAGTCTTTTTTCACAGGCCCTCCGGAGCATCCGGAGGGCTTTTTTATGCCTCGAAACAATGAGGGGAATTATGTTTTGTCTTTTAATAATTTCCCATACAGCTTCTCCGCGCATTCAGGGCATATCCCATGGCTGAATTCAGCCTTTGTTTGCGAGCTGATGTACGCTTCCAGCTGCATCCAAAAGCCGCGATCATCCTGAATTTTCTTGCACTGAGCGCAGAAAAAGACCAACCCTTTCAAGGTCTTGCTTTCCCTTGCAGATTGTTCAAGCTGAGCAATAAGCTTCTTTCGCTCGATAGCATATGAGATCGATCGCTTTAAAAGGAATCTGTCACATCATGTTTGACCAGATAATCTTGAGCGCCCTTTTTCACGGCCGTAATGCCCAGCTCATCATCATACCCTGTTAATACAATAATCGGAATACTAGGCGCATGCGCATACATCTGAATAAACGTATCCAGCCCCGTTCCATCAGGCAAATTGATATCGTTGTACTTAATTAATAAATAGTGTTTAATTAAATCTGCATCCAGGAAATCATCCTCGACAAGCAGTACATTGACATGTTTTTCAGACTTGTTTTTTCTGGATTATTTCCCATGCTCGATACCCTGAATGAATTATATCATCTCTGGATGAACAGAGCAGCTACACTATATTGAAGAGGAGGAAGAAAATGAGAGAAGATACCATACAAAATCCCAGGATGATTTAAAAAACTCATGCCATGGTAATTTCAGTTATTGTATTTGAAAATATGTATAATTATTGGCCAGGCATCTCCGGTCGGTGCTATCTCACACCTGCCACATTCTGGCTTCAAAATCGTCAGTAGGAACTTTGCACTGGATATAGCCTCGATACGGCCATTTTTCAATCTCAGAACCAGCTCGTTCAACGGTAACAAAGAATTGCATAGTATCTTCCGGTTTGACTCCGAGCATTCCGAACGGAACGGCAATCTCGAGAATATCATTTGCAGCAACCGAATTTATAACTGCAGATTGTTCGCGGACTCCCCCGGTACATTGAAAAAGTACGGCCGTTACCCGGCGATCAAGGGGAAAAATCCGCATTTCAATATCAAAGCCTTTGGGGTTCAAAAAATTGATGAAAAAAGCTAATTCCGCAATTTTTTCATCTCTGAGATTCCCGCTTGAATCGAGCCGAATAAACATATTCCCCAGATCAAACCCGTAATAGATTGCGGTGATAATGCTCACGCCCCGATGCATTGCACCGCCGCCTTGGCTAACATCATAAAAGCCTGCGGGCAGCCATTCAAAATAATTCGTAATGGAGCCATCTATGGTCGGAGCAAGTAAAGCGGTCAGTTCCACAGTAGGAAGCGCCTGACGATCTTCACGGAGAATGGAAATTTGCAGATCATCAGGAACATCAAGTTCGAGAATTCGATACACATTCATTAAATGCGTCCGGAATAAAAAGTCGAACTCTTCGTCATTTTCCGAGAAGTGATCGTCGCCGTACCACCAGCACCAGTCGCTTCCTTCCGCAACATAGATTTCTTCCCATGCCCTGCTGATCCTGTCCGGATCCCCGTTTCGAGCTGCATACTCCGTTAATGTCTGGCGGGTTTGGAACAGGAGGTCCCATGCCCGATTATCTTCTTCATGTCCGATCCATACCCGATAATTGGCATTGATCCAGGATCCCGCATGCAACCGGTCCAGCGTGGCTTCGGCCGGATTTTCCTTGAGATATTCACCAACCGAAACACAGCGTAACCCCTCCTCCTGACTCAGCCGTTCATACAGATAGAGAAAAAAATCTCTTCCGTCATTCTGGTAATATTCCCAGGCATTTTCTCCATCCAGGATAATCGAGACCAGATGCGGTGCATGCGAGACGCTGCTGCGGATCCGGTGAAGCCGGCCGATAAGATCATTGACGGCATTCTTATAATCCCATTTAGAATAAATGAAGCCGACGAGGTCGGACAACGTATGATCTCTGAATACGACCGCAACACGCTTTTCCTTTTTTCCCGCAAGATATGGCTTGTACAAAACTTCAGGATTTTTCATGACCCCGCCAAAATCACGTTCTATGGAAGTATTCAATGAGCGTGCAAGAACCCCCTCATCCGTTCCTATCCAGGCAATCCCTTCTTCGAACAGTAAGGGAATGATTTCCTCGGCCACGGATCCTTCAGCCGGCCACATGCCGGAAGGTCGGCTCCCGAAAATTTGTTCATGATAGGATAATGCAGCCCGAACTTGTGCCCGGGCATCCTCGGGACAAGTAAAGCGGTTGACCGGAAGATGAATATCGGGAATGGCGATCTTGGCAAGATCAGTGTCATACAGCAACGGAAGGATCGGATGATAAAACGGGGTTGTCGTCAGTTCGATTCTACCCTCTTCCGCAAGCCGTTTATACTCCGGAATGATACGCCCCATTATTTCTCGTTGTTTTTGTATAAGCAGAACTTTTTCATTTTCAGTAAAACCGGACCCTTTTTTTATCAATTCACGTAAAAAAGGATCAGTATTTTTGAAGAGCGGGTCAAACCAGGTCAGATTAAACCATACCTGCAGATCAAGATAATCCTGCGTCGTGTAATATCGGGTGGCATTGCAGAGATCATGATAGGAAACACCGTGTCCCCTGCGATCAAGCAATTGCCAGTACGCGGGATACGGTTTGATCATCGTGTCCCAATTTGCCATAAAGAAATTCTTGAGCAGAAACAATTTATCATT
This sequence comes from Nitrospirota bacterium, assembly GCA_041650055.1. Lineage (GTDB taxonomy): Bacteria > Nitrospirota > UBA9217 > UBA9217 > UBA9217 > JBAZLV01. The sequence goes on along the minus strand of JBAZLV010000010.1, from coordinate 30,616 downwards.
CTGATCAAGCTCAGAAGCAGGTTTGAGCGTTTCAATGGAAAATTTATCTACCGCGCCATGGTCAGTATAGTCCTGGATTTGTTTCAAGAGGGACGGGACAAGGTTGAATGTCTGGCGAATAGCAGGAAAGTCCGTAAGCAGCGCCGGCATATCATAATAATCCTTGATTCCATGCATCCGCACCCAGGGAAGAATATAGGTGCCGGTGATGTCGTCCTTGTAATACGGTTGGTGCATATGCCAGACAAAGGCTATGGAAAGAGGATAATCAGGCATGGAACCCAGTAGGAATACGTTCTAAATACCGGTGCAATCCGGAATTGAACACAGGGCAATAACACGGTCCTCGATTATTGCTCGCCATAATAATACACAATCTCTCCCGGACGCGCAAGCCCAAGTTTATCTCGTGCAATACGTTCAACCATTGCACCATCATGCTTTAAACTCTGAACGTCCTTGCGAAGCTTGAAATTATCCCGCTTCAGTCGGTCGATATCCTCGACCAGGGAAGCGTGCTGCATTTTCATACGATAATATTTAACAAGTCCCATTTCCCCCAGGATAAACGACACTACAAGGTACAAGCCAAGGCAGATTCCCGCGGCAATGAAAAGCCGTTTCTTGCTGAAAAAACGGGAAACCCAACCGCTGGTTCTGGAAGTCTTATTGTGCAGCCGCACTGTTTTCATACATGTACCTGAAAAGAATTTCGAAATTGGTTGTGCGCGAAAAAACAAAACCACGAAGGTTTACTTCGTGGTAAGTATGCACTCATTATGTGCTATCAGAACGTTCATAGTTATTTTTTTTTCGTAGCTTTCTTTGCCTTTTTTGCCGGGGCCTTCTTTTTTGCCGCCATGAGCTTCACCCCCTTTCCTGCACAAGCAGAATTTAGATAGAAAGAATAAGCAGAATAAAACCGTTTTAGTATGATATACAAATACGCCGGGGGTGGCCACTGCCTCCCCCGGCAGTCCACTTCAGGGACTTTAGCAAAAAGCACTATTTCTTTTTTGTTGCTTTCTTCTTGGCTTTCTTCTTGGCTTTCTTCTTGGCTGCCATTATTTGTCCACCCCCTTTCGGCATACCGCGTTCGAATCCAAGCGGCCTTATCTGATACCTTACTTAGAAACTAGCTGTGGAACATCATTGAGCAGTGACATCTGGGAATATTTTTCCCGGATTTTTCCGTTGACAAGTCCAAGGAACTCAACGGCGTCCTGTATTGCCTGTCCAGCTTCATAGCGGGAGATAATCCTGCCGCTGTCTTCCATAAAACTTTGATGTTTTCTCCGCATACGATCAAATTTATTAATAAGGCTCTTGCAGTCTTCACCAAGAATACTTCCAGCAGCTGTTACGATTGTTTTTTGTGAGTCTCGTCCACGAAACACTTTTGGTCGTAACCCTTCTGAGAAAATAAGTGCCCGTGCAGATCGTGACATAGCCTGATAGGCGCATATAAACGCCCATTCTTCATCTTTATCATGCAGGAACTTGCTTGTTGCCAGATCGCGCTCAGCCCGGGTTATCAGTCCCATAATTTCGGAAATTTCGGCCGGACGCTCTTCAACAATTCCCATTTCTTTAAGCTGGCTATAAATCATCTTCCTTGCCTGTTAAAAAAATCTTTTTGCCCTTTAAAAGTTCACGAATAAAAGGGTCCTTGGCATCCTTACGTTTTCTGTATTCCTGTTCATCGAATACCAGGTAATCAATGTCCCGTTTTAATTTTTCTTCGAGCGTCATGACCAGATCATTCAATTCCGTGATGTTTGCCTGGCCAATCACCATCAAATTAATATTGCTGTCCTGCTTCTCAGCATCTTTGGCATAGGAGCCGTAAATAAACGCCGTTTTCACTCCCTTTAATCGGGAGAGGGAAGCCTTCATCGCTCCCTGCACTCCCGTCGTTTTAAAAATCAATCCCTTCATTTCTGAGAATATCGGAGAGCGCTTGTTTGCAAAATAGTATTTTTGAACTCCCCGTTTTTCTCGACCCAGAAGGCCAATACTCACAAGAGTGTCTAATTCGCGTTTAATACCTGCCGCATCTTTTCCAATATGACGAGCGATTTCCCGCAAGTAAAAACGATCATCCGGATTATTAAAGAACAGGCCTAAAAGCTCCGCTCTTGTGGAAGAGAAGAGTTTCGTCAGCACTAGGAGTCACCTCGTGGACAAATATACAACAAGAGTGTATATTTTGTCAACAAAAAAAATTAAGAATTTATAATTCATAAGGTTAGACGATTTATCAACACTATAATCAAAAAACGTTTGATTTGTGACAAACAAAAAAAGTTTGAATAGTGCTAAAGCAAATATTTTTTTGCTTGTAAGCGAAGCATCTTTTGTAAACAAAAAAGATAAAAGGAACAACAGCATTATAAAAAGCGCAATTAACAGTACTTTTCTATCTTTTCACCAAGCCGCAATCACCTGCAAAAAAAAGAAATTCCTCACAAATAATCACTTCATGCACAAAAAAATAACGATTACATCTTCAAACAAAACAAATTTTAAAAAGGGCCGTATCTTTTTTTTATTTTTTATTTTCCCAATATCCTTTAATATGATATAGTTCTTGAGCTTCATGGTGTTGATAAATTGTCTGCATGTAAGAGAGCTCTATGTATTTTAGAAATATTGATCTTCCCGATCCCGTACAACAGGGAATTGAATTTGCGGGGTTCAGCTTATGCACTCCTGTCCAGGAAGCAGTAATTCCTCGGGCAATTCGGGGAGAAGACATTGCTGCTCAGGCACAAACAGGAACAGGCAAAACTGCCGCGTTTCTTATTTCAATTCTAAGCCGCATGGTCAGAAATCCTTCCCCGGAATCCTCACATTCTCCCCAAGCGCTGATTATTGCGCCAACACGGGAATTGGCAGATCAAATTTATCATGAAGCAATGCGCCTCGGAAAGTTCACCGGTTTCCGTTGCTTGGCTGTATACGGCGGCATTGATTATCGAAAACAGATGGAAACACTGAAACAGGGAATTGACATCCTGGTGGGCACACCCGGAAGGCTTATTGATTATTATAAACAGAACATCTATCATTTGAAAAAAACAAAGTATCTTGTCGTCGACGAAGCGGACAGAATGTTCGATATGGGTTTCATCGACGATATCCGGTATCTAATCAAAAAGCTGCCGCCATACACAAAACGTCAATCCATGCTTTTTTCAGCCACACTTTCCTATCGAGTGATGGAGCTTGCCTATGAACATATGAACGGACCGGAAAAAATTTCCATTACGCCGGAGACCATAACGGTTGAACAGGTTCAGCAGGTATTGTATCATGTCGGCAAAGAGGAAAAAATTTCTCTCTTGCTGGGACTCCTTCAAAAGGAAAACCCTCTGCGAACGCTGGTGTTTGTCAATACCAGAAGGGCTGCTGATACGGTCGTTGAACGGTTAAACAACCACAAATGGAAATCGCAGGCGCTTACTGGCACCATTGATCAAAAAAAACGGCTTAGAATCCTGCGTGATTTCAAAGAAGGCAGGCTTCCTGTCCTGGTTGCCACTGATGTCGCAAGTCGTGGAATTCATGTTGATCAGGTCACCCATGTGATTAATTTCGATTTCCCGCAGGATAAAGAAGATTATGTTCATCGGGTTGGCCGAACAGGCAGAGCGGGAGCTGAGGGCAAAGCCATCAGTCTTGTTGATGAAGAATATGTATACTCACTGCCTGAGATTGAACAGTATATTGCCAGAAAGATTCCTGTAGCATGGGCGGATGAAACTATGTATATTCGGGAAATCCGACAATCAGCAAAAAAGAAACGAATGGACAGTCAGAAACGAAAATCGCACGTTCATGCCAGGCAATAACCTTCCAATAACAAATCTTCTCCTAAAACAAGACTCTCGCTTTTCCCTATAAATATAATGACCGTTTCCCTAATTTGACAGAGAAAATATCTAGAGCTGCGCTCATAATAGATTTTCATTGCAATTTTATTGCAGGAGATTTTCAGCCCATGAAATAAACATCCCTGACAATTCAAAAAATGTAGTTGTTGCTGTCGAACAGGATGCTATGTCGGCTTAGCGTTTGCATCGTTACACGAGGCGGCAACCGTGCTGAAAATTCCTTGAAAATTACATACAAAAGTGTATTATTGCATGACGGATGCCTTGATATTTCAACAGCGTCCTGCCCATGAAAAAAGAATCAAAAAAACCAGATGCAACGAAGAAAAAAACTATCCCTCTTTTCGAAGACTGGGAAACTATTTTTAATGCAATTGGGCATCCCACGTTCGTTCTCGACCCGCAATTTAAAATAGTATACGCGAATAAAACAGCCCTCGATTTAGCTCAAAAACCGCTCAAAGACCTCCTCGGAAAACAATGCGCTGAAGTTTTTCAGGCCCCTCCATCCGCAATTTCTTCGACCTGTTGTCCCCTTCAAAAAATGATGGCCTCGGGTCATACGGAAATAGCGGAAACAACCATGGATGTAAACGGAAGACATTTTCTTTTCTCCTGCACTCCCCTGTTTGATAAAAAGGGAAATCTTGAAAAAATTATTCATATTGCAACCGATATTACTGATCATAAAAAAGCAGAACATGCGCTTCTCCAAAGCAGGATGCAAACGCAACGGGCGCTCGAGCAAAGCGAACGGCGTTTCCGCATTTTGTGGGAGCATGCTGCTATGGGAATTGCAATGGGTCGCCTGGGCGCGGATTGCTTCATCGATGTAAATAAAAAATATGCTGATATTGTAGGCTACACGCAGGAAGAGCTCTTGCACATCTCTGTCTACGATCTTACCCATCCTGAGGATGTACCGGCAAGCCGCGAATTTCAACGAAAGTTGAAAACAGGTGAGCTGAAAGAGTATGTTCAGGAAAAACGATATATCAAAAAAAATGGTCATGTTGCATGGGTAAATATTGGAGTTTCATCAATCGACATTCCCCATGAACAGGCTTCTTATCAAATGCTCATGGCCCAGGATATAACTGGTCGGAAACAGGCTGAATTGTTGCTGGAAGAAAGTCGGCGTCATGCGTCTCTCCTCTCTGACATGATTAGCCAATCCTCCCAGCCTTTTATCACGGGATATCTCGATGGCCGGATAGGAATATGCAACGAAGCATTGTCCCAGCTGCTTGGCTATACAAAAAGTGAATTGTTAGGCCTTAACTGGATTACTGATCTGACGCCCGTTGAATGGAGAAGCAAGGAGCTGGCATTTTTCAACGAATTAGAAAAAACAGGAAAACCGGTACGGTTTATAAAAGAAGCTATTCGAAAAGACGGCTCAAGAGTTCCCATAGAGCTCTTCGTTCACCGAATGGAGGATAGCAATCACCGGTTCCTGTATTATTATGGATTTATCACTGATATTACCGACCGGAAAAAAGCTGAAAACGCTCTGCTCTATGCTGAAAAAAAATTCCGCGGCCTGCTTGAAACAATCGGGCTTGCAGCAGTCATGCTTGACATGAACGGCTCGATAATTTTTTGTAATAATTATTTTTTGGCGCTAACAGGCTGGTCAAATACAGAGATTTTAGGCAAAAACTGGTTTGAGCTATTTATTCCTGATGAATTTCGGGAAGCAGCACAATCCTTTTTTAGATTTAATATGACAAGCGGGACCATGCCCCTCCATCATGAATTCGTTATCAAAACGAGAAACGACGTAACCCGCATCATGGTATGGGACACAACGGTTCTCCTCGGCCCTGATGACGCTGTTATGGGAATTGCGAGCATCGGCATGGATGTCACTGATCATCGCATGCTCGAAGAACAGCTCCGACAGGCCCAAAAACTCGAAGCCGTGGGCAGGCTTACCGGAGGGGTAGCCCACGATTTTAACAATATTCTTTCTGCCGTTGTCGGGTACTCCCAAATCTCGTTGATGAAAATGACTCCGGATGATCCGCTCAGAAACAATCTGGAAATAATTCTCAAGGCAGCAGAACGGGCCACTACGCTTACACAAAGCCTTCTCTCCTTTAGCAGAAAACAGCTTATCAATCCCAAACCCCAGAATCTTAATCAGATTGTCAAAGGACTTGATACCTTTTTGATCCGACTTATTCGGGAAGATATCGAGATAAAAACGCTGTGCTCCGAATGTTCGCTGAATGTGCATGTAGATCAGACCCAAATCGAACAAATTCTGGTTAATCTTATCACGAATGCCCGAGATGCCATGCAGGAAGGCGGCTGCATAACCATTAAAACAGACGTAATGCACCTGGATGCTCATTTTATCGATACCCATGGATATGGAAGGATTGGTGAATATGCATTCGTATCCGTTTCCGATACCGGAGAAGGAATGGATGCAGGAACACGTGAAAAAATTTTCGAGCCGTTCTTCACAACGAAAGAACAGGGAAAAGGGACCGGCCTCGGTCTTTCCATGGCGTATGGAGCAGTCAAGCAGCATAAAGGATACATTAACGTTGAAAGTGAACAGGGAAAAGGGACTACGGTCAGCATATATCTCCCGCTCATCAAAGAAACGATTAAGGAAGAACCGGAAGGAATTCCTTCGATCACGGCATCCGGCGGTTCGGAAACTATTCTGATTGCCGAAGATGATACCTCACTTAGAAATCTTACCTCCATCATTCTCTCGAACGCAGGCTATCAGGTTATTGAAGCGGTCGATGGCCAGGATGCGGTTGAGCAGTTTGAAAAAAAACGAGATGTTATTCAGCTGGTGATTCTCGATATGGTCATGCCGCGGCAGAAAGGAAGGCAAGCCTACTGGAAAATCAGAGATATAAAACCATCAATAAAAGCCCTTTATGTAAGCGGATATACCCACGACAGCTTGGGAAAGGAAGGAGAACCTGATTCGAATATTACTGTACTCCTGAAACCAATTATTCCAACTGATCTGCTGAAAAAAGTAAGAGCAACTCTCGACGCTTAAATTGACCGCATTTTCGAAATAAACGCGTAGTGAAAAACGGGCAGAATGTAATCCTGCCCGTTTTTTCATCTATTTATGACATTTTTTACAATTGCCTTTAATTGGAAATCCTTTTTGCCCGTTGTGGCACGCTCCGCAGGACTGACCTTTTTCCATATCCGCCATAGTGAATGTTCGTGACCGACCGGACGTCGTATACAATTTATAATGACAGGCGCTGCATCTCGTCTTCGACTTGACAACATGACTATCATGGCTGAATAGTACTGCATCGGCCCCTTTGGGACGATACGTAACGTCACTTCCTCCGATTTTACCCCAGGCAACAGCCGGAACAATGAGCATCAGTATCAAACCGAGACCAATCAAATTTCGCATGCTTTTCCTCCTGATTGAATATACAGCCTGGCTTCAATAATATACTATCCAGCGGAACATGTAAAGAGGCTCTTTTCGGTTTCAGAGCTCCCAAGATTCTGCAAAAATCTATTTAGTTGACTTGGTCAAATCAGCACCGTATTATAGAGGCGCATACGGGAGGTTGAAAATGAACTATGCCATTGTTGGTCTTGTGTTTGTTCTGCTTATCGGAGGGAGTACTGCGCAGGCAGGAGAAATACGTCAGATAGAAATGAAAGACGGCAGCGTTCTTACCGGAGAGGTTCTTTCCCTCAACAATGGCATGTATACCATCAAATCAGAGAGTCTCGGAATTATTAAAATCGAGGAAGCGAAAATCCGCTCTCTTCAAACACCGGCACTCAATGCAGGAAAACCTTTAAACAGCTCATCACAAGAAGTGCAATCACTGCAAAACACCATGATGAATAATAAGGAAATCATGGCGATGATTCAGTCATTGCAAGATGACCCTGATTTTAAAAAACTGTTGGAAGACCCGAAAATCATGCATGCGGTCACTACCGGTGACGTAGCCACTCTCTCTGCCGACCCTCGATTTAAAAAAATTATGAATAATCCCACCGTCAGGGAAATCCAGAAAAAAGTTCAATAAGGAGAGAGAAAGTTTTCTTTGTCTGCAATAATTACCTGCTAAAAAACAGCCCCTTTCTCGTTTTTTTCTTAGCATCCAAATATTAAATTTCTAAAGTTTGGACTTAAAGAGCCGATAAAATCAACAGTAACACCTGTGCGCAGAGGGTAAAATTACCCACTTTTATTTGCATTGTGCCCAGGAATTGCTCGTGAGAACCGTAAGGTCACGTATAATGAAACATTTGATTTTTATAGAACCCGGGAGAGCAAGCCAGCTATTCATCTATAGAAGAATATGTGTGGAGGACGCATGAGTCTGTTTCGAAAAGTATATGACGGACTGGAGCGGCTGGTTTTTAATTCCTTGTCAAAAAAAATCCTGGGGTGCATTTTTCCGATTTGGGGAATTGTTCTTGTTTTTAGCACCGCGGTTTACCTGTTCCCGGATTATCTGAAAACTCTGGCCTTTCTTCTTCCGGCAATTGCAACCATCATTGGCGGATTCGCTTTTGCAGCGGCGTACATCACGCTTCGCGAATCCTTGAAACAGCTTTCAAAAACAATGCAGGGGGCAGACCTTTCCCAGGACATCAGATCCACGACACATGACGAATTGGGAAACCTTGCCACAGATTATAATCTTTTTGTTCAAAAAATCCGCGATATTCTCGGTGAAATGAAACGGCTCGGCCTTGCCATCGGCATGTCTTCAACGCAAACCCTAAAAAATGTAAAGGATTCAAATGCCAGCGCAAAAAAACAAGGAGAGCTTGCTGATGTTATTTTCCGCTCAAGCGAGGACGCCACCAAGTCTGTGGATGGTATTTCGAAGACGAGCCAGCAGATCGCGGCTACAATCAACGTGCATCTCCAAACGGCAAAAGGCGCTCGTGAGGAGCTCCAGGGAATCAACCATGGCATTGAAGCAACGACCGCAAAACTCGCCTCGTTTACCGCAACGGTAACTGATCTCAACAAGAAATCCGAACGCATTAAGGACGTTGTACGGCTCATCAAGGATATTTCAAACCAGACAAACCTTCTCGCTTTAAATGCTGCAATCGAAGCGGCGCGTGCGGGCGAAGCAGGCCGTGGATTTTCGGTTGTTGCGGACGAGGTTCGGAAGCTTGCGGAACGGGTCAAGGAGGCGACCGAAGAAATCTCGCGAAACATTAATGATATGCTCATGCATGTGCAGCAGACATCCCATGAGATCGGCGGGATCAACGAAAATATTGTTTTGTCTCAGCAGACGATTTCGAAAACCGCACAGCATTTTGATAATCTGGTCAGGGATTTTGAAGAGAACACAACCCACCTTTCCAACACAGCATCCGCAGTCGAAGAGCTTTCCATGACCAATATGGAAATCAACCGGCAGGTAAATGATATCCATCACCTCAGTCTTACGGTTGCAAAAAATCTTGAAGATTCCAAGCAGCTTTCATCAAAAATGAACAGGGCGACTGAAAAAATGCTTGAAATTATCGGACAATTCAGGATCGGGAATGACAAACTTGAGGATCTGATCGAACAAGTTCGGAAATATCGTGATCAGTTCCAGGAAAAAATCCAGAAGCTTGCAAATGAAGGGATCAATGTATTCGATACAAATTATCAGTGGATAAGAGGCACCGACTCAATAAAAAAATATACGACGTGCTACGATAAATATTTTGAGACGGATATCCGGGATCTTATGGATCAGGCAAAAAAAGAGCTTGGTCTTGTTTATTCAGTTCTGGTAGATACGAATGGATACCTCCCCAGCCATCATAAGGATTGGTGCAAACTTCTTACAAACGATTATAGCGTGGATATTAAGTTCAGCAGAGACAAAAAAATCAATTTCAACACTGAAACTGAAAAGCGGCGGGCGACAAGCACCAAACCATTTCTTTTGCAAACCCTTCTGCGCGATACCGGTGACGTTACGAACGATCTTTCCATGCCCATTTATATCAATGGCCAGCATTGGGGAGCCATCGTAACCGGCTTTAAACCCGAAATGATCATCGGTACCGACGATCTATTCTAAAACTCTTCGCTTCAGCAAACAACGATCCTCTTTCAGCGCAATTTGATTAATTGTATTTTGCCTTTCGTACGCGTGAACCAAACATATTGACAGACCCCGTCTTTACAGGTACTATCGTCGAAAAAAGAGAAAAGGGGTTTTCATGAGTATAACCTATAAAGATGCGGGTGTTGATATTGACGCCGGCGATCGCTTTGTTCAAAAAATCAAGCCCTATGTAAAATCAACATTCAGACCGGAAGTCATGACCCATATTGGCGGCTTCGGCGGACTTTTTGCCCTTAAAAAATACCGGAATCCGGTTCTCGTATCAGGTACTGACGGCGTAGGCACGAAGCTCAAGATCGCATTTCTCATGGACAAACATGATACCGTCGGAATCGATCTTGTCGCAATGTGTGTTAATGACATCATTGTCCAAGGTGCAGAACCCCTTTTCTTTCTCGATTATTTTGCAACAGGAAAGCTTGATCCTGAGAAACACGCTAATATCGTCAAGGGAATTGCAGCAGGCTGCAAACAATCAGGTTGTGCTCTCATAGGCGGAGAAACCGCGGAAATGCCGTCATTCTATGCGGAAAATGAGTATGACCTGGCGGGATTCGTCGTCGGAGCAGTCGAGAAAAAAAAGATCATTGATGGTTCTCGAATAAAACCAGGCGACCAGCTCATCGGATTAGCATCATCGGGTCTGCATAGCAACGGCTATTCGCTTGTACGCAAGGTTCTTTTGGAAGCAGCCGGTTACTCAGTCAATGATATTCTTCCTGAGCTTGGAAAACCACTCGGCGAAGTCCTCCTGACACCTACACGAATTTATGCAAAAACCATCCTTACCCTTTTAAAGGAATTCGATATTCGAGGCATGGCTCATATTACGGGGGGCGGAATTACGGAAAATACGCCTCGCATGCTTCCAAAAGGGACAGCCGCAGCCATCCAGAAAGGGACCTGGCCAGTTCCTCCAATCTTTTCACTCATCCAGCAGAAAGCCACTATCGATGATGAAGAGATGTATCGTGATTTCAACATGGGCATCGGCATGATCCTCGCCGTACCAGCAAAACAAGCTAATGCAATTATGAAGAAAGCGAAAAAGCTGGGCGAGAAAACATATCATATTGGAGAAATCGTAAAAGGAAAGCAGGTTGTAAAATACGCGAATTCCAAATAGCAAAGCCCAAAGTTCAAATCAAGAATCAAGTTTCAAACCAATTTGAAATTATATTTTGTTGTTTTATTTGACCTTTGGATTTTGAACTTTGAACTTTATAAGAAGGACCTTCCATGAATAAAGTTAGACTCGGCATTCTCGTCTCCGGCCGCGGCTCAAATCTTCAGGCAATCATCGACAACATTGAAAATGGAACCCTCTCCGCTGAACTTGCCGTCGTAATCAGCGACCAGGCAGATGCCTATGCCTTAGAGCGAGCTCGAAAGCACGGCATTCCTGCAGTTCACGTAAGCAGCCGAGGATATAAAGATAAACGAGATGAATATGATGCACAACTCGTTGAAGAATTAAAAAAGAAAAACGTAGACCTTGTCTGTCTTGCCGGTTTTATGCGTATCATCTCCCCTACTCTCATCAAAGCATTTCCGAATAGAATAATGAATATTCACCCTGCCCTCTTGCCAGCATTCCCAGGACTGCATGTACAAAAGAAAGCACTGGAACACGGCGTCAAATTTTCCGGCTGCACGGTTCACTTCGTGGACGAGGGCATGGACACCGGCCCAATTATTATTCAGGCGGTCGTTCCTGTCCTAGACAACGATACTGAAGATACTCTCTCCGAACGAATCCTCAAACAAGAACACAAAATTTATTCCCGTGCAATTCAGCTGTTTGCTGAAGGAAAACTGAAGATTGAAGGAAGAAGGGTTTTGGCTTCAGGTTCTAATGATATTGACAATGAATTTTTGATGAATCCGAAAAATGATCCCTTGCTTCGTCATGCTCGCGAAAGCGGGCATCCAGAAATTTTTTAAGAACCTGGATTCCCGTTTCCACGGGAACGACGGCAAGTTTGTAAACATAATGGACAGGGAGTACATATCTCAAACAGAATTTAATATAGTCTGTCGCTCATCTCCGCATTTAGATAGATGAGCGAACCCGCATAATCATTGGTTAGATGCTACAGAACGACGCAAAGACAGCCCTTAAAAAATGAACGTATATGAAATGACAAAGGTGGAAAACTTGGAACAGCGCAATCTATTTGGCGAAATTGAGCCCCCTACAATCGCTATTGAGGAATCAGCGAGCCGTTTAGGTGTCTCCACCGCGACAATTCGCAATTGGGTTAAAACGAAATATTTAGTACAGGCGGGAAAAGGTAGGATCACCCTGGAATCATTGAAGCAGTTTCAGTCTGAAGTTTCCGGGAAGGAAAAGTTGACCCAACGAGCCAACAAGTCGCTAAAAGACTCACATGACCATGACAAAACCGTGTCAAGGTTTCTTGATAAAATCACTTCGTCTATCGGTTCGTCAGACAGCATTGGTATAGAATATGAAGCGAGCTTATCAGACTCCTACCGCAATAAAGAAGGCATCTACTACACACCAGACGAGGTTGTCCGCGATCTATTTGCAATGCCAGAAGATGACATCAAAGATGCCTCGTTCTGCGATCCGTGCTGCGGGTCTGGAAACTTTGTTGTCCGTGCAATAAATTTGGGGTTCAATCCGGCAAATATTTATGGGTATGACATTGATCCAATTGCCGTCAAAATTACAAAAGCCCGAATTTATAAGGTTACGGGTTATAAAAGTGAGAATATTAAGGTTGCTAGTTTCTTAGACATCGCATCCGTCAAAGACCCCCCAAATTTTGATTACATATACACAAACCCCCCGTGGGGCAAGAAGATTGCCAAGCAAACAAGAGAGTCAATCGGATTAAGACTTGGAGCGGGGTCTAGCGTAGACACGTGCTCTCTCTTTTTCTTTACTTGTTTAAAATGCCTCAAAGACAATGGGAGTCTTGGTTTACTTTTGCCAGAATCTTTTTTCAATGTTGCTGTTTTCGAGGATGCACGGATCAAAGCTCTTCAGCTTTCCATTGAAAGGCTTATTGACTATGGAAAGGTATTCAAAGGTCTCGTAACAAAAGCACAGGCAATCGTTCTTAAAAACAAAGCCCCTGAGCCTTTCGTGCGAATTTCATGCAAATTTATGGAAACCAGCTACAAAAGATCATTGGATTCATTTTCATGTAACCCAAAATCAATCCTGAACTTGTATTGCGATGATGAAGATGCAATTACATTACAACACTTGATGTCAATACCACACGTAACGCTTAAAAACAATGCGTCTTGGGGGTTGGGGATTGTTACTGGCAACAACACAAAATTTATAAAAAATCATCCCGAAAGTGGCTACATTCCTGTTTATAAAGGTGCTGATATTTTGCAAGGAAAATTAAAGGAGGTTAGCAGTTTCATACCATCAGATATGGCCTTATATCAACAGGTTGCACCACTTCATTTATACGAAGCAAGCGAAAAATTGATTTATAAGTTTATTTCCTCTCGGCTTTGTTTTTTCTATGATGATAAGCAAAGGTTTTTTCTTAATAGTGCAAATATGCTGATCCCTGATAAAACATTCCCTGTTTCAGCGAAAGTGCTCGGTGAGCTTTTGAGCAGTGACTTTATGAATTGGGCATTTTCAAATATATTCAACACGCACAAAATATTGAGAGGCGATTTGGAGTCACTTCCGATTCACAGCCAGTTTCTAAAAGGTGAATCAAGTTTCGATGAGGCACTCTATATAGAACAACTTAACATGGAGAAAAAGGACAATGGAGCTTACCGAATTAAGAGATAGAATAATCGCTTCATTTACTGGATCGCGGAGTAATCTAGATGATGTTCTTGCGATGGTCGAGGAAGATCAATCAATATTTCCATTTAATGAATACGAGCATCTGATATGCAACCTCATTGATAAGGGCGGCATGAGCTATGATCAGTATATCGAAATACGCACTGAATACATTAGTGAAAACCCAAACCTTTGGATATTCGAGATTTCTGCACCTCGTGGGTTTGGTGAAAAGTTTGCTCAAACCTATGTCCAAGGTAAATGCTCAAAGCTGAAAAAGCCATCTAAGAAAATAGATCCGAATTACTCAGGTGAATATGATCTCTGGCTCGATGGAATTACCATTGAAGTAAAAGCGTCAAGAGGTGTCGATAGCGATAGCGAAGAACCTCTTTATATGAAAGCGTTGTCACGGCATACCAAAAAGCGGTTTCTAATGAACTTTCAGCAGTTAAAGCCGCAATGCTGTGATGTATTCATTTGGGTTGCCGTGTTCCGCGATGAAATAGTTCTATGGATAATGAACTCCGATGAAGTTCTAAACAATCCACTATACTCAACAGGACAGCATCGAGGGAACAAAGGAAACGAAGGCCAACTTCACGTCAAACATGACAATGTGCATCTTTTAAGTGAATATGAATTGAAAGATGACAATATCGAAAAAGCAATTCGAGATGCAGCAAAAAGAAAAAGCAGCTAACAAGGCGCTGCACTCGGCTGGCAATGAAGCGCAGCGGAATTGCCAGCCGGTTATGCGGAGCGTTAGTTTGGAAAGTATGACAGACGACATGTTCAATGATTGCAAATATCACGTTTGTAGGTCAGGTGGAACCCCTGCTTAAGTCTTGCTGGGGCAGGCTCTGCGAAACCCGACGCCATGCTAATAGTTGGTCAACAGCCGAGTCATCACAACGTCTTTGGGCCAGGTCTATAACATTTAACTTCCCATTCAAATCAACCAGGTCATGATTCGATTCATGGCAACATCGGGTAATCGATTACAGAAGACTTGCTATGGGCAATCGACGAACTTTAAAAATTAGGTTTATATCAAACGGCCTCGGAATTCTTTACGAGGATAAGGAAATTCTTGTGGTGGATAAACCAGCAGGTCTCTTGACCGTTGCTACGGAGAGGGAAAAATCGCGCACAGCACATTCCTTGTTAACAGATTATATCCGCGAGGGTTGCGGCAGAAGCCGAAAACGTCTTTTCGTTGTTCACCGACTCGACAGGGACACTTCAGGGACGCTCATTTTTGCAAAGAGCGAAGAAGCAATGTATCGCTTGAAAGCTCAGTGGAAACAAACAGAGAAAAAATATCTTGCCGTGGCTCATGGCAAGCTTGAAAAAAGTTCGGGGACCATTACAACCTATTTGGCGGAAAACCAAGACTATAGCGTTTACTCTACGTCTGACAGCACAAGAGGCAGGCTGTCACAGACAGCCTACAACGTACTCAGGGTAACGAAAGGATTGTCCTTATTGGAAGTAGTCCTCTTAACGGGCAGAAAGAATCAGATACGAGTGCATTTCGCCGGTCTTGGACATCCGATTGTTGGCGATACAAAGTATGGGAAAGCCAGTGACACACAACCACGCATGGCGCTTCACGCCAGATCGATTTCTTTTAAACATCCATTCAGCGGTAAACAACTCGCATTCGAATCAGAGATACCGACATTCTTTTCAACCCTTGTGGGTCCTATCGATCAGAGGAACAACCCAAACAGACCCTGACCAAAACTGCAAATCCTCACCGCTGCACTTGCACCGGCGAACCAGGCTTATCTTCACTCAACGGTGCTATTACCAAAAAACGCCGTTCAGTACTTTTATCGCTTTTAACTACCTTACGCAATGGCCCAACAGTAACGACCACAGCTGCCCCACTCGGATTGGTCATAAACTTCGCCACGGGCTCAAGCGTTCCTGATCCATCGGCATTGTTGGCAAGTGCCAGTAAATACGGTTTTTTTGGTTCAAGACCTGTAACCGCTGCCTCGAGCAGGTCGATCAATCCCTGATTATTCACTGCCACGGTGGTCTGCAATTTTCCCGTCCCGATTGAAACCAGGCTTAGGTGTATTGCTTCCCCAGAACTGCCTATGGGTGAGAGGTTTTCTGTACCAGTACCTTTTGAAACCGCGTTTGGAATATAAACCATTCCCTGTGGTGATTGACCAGTCTTAATCGTACCAACTACTTTATTGGTCATGGTATCAATCGCTGTTACTGCATTTGCATTCTCTAACCCAACGTAAATACGCGTGCCGTCTCCAGAAGGCCAGAGACCATGAGGCAATTCACCGGTCGGAATTGTGGCAACAAGCTTGGGTTTGTCACTCGTAGTAAAAACTTTTACCTCATTAAGCCCCCCGATGGTGACATAAGCAAATTGGCCATTGGCATTCCTTACAATGTTGACATGATTAGTAATAGGCCCTGTCTCGAGAACGGCGATGGTATTAAATGGCGGCTTGGCATTAAACACTTGTGTCTTCCCAATGTCTTTCAGTGTAAACCAGACTTGCTCGACGTCTGGAGTAGCTGCAATGTCCGGACAGAAAGGCGAAGCCTGCTTTACTCGGCCCACGATCTTATGAGTCTTGGTGTCAATCACCGTTGTTTCGGGAGTAAAGCTCGAGCAGACATAACCATATTTACCATCTGGTGAAAAGATGGTCATGCCGGGGCCGTTTGCTATCTTAATTCGCCGCTTTGGTTCATAGGTCTTTCCATCAAGCACTTGGATAAAATCTTCTCCGCGTACGGCAACCCAGATTTCTTTTCCATCACGTGTGTACATTGCTTCATGCGGAGAACGGCCAACATAGGTAATATGCTTAACGCTATTCGTCTCGGTATCGATGAAAGCAACTGAATTAGAACCGATCGAGACAACTACAAGTGTGCGATGATCCGGCGAATATCCCATGCCGTGTACCAGGAGCTGGCCTTTGTATAGCGGACTTAAATTGCCAGGAGTAGGATCACCAAGACGAATGACGCCCAGCAATTTCCCGGTAGCCGGATCAACTACGGAGACCGTGTTCGAGGTTTGATCAGCAAGATAAATACGATCATGTGAAGAAATAGGAATATCCGGCGCGTTGGCAGAACCGGGCACTTGTCCTGCGTTTATAAGTGATACAGTCAGTAATATAACTAGTACAACGAATATCAGTTTTTGAATGAATGATTTCATGGTAATCTCCTTTTATGTGAAGAGTAATGTCAAAAGTTTAACCACAGAGCTCACAGTTTATCTTGTTTTTAATTGCTTCAAACGCATCTGCATAACTTGAACTTCCTGCTGCTGCGTCACGATGATTTCCTGGGCGAGCCTGCGCAGTGCAGGATCCTTCCCGTAAAGTAATTCCAGTTTTGCCATATCAATGGCTCCCTCATGATGAGGAATCATCATGGCAGCAAAGTCATGGTCAGGATCGCCGGTCATGGGAGCGCGTTCCATTCGCTGATTCATCACGATCATTGCATCATGCATTAAATGATGAAATGATTGTACCTTACTATTCTGAAAAGAGTTTATAGAATTGTTCCCGATAAGAATCGTAGTCGTGAAAAACATTGTTACAAACCATGCCACTAGCCATACCGTACGGTAATGTCTTACCTTATTATTAGGCATTTCTAACTCCACGAGACAAACGTAGAATAGATATTAAATTTCTCTTCCATGAAAATTATAGTAGTGTTTATTGCAGAGTGGAGGCTATAAAGGATTATTTTTTCTAATAGGTTGTTAAAATGGTTGGGCAACGAACTGATCGCAAGCCTCTGGAAGCAAGATTCTTCACTACGCTCAAATGACAATTTCGTGTTTTTTTAAATAGCCTAAAGGAAGATTATTTAGTAAGGTTTCATGCATGTTTTCCGGCCGCATACCCTGAAGCCCATGCCCAGTGAAGGTTATAACCACCTAATGCACCGGTCACATCAACGACCTCGCCTATAAAGAAAAGACCAGCCTGCTTTTTCGCCTCCATGGTCTTTGAAGAAAGCTCTTTAGTATCAACGCCGCCTGCTGTCACTTCAGCGGTCTCATATCCTTCCGTGCCTTTGGGAATAACCTTCCATGCATGGAGTGAATCTGCAAGAGACCTGATATCCTTGTCAGATATTTGATTGATTGGCTTTGCTATATCAAGGCGATCGCACACTATTTTCGCAAGCCGCTTCGGGACATATTCAGCCAGCAGATTTTGAATTTCTGCTTTGGTCTTTCTTTTCTGCATGAGAACATCATAAATATTCGCATCAGGAACAAGATCAATACTGAGCGGAAGAGCCGAATCATAAAAAAGTGAAGTTTGAAGAGCAGCAGGACCGGATAATCCTCGATGCGTAAACAACAATGACCCTTTGAACTTCCGGCGACCGTACGTTATCACAGCATCAAGCGAAACACCTGCAAGTTCATTACAGAGACTGCGCTCCTGATCAGAAAGCACAAACGGAACAAGCGCCGGCCTTAGATCAGTGATCGCAATGCCAAATGACCGTGCAATATCATATCCAAAAGAGCTTGCTCCTATCACGGGATATGAAAGTCCACCGGTTGCAATAATCAATGATTCAGAAGAAAATGTACCCTTATTGGTTTCTACAATAAATTCATTTTTTCTGGTGACAGAACTTATAGCACATTGAAGGATTGTTTTTACTCCTGCATTGACACACTCTTGTTCAAGCATATCTATAACATCTCGGGAGCTGTTTACACAAAATATCTGCCCCTCTTCTTTTTCATAATAGGTAATACCGTGGTCTTGAACAAACGATAGAATATCCTGCGGAGTAAAACCGGCTAATGCGGATTTGCAAAAATGAGGGTTATGAGAAAAATAATAATCTGCACTCACACGCAGATTGGTAAAATTGCATCGTCCTCCGCCGGAAATACGGATTTTTGACCCAATACGATCAGCATGGTCAAGCACCAGAACCGTCCGTCCCCGCTTCGCGCATTGGAGAGCGCAAAAAAGGCCTGATGCTCCGGCGCCGATAATAATAACATCCGAATGCAATAAAATACTCCTCTTGAAAATTTAATCGAGAAAGGTCATAATATGGCAGTTTCTATAGCTTCTCGTTAAAGAATGTTTACGGATAGCCGATATATTAAGAAGATCAAATCTGAGTAGCCATTATGTCACATTTTGATTTATAAAAAAAGGATGGAAAGCATAATGCAATCGAAAACCAGACAATCTCATTGCAGTATCTGTGGGAAAAGATTAAGCATGAAAACTGAATCAGGCACCATCCGCTGGCATCCCAGCCGCGTCAGTGATACAGGACTCTACTGTGAGTCCTGTATGCCCGTTGACAAAACAAAAAAAGACCGTAAAACTTGATTATCCAGTTCAATAAAAAACGTACTTCTGCCTGATGCAAGCACGATGAACCGTTAACGCAGCACTTCACAAATAAGAACTTCAATACAGATCAGAGGTGGTAGTCTCCGGACGCTTCGGGTTGATAAATCACTTTTTCTACCTTCAAGCGCCGCTGCCCTCCTGGCACTTCCCACGTTATGATGTCCCCGACCCGATAGCCGATCATCGCAGTCCCTACGGGAGCAAGAACGGAAATCTTATTCTGTCTCGAGTCTGAATCAACGGGAAAGACGAGCGTATAAGTGAGTTCCTTTTTTGTATCCAGGTCCTTCAGACGAACAGAGGAGTTCATGGTAATGACGTCTGGCGGGATTGCCTGCGGCGAAACGATTTCAGCATTCATTAATTCCTGTTCGAGTTCCTCCAGATGCTCCTTATCCCGCTCAGGAATAGTATCACACTCAAGAAGCCGTTTTTTCAATCGTTCCATGTCAAATTCTGTTATATAGATCGTCCTTTTTTCCATTGCCATTTTTCTCCTGTTTAAACAGTCTCAAGGTTATTCGCATTCTCCTCCGAAGCGCAAAGAGAATGCACGTGTTACAAAGCGACTGCAAGACCAACGATAGAACTGGTGCAATACTTATTAAAAAAACCAGCAGACGTTTGATGCTCTGCTGGCTGGATACCACAAAAACAATATGCAAACTGATATTCGTTACATATTGTGCCTCCGCCAGCTATGAACCAAAGCCACTGGCTTTGGAACAAAGGGCGCTTGAGGTGATATGATTGCGAAGGTGTATTTGATATCACAAAGGAACGCAGTCATAGTTTTGCTGTTGTTAAGCAATCTTGCCATGTTCAATCGTAACATATATTACGCAAGAAAGCAATTTGGGATTACACTTTGAGAGTTAAACATTAGAATTACATCCTGGCACTTCTTTTAGCATATTTACTCTTGACTGAGGAGAATACTTAAGATAAAATGAGTGAACATTCACTCACGAGAGGTGCGTAATGGGCCATTTGAAAAAAACTAAGCGGGACGAGATCATGCAGGCGACTCTTGAGCTCATTGCAGAGCATGGGTTCCATGGGGCGCCGACTGCCATGATTGCAGAAAAAGCCAATGTGGCTATTGGTTCCATTTACCGGTATTTCGAAAATAAAGACGCGCTTGTCAATGAGCTCTATTACGAAATTGAAAACAGAATCTTTGAAGCTATCATAGCGAATTATCAAAAAGAAAAGCCGATTAAAGAAAGGTTTTCACACATCGGGGAAAAATTACTGAAATACCTGATTGCAAATCCAATGGCTTTTCGGTTTGTTGAACAATTCCATAATTCCCCTTATGGAGTTGCCGTGCGGAGGGAAAGGCTTTTTGCAGAAAAAAATAAAACCGGCAAAACTGATATTTTAAAAGAACTCTATAGGGAAGGAAAAGCAAACCAGTTAATCAAGGACGTGCAGCTTCCGGTTTTTTTTGCGCTTGCACTTGGGGCATTAGTAGCTGTAGCAAGAAATCATATTTTAGGATTCATTAAGCTGGATGATCATCGAATAGATCAAATCGTTGGTGCTTGTTGGGATGCGGTTAAACGTTAATAATTCAGGAGTGCAAATTTTTTATTTATACTAGAACTATGTATGAGAGATCGTTCATTCATATCAGCTGCTCTAGGAAGAAATGAGGTATGGATATGTATAAAAGAAACAAGAATCAAATTTTTATTTTTGTCCTGTTGGTTGCTTTTTTTATGCTGCCCGCATGTAAGAAGGAGCCGAAACAACCCCCACCCCCTCCGGAAGTCTCGGTCATAATGGTTAAGCCGCAGCGAGTAGCGCTTACCATGGAATTGCCCGGCAGGACATCAGCACATCTTCTAGCGGAAGTAAGGCCCCAGGTAAACGGCGTTATTCAGAACCGCCTGTTTACTGAAGGTTCTGATGTGAAGGCGGGAGATATTTTGTATCAGATCGATCCTGCTATGTACCAGGCAGCTTACAACAATGCAAAAGCTACATTAGCCAGGGCGGAAGCCAACATTATCCCTGCCCAACTCAAGGCACAACGTTTCGAGGAACTCATAAAAATCCAAGCTGTCAGTCGGCAGGATTATGAAAATGCAACTGCTGCACTCAAGCAAGCTGCAGCAGATGTGGAATCTGCCCGGGCAGCGCTGGAAACAGCCCGCATCAACCTGGCCTATACCCGCGTTGCCGCTCCTATCTCAGGTCGAATCGGACGATCATCAGTTACCACCGGTGCATTGGTAACTGCAAGCCAGCCGTCAGCGCTCGCCACCATTCAGCAGCTTGATCCTATCTATGTTGATGTAACCCAATCCAGTTCTGAAATGCTGCGTCTGAAACAAGCGTTGGCCAGCGGTCAACTCAAAAAATCCGGGAGAACCGGCGCAAAAGTAAAACTCCTGCTGGAAAATGGGATTCCCTATTCCTTAGAAGGCACCTTGAAGTTTTCTGAAGTAACGGTTGATCAGAGCACCGACTCCATTACTTTGCGTACCGTCTTTCCTAATCCTCGTCATACGCTTTTGCCCGGGATGTTCGTGCGTGCAGTTATCCATGAAGGAATTGCCGAAAAAGGCATCCTTATTCCTCAACAGGGAGTTAACCGCAATCCAAAAGGGGAATCCATTGCACTCGTTGTGGATGATGCCGGCACGGTTCAACAGCGGCTGCTCATACTTGACCGCGCCATAGGTGACCAATGGCTCGTTGTTTCAGGATTGTCGTCAGGAGATCGCCTGATTGTTGAAGGCATGCAAAAAGTGCGACCCGGTACTACGGTAAAAACCGTGCCATTCATTGAAAACAAGACGGCTGCTGCAGCAACATCCGGTTCTGAAGTGCAGACTAAAAAGCAGTCCAAAAAGCAGAAGGATGGGGTCAAATAATGTTATCAAGATTTTTTTTAGATCGCCCTGTTTTCGCATGGGTAATCGCTATTATTTTGATGGTGGCAGGCCTTCTGGGTATCAAGAACCTGCCTATATCACAGTATCCACCCATTGCCCCGCCCTCCATTGCCATTACCGCCTTTTATCCGGGAGCATCGGCAGAAACCGTTGAAAACAGCGTGACCCAGATTATCGAACAGAAGATGACCGGTTTCGATAAATTGCTGTATCTTTCGGCGCAAAGCGACTCAGCTGGTGCTTCCCGTATTGAATTAACATTTGCACCGGGTACGGATCCTGATCTCGCATGGGCCCAGGTACAGAACAAGCTTCAGCTTGCCATGGCAAGTCTGCCCGATGTGGTACAGCAAGCAGGTATTAAGGTAAATAAATCCACTCGAAACTACCTCATGATCATAGGCCTGATCTCGGAAGATGGAAGCATGAACGGCTATGATTTGCGCGACTATGCCGCATCGAATCTCGAGAAGGTGCTTTCACGGGTCCCGGGAGTAGGCGAAGTGGAAATATTCGGAAGCCAGTATGCCATGCGGATTTGGATCAATCCTGATAAGCTGACCGATTATAAAATGACCATTCAAGATGTCATTACCGCCCTTCGCGCCTACAATGTGGAAGTATCCGCTGGTCAATTTGGTGGAGCGCCGGCAATACCCGGGCAGCGCCTGAATGCCCCCATTGTCGTTCAGAGCATGCTTAAGACGCCCGAAGAATTTGCCCGAATTCCGCTTCGGACAAATACCGATGGATCAGTGGTGCGCATTAAAGACGTGGGAAGAACAGAACTTGGTACTGAGTTTTATGATGTAAACGTTACGCATAATGGCAAGCCCTCGAGCGGCCTGGCGATCCGGCAGGCAGCGGGAGCCAATGCCCTCGACACCGCCGATAATGTTAGAGCAAAAATGGCGGAGATGAGCCATTTTTTCCCACCGGGCATGAAGGTCGTTTATCCCTATGATACCACCCCCTATATCAGGGTGGCTATCAACGAGGTGGTCAAGACTCTTTTTGAGGCAATTTTCCTGGTCTTTATTGTTATGTATCTGTTCATGGGAAATATACGGGCAACCCTCATTCCCACTATCGCTGTGCCGGTCGTGATCATGGGGACGTTCGCGATACTCGGATTCTTCGGATTTTCCATCAACATGTTAACCATGTTCGCCATGGTGCTCTCGATCGGTCTCCTTGTTGATGATGCAATCGTAGTGGTAGAAAATGTTGAACGGATTATGAGCGAAGAAGGACTTTCACCGCGTGAAGCCACACGGAAGTCGATGGATCAGATTACGAGCGCCTTAATCGGCATCGGTTTAGTGCTCTCGGCAGTGTTCGGACCTATGGCGTTTTTCGGCGGATCCACCGGTGTCATTTATCGCCAATTTTCTGTAACGATTATATCTTCCATGCTTCTGTCTGTGATCGTCGCCTTAGTTTTAACCCCGGTCCTCTGCGCAACGTTTTTGAAGCCAGTGCCAAAGGGACATGAACCCGCAGAAGGTGGAATTGAATTTATGCGGCCATTTTTTCGATGGTTTGACCGCCTCTTTTTTCGTTCGAGAGACAAGTATATGCATCTGGTAGGGCGATCCCTTGCAAACAAAATCCGCTATGTCGTAATTTTTCTCGTAATCGTGGCGCTCCTGGGTTTTCTTTTTAAACGGATGCCAACGGCTTATCTTCCGGATGAAGATCAGGGAATCCTGATGATTCAGGCCATGCTGCCGGCAAACTCGACCCTCGAGCAGACTGAAAAAGTGCTTAACGAAGTCAGAAATTACTTCTTGACACACGAAAAAGATTCCGTCGAAGCCGTTATGACCATTTCCGGTGTCAGCTTCGTTGGAAGAGGACAGAATTCAGGCATGGCATTCGCGAAGCTTAAAGAATGGAACCTCCGGGATCGTGATGATTTAAAGGTTACTGCCGTGGCAGCACGAGCCATGAAAGAAGTTTCCAAAATACGCAACGCTATGGTATTTGCTTTCGCGCCCCCAGCTGTGGTAGAGCTTGGCCAGGCAAAGGGGTTTGATTTTCAATTGTTGGACCGTGGCGGACTTGGTCATGCCAAGCTGATGGAAGCGAGGAATCAACTCCTCGGGATGGCAGCAAAAGATCCGGTATTGACCAAAGTCCGGCCCAATAGCCAGGAAGATGTGCCTGAATATCGGATTACTGTGGATTGGGAGAAGGCCGGCGCACTCGGTCTGCCCATCACCTCAATCCATCATACGCTTTCCGTTGGATTCGGTAGCTCGTATGTGAATGACTTTATTCAAGCAGGACGCGTAAAAAGAGTCTATATCCAGGCTGACTCTCTTTACCGCATGTTGCCGAGTGATCTCAAGCGGTTTCATGTCCGCAACAACGCTGGCAAGATGGTTCCCTTTTCATCCTTTGCATCGGGCCACTGGACTTCCGGGTCTCCCAAACTGGAACGTTTCAATGGGTTTCCTTCCATCAATATCCTCGGTGAAGCTGCGCCCGGAAGGAGTTCCGGAGAAGCAATGGAAGCCATGGAAAACTTCGTGAAAAAGCTGCCTCAGGGAATCGGATATGACTGGACTGGACTTTCATTCCAGGAACGGCAGGCCAGTTCGCAAGCAGGTCTGTTGTATGCTTTTTCAATTCTCGTAATCTTTCTTTGCCTGGCTGCCTTGTATGAGAGCTGGCCCATTCCGATTTCGATCCTGCTTGCTTTACCCCTTGGTGTCATTGGAGGAGTAATCGGCTCTTCTCTGAGAGGACTGCCGAATGATGTCTATTTCCAGATTGGGCTCCTGACAACGCTGGGCCTTACTACCAAAAATGCCATTCTCATTGTCCAATTTGCAAAAACACGGGTAGACGAAGGAATGGATATCATCGATGCCACTCTGGAAGGGGCACGGCTGCGGCTGCGCCCCATTCTTATGACTTCACTAGCCTTTGGGTTCGGGGTTCTGCCGTTGGCCGTTGCAACCGGGGCAGGCGCAGGCGCACAAAGGGCTATTGGTACTGCAGTGCTGGGGGGTGTGATCACTTCCACTTTTTTAGTTACAATCTTTGCACCACTCTTCTATGTGGTGATCGAAAAAACATTTGGCAAACACCACTCAGCCGGAGGCGCTAAAATAAAATCATTTTTTTCTGCACTCATTAAAAAGATCATTGGCAAATACAAAAAAAAGAAAAGGGACAGGATAACTGATACACATCAACCAGGAGGACCCTCCCAGTATGAATAAAAACCTGTTGCTATTATTGATCGGAATGATTGTCGTCCTGTCTGTGTCTGGCTGCACCATGGCGCCGAAATACATTCGGCCGGATGCCCCGGTCCCGAACACGTGGCCAAGTGGTCCGGCTTATCAAAATATTGTGAGCGATGCGTCGGGAAAAACGACTGCCGATATTCCCTGGCAGGAGTTCTTTATTGATCCGCAGCTCCAAAAACTGATTACGCTTGCTCTGGCCAATAACCGTGATCTGCGCATTGCGGCGCTCACTATCGAAAGAATGCAGGCTCAGTATCAAATCCAGCGAGCTGACCTCTTTCCGACCATTGCCGCATCCGGCAGCGGGCTACACCAGCGGGTGCCCGAGAGCATTTCAGAGACCGGCCAGCCAATGACTCTTCACCAATACAGTGTCAGTCTTGGTTTCAGCGCCTATGAACTCGATCTTTTTGGCCGAATACGGAGCCTGAAGGACCAGGCGTTGGAACAATTTTTCGCGACTGAAGAAGCCCGGCGAAGCATGCAAATCAGCCTTGTTGCCCAGGTTGCTGGGACCTATCTGACCCTTGCTGCAGACCGTGAACGCCTGAAACTCGCCCAGGATACTCTTATAAACCAGGAAGCTTCTTACCGGTTGACGAAGAGCCGTTTCGAAGCCGGCATTTCATCTGCGCTCGATTTGTATCAAGTGCAGACGAGCGTCGAAACAGCTCGAGTGGACATTGCCCGCTACACAAATCTCGTGGCCCAGGATGAAAACGCGCTGGCGCTCGTGATAGGTTCGCAGATCCCCCGGAATGTTTTGCCAAACGGACTGAGTGAAATTACTGCGTTAAAAGAATTTAATACCAGCCTCCCGTCGGACATCCTGCTGCGTCGTCCTGACATCATACAGGCAGAACATACGCTTAAAGCTGCAAACGCAAATATTGGCGCAGCACGCGCGGCGTTTTTCCCTCGCATCTTGCTTACGTCGAACATAGGAACCTTCAGCACGGAATTATCCGGGCTTTTTACAGGAGGAACTATGGGATGGAGTTTTATGCCTCAGATCACCCTGCCGATATTTGAAGGCGGAAAAAATGTAGCTAATTTGAACGTGTCGAATGTTGATCGTAAAATTGCAGTCGCACAGTATGAGAAAGCAATCCAGAGCGCTTTTCGGGAAGTTGCTGACGCACTTGCACAACGCGGCACCCTTCATGATCAGATAATCGCTCAACAGTCGCTCACGAATGCAACTGCCGAGAGCTATCGCCTCTCCCAGGCCCGTTATGAAAAAGGCGTGGACAGTTATCTTGCCGTGCTCGATTCCCAGCGTTCGTTCTACGGAGCCCAGCAGAGCCTGATTGGAGTCCGGCTTGCCCGGCTTATAAATCAGGTAACGCTCTACAAAGTCCTCGGCGGCGGAAGCGTCTAAACAGGTTTTCTCTATTCGAGGAGTTCATATGAAGACGATACGAGCAAAGATACGGGAAAGCATTTCTCCGATATTCCTGAGCAAAAGGTCATGGTGCATCTGGGTTGGTCTGATAGTTCTGTGCCTCATCATCTATCTGGCCGTACGAGGATGATAATTGGTTCAAATCACAGGGACAAGCGTTTTGGCTTGTGGAAACGAAACTGAACCGAAATTGGGGTCACGAGTTTTGCCCGGAGAAAACAATATCCTGTCTGTCGTCGTAAAAAACGAAGATACCGCCGGCGTAAAAGATATTCTGTTAAACTTAAAAAGAGAGCATCCACGCACAGGCATACGATGTTGCATATTACCGCTGGAGAAATTGCATGTTGGTTAGAATAACGAAGATTTTGTGCTGTATCATTCTTGTTGCCGCCTGCCCTGTGCAAGCCCAGGAACTGACCGTTCTCGGTGGAGGGATGCAGGACTACACAAATACCGATGAGCGTTCGTATGCATGGCAGATAGAATATCGAGACAAACTGGGAGAACACATTGCATATAGTATTTCATACTTGAATGAAGGCCATATCAAAAACCATCATCGAGATGGCCATATCGTACAGCTCTGGGCTCGGACTGCATTCCTGGAAAAACACCTCCTTCTTTCAGCTGGAGTCGGACCGTTCTTTTATTACGATACGACCCGCTCTTCAGAGGGATCCGACTGGGAGAATGATCATGGCTGGGGAATGATTCTGAGCTGCGATGCTTCCTGGTATCTGACGAACAGATGGTATGTACAAGTACGTACCAATTGGAATCAATTTTCGCCAAGTTTCGACACGGTATCACTACTTGGAGGAATTGGGTATCGGTTCGATTCTGTAGCAACGTTAACTGAGCAGAAAGCATCGTTTCAACAAAACGCTTTCAAAAATGAAGTAACCTTTTTTTTGGGTAAAACTATCGTGAACAGTTTCGGATCGGAACTCGCTGATGCGAGGAGTATTGAATACCGAAGAAGACTCCTCGCTTTTATGGATTTGACTGTTTCTTGGTTAAATGAAGGCGGAAATGAAGTGCTGCGGCGGAACGGATTGGCTACTCAACTGTGGGGAACGAGGTATTTTTTTGATGATCGGTTGTCGTTGGGCGTGGGCGGTGGTGCCTATTTCAGCATAAACCGGCGTCACTCTCAAAATGAAAGAATCAGAATCGTTGACGGAATTGTCACCTTAACAGGAAATTACCGGTTCTTTGCAGACTGGGGTTTGCGGCTTTCCTGGAGCCGTGTTGTCACATCATATAACCGGGATACGGATGTGATTCTTGGAGGCATTGGTTACATTTTTTAATACAATCACCGCGAAGTTGTAAAATGCAAACGTACGGAATACCAATTTAAGCATCAAAAGGGACAATCCTCTTGAGATTATTTTTCATGATGATGTATCAACAAATGAATAGTGCTCGACTCATTTGTTTTGTAAAAATCATTATTCTTGCTTGTGTTATGCAGGCTCTTTTTGGTTGCAGTTATCTCAACTTCGCAGCCTACAAAGCGCATTGGGGCATTACGTTCAAAGGCATTCCAAGCATGACAGCTCTGAATAACCTTGCACCTGAGAAGTCCCTGATCGTAAGCGGACGAATCATCAAACCACGGAAGAATAAGGAGCCGCTGCTTCTTATCGCTGTCAGCAACCAATACCAACAAAATGAAATGGTTGCCAGCATACAAATTCAGAAATCCACGGATATTTATATGGCCTTTCTTCCCAAAGGGGACTATGAACTTCTTATTCTTGCTGACCTGGACAACAGCGGTGACTTCGAGACGGATGAGGTTGTGGGCCGGACTTTGGTGCACGTTAATCCTGACCAATCCATATCCGGAGCAGTGCTGAAAGGTCCAACAATTACTCTGGATTTAAACCACCCGGGACAAGCTGCTTTTCATGTACGGGAAACAGTACAACCATCAAGCTATGTTTATTCGTCTCTTGATGACGAGTTTTTTGACCCGCAATACGGTACCATGGGACTCTATTATCCAACTGAATTTATTTATCACAACCAGGGCTTTATCTTTAGCCTTGAGGAGTATGATCCAAGCAAAACCATGGTTCTCTTCGTCCATGGCGTAGCCGGCACGCCGCGTGACTGGAAATTTTATGCTGAGAAAATGGATCGCAGCCAATATCAGCCTTTTTTCTTTTATTATCCTTCCGGGTTGCAGCTGGACAGGCTTGGGGCCGTGCTTGCACAGATCATTCAATACATTGGAAACAGCTCTACAATCCATTCTCCCAAAATCATCCTGGTGGCTCATAGCATGGGGGGGCTTGTAGCGTTATCTGCAATCAACAGGCTTTCTGAGAATGGGATTCCTTCTTACCTGAAAATGTACTGTTCCTTTTCCACGCCCTATGGCGGCAGTGACAGTGCGCAGTATTGGACAACAAAAATGCCGGCAAAAGTGCCGGCATGGCTTGATATCGGAGCAAAGAGCAACTTTATTCAGACGCTGGGCAACCGACCGATTCCCGATAAATTGCCATTCTATCTTTTCTTCACGTATAAAACACCCTCAACCTCCAGGCAGCCCGAAAATAGCGATGGGGCAGTCAGTATCCGCTCACAGTTGAACCCTTTGATTCAGGCCAGCGCTACAAGAGTAATAGGGTTCAATGAAACACACGTTGGTGTTCTGAACAGCGAAGCAGCTCGGGAATTGTTTTTCCAACTTCTTCATACTGTTATAGAGCCATAAAAGCAAATTGGCGCATCTCACACGACCTTCTTCATCAACAGCCGTGACAACATTATACTTCTTATGGTAATCTATACCTCCCCAAAAGATTCTATGCGTAAAAAAGATTTTGAGATAGGTTCTCATATTGCGCCCGAACAGAAATCTTTCCCTCATTCCTTATTCCGCTTAACCCCTCCGTAGACAGCACCATTATAAAATTTACAGATAACATCAACTTCTTGAAACCCTGTTTCTTTTAATCGTGCAAGCTCTTGCATAAGAGCAAACGGTCTATCTTCTTCATGATATTTTCGGATTGTGTCTTCTATTTCTTGAGGAGATAAATGCTTCGCCATATAACTCTTCCATGCTTCAAGGTAAACATCCTGGAGCGCTTGACTGGAAGCTAAAATCACATCGTATATATAAAATGCTCCGCCCTCTAAAAGTCCTTTGTGAATTTTCTTAAAGAACTCTTTCTTCTCTTTCTCAGAACCGACATGATGAAGGCAGAGCGACGATAAAACCGCATGATACCCCGTGAAATCAAATTGCAGCATATCGCTTTCATAATAGGAAATGCCGTTATAGGCGCCGAGCTTCTTTTTAGCTGACTGAAGCATTTCCGGCGAAAAATCAACACATGCAATCTCGGCATTCGGGAATTTTTCTTTCACCTGGCAAGCTACGGTGCCTGTACCACAGCCAAGATCAACCACCTTGATTGTCGCATCATGTTTAAACGGCAGAACATTGACTAATGCCTCAATGAAAAGCCCGTAAAAAGGAACCCGGTTCGTGATATTTGAATCGAATTTCTGAGATTCCTTATTAAAATGTTCCTTAATAATTCGAAATCTTTCGTTGTCATTATGCACTGCGGGTTCCCCTGGCATGAAGTCTGGCCTCTAAAAATAGCATGATCAAAATAGAATGACAATGGCAAAATCAAGGAAAGAGTATGTACGGATTCTAAAGACTGGTGGACGAGAAGGCAATCGAACTGATCGTATAACCGAATGAATTACCGATACTATTCCTGTTCGATTTTTCTTCGTATACCCAAAACTACACCCACTACTTCGCCCCCCTTTTTCCTTTGAACCGGGGGCA
>JBAZLV010000009.1:0-58309 GCA_041650055.1 Nitrospirota bacterium | reverse complement strand
AGCATTTATGAAACGTAGGCTTCCTTTCACATAGACAGTTGAGCCCGAGGGACCAAATTGTTTTTCGATGGAAGAGGAAAGAACAATGGGGCTGGCGTTGACGGTTTTTTCAAACTGTTCGACAAATTTTTGCATTACCGAACGGCGGCCTTTATTGCCGATTGTGCCTGCTGCCATTGGGACAAGAGCTTTGCAAAGGCATACCAATCAAAGTAATCGGCGTCATCACCGAGCTGGCCAGACTCGAAGCGTTTTAAAAACACGTGCGTGCTGAGGTGATGCTTTTGCTCAAGCTCGCGAAGGGTTTTCTTATAGAACGCAATTGCATCCGTATAAAGCAGATATTCACGTTTCAACGGGGTTTTGGTATCGTAGAGTATTCTCATGTTTTTATTTATAAGGCAGTCACCGTAGTAAGTCAAGGTGTTTTTGTCCTATCCGGATTCAAGGAAGGTTGATATTGTAAGCAAAGTGCCTCTTTTGCTTTGCTATTTTAGTAATTGGAACTTATTTGTAATTTGAATTTGTGATTTGAATTTCATCTCTTCCCCCCCACTCATTCATGTACATAAACATAAAAATATAACTCCTTGTAAACAATCGTTAGTCATCTTTTTGACATACCCAAAAAATACCCAATAGTGGGTATTGACTAATAACCCAATATAACTATAATCATCTCACTATCATCAATAGCGTTGTGTATTCGTATCACCTGTATTGCCTGCCAAAAATTTTCCCCTTGAATTTGTTTTAGAAAACTTGTAGCTGAACTTTTTGTGCATGTTTAACGGAGGTTTACTCTATGAATAATCTGTTGAAAACTGCAATCGTTACAACCATGCTCATTTTATTTCAATCGGAACTAGGATTAGGCAGTGAAAAAGTCTATTTCTACTACACCGATCCTGCAGGAACTCCGCTCGTTATGAGTGATTCAACAGGAACCGTCGTATGGCGAGCAGACTATCTGCCTTTTGGAGAAGAAAGTCTTGGCACTCAAACAGTGAAAAACAACAAGATGTTCGTGGGAAAAGAGAAAGACAGTGAATCCGGGCTTTACTATTTCGGCGCAAGGTATATGGATGACGGGATAGGACGGTTTGCTTCCACGGATCCAGTAAGAGCTGTAAATGCCGTGACTGGGATGTTGAACGTAAGAATGCTTTTGAACCCGCAGAGTATAAATGTTTATGCTTATGCGATGAATAATCCATATAAATTTTTCGATGCGCAAGGCAAATGGCCTGAGATAGTTCATACTGCGATGATAATGCAAGCTTTTTCTAACGGTAAATACGAATTGACACAAGAACAAATTCAGGCTATGAGGGCTGGAAGCGCCAATGCAGACTCCGGGAAATATCAGACTCAAGAATATACCCACATGCATGCGATGGCTTCCGCGGAAGGCCCCAATAAAGATAAGTCAGAAGCAATTCGTCAAATGAATGCCTATATAAGTGAACAAATTGCTCTTTTTAAAAAAAATTTGGCGGAAGGCAACGAATATGATGCCTATTTTGCATTGGGTATGGCTTTTCACCCGTTTATGGATTCGACATCACCTTCTCATGCCGGGATGCAGGTATGGACCGGTAAATGGGATTTAGATGCGTTTAATCATATTAAAAAGGAATCGATTACCAAACTTGTGTCAGACCAAAAGTATATGCGCGAAGCCGTTGAGCTGATGAGGAAACAATACAATGGCATTATGCAATAAGCAAGAATTAATTTGTAAGCTAAAACTAAATCTGTCTCTAACATTGCTATTAGGCTTGGCAATTATAGTTACGGCACCATTTGATGCTGATGCAAACATTATAGGTGCTATAAATCAAATGCTTTTAGCACCGAGTTTCTATATCTTCACTCTGTTTAACAGCTTCGGTAATGCGGTTCATTCTATGGGATATGAAGTATTTGTATTAATAACACTTTGTTTTTATTCGTTTGTGATTATGCTGGTACAGATTGCGGTTTACTGGTTTATGCGCATGAAGCGATGCAAGTAGGCATAAATAAATTGTATGAATACATATAGTCTTCATAAAATATTGCTGACAAGCGAAGGCCTGTAATTGCGAAGTTATAACAATGCGTCAATTATTATCACTTTTTTATTTGCTGAGATTAAATAATGCGAAGTGCAGTGTCATCCTTGTAGAATATGAAATGTATAGAAGAAATTATCAAACTTAATCTTCAATGCTTCAACTTCCCGAAGGGGGATACAATGATTATAAGAACAATTAAGATAATGTCTATGGTTTTCTCGTTTCTTTTTTCATCAATCCAACTCACGGTTGCTGGGAGCGACAGTTGGGATTTTGTTGGGCATGCATATGAATAAATTTTTGAAAACTGCAATCGTTACAACCATGCTCATTTTATTTCAATCGGGCCTAGGACTAAGCAGTGAAAAAGTCTATTTCTACCACACCGATCCTGCAGGAACTCCGCTCGTTATGAGTGATTCAACAGGAACCGTCGTATGGCGAGCAGACTATCTGCCTTTTGGAGAAGAAAGTCTTGGCACTCAAACAGTGAAAAATAACAAGATGTTCGTGGGAAAAGAAAAAGACACCGAATCAGACCTGTATTATTTTGGTGCAAGATATATGGATGCAGGGGTGGGAAGATTTACTTCACCGGATGCCATAGGAGCTGTAAATACCGTGACTGGGATGGTGAATGTAAAAATGCTTCTGAATCCCCAATTTTTGAATAGATATTCATATTCACTAAATAATCCTTATCGTTTTATTGATCTCGATGGATTATCTCCAGAAGATAGGGCAGCTTGGGCAGTTGACCAATTAAACAATAAAGCTGTTTGGAAAGGGAGTTTTTTCTCAAGAATATTTAACACAAAGACTGGTTGGCGTTGTAGTGAGTTTGCAGCTGCTGCTCATGCATTTGGTGATCCGGACATAGCTTCTTTTCCATATGATTCAAGTAAAATCAGTTGGTGGTCAAAATGGGTAGGGACATATGGAGAAATTGCACCTGTCGTTGCACAGCTTGCAGATCCTAATTTTATGAGGGCAGAACTTGCCTATCTTCCTATAAGCGAAGTCCAGACAGGCGATATTGTCGTGTGGTATGGGGGCAAAATTCATCATTCTGCAATATATGTTGGAGAAGGAAATGTTGTTTATCAAAATAAAAGTGAAGGAGTTAAAAAAAATTCACTTAAAGATGTTACAACTCAATTTGGTGTGGACCCAATTGTACGCCGCTATATATATCCATCAAATGACAATTAAGGTTTTAACATGAAAAAATTGATGCGAATACTTATAGTAATTTTTATAGTAGCAGTTGTGATGATTGCAATGCATAGTGTTATTTATCCT
Organism: Nitrospirota bacterium; assembly: GCA_041650055.1. Lineage (GTDB taxonomy): Bacteria > Nitrospirota > UBA9217 > UBA9217 > UBA9217 > JBAZLV01. The sequence goes on along the minus strand of JBAZLV010000009.1, from coordinate 54,947 downwards.
GCTCGTTATTACTATTATTTATGGAGATTGAATAATACTGAAGTGGGCGGCGAGATTATGGATGTCCACGAAAAAATTGAGTCCATAGCTTATGAAGTAATCCCGGAAATGACCAAAACTTACAAAAACTTCAATGCTACTGAAAAGGAACGGCATGCAGCTGCCCTTGGTTTGATAAAAGCAGATAAAAATATAGCTGAGAAGCTATTTCTTGAATCTCTTGAAACCAACAATGATTCAATTAAGGCTTTAGCAATATTTCATCTAGGCCTTATTGCCAGCAATAAACGATTTAATCAAATTGTAAACCTTTCAGATTCTCCGGATGAACGAATTCGGTGGGCTGTTGTGACTTATCTCGGGGCTTTCGAAAATGCAGAGACACTATCAAAATTAGAATATATTAAAAATCATGATCCCAGTAAAAAAATACGAGATGCGGCTATGTATCGCTTGCAAGGAATGGGTATCAATCATTCCCAGTAGTTTGCGGTTTGGACTGAACGAGTGAAGCCCGATAACATAAAAGCAAATACAAAAAATTTCAACTCCCGAGGGGGACACAATGATTATAAGAACCATCAAAATAATTTTTGTCATTTTCTCTTTTCTTTTTTCATCAATTCCACTTCTCTATGCTGATGATCCATCAAAAGATTTTTTTTATAGTCAAATGCAGGAGTCATTGAGTGCCCCGCAAACTCATTCGGTGCAGGAGAATGTCGATCCATTCTCGGGAAACTTGAAGCTGGTGCATACAGATTTTCAATTGCCGCAGAATGGTGGACTTAGTCTCAAAATCATGCGTAGTTATAACAGTGCAATCTGGGGAAGACGTGATATATCATTTCCCGGCTTCATAGCACATAATGAAAGAAGTCCGATTGGCATTGGGTGGAGCATGCACATGGGAATCGTAAAAAATCCCTTTGGTGGCGACAGCTCCAACCAATATTTAACAAATAATCCGATTGTTGAAATGCCGGATGGGTCACAGCATCCATTATTTAAAGTACCCGGACAACAAAATACATTTATCAGCAAAGAGCGCTGGATATACAAATATATTAATACCAACGGTACGTGGGAATTAACCTTGACAGACGGTACAGTTTATACCTTTAGATACAATCCTGCTGGTCCTGGATACACGACGTATGACAATGTTCAGGTCGCCCAGGTTACGAATATTCGTAACGCAGCAAATACAGCATCGATCTCGATAAACTACACACGATACCAAAACGACACATACTCATACCTTACCTCAATAACGGACAGCACGGGTCGAACGATTACTTATACGTATGAAATCAGAAATAATCTGCGCATGTTGGCACATATTGATCTTAGCTATCAAAGGCTTATGACCTATTCTCATCAATATGTTAATCCAGAAAACTATCTCAGCACTGCTCAACCGCCTGTTGGTAATTCCTGGCAGTATTCCTATAATTCAACAAACCATGAACTACAAACATTGACCTATCCTTCCGGTGGGACAATAACATATACGTTTAGTGATATTCCGTTTGATACAGGTAAAGTAACAAATGTCAAGTTTAGCGTTGTAACTCAACGAACAACGGGAGGCAGAGGAATTCCATCTGGCACTTGGTCTTATTCATATAATTCCAACGCTTCCCCAGCTACTACGACTATTACTGCTCCGAATGGTGTCACAGAAACGCATAAGTTCCATAGTTGGGCAAGCAGTTGCCCGAGCCGTCAAGGGTCATGCGGTAATGTGTGGAAAATCGGTTTGCCAATCAGCAAACAGATTTCCGGTTCTGCAAGTTTAAGTGAATCCTATGCATGGGTGGCGAGCGGATCAATTTCAAACGATAGAATCAGCAATTCAGGCTGGAACGGCACAGGCGGATTTATATACGATGCTGCTATTTATGTCCCTCGTCAATCGTCAAAAAGCATTACTCGAGACGGCAAGACCTATACCACGACATACAGTAATTATGATTCTTATGACAATCCGACCAGCATTGCGGAAACCGGAGACGTGAACCGGAATACCTCTCTTAGCTACTGGTATAACACATCAAAAAATATTATCGCAAATACGCCAGATGTTGTAACGATATCGGGTAGTTTTTCAGAGTCTTTCTCAACTGACTATGCCTATGACACAAACGGCAATGTCACCCAAATTACCAAAAATGGTGTTCCCACATATTTCACCTATGATGGATCAGGTAACCTTGATACGGTCAGAGATGCGAACAATCATACGACATCTTTTGATTGGAGTTATGGAAGGATATCCAAAAAACAAAATCCCATTTATGCTATTACCAGGATAATTAACTCTGATGGAACTATTGCCAGTGAAACGAATGGAAAAGGATTCCAGACATCCTATACATATGATGGCAATCTTAGACTCACCAGAATATCGCCGCCTATTGGTAACTACACGGCAATCTCATATCCTTCAAATCATTCTTCCAAAACACAAACACGAGGTGGATATTCAATAACTACGTCGTATGATGGTTTTGGACGCCAGACAGGCACCAGCGATAGCAAAGGCATTTCAACCAGTATTGGATATAGAGCGTATGGACCAAAACTTTCTTCTGGGTCTAATGTAGGCGATACGGTTAACTATGATTTCTTTGAAAGAATAGATAATGTTGTACACAAAGATAATCAGACAATTGATTACGCGTATTCAAATAGCAACGTAGCGATAACAGATGAAATTGGCAAGCAGACAACCTTGACTTATAATGCATTTGGAAATCCTGATGAAAAATTCTTAATGAGCGTCAAAGATGCAATCAATAACACAACGAGTTATACCTACAATATGTTAGGAAGCCTTCTTACCATAAACCAACCTGGTGTTACCCAACGAACATTTACCTATAATTTAAAGAACTTTCTTGTTGGAGAAACGCATCCAGATAGAGGACATATCGGGTACACTCGTGATGGCGTAGGCAATATGACAACGAAGAGCGATAGTTTAGACACAACAGATTATACCTATGATGCGATTAACCGCCTTATAAGAGCTAGCAATGATTCCGGAACAATAGATTATGGGTATGATAATGCGGATAACAGAACATCAATGACCAATGGTGGTGCAAGCATTAGTTATCAGTATGATGCTGTGAATAAAATGACCGTGAAAAATGAAACTATCAAAGGTCAGGCTTACAATAGTCAGTATAGCTATGATGAGAATGATAATATGACCGATATTTATTATCCTGGTGGCAGACACTTGCAATATACCTATAACAGTAATAATCAGGTGACTAGCTTGCCTGGTTTTGTGACTGCAATCAGCTATTACACATCAGGAATCCCCATCGGCCTTCCCTATAAATACACGAACGCGAACGGCCATACCACGACATTTACGTACAATAACAGAAATCTTACTACCGGAATGACAGCTGGTCCTTCTTCCTCAGTGCTCAATATGGCTTATAGCTATGATGCAAAGGGAAATACTACTGCCATTACGAATAATTTGTATCCGACAGAGAGCAAGACATTTGCTTATGATGAATTAAACAGACTTACCGGAATCAACAATACCTGGGCCAGCTACTCCTATGATGCATCCGGAAACAGATTATCAAAAAGATTCGGCAGCAACTCTGCCGGTTATACGTATAGCAGTAATCGGCTTATCTCTACCACTCTTGGTGAAACCTTTGGATACAATAACGATGGCGACATGACGAGCTTCAATAATTATTCATTGACTTACGATAACTATCATAATCTGAGAAGTTATAGTAGCAGTACTACCTCTCTTGCAGATTACACCTATGACGGCGATGGAATGCGGGTATCGAAGACATCCAATGGAAAGACGATTGTGTACCATTACGATCAAGGTGGGAAAGTACTTTCTGAAACCGACCAGAATAAAAACCATTTAGCTGATTACATTTATCTTCACGGAAAACTTGTTGCAAAAGTCGCTGAGACTGTACCAACGGCGCCGACTAATCTCGATGTATGGCGGGCTTACCGAGCACAGATAAATCTTAGTTGGACAGATAATTCGGATAACGAATTAGAGTATATTATTGAACGCAAAACCTCTAGCAGTGGCACTTATACAGTGATAGCTACTGTTGCAAAAAATGTAGCAACCTATTCTGATATGGGACTCACCCCTGGCGTAGAATATTTCTACCAGGTAAAAGCAACAAATCAAATTGGTGAATCAGCATATAGCAATGCAATGAGTGCCATACCGACCGACAACCCGGTTCCAAGTATAGCGATTAGTCCGGTGGTATGGAATTTTGGTGGAGCTGTGGTTGGCGGAACGCCTGTATTGAAAACATTCGCCATTTCAAATACCGGCACGGACGATCTTAATATCGGCGCCTTAGTTATTACAGGAACAAATGCAGGGTCCTTTACTATTCCGAGTAGCACGGATACTTGCAGTAATAAAAAACTGGTTCCTCATGAAACTCATCCTACGACCTGTACGTTTGTGGTGAATTTTGCTCCCGTAACAGGAGGACAGAACACAGGAAACATTACGGTTTCTTCAAATGATAGCGGATCGCCGCAATATATTTCTTTACAGGGAATGGGTCAGTACACGCTTACCGTTCAGAAAAATGGAACATGGATCGGAACGGTAACAAGCCAGCCGTCAGGTATCAATTGTGGCGCAACCTGTGTAAGTAATTTTAACGGGGGAACGAACATAACGCTTACTGCAACTCCTGACGCGGATGCATCTTTTAACGGCTGGTCGGGCAGTGTATGCAGCGGGAATACGAATCCTTGCATATTTACGCTTAATTCTCATGCAACAGTTACGGCAACGTTTAATATTCTTCCCCCGATAGCAAATTTCAGCGCATCTCCCACAACAGCAAGCAATGTTCCGTTTGTTCCAATAACCTTTACCGATCTTTCATTACATAGGCCTGCTTCCTGGCTTTGGAATTTTGGAGACGGGACCACGAGTACGGAAAAAAATCCTGTACATACATATAGGTCAGTAGGTTCATATGCTGTTACATTGACTGTTACAAATGCGACAGCATCCGATACGAAAACAATTGCTAATTACATTATCATCCAGCCCTGTCCTGATATGCCAGTTCGTATCAAACGGAACGGTGTTGTTTCAGGTTCTTACACGAGTCTCCAGGCAGCATATAACGTTGCTCAGAACCAGGATGTAATAGAGGCTCTCGCAATTAATTTTATTGAAAATGTTAATGTAAATCGACCTATTATTATCAGCATGCAAGGCGGTTTTGCCTGCGGATATGCCCAACAAATAGGGAATTCAACGATTCAAGGACAGGTAACAACATCTGATGGGTCAATTACCATGGGCAATTTCGAACTTGTTGCCAATACTCCTGACAATATTTATGACATTATTGTTACGGCCGGGTCTGGGGGAAGTATTTCGCCAAGTGGAGTTATAACCATTTCCCAAGGAAAAAATCTAGCCTTTACCATTACGCCCGATACAGGGAAATATATTCAAGATGTGCTTCTTGACAATGTGACTGTTGGATCTGCAGCTACCTATACGATAAGTAATGTAACAGCCAACCACACTATAGAAGCCAGGTTCTCATCCACGGTGCCAGCAGTTCCAACAGCAGATTTTACTGGGACTCCGACTACAGGCACTGCTCCATTGAGCGTTACATTTACAGATCTTTCCACTCAGAGCCCGTCTATCTGGCTTTGGAATTTTGGAGATGGAACACCTAACAGTACTGAAAAAAATCCAACTCATGATTATAGTGCAGTAGGCAGTTATACCGTTACGTTAACTGCCACAAATGGTATCGGGCCGGGCACGGTTACTAAAACAAATTACATTGTTGTACAGCCGTCAGCTACTCAAAATGTAAGGATTGCAGGACCAATGCCGGTATATTATTCTTCGATTCAGGCCGCATATGATGTTGCATTAGATGGAGGTGTAATCCAAGTACGCGATATAAACCTCATACAAAATTTAAATGCGAATCGAAATATTACAATCTCACTTGAAGGCGGCTATAATCCTGATTTCTCATCAGGAACCGGAGTGACGCCATTGCAAGGATCGATAACAGTGAATGCGGGAACGGCAACTATTAAGAACTTTAATCTGCTGCAATAGAAAGGTATGCGATGAAACAGAATTTTGGAGTGTGCATTGGCATTATATTCTTGCTATTATTGCATCTTCCGAACAATGGGCATGCTGCGACGACATTGCCTGTAGCGAATGTTAATGAGTTTCAGACGGACGAATGGACTTGCGGAATTCACTCTTCATACCGCCTTTTGGCTACGTATCGTCAGAACGCGTCTTTTAGCAACATGATAGCTGATATCCGCTCGTATAGCCTGACTCTCAGCTACCATTACGTGCTTGGGCTATTGGAACAGCCTCCCTGTCCGCCTCCGGTTTGCTTACCGAGCATGTGTGGATCATTCCCTTTTTATTATCCCTGTTGCAACTGGCAAACTCCACCGTGTCCACCACCGGTCTGGGTTCCTAAGGTGGAAGGCAATATTGATCTTGGCATTGATTTGAAGATCGGTAAGCCCGATAAAGTACTGGTGAATGATTTACAGCAAAGATACCGGTCGACGTTCAGAACAGCGGATCGTCAGGATATGGCTGCCTTATTTGCAAAAATAGACACTGGTAGACCGGTAATGGCGCTCATTCAGGTTGGCGTGAATGTTGTCAATTTACATTCAGAATTAGCTGCTCTTCTTACGGGCGGATTGTCAATTATAGGACCAAAGGAACTACGATATCCTCAATTACATTGGATAGTGGTAAAGGGCTATGATGATCAAAATATTTATTGGTATGACACAAACAATAACGAACAACATAGCTGGAGCCATGCAGACTTTTATACTCACTGGAATTTAGCTTTAATAGCGTATGACGATATCGTAAGATCTTTTTTTGAAAATAACGTTAGCCTCTATCCCCGGACGATGATGTGGATTGACGAACCTATGCCGTTGACACTGACGCCTTTCGCTGGTCCTGGTGGCAGTATTTCTCCGGCAAATCAACAGGTCGTCTTGTTCGGATCGAATGCATCGTTTTCTATTACTCCAAACGCTTGTTACCATACTGCTGATGTTTTAATTGACAGTGTTTCAAAAGGTACTCTATCAAACTACACCTTCAGCAATGTAAAGGACAATCATTCTATCCGTAGTTTTTTTTCGAACCAGTATACATTAACTGCGTCGAAGGCCGGAACCGGCCACGGAACGGTAATAAGTAGCCCTGCAGGCATTAACTGCGGCGTGAGCTCTCCAAGCTGCGGAAACGTGTTCCCGCAAGATTGTTCTGTGTCTCCTTCTATTGTAACACTGACGGCCTCTCCTGATGCAGACTCATCATTTGCCGGATGGTCCAACGGATGCAGCGGCATGGGAAATTGCATCATAACGATGACCGATGATAAAGTGGCAACAGCTACTTTCAATATTTTGCCGCCCATTGCGGGATTCTCGGCTTCTTCAACGACAGGAAGCGTTCCCTTATTTGGAGTGCAATTTACCGACCAATCTCGAAGACCCTGGACGGCTTGGGCAGATACATACACATGGGATTTTGGCGATGGGGCGATCAGTCATGAGCAAAATCCGCGTCATGTCTATGCAGCTGAAGGAACCTATGCTGTTACATTAACAGTAAAGAATCCCAGCGGAACCAATACAACACAGCCTATGTCAATTACTGTTCTGCCCTGTGCTGACCAACCTGTTCGTATTAACCGAGGAAATGGAGCGACGTTGATCCCATACTCAACATTGCAAGCAGCTTACAATGTCGCGATGGATCACGATGTTATCGAGACACTTGCAATCAATTTTGTCGAGAATATAGATATTAACCGGCCAATGGCAATTTCTATTAATGGCGGGTTCGGCTGCGGCTATACGCAACTGGTTGGCAGCTCTACCATTCAAGGCCAGGTAACTGCATCTGATGGAACGATCACATTAGGAAATATTGAGATCGTAACAGGAACGCCGACTGGCGGTTCAAGCGATCCTATATATGACATTGTGGTTAACGCAGGAGTAGGAGGAAGCATTACACCTGCCGGAACCACGATTATTTCTAAAGGGAAAAGTCAGAGCTATTCCATTACTCCGGCCCAAGGCTACTATATCCAGGATGTGCTTGTGGACGGCGTTTCTGTAGGCGCTGTGAATACATATACCTTTGCTAATGTAACAACAAACCACCGGATCGAGGTAACCTTTACCGGCAATATACCTGCGGTTCCTATCGCTGGGTTGAGCGGTATGCCTACCACAGGTATAGTGTCTTTAACTGTAGATTTTACGGATCTTTCGACTGAGTCTCCAAATCAATGGCTCTGGAACTTTGGAGATGGAACGACAAGTACCATTAGGAATCCCGTTCATACGTACGCTGCTGCGGGAACTTACTCGGTGTCACTCACAGCCACGAACAGTGCTGGATCTAATACTGCAACGAGAAGTAATTATGTTGTTGTGTTTGCAATTCCGCCTCCGGTAAAAATCGTGGGTGCTGTGCCGGAGTATTACTCATCGATTCAGGCTGCATATGATGCTGCTTCTAATGGTACCGTAATACAGGTCCGTGATTTGACATTCACCGAGAACTTAAATTTCAATCGGAATATAACGATCTCTTTGGAAGGAGGATACAATTCAGATTATTCATCTGGAACCGGACTAACAATGTTGCAAGGAGCAATAACGATAAATGCAGGAACAATTACTATTAAAAACTTTAATCTCTTACAATAAAGACACCTTATAAGGAGGAACATGGTATGAATAAGTTATTAGTAATATTGGTGGGATTGTTGCTTGTGGGAATTAATGCATTTGCTGCAAATGGCGATCTAACGGTAGGAGGAGTTTTATCAGCACAAACGATATCAGCGCCTAATGTGATGACCAAATATTTTGAAAGTGCAGAATTGTCTCTTCCGTCATCCAGTGCAGTATCAACTCCGCACAATCTCGGTTCAATGCCTAAATTATGGAAGGCGACCATTCGATGTAAAACAGCCGAACTGGGTTATAGCATCGGCGATGAAGTAGATGTGACAAACGGAGGGTTTTATAATTGGTATGGGTATTATACGGCTGCCGATGCTATAAATATAACCTGGATAGTAAATGGTACAATGAGCATAATAAACAAAACTGGGACTTCTTTCGCCACAGGCAGTGTTACTCCTGCAAATTGGAAATTAGTTTTAAGAGCGTGGAAATAAAATCTTTATGTGCCATTCAAAATTAAATTAATTCGCCCTCTCTCATGTTGAGAGAGGGCGCTGTTTTTTATAGCAATAAATAGCTAACCGTTTGCTATTACATTAATATTTGCTTACTAGTTAGTCGTGTAAACATGGAATTGGTGATCTTCCTTGGCTGTTACCTTTACAATCAATCAAAAAAGAAATAGCCTGGCTGGCTTGATGCAGTTGTCAAATGCAAGCACATTAAAAAGAATTAAAAGTAGGATTGTAATGTCATTTCTAGAAAGGAGGTGGCCATTAATATTCTTGGAACCAAATTAACACAAAAGATCAATCATGAACAATGAAAACCTGATATTTAAAAATTTAATTTGTTAGTATAAAAACACTACTTACGGAGGAAAGAAAATGAAGAAGGTATCGATCCTATTAGCAGTAATATTAGTTTTTGGAGCAGCACATGTTTTTGCAGCGAATGGAGATCTTACAGTAAATGGCCAGCTTAACGTTGGAACAGCAGGTGTAAAATTTTCAGACGGATCAGTGCAGACAAAAGCAAGTGGACCTACAACGCAAAATGACGTTACTGGCTCCCGGGTGATTGGGACGGTGTATCGAAACACAACAGGAAAACCGATGTGGGTGAACGTGGTTGCCACAGTACCAAATCCATATTACGTCCAACTTCGTACAGATGCTGTAAATCCACCTACAGTGGTATGTGCTTTTTTTCACAATAATACTGGTGGTGCCGCAATAGGAACAGTTGGCGGCTGGGTATTGCCAGGTAATTATTATACGTTGTATGCGCTTGGTGGAGGGTCGGTGAATAATTGGATAGAGTGGTATTAAAATTAGATCGCGACACTGTTTTCGTGACTTCACAGTAATACTAAAAAACATTATTGGAAGTAAACTTTGAAGAAAAACAGTGAAGGTGAAGAATAAAAAAGTAAGGATAATTTATCTTAGCCCTTTCTTCACATTCAGAGAAAGGGCTTTTTTTTGTGGCCTAAGATGGACAAGCTTTTGCAAGGGCGGGGTTATTTCTTCATTTTTGATTCAAGAAGAGAAACACGTCTTACCAGGGCGTCAAATTCATCATAGTCAACCTTTTTCTTAAGAGAGCTTTTTATAGACTGAACGTCACATTTTATTATTTCAATATTGTTCATTATAGATGCGTATTGTTCGCCGATGAGTTGAACTTGTGTTTCTACATTTTTATTGAATATCCCGATGACATGTTGGAATTCTGTTCTTTGTTCTTTCAGGATTTCTTTCAGCTTGTTTTCAGTCATTTCCGTATCTTACTCCCTTGTGACTGCATTTGAGCGTGTAACGTAATGAGATGGTAAACGCCTAAAGTCACTTTGTCAATGTCTGTAGAAGAACCGTTGAAAAGTTGATAAGTTGAATTGTAGAAGTGAGTGTTTGGTTATTGCCGTTTGGTGATTTAAAATTATTTGATATTTGGTGCTTGAAATTTGGAATGAGCCGCAGCCCTTTTTTCTATGTTGAAGAGAGGGCTTTTCTTTGCGTAATTCAAAAAAATAAGATACTGGGTTTTAAACTTTGCGCCTTGGCGTCTTTGCGTGAAAGTATGTTCTTTGATTAGGTTATCTGATTCAACACTCCCTGCTTAACGCTACAGCACTATTCATTTTCTTCTTACTCTAATTTCCTCGTTTTTCATTGACTTTTCCCTGTCATGACGCTAATATTTGAACTTATATTCTTGTTAAACAAAGAAAAAATCGGGATTCATTTAACCAATGCCTAAAGTTCAATTTATCTTTGCTATTCATAATCATCAGCCAGTAGGCAACTTTGAGTTTATTGCTGAAGAGGCATATCGAAAATCCTATCTTCCATTCCTTACTGAACTGGAACGCCATCCAAAAATCAAGATTGTTCTTCATTACACGGGTATTTTATATCAGTTTTTTGAGGGAAAACATCCAGAATTCATTGATAAGCTTAAAAAACTTGTGGCTCAAGGCAGAGCAGAAATACTTTCGGGCGGCATGTATGAGCCGATTACAGCGATTATTCCTGACGCAGATAAAGTCGGCCAGATTCGCGCGCTTTCAGACACAATCCAGCGCCTGCTCGGATATCATCCGCAGGGCATGTGGCTTGCCGAACGGGTATGGGAACCGCATCTTCCCACATGTCTGGCCCAGGCAGGAATCAATCATCTTGTTGTTGATGATTTTCATTTTAAGCAGGCCGGTCTTCACGATGATGAACTGGATGGTTACTATGTTACTGAAGAGCAGAATCATTTTGTAAAAATTTTCCCCGGGAGCGAGAAGCTTCGTTATCTGATTCCTTTCCGGATGCCTGAGGAGACGATCGAACTTTTGAAAGGACTCCGCTCATCTGATAATTGCAATCGGCTTATGGTTATGGCGGATGACGGGGAGAAATTCGGTGTCTGGCCGGAAACCTACCGCTCAGTCTATGAGGAAGGCTGGCTTGACCGCTTTTTCTCGATTATCGAGCAGAATAGCGAATGGCTTGAGACCACCACATTCTCTGAATACCTTCAGAAGGAACCGGCCCGCGGCAGAGTCTATCTTCCAACTGCTTCTTATATGGAAATGGGCGAATGGGCGCTTCCTCCTCGCGCGATGAAGGAATATGATGATGTGTTGTCACAAATGAAAAATTCTCCGGACTTTGAACGCATGCGGCCTTTCATCAAAGGTGGAATCTGGCGGAACTTTCTTGCCAAATATTCTGAAAGCAACCACATGCAAAAGCGGATGATGATGGTGAGTTCTAAAGTGCATGATGCGCTTGCGAAGATTCGGAACAATACAGGAACAATTCCCTCTATGCTCGATCATCTCTATCAGTCACAGTGTAATGATGCGTACTGGCATGGCGTATTCGGGGGGTTGTATCTTCCTCATCTTCGTTCGGGATTGTACGAGCACCTTATTCAGGCTGAATATCTTGCTGATGCTGTCCTGAAAGGCGGACAGAAAAAAACCAGCGCTGCAAAACCGATCTCCTGGCTTGAGATCGAACAAGGTGATTTTGACGGAGACGGCAGAGAAGAAGTGATGCTGAATTCCGAACGCATAAATGTGTTTATCGATCCGGGAGAAGGCGGTACGATACGAGAACTCGACTGGAAACCTTGTTCCTTTAATCTCACGAATTCGTTGACTCGCAGGCAGGAAGTGTATCATACCAAGATTCATGAAGGAGAAAAAGGGGATGAAGGAAGCACAGGAGCGAAAACCATTCATGAGCGGGTTGCTGTAAAGGAGAAGGGGCTTCAGGATCACTTGCATTATGACTGGTATACGCGAGGCTCGCTTATTGATCATTTTCCTGGCCCGGATGCAACCTTGCCTTCTTTTTTGCAATCACGATATCCGGAAATGGGAGATTTTGTTTCTGGGGAATATCAGATTCGAAATACGAAAAAGAACAATGAAATTTCGGTTGCCCTGGAACGGAAAGGGCTGGTGTCTGAAAACCGAGTGGTTTTGAAAAAAGACATATCTCTCTTGAGCAGGACCTCGAATATCCGCATCCAATACCGGATTACGAATGAAAGCAAAAACAATCTTAAGACACTGTTTGGAAGCGAGTTTAATTTTTCTTTTCTTGCAGGAGATGCTCAAGACAGGTATTATGACATTCCCGGACAGGTGCTCGAGAAGAGGAATCTTGGTTCTCAGGGAGAGACAGACAACGTAAAGCAGGTGCGCCTGATTGATGAATGGCTTAAGATAACATTGACCCTGGCATTTTCAGAACAGGCATTCCTCTGGAGAGGGCCGATTCATACGGTTTCCCAGTCAGAATCCGGATTTGAGCGTGTATTCCAGAGTTCACTCGTGATGCCGATCTGGAATCTTTCGCTTCAGCCGGGTCAATCATGGGAAACAGAGATCATGCTGAAACTGGCATGATACGAGTGGTTATCGTAAACCTGAAATAAATCCCGGAAAACAAAATGAAACCACGGATGGACACGGATAAAAAATAACCAAAGAGGGCACAGAGAAGCTGAGAAATTAAAGAAGCTATTGATAACCGCTGATGAAGTTTTTAATAGTCTCGTAAGAAGCTGTATACTTTGAGAAATCATCCCCGAATGTATCTATCCCCGATTCAGGCGTTCGGGGACGGATACGGTTTTACACCAGATTCTCGGTGAAGGCCTCGGGAATGACATCTCCTGTGTCTGTCCGTGTGAGCGAAGCTCCCATGGTTACAAACGTTTTTGTAAGGAAGAAAGAGGATCAAGGGCATGAAAAGATTTGCCGTTCTGTTTTTTTTATCAGTCATGTTAGCCTCGCGTGCTCCAGCGGCTGAGAAATCTCTCGGGATTGAGGAGTTCACGTCATTAAATGATTTCGTCCAGGCGATTTCCTCCTATTTCCCAAAAATCCAGGGTGTGATTACGTCCGTGAAAGGCGATATTCTTTCCGCATCGGTGGGAGAGCAGGATGGCCTGAAACCAGGTGTGATCCTGTCTCTTTGGCGAGAAGGAAAAGAGATTGTCCATCCTGAAACACAGCAGGTGCTGGGCCGGATGGAGGAAATGATTGGAGAGGCGGAAGTTACCGACGTCAAAGAACGGTCGTCCTTTCTGAAAATCATAAAAAAAATTAAGGAACCGAAACAGGGTGATACAGCGCGCATAACACCCAAAAAAATCAACATCGCTCTCGTTCCGCTCAGAATCGACCGTCCGGAAATCGTGCGCGGACTTGCTGAACGATTGCAGGAAACCGGCAGGTTCACGGTTCTTGAAAATGAAAAAGTCATTGCATTTCTTCGAGACAAAAAACAGCGAGACAGCTCTCTGATCAAAGATATGGGGCGCTCGTTCAAGCTTGACGTTGTCACCGCACTCGAAATTTATCCTTCAGAGCGCGGCAAGCTTTTGATCACCATGCGGATGTTTTATGCGGATGACGCCAGATTGATTGATACCGTCACGGCCATGCTCGACCTTGCGTCAAAAAAGGAAACGTTTGCTGATATAAAACCGTTTTTTGCTTCTGATAAAGATGATTCGGGATTTTTCTCGGATGGAAAGATATTTACTGCAGAAGAAAAAGGAGCAACGAAAGACCTTCCCTTCGATGCACAGCTCCTTGCCGTGGGCGATCTTGAGGGAACCGGAATACTCCGATACGTTTTTTCCGATGGAGCGCGTCTTCATATTTACCGGCAGGAATCCGCAGGATGGCGTGAAGAGTGGGCAGAAGTCCGATCGTTTATCGATGATGTGAAGCATTTGCATCTTGATGTTGGCGATATAAATGGAAATGGTAAACCTGAGATCTTTGTAACGGCAATGGTGAATGAGAAGGTCATTTCCTATGTAATGGAATTCCAGGGAGGAATGTACCAGCGGATTGCCGCGATTCCCGGTTTCGTACGGGTACTTAAACATCCCGGGAAGGGCATTGGATTGATCGGTCAAAGCTATAATCCCGTTTCTTTCTTTGAAGGGAAGCCCAGGCAATATACCTGGTCTGATGGACGCTATGTTGTCGGTTCTGAATTGGCTCTTCCCAAATCTGTCGGACTGTATGGGTTTGTGTATGCTGATATGGGGGATGCCAGTCCCTTTTTGGTTGCATTGAATGACGCCAACCAACTGGTTGTGTATGTGCATAACAATGCGATCTGGAAAAGCGCTGATAAATACCCGTTCGTTGGAGTTACCGTTGATAAACCGCTTACCGGCGTCGATGCGGCTTTGCAAAAAGATGAACGACCCGATTTGCAACGTTTGGAGTCAACATTCAAGGAACAAGTAAAATTGAAAGGCCGCATTCTTGCGTTAGACATCAGTAATACCGGAAGGGATGAGGTCATAGTCGCCAAAAATATCGGGACGCCGTATCTCTGGTATCTTCTTGGATATGATGAGGCTGAGATGGCCGGGCTTAGTTGGACCGGCACCCGGCTTGACCAGAGATGGACGGTTAAGGACATCCCGGGCGTTGTTCTGGATTTTCATGTTCAGGCACAACAGGGCGGCGGGGCACAGATTATTGCGCTCGTCAATACTCCTGGCGGACCTTTCAAAAAAGACCGCGTCAAGGTAATGTCGTATATGACGACAACGACAAAATAACAGTTCACCTTGCAATCGATGAACAAAGAAACATAAAAAAGAATGAAAAACAAGAATCAATCACTTGAGCAACTCCGGCTTCGGATCAGCCAGGACAGTCTCCCCAAACATATAGCGATTATCATGGATGGGAACGGAAGATGGGCATTGCGCAGAGGCTTGCCCCGGATTTCCGGACATAAAAAAGGCGTTGAAGCCGTAAAGATGGTATCAAAAGAATGCCGTGAACTTGGGATTCCGGTCCTGACGCTGTATGCATTTTCGGATGAAAACTGGGGGCGTCCAAAGGAAGAAGTCGGCTTTCTCATGGATATGCTCGGCCAGTATCTGAAATCTGAAATTGCAACTATGAAATCCAACGATATCGTGTTCAGAACCATTGGCAGGGTCGAACGGCTTCCGGAGACAGCGCAGGTCTGGGTCAGGAAAGCAGTCACCGAAACGTCTGGCAACAGAGGCATGGTCCTGAATCTTGCGCTTTCCTATGGCGGGCGTGGAGAAATTCTTGAGGCAGTGAATAAAATGCGCTCAGCTGATGTGCCGAATGAGATCACGGAAGACCTGTTCTCTTCGTATCTGGATACTTCAGGTCTGCCTGATCCTGATCTGATCATCCGGACAAGCGGAGAACAGCGGATCAGCAATTTTCTACTCTGGCAGGCTGCGTATGCAGAACTGTACTTTACAGAGACCCTCTGGCCCGATTTCAAGGAAAAAGATTTTTTCGATGCCATTCTAGATTATCAGGGACGGCAAAGAAGATTCGGCCTGACGCAGGAACAGCTTGTGCAGAAGTGATGCCCCAGACTGTCATTGCAAGTACTAAAAATCTGATCATGCTTGAGTGGGAGAAAACGCAATGCTTTCTACACGAATAATTTCAGCGCTTATCTTTCTGCCATTTTTTTATCTCATCGTCTGGGTGTTGCCGCCGCTCTATTTTACTCTGTTTATTCTGGCTGTGGCCGCAGTTGGTTTGTATGAGTTTTATCGTATGGCGGGAATCAGGGGTGTACATCCAAACAGAGTGCTGGGAATAGTACTCGGCGTCCTTCTGATCGTGGATGCCTATTATCCTCTTAATTTCGGCATAGGAGCTTTTTCCATCGCCGGCTATCTTATCGTGATTATGATAGCCCGGTTATTTTCCTCACGGCCGGTTGACGGAGCATTCGGCGATATTGCAGCAACTTTTACCGGAATTTTTTATGTCGCTCTCCTGTTTGCATTCCAGATCATGATCCGGACAGGAGTCGATGGAAAACAATGGTTGGTTTTTCTGTATTTCATCATCTGGGCGTCGGACATCGGCGCATACGCAATCGGACTTCCCTTCGGGAAACACCGGCTGTATGAAAAAATAAGTCCGAAAAAAAGTATCGAAGGACTTTTAGGATCACTTGCAGCGGCAGTTGGCATGGCGCTCCTCTGCAGAGTATGGTTCCTGCCTTCCTTAGGAATTCAGGAGGCAATCGGCATTTCGCTGCTGCTTGCAATTGCCGGTACCATCGGCGATCTTGCGGAATCACTTTTAAAACGATCGGTCGGCGTCAAGGATTCGGGAGGACTTATTCCCGGTCACGGAGGAGTTCTTGATCGGATGGACAGTATTCTGTTCGCCGGGCCGGTGTTGTATTATTATCTTGCGCTCAGATAAACAAAAATCTTCTTACCTGTTCGGATAACTCATGAAAAAAATTTCCATACTCGGGTCCACCGGTTCCATTGGCCAGTCAACGCTTTCTGTTGTTGAAAAATTTCACGACCGTTTCCAGGTGGTCGCTCTTGCTGCTGGAAACAACATTGAGCTTCTCGAAAAACAGATTCGCCAGATCAGGCCGGCGATCGCGGCAACCGTCACAGAGTCATCCGCTGAAACGTTGCGGAAACGCTGTTCTGATCTGGATGTCCGCATTGTTTCCGGAATCGAAGGTATGATCCAGGTTGCGGCGTTCGAAGAAACCGACCTTACGGTTTCGGCGATCGTGGGAACCGCCGGTCTTGTTCCAACCATGGCAGCCATCAAGGCGGGCAAGGACATTGCCCTCGCGAACAAGGAAGTGCTGGTGACCGCAGGTGAACTGGTGATGGCCGAGATCAAGACTGCAGGGGTTGCGCTTTTTCCGGTAGACAGCGAGCACAGCGCGATTTTTCAATGTTTGCAGGGCGGCCAGGACAAGGCGGTACGAAAATTGATTTTAACCGCCTCGGGCGGGCCGTTCCAAAAATGTTCACGCGATGATTTTGCCCGTGTGACCCTTGCCCAGGCGCTGAAACATCCGAACTGGAGCATGGGAAAAAAAATCACAATTGATTCAGCGACGCTCATGAACAAGGGGCTCGAGGTGATCGAAGCACACTGGCTTTTCAATATTCCGCCGGAAAAAATCCAGGTGCTTATTCATCCGCAAAGCATCATCCATTCCATGGTGGAATATCACGACGGGTCCGTAATTGCCCAGCTCGGCATGCCGGACATGAAAGGGCCGATCGCATACGCACTTTCCTATCCCGATCGACTGCCGAATGTATCGCCTGTCCTGAATCTTTCTTCCATAAACACCTTGACATTTGATGAACCGGATATTGAGCGGTTTCCGTGTCTTGGATATGCATTTGAGGCGATTCAAACAGGCGGAACCATGCCCGCGGTTCTTTCGGCGGCAAATGAGGTTGCGGTAAACCATTTTCTCCGGGAAACAATCGGATATCATGATATTCCTCGTGTGATCAAGCGTGTGATGGAATCCCATACGCCTTCTCCTCTTGTGACGATTGAGGATGCACTCAAGGCTGATTTATGGGCACGGCAGGAAGCGGAGAAAATTATAGAAGCAAAAATTCGAACCACGGATGAACATTGATAAAAAAATAACCACAGAGGCACAGAGAGCGCAAAAGTAAAACCATAGCCACGGATAAGCACTGATAGACACGGATGTGTAAAAACTAAACAAATAATTTTTTAAATTTCTGTGTATATCCGTGTGAGCGAAGTTCTCGTGATTACGAATTCTGAAACAAAATTAGGTTCAATAAGGAATAGTGAGGAAAGAGAATGACACTGATTTATTTTTTAATTGTGATCGGTATCCTGGTGTTTGTGCATGAACTGGGGCATTTTGTTATGGCAAAAAGAGCCGGTGTCCGGGTCGAGAAGTTTTCACTCGGATTCGGCCCCAAGCTGTTTGGATTCAAAAAAGGCGACACAGAATATCTGATCTCTGCACTTCCACTCGGCGGATATGTGAAGATGGCAGGGGAGAACCCCGATGAAGCTCCAACCGGGAGCTCGGATGAATTTCAGTCCAAGACTGTCTGGCAACGAATGGGGATCGGCGTTGCCGGACCTTTGACGAACATTGTGCTTGCTTTCATGATTATGCCGATCGTGTATATGATCGGGACATATTCGGAAGGACCTGCAAAAGTGGGCTACGTTGAGAGCAACTCGCCGGCGGAACGGGCAGGTTTTGCTTCCGGTGATGTCATTAAAAAAATTAACGGCAGAACTATTAACGATTGGACCAAGGCAATCACGCTGATTGCGGTTAATCCTGAAACGGACGTGGAAGTGGTTGTTGACAGGCAAGGCGAAAAAAAGACTTTTACTCTCCATCCGGCCACAGCAACGGAAATGAAGATCGGCACCTCGGGACTGGTTCCTGACGTACCTGCCGAGATCGGGCGGTTACGGCCTGGCCTTCCCGCAGAAAAAGCAGGGTTGCAGGTAAATGATAAAATTATTTCTGTGGATGGAAAGACGATCTACCACTGGAATCAATTTTCTCTTCTGATCCGGGATGGCGGCGGGAAGACGGTTTCCGTTCTCATTGAGCGGAATGGAACACGCATCAAGAAAACTGTTACGCCGATCATGGATAATGGACGGTATGTGATTGGTATTGAACCGATTCTTAAGCTGGTACTTAAAAAACATGATTTTTTCGAATCCCTGAGCCTCGGATTCAACAAGACAATTGATTTTATTGATCTGACGTTTATCACCCTTCAGAAATTACTGACCTTCGATATTTCGATTAAAACGCTGGGCGGGCCGGTCATGATTGCGCAGATGTCCGGACAGGCGGCCGCAGCAGGTTTAGCCACATTCCTTTCGCTTCTTGCAATGATCAGCATATCGCTTGGGATTCTCAACCTGCTTCCCATACCGGTACTCGATGGCGGCCTGATTCTATTCCTTTTGATCGAAGCTGTCCGCGGGAAACCGCTTCCCCGGCGCACAATGGAAATTGCGCAAAGCATGGGCGCGGCGATCCTGATTATGCTGATTGCAGTTGTTTCCTACAATGACATCATGAGAATGTTTTTTAATAAATAATAAAATGCAAAGCAACCCATTATGCGCAAAAAAACTCGTCAGATAACTCTCGGCAATCTCAAGATCGGTGGAGATGCACCTGTGGTTGTCCAGTCAATGTGCAATACGAACACTCGGGACATCGAAGCAACCGTAGGGCAGATCAGCCGCCTTGAACAGGCGGGTTGCGAGGCTGTCCGGGTTGCTGTTCCTGACAATCAGGCTGCAGAATCATTGGGAGTGATCAGGAAACAGATCAAGATTCCTCTTATTGCTGATATTCATTTCGATCACCGGCTGGCACTTGAGGCTGCGAAACAAGGTGTAGCCGGACTTCGCATCAATCCAGGGAATATCGGCGGAGAAAAAAACGTTCGTGAAGTTGTGCATGCCTGTAAGGACAAGGGGATCCCGATCCGGATTGGGGTGAATGCCGGATCCCTGGAAAAGCATCTACTGGAACAGTATGGGCATCCGACTCCTGAAGCAATCGTTGAGAGCGCTTTCGGACATATCCGGATGCTGGAAGATCAGAATTTTACCCATCTCAAAGTGTCTCTCAAGGCATCCGATGTCCTGACTACCATTCAGGCATACCGGTTGTTTTCGAGCAAATCCGATTATCCGCTCCATATCGGCATCTCCGAAGCGGGCACGCTTTTTTCCGGGACGATAAAATCCAGCGTTGGGCTCGGCATTCTTCTTTCCGAGGGGATCGGAGATACCCTGCGGGTTTCACTTACCGCTGATCCGGTTGAGGAAGTGCGGGTTGCGTATGAAATTCTGAAATCGCTCAAAATTCGGCAGCGCGGAGTCACAGTCATTTCGTGCCCTACCTGCGGCAGAACGGAGATCGACATTATCAATCTTGCGCGCGAGGTTGAAGAACGGCTTGCACATATTACCGAACCGCTTGTTGTCGCGGTCATGGGATGCGTGGTGAACGGGCCGGGTGAAGCCCGTGAAGCAGATGTGGGAATTGCCGGCGGCAAGAAAGTCGGATTGCTGTTCAAACACGGAGAAGTTATCGGCAAATTTTCCGAAACAGAACTTGCGGATGTGCTGGTGAAGGAAGTGGAACGGCTTGTGAAAAGTTCTTAGTTCACAGTTCATAACTATAGAAAGTTCTCAGTTCAAAGTTCTGAGTTCAGAGTGTGAAACCATTATTTTAAAGAACCTATCACTTTTGTAATTTGAATTTTGTCATTTGATGTTTTTACCGGAGGATTCATGTATTATTCTCATCTTCTTATTCCTACCTTGAAGGAGCCGCCTGCAGATGCTGAGGCAGTTTCGCATAAGCTTATGGTCCGTGCCGGTTTTGTTCGTCAGCTTGCAGCCGGTCTCTATATATACCTTCCACTTGGGCAACGGGTGATCGAAAAGATAAACCGTATTATCCGTGAAGAAATGAATGCGATTGGTGGCCAGGAAGTTACTATGCCGGTCCTGAACCCCGCTGAGGTCTGGCAGCAGACCGGGCGATGGGACGCCATTGGCGATGAGATGTTTCGGCTCAAGGATCGGGGCGGCCGTGACATGTGCCTTGCCATGACGCATGAAGAAACCATGGCCTGGCTTGCTGCACATGATCTTCGTTCCTACCGGGATTTGCCCCAGGTTTGGTATCAGATACAGACAAAACTTCGGGATGAAGCCCGGCCAAAGAGCGGGGTGCTCAGGACGCGTGAATTCATTATGAAGGATTCTTACAGCTTTGATCGGGATGAAGCAGGCCTCGACGTATCCTATCAGCGCCATCTGGAAGCGTATAAGAAAATTTACACCCGATGCGGAATCAGATTTTCAGTTGTCCAGAGCGATACCGGCTTGATGGGCGGTTCTCAGGCACATGAGTTCATGGCGCCTTCACAGGCAGGAGAGGATGATATTGCAATCTGCGATTCATGCGGGTATGCAGCCAATGTCGAGCTCGCAGAATCGGTTCCTTCTCAGCACAAAACACACAACTGGAAGTTTGAAGAAGTAGCAACACCTGAAAAGCGTACTATTGACGAAGTTACACGGTTTCTCAAAGTAACTCCTGATCTTCTTATCAAATCAATTCTTGTTATAACCAATGATGGCCCGATCCTGGCTCTGATACGCGGTGACCATATGCTGCACGAGAAGAAACTTGCAAAAGCAATCGGCCAGCATCGTCCTGCACAAAAGGAAGAAGTGAAGGATATTCTCGGAGTATCAGCCGGCTTCATTGGGCCGATGGGCCACCGGATAAAAAAGATTGCTGATCCTTGTTTGAAACAAGGAGTGTATGCGGCTGGTGCAAACAAGGAAGGGTTTCATCTTACCGGAATTTCAGCGGAGAAACATTTTGCGGATGCGGAATTTATGGATATTCATACTGCGCAGGCAGGCGATGCCTGTACGGTATGCGGAAAGCCGATCAGGATCGAACGGGTCATCGAAGTAGGAAACATCTTTAAATTAGGAACAAAATATTCAGTACCGCTCAAGGCGTACTATCTTGATGAAAACGGCGCTGAAAAGCCGATTATTATGGGAAGCTATGGAATCGGGCCGGCCCGGATAGCGGCAGCCGCGGTCGAACAAGGGAACGATGAAAACGGGATCATGTGGCCTCTTGCCATAGCCCCGTTTCATGTTCAGATTATTCCGGTAAATGCAAAAGACCAACAATCGCTCAAAGTCGCAGAAGACCTTTCAGCCATACTGGAAAAAAAGGGTTTCGAAGTTCTTGTTGATGACCGAGACGAGCGCGCAGGGGTGAAATTCAAGGATGCCGATCTTATCGGTATTCCTTACCGAATCGTCATCGGCGAAAAAAACCTCAAGGAAGGCATGGTGGAAATAAAAGAAAGAAAAAGCGGTGTGGTGGAAAAAGTGGTCATTGCGGATGCACCGTTTGCGATCGAAAAGAAAATACATAAAGAAGGCGGGAATTGAACTCTGTTTCATAAATGCATGCAGTATGATGACTGGAAAAAACTTGTATTTTACCGGAAGAATGCCTATAATCTGCTCAAAAGAATGGAGGGTACATGGAAGAGATTGTCAAGCTTGAACTGACTCCCCAGCAGAGCATGGACATCAAGAAGCAGATCGGTTTCGAGCTTTCCGATATCTACCTGACCAAACGTTCTTTGAACAAACTTCGTGTTTTCAGACTTCGATTGAATGAAGGGCAACAAGTCCTTCTTTCTGAAAAGCTTGGCCAGCATGTAAAAGAACTTACCGTGACCCGTTCGGTTGCAACCAGAATTCTATAATATATGATACCTACGGTAACAGCTTTTGGCTGCATGACGATGACGACAATATTCATCAAGAGCATGCAATGATGCAAGCCGGATCCTTTTAATAACAGCCTCCCTTTCAGCGGGGGCTTTTGTATTTGTTCGCCATTTCAACAATAGTTTGAATAGGTAGTGCTCATGACGAGGCTCACAACAGATATTCTTTGCAACATCCTTCTGGAATCCGGCATGGTGACCCCGGAACAAGCCAAAGAAGTAAAGATGAAGCAGGATGTTCAGCGAATGAAGCTTCTCAAGGCCAGGGGAGAAAACCTGAATCGGGGCAGGGTGCATATTGAGGATGAAGTCTCGCCGATTGAGGTTGTGGTTTCCCTCAATTTTGCAAGCCAAGATAACCCCGGACTTTCCCTGACTGAAGATGTCCTTACGGAACTGGTGGCAAAGCATGTTGGCCTTCCCTTCAAAAAAATTGATCCGCTGAAATTGAATCCCGAAATCACGACTCAAATTCTTTCCCGTGCATTCGCGCGGAGAAGCATCTCGATCCCGATTGAACGATGCGATGACTGTATCACGCTTGCCGTGGCAGACCCGTACAATATCGAAGTGGTCGAAAACATCGAACGGATGGGATACAAAGTTAAACGGGTGGTTTCTCCCAAAACCGATATTCTGAAGATCATTACCGAATTCTATGGATTCCGGTCATCCGTTACCGCGGCCGCAAAAGAATTGTCAGCTGAAATCGATCTGGGAAACCTGGAACAGTTTGTGAAGATGAAGTCTGTTTCCGAAATCGAGGCAACGGACAAGCATGTGGTGAACGCGGTTGAATTCCTGCTGCGGTATGCGTTTGATCAGCGGGCAAGTGATATTCACATCGAACCCAAGCGGGAAGCAAGCGAAGTTCGGTTTCGGATTGACGGAATGCTCACGACGATCCACAGAATTCCGAAGGCCGTCCATCCGGCATTTGTTTCCCGGATCAAGATGCTTTCGCGCATGGACATTGCGGAAAAGCGAAGGCCGCAGGATGGAAGGATCAAGACTGAATTCAAATCACGGGAGGTCGAGCTCCGTGTTTCGACCATGCCGACCGCATTCGGAGAAAAGATCGTGATCCGTATTTTTGATCCGGACATCATTCTCCAGGACCTTGAAGAACTCGGATTTTCACCACGTGAATATGAACTGTTCCGCTCCTTCATCGGCCGGCCGCACGGCATCATTCTGGTTACCGGGCCGACCGGAAGCGGAAAAACCACGACGCTCTATTCTGCGCTCAAGTCGATCGCGATGCCTGAAGTGAATGTGATAACCATTGAAGACCCGATCGAAATGGTATACGACCGGTTTAATCAGGTGAGCGTTCAGCCGCAGATCGGCGTCACGTTCGGAAGCACACTGCGCACCATCCTTCGCCAGGATCCTGACATCATTATGGTTGGAGAGATCCGCGATCTTGAGACCGCTGAAAACGCTGTTCAGGCTTCGCTGACCGGACACCTGGTTTTTTCCACCCTGCACACAAACGATGCTCCGAGCGCCATTACCCGGCTGCTTGATCTTGGAGTTCCCTCCTATCTGATTTCCTCGACCGTTATTGGAGTCATGGCCCAGCGGCTGGTCCGGCGAATCTGCCCCCGGTGTGAGAAAACGTATGAATTGCTGCCCGAGGAAGCCCAGGCTGTCGGCCTTATTGCAAATGCGGAGCGCAAAATTGTGGTAAAGTATGGGGAAGGATGCCCGCCGTGCCGCGGAACCGGGTATACCGGTCGTACCGGCATATTCGAAGTTATGGAAATAAACGACGGTATCCGTGCCATTATCCGGGATAAATCCGACGCGGAACTGATCCGGAAGTCAGCAATTGCAGACGGGATGATCGGTCTTCGCGAGGCCGCGGTCCAAAAAATGCTGAACGGTGAAACCACATTCGATGAAGTGATCCGGGTTACCGGAGAAAATATTCAGTGACGCCCCACATGGATTCCTCTCTTATCCACATAGTGCCTGGCCCCGTATTGCTTATTCTGGGAATCGGCAGTATTATGCTTGCCGCATTATCTGCTGCCTTTGAGACCGCGATTGCTTTCTCAAACAAATCGTATCTTCGCCATTTGTCGGAATCCGGGAACGCGGCTGCAAAGACAGCGATCGACCTTCTGGAACAGGGAGTTTTACATGCAACACTGCTTCTTTTTGAAACATTTTTTATTGTTTTTTCAGTTGTCCTGGTAACCGTGATCGTAATTGAATCGGCGGCTCATGCATATTGGGTTATCGGAATTGCCATTTTGCTGATGACGATTCTTATTGTTTTTTTTGCGAAACTCTTACCCAAAAGCATTGTATGCAGAAATCCGGATCGTTTCCTGCTGATCTCCGCTCCGGTTATTCAGCCTGTTATACGGCTTTTGGTCCCGGTTTCCCAGATGTTCGCCAGACTCGCGGATTCGGTAGCAGGAAAAGAAGCAAAGAACATGTGGTGCGGCTCGGCGATTACCGAGGATGATATCAAGGCGATGATCAATTTAAGCGAGGAACGGGGATCTTTGAAAGAAGAAGAAAAAGAGCTTCTGCACAAGGTGTTCGAATTCGGAGACACCCTGGCATCTGAAGCAATGCGGCCACGGACGGATATCGTGAGCGTTCCAGCAACCATGACGCTCCAGGACGTTCTTTCGCTCGTGTCTGATTTCGGGTACTCGCGGTATCCGGTCATTGAAGAAACCGTGGACACGGTCATCGGTATTTTATACATCAAGGACATTCTTGTCGCCATGGCATCCGGTGAAGTGAAACGCGAAGACGAAATACAGCGGTTCATCCGGCCGGCGTACTTCATTCCGGAAAACAAGCGCGTGAGCGAACTCCTGGCTGAAATGCAGCGGGAACGTTTCCAGATTGCGATTGTGATCGATGAATACGGAGGAACAGCGGGTCTGGTGACCCTGGAAGACCTTATCGAAAAGATCGTCGGCAGCATTCACGATGAGCTGGAAGCCGAGGAACGCGATGTCCAGATCGTGGATGAAAAGAATTTTGTGGTCTCCGGGCAGTCGGCGCTTGACGAAGTGAATGAACTGCTCGATACCAGTCTTCAATCAAACGATTTCAATACGCTCGGTGGATTTCTGTTCGGCCTTTTTGGAAGAATGCCCCGGGTCGGGGAACAGCTCAAGTATAAAAATCTCCGGTTTGAGGTACTCGATCTCGAGGGAAGAAAGATCAGCAAAATCAAAATAACGAAGCTTTGAATTTGCCGGCATATTCACCACGGTTCAAAAAAACTGCAAATCATGCGCGAAATCCATGCAGATGAAATACGCGATAACGTCGCCCGAATGTGTATTGAAGCAGCCTATACACTGAGTGATGATGTTGAGGCCGGATTTGACCGGGCGTTTGAAGTTGAAGAATCGCCGTCAGCAAGACAGATTCTCAAACTTCTGAAAGAGAACGCTCGGATTGCACGCGAAGAGCATATTCCGATCTGTCAGGATACGGGAATTGCCATTTTTTTCGTTGAAATAGGCCAGGATCTTCGGATCAAAAACGGTTTTCTGGTCGATGCCATCAACGAAGGCGTTCGAAAAGGATATACGGAAGGCTACCTGAGAAAATCGGTCGTCGATCCTCTTTCCCGAAAAAATACCGGGGACAATACGCCGGCGGTTATTTATACGGAACTGGTTCCCGGAGACTGCCTTAAGATTTCCTTTATGCCGAAGGGCGCAGGCAGTGAAAACATGAGCGCCATCAGGATGCTCCGCCCGACAGAAGGCATTGAAGGAATAAAACAGTTTGTGCTTGAATGCGTGACCACTGCCGGCGCCAATCCTTGTCCTCCTGTTGTCATCGGCATCGGACTCGGCGGTGATTTTGAAAAGGCAGCTCTGCTTGCAAAAAAAGCGTTGCTCAGGACCGTGGGAAATCCGAACAACAGCCTGGAACTCGCGTCGTTGGAGGAGCAGCTTTTGAAAGCGGTAAACAGGACCGGTATCGGACCGGAAGGGCTCGGCGGGACCGTGACCGCGCTGGCCGTACATATTGAGATGTTTCCGTGTCACATAGCCAGTCTGCCGGTTGCGGTAAACATTAATTGTCATGCTGCACGGCATAAGACGATTTTTTTGTAGTATCCAAGGCATTCCTGGATGGTTGGTTGAACAATTAATTTTTTTTGCAGGATGATATGACCGATGCTTTTATTATACGGCCTCCCCTGACTAACGACGTCATTGAAAAACTCAGGGCAGGCGATCAGGTTTTGATTACTGGGGTCCTATTGACCGCTCGTGACCGAGTGCATCAAGCTCTTGTGGCAGCGAAAAATTGCGGTGAACAGCTTCCGACAGACCTTGCAGGACAGCTGTTGTATTATACGGGACCAACCCCGACTCCTCCCGAAAAATCGATTGGTTCCGCAGGGCCGGCTTCCAGTTATGCACTCGACATATATACTCCCATTCTGCTTCAATACGGCCTCAAAGGCATGATCGGAAAAGGGCCGCGCAGCGAAGTTGTCAAGGATGCTCTCAGGAAGCATAAAGCGGTTTATTTTGCGGCAATCGGAGGAGCAGGATCGTTGATTGCAAAAACCATCAAACATGCCGAAATCGTAGGATATCCCGAGCTGGGACCGGAGGCAATGATGAGGCTCGAAGTGGAACAGTTTCCGGCAATTGTTGCCAACGATATCTACGGCGGCGATCTGTACCGAATAGGAGTTGAGCAGTACCGCCACGTAGGGGACGAACCTGCTGACAAATAAAAAAACGCTTTGCGTAATGCAGAATTACTGAGAAGGAGAAAAGAATGCCGATAAAGTCCAGAATTAGAACCATTCCTGATTATCCGAAAAAAGGAATTATGTTCAGGGATATTACGACCCTTATCAAGGATCCGGTTGGGTTCCGGCTTGTGATCGACAGTATGACGCAGCGGTATATGCATACCATGTTTGATTTCGATACGATTGTAGGAATCGAGTCGCGCGGATTTATTATCGGTTCGGCCCTCGCCTATACGCTCGGGAAGGGTTTTATTCCAATACGAAAAAAAGGGAAACTTCCGGCGGAGGTTGAATCACAGGAATATGATCTGGAATACGGAACCGACAGGATCGAGATTCATAAGGATGCTTTGAAAAAAGGCGAACGGGTAATTCTCGTGGACGATCTTCTCGCGACAGGCGGAACAGCCCTGGCATCCGCGTCCCTGATTGAAAAGCTGGGCGGCGTCGTGGTAGAAGTGGCGGTGATTGTTGATCTGCCGGATGTTGGCGGCAAAAAAAGATTACTGGCAAAGGGCTACAACATTTTTGCCCTGACTGAGTTTGAAGGCGAGTAACGTTTTACTCTGCCGCATGCACTTATGAATTTTCCGCTTCCGACCCGATGATCATTTCAGGAGTAAGCCCGCATTCGAAGCAGCCCCAATGCTTCCCATGGATGAATATAGGCATGGAAAGACTGTTCAGGACCTCTCCGGTATCACGTAAAAATGTCAACAGGAGGAACGGCTTGGTGTTTGTTGCATAGCGTTTCTGTGTTTCATTGCTGAAATTGATTTTTTTGTCGCGGCTGTACACGATATCAACGGCATAATCGCCGGTGAGCGGCCTGCACCGGTCCTTGTGATGCGTAGGCAGATACCCGCTGCTGTCCGACAGGATAGAATACGTAAACCCGATATTCTGCCTGGCTTCATCCAGCAGGTCCCGAATATCCGTTTCAAAAAACTTGTCATAACAAGTCCTGTATTTTTTGATTGCCTCAGTTCCGGGAATCCACTGATAGTTTTTGTCGAATACATTGATTCCTTCATCCGCAAGTTTCAGTATTTTTTCCTGCAGCTGGTCGCGATACACGCGAACTCGGTCGAGCAGGCTTTCAAGCCTGTCGTTTCCTGTCCGGAACTGCGCGATACTTTCGACCATTTTTTCGGTCAACCGGTTCATTCGCGTAGACAATCGCTTCGAGTCTTCCAGGTTTTTGGAAACCATGACACTCAGTCCATGAATGTCCTTCACTTGTCGGTTGATCTCAGTGTTGGTCATTGAGAGTTCTTCAACCGCAGATGCCGTATTGGAGAGCTGCAGGGTGTTTTCCTCGAAATCCCGGACCAGATTGTCAAAATGCTGTGCGGTTTTCGAAATCGTCTGCTGGGACAAAACAATATTTTCGTTGATTCCGCCGATTTCATGGGATGTCTGCTGCACATGCGCGAGCATGTCGTTAATATTTCTTGAAATTTCCTCTGTCGCTTCCTTGACCCGTTCCGCAAGCTTCCGGACTTCGTCTGCAACAACCGAGAATCCACGGCCTGCTTCGCCCGCACGCGCCGCCTCGATTGCCGCATTCAAGGCGAGAAGGTTCGTCTGATTTGAAATATCCTTGATGAGCCGCACAACGTCTTTAATACGTTCTGATTTCTTGTTGAGATCGGTTACCGTAGCGGTAAACGAGGCCAGTTTTGCCATGGTTACCTCGATGCCGTGATTGATTCCCTGGAGTTCCGCCCGTGCGTCTTTCGCTGTTTCGAGGTGCGTGTTGGTTGTCGTTGCGATTTGCTGGGTTGTCTTCGAAATTCCGTTTACGGCCTGCGTAACGTCTTCACTTGAGCGGAAAATAATGTCTGCAAGCTCTCCCTGCTTTTTTGCGCTGTTGTCTGAATCGTTGATATACTTCAAGGTCTTTGTGGAAAATATTCCAATGGAAAGTCCTAATTGTTTTACTTCATTCAAAATTCCCCGGATTTTCTGGACAAAAAGATTATAATCCGTGGCAAGCGTTCCCAATTCGTCATGCGTTGTCGATTTGATGTCCTGGGAAAGGTCGGCTCCCTGCATTGTTTTGGAAAGCTGGGTCAGCGATCCTCGAAGCGCGACATACGCTGCAAGATACCCTGCTATTCCGACCACGGTTGCAACCAGGGGAAGAATCCAGGCAAGAGTCTTGAGATGTTCCGGAACAATATACACTGCAATCCCAAACCCGAGGACGATACCCCATACCGGCAAAATGCATCCAAGAATTTTTTTCGGCAAGG
Organism: Nitrospirota bacterium; assembly: GCA_041650055.1. GTDB lineage: Bacteria > Nitrospirota > UBA9217 > UBA9217 > UBA9217 > JBAZLV01. The sequence goes on along the minus strand of JBAZLV010000009.1, from coordinate 24,947 downwards.
AGTTAAAAATTCTCCGTTCCAGTGCGTCGTAGACCAGTTTGAATACGCTCATGTATATTCCTCCCGGATAAAAATCCGTCGATCAGACGTTCCCCTGACCTTAACAACGGAAGGCAAGAAAACGGGTTTTGGGTTGAAATGACCTTACGGTTCCTTTCACTGCATCCTATCGGTTTATTTTTCGAGAAACTTTAATAAAAGCTCTTTTTATGGAGCGCGTATGATGGTTCCTCTCTTTTGTTTTTTCCAGGACCCTGCGAACAAAAATTTTGGTTTTTTGTCGTTGCATGCAAGAATGCCTGCAAAATAGATGGACTTTGAAATTGCTTGATTTTGCAAGGACTTTTGTCTATTATGGGGCGTCCATCACAACATCAGAAAAATCTATTCAAGGAGGAGTTATGGCAGGCAAAGTAAATCAAGAGAAACTTCAGGAAACGATTAAAAAATTAAAACAAAACGTGGCTGAAAAAAAGGAAAAGACCGCTGGGAAAAACAATGATCCCGACGTTCGCAAGACCAGAAAAAAAATGAAACGGGCACAGCGGAAACTTCGGGTCGCAAAGGCCTATAAGTCAAAGAGCACCAAGCAGGCGGAAGCCAAGGCCCCGGAAAAAACCTCTGCGTAAAATTATGGAACCCTATGAAGGATTCAGGCATGAAAATCAGCGTTGAAACAGGAACAATAAAAAACTGGCGAGGCGGCGGGATCGTGGTTTTTCTCCTCGAAGACGATCCGGATAAAACCGTTGCCTCTCTGGATACACTGCTGGCGGGAAGAGTAAGCCGCCTGCTTGCCCAAGGAGATTTCAAGCCAACACCTGGCGCTGTTCAGATACTGTATCCTGAAGGGGCCCTCGGTTCAAACCGTCTGATTATTGCCGGACTCGGAAAAGAAAGCGAGTTTACACTCAATAAACTCCGTCAGGCAGCCGGCAAAGCTGCCGCTTCGCTTCGGGCATCAGGAGCAGATGAGATTGCCCTGTTCATGCCGCGGTTTCTGCGCGATGCGGAACAGACGGCACAGGCGGTGATCGAAGGGAGCATGCTCGGTTTGTATCGGTTCCTGAAATATAAAATGAACCAGGACCATGACCGTGCCAGGGAAATCCGCACCATCACGCTCCTGACCGAGGAAACAGGTTCTGTTTCTGCCCTGCGGAAAGGCGCTGTCACGGGAACAATCATTGCCGAAGCAGCCATGATGGCTCGCGACATGGTGAATACGCCTCCTGTTGACATGACTCCTCTGGATCTTGCAGCCGCGGCTCGCCGGCTTGCTCGCGAATTCGATTTAAAGCTTACGATTCTGGATCGGGGAAAAATGAAAAAAACCGGGATGGGCGCGCTTGTAAGCGTTGCAGCAGGAAGCGCTCAGCCGCCTGCCTTCATTATTCTGGAATACCGCGGCGGCGGGAAGAAACCTCCGGTGGTCCTTGTGGGCAAAGCCATCACATTCGATTCCGGGGGTATCTCGATCAAGCCGTCGGAAAACATGGACCGGATGAAAGACGATATGGCTGGCGGTGCCGCAGTACTTGGCACTATACGAACGGTTGCTGCGCTGAAGCTGCCGATAACCGTGGTTGGCCTTGTTCCTGCAACAGAGAACATGCCGAGCGGGAGCGCTTACAAACCCGGCGATGTGCTGCACACCTTGTCCGGCCAGACCATAGAAATACTCTCGACGGATGCAGAAGGAAGACTTATTCTTGCGGATGCGCTTACGTATGCGTGCCGCTACCATCCCACCATGATCATTGATATTGCAACCTTGACGGGCGCATGCGCGATCGCGCTCGGCAATGAGGCAATAGGGATGCTCGGGACAGACGATTCCCTCAAACAGCTCATGCGGACTGCGGGCGAAAAGACCGGGGAGCGGGTGTGGGAGCTTCCTCTCTGGCAGGAATACTACGAACAGATCAAGAGCGATATTGCAGATATGAAAAACACAGGAGGCAGGGCTGCCGGAGTCATAACCGCAGCAGCGCTTCTGTCAAAATTCGTCCAGAAGTATCCCTGGCTTCATCTTGATATCGCTGCACTCGCCTGGATTGAAAAAGAAAAGCCGTATACACCCAAAGGAGCGACCGGGATCGGGGTACGGCTTTTGACCGAATTCCTCCGAGAATACGCGCGAAATACAAAGACGGCATAGCCGCTCTGAATATGCTGAGCGTCTATAAAACAGGCAGGTGAGCATGGAAAAAAAAGAAGAGCAAAACTGGTTTGAACAAGCGGTCTCTTTTTTCGAACAGGGCGATTACCACCGGGCTCTTGAGTGTTATGAGCAGGCTCTCAAAACGGATTCCGGCAATGAACGCGCATGGAACAATAAGGGCAACGCGCATCTTGCCTTGAAAAATCATGAGCAAGCGGTTGCCTGCTATGAAAAAGCGCTTGAAATAAATCCCGGATATGTTCGCGCATGGTATAACAAGGGCAATGCGTTCCGCGGTTTGAAGGAGTATGAAAAATCCATTTTCTGTTATGAAAAAGTGAATGAACTCGATCCATCCCATGTGCGTGCCTGGAACAATAAAGGAAATTCTTTTTTAGAACTGCATAAAATCGAAGAATCAATCGCGTGCTACAATAAAGCTATTGCCAGCGATCCGAACCAGGCCTTTCTCTGGAACAATAAAGGAAATGCCTGTTTGAAACTCCAGGACAATCAGGCGGCGCTTGCATGCTACGATAAGGCTCTCGAACTCGACCCTAACTATGCATCGGCGTGGAATAACCTCGGCAATGTGTATGTAAATCTCAAAGAATTCCAGAAAGCTCGTACGTGTTATCAAAAGGCGCAATCACTTGATCCGAAAAAACATGCGTCAGCGTGGACCGTTTTTAAAAAAGCCTTTAAGGAATCCTTTAAGCAGGTAAGTTTTTTCCGAAAAAAGAAAAACAAACCGGCAGTCTGAACTTTTTCGTTCTGTTTTTCGAGAGACTTTTACGGGATATTTCTTGACAATGAAAGGCTCTTTTGTATAAAATAAAAAACTGTTTTTTTACGTTCCTATCACAGTATTGTCAGGAGTAATCATTGACATTTCAAGATCTTATATTAACCTTACAGAGCTATTGGGCCTCGCGAGGCTGCGTTATTCATCAGCCGTATGATACAGAGGTCGGGGCCGGAACATTTCATCCTGCCACGTTTTTAAGGGTCTTGGGACCCGAACCCTGGAATACGGCGTATGTTCAACCTTCCCGCAGGCCGACTGACGGCCGCTATGGTGAGAACCCGAACCGGCTTCAGCACTATTACCAGTTCCAGGTAATTTTAAAACCGCATCCTGAAAATGTTCAAGAATTGTATCTCAACAGCCTGGTTCAGCTTGGGATCAATCCGCTCAAGCATGATATCCGGTTTGTTGAAGATGACTGGGAATCACCTACCCTGGGAGCGTGGGGGCTGGGCTGGGAAGTCTGGCTTGATGGGATGGAGATAACCCAATTTACCTATTTCCAACAGGTCGGCGGGATTGATCTGAGGCCTGTTTCGGCCGAGCTTACGTACGGAATCGAACGGATCGCCATGTATCTTCAGGGCGTGAACAATGTGTTTGATCTCACCTGGACGAAAGGCGTGAAATACGGTGACGTGCATCATGAAACCGAGGTGCAGTTTTCAAAATATAATTTTGAATTGTCCGACAGAACAATGCTGTTCAACCAGTTTGAATCCTACGAACGGGAATGCGACCGGCTGCTTCAAGCAGGTATTGTTCTTCCTGCATACGATTACTGTCTTAAATGTTCTCATACCTTTAACCTCCTGGACGCCGCCGGTGCCATCAGCGTGACTGAGCGGACCGGGTACATTGCGCGTGTCAGGAAGCTTGCCCGTGGCTGCGCTCATGCTTATCTTGCCGATAGGGAGGCAAAAGGGTTTCCGATGCTGAGAGCATAGCCTTTTCAGATCACGTTGCATGCCCCTGTTCGCCTGGAGAGGCAAGCATTCTCTATTTTTATCGTACGTTCCACATTACTCGTTGAAGGAGCCATCCTTGTCAAAGGAACTATTCCTGGAAATCGGGACAGAAGAAATTCCCTCGCGCTTTATGTATCCTGCACTCGAAAAAATGAAGGAGCTTTCAGCCGCACTTTTTGCCGCAGGGAGGATTTCCGTCGAGGGAGAGATCAGAACATTCGGGACACCCCGGAGACTCATTCTGCATGTTGCAGGCGTTGCCGAGCAGCAAACCACCCTCTCAAAGAACATGATCGGCCCTCCGAAGAAGGTTGCCTTCGATGCCGAAGGAAAACCGACTAAAGCGGCGCTTGTTTTTGCCGATAAGAATAATGTCCCAGTCGATGCTCTCACGACGATCTCGACCGAAAAGGGAGAGTATGTCGCAGCTCAGGTCAATGAACAGGGCGGTGATACCGGCGAGTGGCTGAAGCAGGCCTTGCCCGGTTTCATCCTTTCCATTCCCTTTTTGAAGACCATGCGATGGATGGACAAGGACATCAGATTTGCCAGACCGATTCATTGGATACTTGCACTCTGGGACGGGGCGGTCATTGATTTTGAATTAAACGGGATTAAAAGCGGGAATCTCTCGCGTGGTCACCGGTTTATGAGCCCGGGCGCATTCCTGGTTAAGGATGCAAAGTCCTATTTCTCCCAGGCTGAATCGAATTCCGTCATAGTCGATCCTGGGGTCAGGAAACAGCGGATTATAAAACAGATCACGGAACTTGCAAAGGTCAGGGGCGGCGTCGTGCTTGATGACCCGGGATTGGTGGAAGAAACAGCGAATCTTGTCGAATTTCCCGTTGCCGTCATGGGTTCATTTAACAACGAGTATCTTCGGGTCCCGAAGGAGGTTCTGATAACAGCGATGCGGGAACATCAGCGGTATTTCAGCGTTGTTTCGACCACGCAGGAACTGTTGCCGTACTTCATCACGATCAGCAATACTCGTGCCGAGGATATGGAAGTTGTCCGGGAGGGCAATGAGCGTGTTCTTGCAGCACGGCTTTCGGATGCAGCATACTTTTTTGATCATGATGTGAAACAGCCGCTTGCAGATCGTATCGAGCCGCTGAAAAAAATTACCTATCAGGAAAAACTAGGATCCGTATACGACAAGACCGAACGGCTGAAAAAACTTGCAGTCCTGCTTGCTGATATTCTGGGAGCTGATAAAAAGACCGCGGAACGCGCGGCTGCTTTATGCAAGGCTGATCTGATTACGGGTGTGGTCGGTGAATTTCCGAAACTCCAGGGAGTCATGGGCAGAGAGTATGCCCTTCGATCGGGTGAGACGCCTGAAGTGGCGGAAGCGATTCTCGAACATTATCTGCCGCGCTTTGCCGAAGATAAACTTCCGCAAACACGGGAAGGGATGTGCGTGGGCATTGCAGATCGGATCGATTCGATTACCGGGTGTTTTTCCGCGGGGCTTGTTCCCAGTGGATCTGAAGATCCGTACGGGCTTCGAAGACAGTCTGTCGCAATTCTGAACATGGTGCTTGATCGTGGATTTCGTATTTCCCTGTCACGCATCATTGCCGGTGCATGCAAAGCATACAGGCTTTCCGGTTCTCCTGCGGAAAAAGTGCAAACAGACGTACGGCTGTTTTTTGCACAACGGCTTGCCGGGATGCTTTCAGCACAGGGATTCAGAGCGGATATTGTCGATGCGGCGTTGTCCGTGGGATTTGATGATCCGCTTGCCGGCTTCGAGAAAGTACGCGCCCTGGACGGCCTCCGGACTTCGCCGGAATATCAGCCACTCGTCACGGCGCTCAAACGGGCAGGCAATATCCTTCCGAAGAAATTCAGCGGAACAGTCAAAAAAAGCCTTTTAAAACTCGATGCTGAAAAGGCCCTCTTTTCAGCGTATACGGATATTGAAGCACGGGTGCGTGAGAAGACAGCGAACCTGGATTACCGCGGCGCGCTTGCAGATATTGCGTCGCTTCAGCAGCCTGTCGCGGCTTTTTTTGATACGGTCATGGTTATGGATAAAAATGCAGACATCCAGGCAAACCGTCTTGCGCTCCTGGCCGGGATTACCGGACTCTTTTCCGCGATTGCGGATTTTTCACGGTTGGTTTTGAACATGGAGGAAAAGAAGTCTTAAGCCTCTGGATGAACGGTTTTTTTACAAGCGGAGCGCGATGTATGAGAGCGATTCTGCTGATAGCAGGAAGAATGCGAATCACCCATCATTTTCCCAGGGAGGGACGCTAGAATGGCTGAAGGAAAAAAATACATTTACTTTTTTGGAAATGGAAAAGCTGACGGCAACGGGACCATGAAAGTTCTGCTGGGCGGAAAGGGAGCGGGACTTGCCGAGATGACGAATGTCGGAATTCCTGTCCCGCCCGGCTTCACCATCACGACCGAGGTATGCAACCTGTTTTATGAACTTGGTCAGCGGGTTCCGGACGGTCTTGATGCTGATATGCGTGAATACATGAGCAAGGTCGAAGCAGCAGTCGGTGAATACCTTTTCGGGAACCCGGATAAACCGCTTCTGGTATCCGTCCGCTCCGGATCGAAACTTTCTATGCCCGGCATGATGGATACGGTTTTGAATCTTGGCCTGAATGATCAGACGGTCAACGGTCTCATCAGGCTCTCCGGAAACGAACGGTTTGCCTGGGATGCGTACCGCAGGTTTATCCAGATGTTTGGCAACGTGGTTCTGGGAATCGACAAGGAAGTGTTTGAAGAGAGTATCCACGCTATTAAAAAGAAAAATAAAATCCGGCTTGATATTGATTTAACATCTGATGATCTGAAAATCCTCGTTGAAAAATTCAAGCAAAAGGTGAACCAGTTGGCAAAACGTGAATTTCCGCAAGACCCGTGGGAGCAGCTCCTCATGACCCGTAATGCGGTATTTAATTCATGGAATAATCCCCGCGCAATCACCTACCGGAAATTGAACGATATTCCGGGGAGTCTTGGAACTGCAGTAAATGTTCAGGCGATGGTTTTTGGAAACATGGGAGATACTTCCGCGACCGGCGTTGGTTTCACGCGCGATCCTTCAACGGGCGCAAAAGTATTCTACGGTGAATATCTCACAAATGCCCAGGGAGAAGATGTGGTTGCAGGAATCCGCACGCCCCGACCGATTGCCGATCTGGAACGAGAAATGCCCCAGGTTTATGCGCAGTTACGTGATATTACGACCCGGCTTGAAAAACATTATCGGGACATCCAGGATTTTGAATTTACGGTGCAGGAAGGAACGCTGTACATGCTCCAGACTCGTACCGGAAAACGCACGGCTCAGGCAGCAGTCAAAATTGCCGTTGACATGGTGAATGAAGGCCTGATTTCGCAGGATGAAGGAGTGCTCAGGGTAGAACCCTCCTCTCTTGACCAGCTGCTTCATCCCATCATTGATCCTGCAGCAAAAATACAGGTTCTTTGCAAAGGGCTCCCGGCATCGCCTGGTGCAGCATGCGGCAAGGTGGTTTTCACCGCTGATGATGCTGTGAAAATGGCAAAAAAGGAAAAAGTCATTCTGGTCCGGCCTGAAACCACTCCCGATGACATTCACGGGATGGATGCCGCCCAGGGAATTCTGACTGCACGAGGAGGCATGACATCCCATGCTGCCGTCGTTGCCCGTGGAATGGGCAAACCCTGCGTGGCAGGATGCGAGTCAATTGTTGTTAATCTGAAATCAAAGGTTTTTACCACCGGGAAGTATACCATTAAAGAAGGGGAATTTATTACTATAGACGGCGGGACGGGCAGGGTCATTCTGGGCAAGGTTCCGACCAAGGAACCTGAGGTAAGCGGAGATTTCGGACTCATCATGAAGTGGGCTGACGAAGCACGAGCCATGGGTGTCCGAGCAAATGCAGATATCCCGCGCGATGCGACCATGGCACGGCGGTTTGGTGCCGAAGGCATCGGTCTGTGCCGGACTGAGCATATGTTTTTTGCCGAAGACCGGTTGCCGTTTGTTCAGGAAATGATTCTCGCGAACAGCACGGAAGGAAGAGAAAAAGCCTTGGCAAAACTGCTTCCCATGCAGCGCTCTGACTTCAAGGGATTGTTCACTGCCATGGAAGGATTTCCCGTCACGATCCGGCTTCTCGATCCGCCGCTTCATGAATTTCTTCCCAGGCTTGAAGACCTTATGGTTGATATTGCAGTTATGAAACTGAAACGGGCATCAAAAACAGCTTTATCGCAAAAGCAGAAGTTGCTCGACCGGGTCAAGGATCTGCACGAAATGAACCCCATGCTCGGACACCGGGGATGCCGGCTTGGTATCGTGTACCCGGAAATCACCCGGATGCAAACCCGAGCGATCCTTGAGGCGGCATGCGATCTGATCAAAGCCGGGAAAAAAGTTATGCCTGAAATCATGGTTCCTCTTGTCGGATTAAAGAAAGAACTTCAGAATCAGAAAGAGGTTATCAAGGCAACAGCCGACGAAGTTATAAAGAAAAAAGGCGTTCAATGTGAGTATTTTATCGGAACCATGATCGAACTTCCCCGGGCTGCGTTGATTGCCGACGAGATAGCAAAAGAAGCCGAGTTTTTCTCATTTGGAACGAATGATCTTACACAGACCACGTTTGGATTCAGCCGTGACGATTCGGGCAAGTTCGTCACCTATTACGCTGAAAACAACATTCTTGAAAAGGATCCCTTCCAGACGCTTGACCAGGAAGGCGTAGGCCAGCTGGTGGAGATGGGCATAACAAAAGGCCGCAGCACCCGGCAAAATCTCAAAGTTGGAATCTGCGGAGAACACGGTGGCGATCCAGCAAGCGTTGAATTCTGCTATAAAAAAGGAATGAATTATGTGAGCTGCTCCCCGTACCGGGTGCCGATTGCCCGCCTTGCTGCTGCACACGCGAAGTTAAAAGAAAAAGGGGTTCAATCATCCGTTTCGAAATAACCTAATGCTGAAGGCGGCGAAAGCCGCCTTTTTCTTTTCGCTACAACAAGAGAGAGGCCTCTGTTCATGAACGAAATTCCGAGTACAACGGATCTTGAAAAACGGATTGCAGTTCTTGAAGAAAAGATCAGTTGTACAGAGATGCCATCTCAGAAACCGGGGTTTCATCCTTTGTGGGCGATGAGTTTAACGATTGGCTCACTTCTGCTCGCGTTTTATGCAACCGGTTTTCCCCGTCATTATTATCCTGTTTTGTTTGGCCTTCTCCTGCTGCTGTTGCTCTATCATCGAGGGATTTTAAAACCGTCTCCCGGTCTTTGGCGTTGGCCACAAATCATAGTAAACGGTCTTTTGTTCTGTATGTTTTTTCATTTTTTAATCGGCGGTGGAATTACGCATCCTTTTGAATGGCTAAAGCTTCCAGTCCTCACAAAAGCGGAACCGCAGACCGATGCATCCTGGTATTCCTGGCTCATGCCTGATTATTCGGTTCAATGGCAGGGAATACCGAAAGTATCGGAATGGAGCATTGATCTTACGAAAATACAGACATTCCTTCTCCTTGCCGCATTTGCCGGCGGATTATTCCGTTTCGAACCGTTCACCTCGATTGCTGTTATAACACTCTTGCTCGTTTCTCTTCCTGCATATCTCCGCTATCAGTGGGACACGGTTTTTTGGTTTCTTATCCTCGGCAGTGTTTCGATCTACATCCAATCAACAATCAAAAAAAGGTGTACTCGAAATCCTTTTTGACTCATCATCTCTTCTTTCTTATCCTTTTATCGTAGCGTGCAAAAGATAGCGAAGAGAACCGGCACTTCTCTCAGCGTTGTGGGCAAAATGTGCTAGACTCATTCCAGAGCAATCGATTTACTCTATTTACTTTACATCAAGAAAGGAGCTCATCATGATCTTGAAGAAACTTGTATTACTGTTTTCGCTTCTTACTGCGGCAACATTTCTTATGACAGGATGTTATAAGAAAACACCTGAACAGCGCATGGATGACACGGTGCAACAATTAGTAAAAAAACTTGATTTAAACCAGGACCAAACAGCAAAACTCGAAGAAATAAAAGCTGAATTTATCGCGCGTCGTCCGGAAATGCAGCGGCTTCGCGAAGAAACTATGCAAAAAGGAAATGCCATGATGGTAAGCCCGCAAATTGATCTTATTCAATTAAACGAACTTATTGAAAAAAATCAACGGCATGCGGATAATTTTATCCGGTTTATCGGTGCAAAATTTGTCGAAATTCATGACATGCTCACTCCGGCACAGCGGCAAAAGCTTGTTGCAGAGATTGAAGACCATATACAGAAAAAAAAGTATTAGTAATTTAAAAAATAAGATAACGATTCAACAGCGGGGTTCTGTTGCCCCGCTGTTTTTTTGACGAGATTTTTCGTCTGTCCTTCCTGTGGCAATACGGGGTGCCCGTGCAACAAGAGTTATTGTGCCACCCAAACTGAGCAACCCTAGCCCTTTGATACATGCTTTCTTGACGGTCATATGACCCAGTGCTAGACTAAAACTCATCAGCGAAAAACGAAGGAATGCATGACGCGTACGTATGATTGCATTATTATCGGCGCAGGTCCGGGAGGCCTGCAAGCCGCCATTTATCTCGGACGGTATAATAGACGCATTCTTGTCGTCGACCGTGGCGGAGGAAGAACATGGCACGCAAAGCGCGTTGAAAACTTTTTGAGTCACCCGCCGGTTGAAGGACGAGTGTTGATTGAACAAGGAATCGAACAGGCAAAAAATTTTCATGTAGAAGTAAAACGCGAGTAGGTTATTAGCGTTCACAAGCGTGAACATTTTGAGGTGTCCACCAAGGACGCTGCATATCACGCCCGGTTTGTCATTGCCGCTTCAGGCGTGTACGATATTTTCCCGCCGATTGAGAATGTTCGACAATTTCTCGGTAGCGGATTTTACACCTGTGTGGATTGCGACGGATACAAGACCACGAACAAAAAACTGGTGGTTATCGGGAATTCACGACAAGGCTGCAATCTTGCGCTTGCCATGAAGCGGATGTTTACTCAGGATATCACCTTTATTCCGTATCAGTTCAATCCGCCGCAATTCCTTTTAGAAACGCTCCAAGACGAGGGTATCCGGGTTATTACCGAACAACCAATCCGGATTATTGGAACTGACTCCATCAAAGCGCTCGAATGTGCAGGCGGGAATCGTATCCCGTGTGAAACGATCATGTCTCAGTTTGGATATACCTTGAACGATGAGTATCTCAAAAAACTGGACTTGCAAAAAGATGACGCTCAACTTCACTATGTGACAAACGGAGTGTATGAGTCGTCCCTCGATGGACTGTATATTGTAGGTCCGTTAAATACCGGGCCGGATCAGGTGGCGGTTGCCGCAGGAGAGGGCGCCATAGCAGCCATGGATATTAATAAACGGTTTTTGCGCGACGTGCTTAGAAATAACGATTCTCACCACAAACACTGATATCATCGTTAAATCTCCTTGCAATTTCATTTCTTCCATAGTACGCTCGTCCAATACTTTGTAGAATTTCATAAACAATATCGAATTTTCAAGGAAGAAGACATGGCAGAATGCAAAAAATGCGGCGGCAGTGGCATTATGAAACTTCAGAAAGTGTGCGATCGGTGTGATGGTACTGGTCAAACAAGCTGGTTGCAGGATTTTATTTCAGCCGGAAAACCGTGCGCCGGATGCAAGGGAGCGGGGTCTATCGTAGAAAAAAATACTTGTACTGGTTGCGAGGGAACCGGGACCGTGCCCGATGAACCATGTCCGACCTGTGGCGGAACCGGAGCAGTCCATAATCCCAGCCCTGATGTGGCAGTTGGAACATGTCCTGCGTGCAATGGTGGCGGAGGAAACAAACTATAACACCGAAAAGGAGAACATTTATGAAAATACCGGCTCCTAAAAACGGGTTTACCAAAATTCAATCACTTTTCTCTGAGTTCTTCGGATTGGGACGCGCTGCAACAATTACCACAATCACCTTTATTGGGTGCCTGCTTCTGGCAGCGATTTTCTGGTTTATTTATTCTGCGCCTCCCCGTACGTTAATCATAAGCAGCGGTCCGGAAGGCAGCTCATTCCGGAAAAATGCAGATAAATATGCTGCCATTCTTCAGCGGCATAATGTAAAGCTGATCGTTCTTCCCTCAGAAGGCTCTCAGGAGAACTTGAAGCGGCTTGCTGATCACAAGTTCAAGGTTGATATCGGATTCGTCCAGGGAGGTATCAATACGGATGCAAAGATCGACAAGTTGATTTCGCTTGGAAGCATGTTTTATCAGCCGCTGTATGTTTTCTATCGAAGCAGCAAAACCATTGACACACTTTCGCGCTTGAAGGGAAAGCGGGTAGCGATCGGTCCGGAAGGAACGGGAACGAGAATCCTTGCCTTGACTCTCCTTTCTTTAAACGGGATCAAACCCGGTGAAGATACGCGCCTGCTTGATCTGGATGCTGATGATGCAGCGGCGGCACTTCTTCAGAGCAAAGTGGATGCAGTGTTTTTAACCGGAGATTCCGCGCCTGTTCAAATCATGCGTACGCTTATGCGGGCGCCGAATATCCATCTCTTTAACGTTGCCCAGGCCGAGGGTTATGCACGCCGTATTCATTATTTAAGCACCCGGAAACTGCCGAAGGGATCGCTTGATTTCGGAAAAAATATTCCATCTCAGGACGTAGCTCTTATTGGTCCTACCATTGAACTTATTGCACGATCGAATCTGCATCCGGCATTGTCTGACCTGCTTCTCGAAGTAGCTCGTGAAGTGCATGGGGCACCGAGTCTTTTACGAAACTTGGGTGAGTTTCCATCGCCGATTGCATACGAAATTCCACTGAGCGAAGAAGCGAGCCGCTATTATAAATCAGGCAAGGGTTTCTTATACCGGTATCTTCCCTTTTGGCAGGCAAGCCTGGCGAATCGTGTTCTCGTCGTGTTCATTCCCTTTATTTTGATTCTTATCCCCGGCATTAAGATGATTCCTGCGCTGTATCGCTGGCGCATTAATCTTGGGATTTACCGGTGGTATCGTGCGCTGCTTCGTATTGAGCAGGATGTGATTTCCGGTTCCATAACAGGTGAGATTCTGGCAGAACGACTTGATCAAATAGAACAAGCAGTAAACAGGATGAAAGTCCCCGCATCGTTTGCGGAGCAGTTTTACGTGCTCAAGCAACATATTGAGTTCGTCAGGGAACGGATTTTAGACGGAGCATGCAAGCCTGAAAAAATACGAAGGTCCAAGAAAAAGGAGAGCAAATGAAGGGAACAATACTATTCCTCCTTCTGATCAGTTTATTTTTATTGCAAGGCAATTTTCCTATTACAGCAAACGCCGCTGCAGAGAACATTATTCTTGCAGCCAAGGATGATCCCAAGGTTGAGCTGTATATAACAACCTGGTGTCCGTATTGTCAAAAGGCGATTACATTTTTCGAATCACGAGGAATTGTTGTCACCGTCTATGATATTGAGAAAGACAGGGATGCAGCAGTCAGAAAAAATCAACTTGATCGCAAAAGAGGCGTGCCTTTTGCGGTGATTAATGGGAAATATGTTCATGGGTTTTCGGAACCGGCGTATCAAAAAGCGTTGGATGGAAGGTAATTAATTCTCTATGGAATAGGGTTGTCCATAAGAACTAACAACGCCAATTGAAACATTCTGCATACCCATAAAATACCCACTATTGGGTATTGACTGTTGCCAATGGTTCCATATAATCAATTTAACATTGACGCTGATAAACATACCTACAATAATTTCGTTGCTTTTCAAAAATAATTAACATTATTGTTTATCCGAAATCCGGAGGACATTTCTGTGATCGCAAAAGGTTTGCTTCTTACGGGTTTTATTTTTTTTATAGTACTTATTGTCAGTTCTGATGGAATAGCAGTGATTTACAAATATACGGATAAGAACGGAGTGATTTCATTTGCTGACGATCTCCAATCAGTTCCCCCACAATACCGAATAACTGCAAAAATAGTAAGTGGAGAAGAAAAAGAGGAAAAGAATATACAGGAAAATCAAAAGCAGCAGAATGCTTTGCAGGAGATAAAGAATGTGGGACTATCAAGTAAAAGAGAAAATACTGATTTTTTGCGAAATGATAAAAATTCTCCAAGCAGCAAGCTGCTCGTATCTGTGGTCGTTATTGTAAGCGTATTTTTTATTTTTGCTACTTTTAGAATAATGGGTTTAAATAATAAAAAGCCTATTGCCATAGCACGTGTGGCTATCTTTTGCAGTGCATCTGTTTATCTGCTCTATGCTCACTCAGGTGATGTTATAGGTGCGGTTCGTTCAATCGAGAGCAAAATTGAAAGTGTCCAGCAAACGGCAGAGGAAAAAGGGAAAAAAGCCGCAAGAACATTAAAAGCCGTAAATACACTGGTTGAACATGCGGCAAAATTACCGACTTATGAGCCTGAAGGAAGGGAAGAAAAAGAGAAGTGACATTAAATGCCCCTAGAGTCATTGAGGTCAAATCTTATATGTTGGCAAATTAGCTGCATTTTGATGTGGTTTGCATGGCCCGTCCACTTCTTCGTAATAATATATGGGGTTAGACTTCAGAATTGACATTAAGATACCTCACCGCTGGTTTTTTTCTCCGAATAACTCGTTCGTATTGTTCATCCGGATGCCCTAATGCAATCACAGAATAAACAATCTCTTCTTCAGGTATTCCCAATGATCGCTTGATGTTTTTGTCCTTTCTCATTGCTGCTACTGCGAAACCGATCAGGCATGTGCCAAGGCCCATGCTATGTGCGGCGAGCAGGATATTCTGTGTTGCGAGCATGGCATCGTCCTGGGGACAGCTTGCGCCTGGTTTTGAGCCGATAATTAATGCAGCGGTTGCGCCATGGAACAGCCGGTCCTTTTTTTCCTGCTCCCATTCTTCCAATGCTTTTTTTACCGAAGGGTAATGCGAGCGATAATACATTTCGAGCCGGTTATCACCGAACAGCTTTAACAGTGTTCTTAAGAAACCGTTTGCAGCCAGTTTGTTTACTTTCTTAAAAAATACACCCACAGGCTCTGCAAAGGCAATGACAGCCTGCCGAGCAGGAACAATGGTAAATGTCCAGAGCTGGCTGTTCGTGCCAGAAGGTGCGGTGACCCCGATCTTAATAAGATCTTCGAGCACTGTCCCAGGTACCGGTTGCTGTGTAAAATTTCTGCAGGAACGGCGTGATCCCATAAGCTGAACCAAACTGGCTGTGTCGAACTTTCCGGGAGCGAGCCACTTCCTGTTCGGCGTGAATGTTTTAAAATGTAAGGTTTCATCGTGAAGGCAAGAAATGCGTATGGCATGTGCTGGGCAGGCAGCTTCGCAATGGCCGCAACCCAGGCATCGTTCTCCGGTCATCTCTGCCTTGCCATTAACAAGTGACCACATCTCAAAATAGCAAGTCTTAATGCACATGCCACAGCCGGTACATTTATTTTGATCGATCGTTATTTCGTCAGAAAGCATGTTGTCCTTATTTCTGCATTTCGCGCAAGGTGTCCTCAAGCTCTTTTATGAGCCTGCCGTAAGATGCCCAGTCTTCTCTTCTGAGCGCTTCACGTGCTTTTCGGAGCTGTTCCAAAGCCTGTCCCCCGAGTTCTTTCGGTCGCATTGCCGGGGCGGTTGCCTTATCCAGCATCTTCATGCTCGGCAAGTTGCCACTGAACATTCTCTGGACCGCTCCTTCCAACGTTTCTTCCATTACCACATCGTTGCCATAAGCAACAATGACTCTGCGAAGTTCCGGCAAACCTCCCTTGTCCGTGGCAACGAGGAAGAGCGGTTGCACATAGATGAGTGAGTCCTCAATCGGGATGATCAGAAGACTTCCCCGTATAACATTTGAACCGCGTTGGCCCCAGAGCGTGAGCTGCTGGGATATGTATGAGTCCTGGTCAATGCGCGCTTCGATCTGTCGGGGACCGAAAATCAACCGGTCACGCGGAAACGTATAGACGATGATTTTTCCGTAATTTTCTCCATCACAACGTGCTGCCATCCACGCTGCAAGGTTGTCCCGCTTGGATGGAGTAAAGGGCAGGAGGAGGATGAATTCCTCGGATTTGCCTTTTGGAAGTTTTGTTATGAGATAATAGGGATCCATGGTTTTTTGTTTATACGAAGGAATTTCCCAGAGGTCTTCCTTGTTATAAAAAACTAATGGATCGGTCATGTGAAATGTTGAAAACATGTATGCCTGGATCTGGAGCAATGCCCGCGGATACCGAATATGACGTTTGAGGTCTTCAGGCATGTTGGTAACAGGACGAAACAGCGTGGGGAAAATCGCTGCGTATGTTTTTGCCATGATATCGCTTGTATCAACAATATAGAACATGACACTGCCATCGTATGCATCAATAACAACCTTGATGGAATTCCGGATATAATTCGTGCCGCCTTTCAAGGGTTTTGAATAGGGAAGATTGCTGTTTTGAGTATATGCGTCAATGATCCAGAATAATTTCCCATCCTCGCCCGCAACCATATAGGGATCAGGATCATACGACAGAAAAGGGGCAAGCGTTTTTGCCCGGTTCATGATCGTGCGGTAGTAGAGAATACGGCTTTCATTCGTTATCTCGCTCGAGAGAAAAATATTGAAATTTCCAAAGTTGGCTGCATAAAAAAGCTTCATCACGAACGACGAGAGCTTGACACCGCCTTGTCCTCTATAAACAGTATAAATGTTTTCTTTGGTCGTAGGATAGCTGAACTCTTTAGTCTTTGTGTTTACAATGACGTAGTTGTTCTGTTTTTCACCATAGTATATTTCGGGCCGCGTTATCCTGGGTCCTGCACTCGTGATGGGCGGTATGTCTTTGATATAAAATTCAGGCAAGCCTTCCTTGGTAATTCCGCTCACCGGGCCCATGGCCATACCAAAGCCGTGGGTAAAGACAAGCCGTTCATTGATCCAGGATTTGCCGGGGAGATCAGCATAGGACAGTTCACGGGGAGAGAGCATGACCTGCCGATAATTTCCATTTATGGTATACCGGTCATTGTCCACATCATTGAAGTGGTAATAGGTCCGGATCTGCTGCAATTGACTATATGTTTTGAGCAGAGGTTCCTCATCCCAGAGCCGGATGTTCTGGATGGTGGACAAGTTGCGCCGGATATCGGGAAACGTTAACTGTCTCATTGCTGCAAAAGGCTGTAGTTCGATGTTCTCAAGACCGTACCCATAGCGGGTGAACTGAATGTGGTGGGCAAGATACGGCTGTTCCAGCACGCTCTCATTCGGTGAAACCTTGAAACTCTGGATCAGGGAAGGGTAGACTTTGAGTCCCAGAATATATACAACCCCTAATGTAGCGAGAATAAAAACAGGAAAAATAAAGGAGCGACGTTTGCCAATCCCGGCAATAACCAACGCTGCAATAATTGAGAGAACAACCATGACCGAAAGCATAATCATGCGGGCATGCACATCCGTATATGAGGCACCATACAACACACCATGTTCCGTGTTCATAAGGCTATAGCGATCCAGGAAAAAACTGACCGCAAGGCTCAGGAGAAAGAAAGACAGCAAGATCGAGAGATGCCGCTTTACAAACGGCTCAACAGAAAAACGACGGTCGATAATCACGGCGCCGCCCTGGACGAAATATATTGTTGCTGTTACCAGAGCAATGATCACAATGACACCGCGTACGAGTCCGTTGATTGCATCGATGAAAGGATATTGAAAAAGGAAGAAAGAAATATCTTTTCCAAACAGGGGGTCAGCAATACCTGCTGATACGCTGTTAAAAAACAAGAGCGCATGTTCCCAATAATGCATGCCAATAGGAAAAGCGAGCACGAATGCAATAAGCGCAGCAAGGGATGAAATCCAGGTCATGAGCTTATGTACGTTAAGGTGCTGTAAGTGCGGCAGATTTTCCCAGAGGGGATTGTGACTTCCTGCGGGAAACGCATGCCGTCCCGCAATAAAAAGATTTGCAAAGGTCATGAGAGCGGTAAACAGGCCGAATGCGAATCCCATGGTTATTTTTATGCTGAATATCTTTGTGAAAACTGCCTCATAACCGGTTTCTTGAAAAAACAGCCAATCTGCCAAAAAGGAAAGAAATTGCCGTGCACCCGCAAGAAGTATTAGTGCAGCAACAATGGCTGCGATAATAATCCAGTTTTTTGGTATTTTTTTGAACATCTACTCCTCCTGTTTCGTATCTTGTCTCTGCTGAATATGTAAATATGATTGCTGCAGGTGAGCATAAGACTCCCTATACTCTAGCGGAATCTGATGATTGTAGCAAGAAAAGAAAATCCGTGCTCTGTGAATAAAGACTTTTTGATCAGAATATGGTTTTCACATCCATTTCTTGCGTTTAAAATAATACAGCATGAAACCCGCTATTCCAATCATCATGATCCAGACAAGCGGATAGCCGTACTGCCACTCGAGTTCCGGCATATATTTAAAATTCATGCCATAGACGCCCACAAGAAAGGTCAGCGGCATAAAGATGGTCGCGATGATTGTCAGGACCTTCATCACGGAATTCAGCCGATTGCTTACACTCGAAAGATACATGTCAAGCATGCTCGAGATCGTCTCACGGTAGATGTCCACGCTGTCAATCACGTGGATAACATGATCGTACAGGTCTCTTAAGTAGGGTATTGTGGATTCGTGGATGAGCGGTGATTCGGTTTTTGCAAGGCTATTTACAGCCTCTCGAAGGGGCCAGACCGCATTGTGAAGAAAAATCAGTTCACGCTTGAGCTGGTATATTTTTTGAACGGTTTTCTGCGTGGGATTCTCGATCAGCTCTGTTTCAAGTATCTCGATTTTTTCGCCTATTTTTTCAAGAACCACGAAGTAATTATCAACTACCGCGTCAAGGAGTGAATAGGCGAGATAATCCGGCCCCATTTTTCGGATGCGGCCCTTGCTGTTGCGAAGATGATCGCGGACAAGATTAAATACATCTCCTTCCGTATCCTCCTGGAAGGAGAGAACAAAGTTTTTACCAAGGATAATGCTGGTCTGTTCGGTAATAAGAGTGTTCCCTTTGTCGTTCGAGATCATCTTGACCACGATATAGATATATTCGCTGTAGTCCTCCATCTTCGGCCGTTGATCCGTGTTCAGAATGTCTTCCATGACCAGCCGGTGAAGATTGAAGCAGTCCCCGATTTTTTCAAGAAGAGAAACCTTATGTACCCCGTCCACGTTGATCCAGGTTGTTGTCGGTTTATCCCGGTAAGAAGTACATTCATCGGTTTCCAGTATCTGTTTTTCTTCAAAATGCAAACCATCATAATCGATGACGTACATGGTTACGGTTTCATTTTTTTTGTCCCCGGTATACAGCAGGGTCTCGGGAGGCAGGCCTGCTTTTCTGGTTCTTTTTTTATTGAATGTTCGCATATATCTCCTTGGGCGGCTAGATGCGGCCATTGATCAGACATTTCTTTACAAACGCGCCTGCTCAGAAGTTCTCTTTTTCCCATGCGGGCAGACATACAAACACAGGCCACATACAGCCAACTCAGCGTCTTTTTTTTTCATCGCTTGAAAATAACGATCACATTTGCCAGCATCATAGCGTACCTCACGCGGATCAGCTGCTCGAAAAGCTTTCCCCATGAAAGCGTGCACAGGACATATTTCCACGCACTGATTACAATTTCCGCAGCGTTCTTCCAGGGGTTTCCCGGTCACGAATAATGGCGCATCAGTGAGAACTGTAGCCCACCGTACTCGCGGCCCAGCCTCAGGAGTTATTAATAAGCAACTTTTACCAATCCAGCCCAGTCCTGATAAGTGCGCCGCTAGTTTGTGCGAAAATGCAGCGCAAATCCGTTCCTCATCAATTCTTTTCGACGCTGGGATGGGTAACGCTTGATACCCTTCCTGTTGAATGAGGCTGCTTACGCGCGAGACGAGAAAATCAAGCCGCTGGTTGATCACGTCATAGCCATGGTGCAGATAGTTTACTGCTGCTGCTCGATTGGTTCGGTCTGGCAATTGATCAACGATGGCATGCGGTAATGCGATACCGACAGAAATTGCCCGAGGATAGGCTGCTATCGTTGGTCCGCCTTGTTCAAGGATAGCATCATAGGCCGGCGACAAGTCAGCTACACCATAAAAATCAGCTCCTCCTGTTTCAACGAGTTTTTTTATCTTGTGATTCATAGTAGATTCTCTCCGTATCCGATCAGCAGCAGCCCGAGCGTGTTCATCTGATTTTTGAATCAGAAGTCGCTCAGTTATTGTGCCACCGATTCTGTCTGACAAGCGGCCCTCAATTGTCCGCATGCAGCCTGAATGTCGCTGCCTCTGCTGTTTCTGACGACCGCAACGAAGCCATGCTTCAGGAGAATATTCCGGAATGCGTACACCCGTTCCTCGCACGGCGGTTCGAAAATCGTTCCGGGAAAGGAATTGAACGAAAGCACATTGATCATACAAGGGAGATCCTGAAGAAGTTTCATAAGCTGCGCAGCGTCTCGATCGGAATCATTAATATCCTTGAAAAGCACATACTCGATGGTGACTGTCTTTCTTGTCATCGTGCAATAGGTATGCAGCGCCTGCATCAGGCTTGAGAGGGGATACATTGTATTGATAGGCATCAGCTGGTCGCGGACATCGTCTCGTGCGGCATTCAGAGAGACCGCCAGGCTTGCATCCATATCGGCTGCCATGCGTTCGATGGCAGGCGCCACACCCGAGGTGGATATCGTCACTTTTTTTGGCGAATAGCCCATTCCGTTTTTATCCGTGGCAATGGTTACGAACGCCTTTACGGCTTCATAATTGTGAAGCGGCTCTCCGGTTCCCATCAGAACAAGGTTCGTAATAGGATGAGTGACGATTCGTCCTGCTGCAAACACCTGGTTTACAATTTCTGCGGTAGTAAGATTGCGGACGAGTCCGGTTGAACCGGTACAGCAAAACGTGCACCCGGAAGCACAGCCCACCTGCGAGGAAATACAGAGCGTAAGACGCCCGCCGGAACCAGGAATAAGAACCCCTTCGACGGTGTTTCCGTCTTCCAGCCGGTATAGGAGTTTTTCGGTTCCATCCAGGGATATGAGTTGCTTTTCAATCGCAAGACGAGAAATCACACAATGCTGCTTCAATGCTTCACGAAGCGGGCGGTTTAAGTCAATCATGGCATCGACGGTTTCTCGTTTTTTACGGAACAGATCAATGGCAACCCTGGTTCCCTGACCGGCTTTTTGTCCCAACACACGGGCACACCATTCGTCGATTGAGGCTGGGGTAAGTTCTTTCAGGTCAATGCGTTTTTCGTAAATCGAGTGAACCATCACAGTTTTTAATTGTAATCCGTCGTTCAGGTCATTGCAAGCGGATTCTCGAAATGCGCGTTGACACTTTTCCCTCAAACATGTATGAATAGAAGCATGAAAGCACTTCTGCAACGAGTCTCGAACGCACAGGTTGAGGCTGAAGGGAAGATCGTTGGTTCAATCCAGAACGGCCTTCTTGTTTTTCTATGTGTGGTTAAGAATGATTCTTTTTCCGATATCGATTATCTGGTAAAAAAAATTCTGGCGCTCAGAATTTTTGAAGATACTCAGGGAACTATGAATTGTTCAGTCACGGATGTGCAAGGCGCTCTCCTGGTTGTCTCGCAATTTACGCTCTCTGCTTCTACCCGCAAAGGAAACCGACCATCGTTTTCTGCGGCAGAAGCGACTGATCAGGCAAAAGTCCTGTATGAGCGTTTCATCAAGGACCTGAGGAACTCCGGCATTCCTGTCCAGGAAGGTATTTTCGGCGCTTCTATGGCGGTGTCTTTGGTCAATGAGGGTCCGGTAACCATCATGCTGGATTCACGAGAATCGTAACATTTTTCATGGTTTCTGGTCTTCAAAAATTAAAAACATTCTTGACAATCCAGGGGTTTGTCTTTATTATGACACCTTGCTAAACGAACGTGCCGAAGTGGTGGAACTGGTAGACGCGCTGCGTTCAGGGCGCAGTGGGAGCAATCCTGTGGGGGTTCGAGTCCCCCCTTCGGCACCATTTTGAGGTACACAACTTCCGGAAGGCAAGCTTGGAAGGATGTAGTCAATCTCTTTAAATCTCGGAGTATCATAGAAGTAACATCTGGCAACCGCTTTTTCCCTTAACACTTCAATCCTGTCCAGGAAATAACCGATAGCGGTTTTCTGTTCTCCCGGTGTTCGTTTTTTTATTATCTCACTGACGTTTTTCAATACCTTGGCATACTCATTGACCAAAAGAAGGACCTTACTCGGCTGGCTCTTGATGGTTGTGTATTTGCCGAGTTCCTTTTGCATTTGTTCCAGTTCTATCTCTCGTTTTTGCAAGCGCTCCCGCAGGGCAACGGATTTCACCTGAAGAAGTTCGTCCAGGATGCTCTCGATCTCTTTTCTAAGCGCGGTCTCTTTTTTTTTCAAAGCCGGGTAAGCGCTTTCGGTTTCCCGTTCCAGACTTATCAGTGTCGCTTTCAAATGTTCCTGAAAACGTTCAATATACCTGTCGTTGTCCAGCATTCTCTGAATTTGTGATATCACGAAGTCCTCAATACCGATGGCTTCTCCCTTAGTATTTTTAGGAATATTGAGAGACTCACAAACCCGGTAATTCTTATAACCCGCGTCAACGTAGTAATGATAAACTGTGCCGACATTATTCCTGACTTTGCGCCCCTGGAATTTATAGCCACAACGTTTGCAGACGACCTTCCCGGAGAGAAGGTACTCTGTACGCATGCCGTTGCAGGCGCCGAACTCACGGGAGTGCATCAGCGCTTGGACCCTTTCAAAGAGCTCTTTTGGAATGAGGGATTCGTGAGCGTTATGGCATATGACTTTTTTGCCGACTTTTTTTGCCCACTTTCCGCCGTAAATGCGTTCTCCTATATAGGCACTGTTCACGAGTATTGACCTAAGCGTATCTACGCCCCATGAGCCGCCCTTCGGCGATGGGAGCTTTTCGTCATTCAGGACCCTGCAGAGTGCCTTGAGTCCCTTGCTACCCTCGGCATAAAGGGTAAATAGTCTCCTTACGAGGGAAATATAACGAGGATCACCAGGCACCCACTTAACCCAATAATTCTTTATCGCCTTTCTCTGGCCTGGCTCCAGCGTGTGGAGCTCTTTTCCGTTCTCATCACAAATCATGCGAGTGTATCCTATCGGCGGTAACCCACCGGTGGAATATCCCTTGCCTGCTGCCGTGGAGTGTCCCCGGATCACATCTTTCGAGAGCTGCTTACTGAACTCTGCAGCCTGCTCGTACTTGACGGCACGTATGATGAGTCCCGGCGCTCCGGGCATATTGCTTTCGCTCTGCGCATATTCGACAATAACGCCGGCTTTCTCTAGGATGAATTCGTAGTGAATGGTTTCCTTGGTGTTTGGGACTCTTCCGAACCGAGATTCATTCAGGATAATCAGGCGGGAAAAGTCATGCCGCTGCGCCTGAACCTTCTGAAAGAGCCGCATTGCTCCCGGCCTCTTCTCAAACGTAGTGCCGGATATCCCTTCGTCCTGAAACTCTTCGACGACCTCATATCTCTTTTCCAGGCAGTACTTCTGCAGGATAGTTCGCTGATCAGGGATGGACATTTCCTGCATGTCGGTAGAGCATCTTAAATAAAGGGCTACATTCATAATATCCTTCTACAACCTTGCATTATCATCCTGTAATATGGATTCGCACTGCAGATCCTCTGCGATCCATTGAGCAAGTATTCGCAAAAACGCGTCAACACGCTGGGGTATATCCTCAGCAGCATCATGAGGCTGAATATTTGGTTGCGCTGTCTTCGTTTCTCATGTCCTTTTGGAAAAAGAGTGATATTTATAATGTTACCGTGTTACCAATATAACATTAACACGGTAATAAGTCAAATTAATTTGAAGTTGACAAGTTACCATAAATCAAATTATAATCTGCTCATGGTCAGACCGAAATCAGAAGTGAAGAGACAGCAGCTTGGCGCGAGAGTAGATGTCAATATTATTAAGAAATTGAAGCATATCGCAATCGATAAAAATGTTTCCTTTAATGTTCTTATCGAAGAAGCCCTTGAAGATTTCTTGAAGAAATACAAACAGAAATAGTCGCAATGCATCCCTGCAAATAATACAAAAAATACGTCCATTATTCAGACCGATTTTCTCCGTAAATTGCAAAACCCACAACAGCTCCATTGCAACATCCCGCACCGGTTATTCCTGCTTTCATCGTCGACATCTTAACCCCGCACAACAGGCCAGTCACTCACCGAATTCTTCAAAATCCAAGCACAAGTTTAGACGTGACGTTATTGTGAACCCTGCTTTTGGTAACCTCAAATAAAACTCAAAAGAATCGCATCAAATCAGAGTATTGGTTCGAATACGCAGTAAAAAAGCGGGAAAAGGCTTTTTATTTTAAAAGTGGTTGACAATGTATAGAAAATATGGTAACATGGTAACAATATAAAACAATAACTATATAAAAAAAAGAGACATGCTGTCGTTATGCCGGAAGGGAGGCAATCTTCAAATAGTCGACGAAAATATCGGCATCAAACAGTGAACCACTTGGCATCAGGCTTTTTAGGAAGTTGAATGGTATTTAATCTTAGAAGAAACAAGGAGAATAGAGAAATGAAAAAAATCTGCATCAAGGGTACGGATTATAGTTATTTTGAAGAGCTTGTCAGAAGGCTCGATGGCTTACGGCAAGTGAAGCTCTTGAAGGCGGTGAGAAAAATGGCAGGTGAGAAGGCCGTAGATAAGAACCAAAAAATCCAGATCATTCCCGACGACGTGTACCTGGGACAGTTGGCGGTTCCAGAGAACAAATTCATAAGCAGAACCATGATCAAGAAAGCCTACAAAGCGGTTAAGGAGGAAAACCCAGTATGACAGGGAAGAAAGAAAAAAAAGAAGATGACAACCCATGGATCGACGCAAAGTTCACAAAAATCTCCCAGGCTGCCAATAAGTATCTCGGTCTTGTCGGCAGGATGACCTACCGGA
>JBAZLV010000008.1:0-60408 GCA_041650055.1 Nitrospirota bacterium | reverse complement strand
CTCTTAGCTGTCTTTGTGAGCAGAGGAAGCAGTTCTAAATGACTAAAGCAATTAGCCACGTATGAGCACCGATGAACACGGATGTTAAAGTCAAAGACCAAAATTAAAATGCAATATTAACCACCAAAAGGTGTCGTTCCGAAAAGAGAGACGACGAGGAATCTTCTAAGATTTCTCACTGCGTTCGAAATGACACAAGGCGTCAGATTTCGGCTTTCACTTCGTTCGAATAACTACTCATTAGGCTTCCGGAAACTTCTGATCAATAGTATCGTCCAGAGAATAACAATCACAAAAAAAGCGATAATCATACTCCAAAGCCATTCAGCGGATAGAGAAGGTTTGTCCGAGAGGTTGGCTTTCAATACTAAATACCATAATATATCCATAAGCAGCAGAGACAAGGCTCCGATAAAAAACAACTGATCGATCAATCGGCTTATCGTTTCTTCTCTGCGCTTTGGAGCGAGCCAATACCCTTTGTTCGGAAGATTGATTAAAGAATCCGGCACGCGTCGGATGAGCATGGGCAAGCCGCTAAAAACTATGATCATGAGAACAAAAGTAATTCCCATGATCATAAAGAAGTGGTCCTTCGAGCCCCAGGTATCCGCCTGGCCAGCTGCATTGAAATGAACTGCGACAGTCGTTGGAAGTAGAGAGTAATAGTAGAGTGTTTCAATAATTGTAACCGCAATGGCGAGAACGAATAAGAGTCGGTTTATCTTCATTTCTCTCTTTCCTTTACTCTATCGACAGTATTCAATATTCCTCTTAGAATTGCCACATCCCTTAGCGTCAACCGCGATCTTCCAAATAATTGACGCAAGGCAAACAGTATCGGTTTCGGATCATCCTGGTCGAAAAACTTAATATTTAGCAGAGTCTTCTTCAAATGCTGATAAAAATCTTCAATGGTTTTTGAAGGAGCAAGTTTCTCTGTATTAGTCGCAATCGGGTTTTTGCATGCCAAATATAATTCATACACTACTATCATGACCGCATGCGAAAGATTCAAAGAGGGAAATTGATCCGAGGCAGGGATGGAAATGAATTCATGACACAATGAAAGATCCTCTCGGGTCAAGCCGTTTACTTCATTTCCGAAAACAAGTGCAACTTTATTTTTGGAAAGCAGGGAAGCGAGGGATTCGGCTGCCTGGCGCGGAGTACAAATATTTTTTCTTAATCTTCCCTTATGCCTCGATATGCCGAATACCAGGCTGCAATCAGCAATTGCTTCCTTGAGCGTCGGAATTATCAGCGCTTGTTTCAGGATAACGTCTGCACCTGCAGCAAGTTTTTCTGCTTCGTGTAACGGATCTTTCGGCGGATTTACGAGAATAAGGCGGGACAACCCCATATTCATCATACACCGTGCCGTTGCACCGATGTTAGCAGGTGTTTTTGTATCCACTAGAATAATGCTGATGTTGTCGAACAGGGTTTTATTCATAGATCTTTTACCAACATGACAATTGTATCATGCATATTCATGACTGCCTATACCTATTATTATCACTATAATCAGATTGACATCTCGCGTCCGGGCTGTTACAGTACGCCGTCATGATCGCGATTTCCCTTCAATCAGGTAGCAACGGCAACTGCATTTTCGTGGAAACGTGTGGCGTCCGGCTGCTGTTCGATGCGGGGATTACGGGGGTACAAGCGAAGGAACGGCTTGCAGCGCATGGACGCGATATCCGGGACGTCGATGCGGTTATCATTTCTCATGACCATGCTGATCACATTAAGTATGCCGGAGTGTATCAGCGAAAATTTGGCCTTCCGGTTTATGTAACGCCCTCGACAGTTGCTGCCGCAGCATCACGATGCACGCTTGGTCCAATGCCTGATGTTCGTCATTTTCGTTCGAATGGAGTTATGCAATTCGGCGATGTCTGTGTGCATTCCATCAGAACACCACATGACGGAGTGGATGGATCGATATTTGTGGTTGAAGCGAAGAAAAAGCGATTAGGAATCATGACTGATCTGGGACATGTGTTCAAGGATCTCATGCAAACCGTGGCATCACTTGATGCTGTTTTTCTGGAAAGTAATTACGACCCTCAGATGCTTGCAACCGGCCCCTATCCTGCATTCTTGAAGCAGCGTATCAAAGGTCCTCGCGGTCATATATCGAATCATGAATCTGCCGAGCTTTTGTATCGTGCCTCTGAATCAAAACGCCTTCAATGGGCCTGCCTTGCTCATCTCTCCGAACAGAATAACCATCCCGATCTTGCGCTGAAAACACACCGAAACGTTATGGACGGAAGCTTGCCTCTTTATGTTGCCGACCGATATCAGGCAACGGAAATTTTGACAGTTGGATAACGATTCCTGAATGATGAATGGCCTCACAATATAAACGACAATGATATGTCTTTCCCGAAGTTGTAATCGGGAATCTGGTGTTAAAATCGTATCCCCGATAGAAGCATTCGGGGATGACAGATCATTATAGGTACAGATTATTATGAGACCATGCACAAACATCAAATAGCAAATTACAAAGAATATTCACGCACTAATCTTCAATGTTCAACAGATTCAATTGTAATTTGGTTCTTAAAAATTATTTGTTATTTGAACTTTGTCATTTGGAATTTCAAAAAAGTATTCCTACCACTGCACCGGTCATGCAGGTCGCGAGTGTGCCCGCAACAAGAGCCTTGAATCCCATTCCAACTATTTCTTCCCGCCGATCAGGTGCAAGACTACCCAAGCCGCCGATCAAAATACCCAGGCTTCCGATATTTGCAAAGCTTGACAATGCATAGGTCATAATTAACCGGCTTCGCTCGTCGAGCGTATCAGGAGATAACCGAGCGAGGTCAAGAAACGCAAGCAGCTCGTTTAAAATAGTTTTTGTTCCCATGAGCTGACCAGCGATGTGTGCCTGCGACCAGGGGATTCCAAAAAGCCACACAATTGGCGCCATAATAAAACCAAGTATCCGCTGAAGCGTGATGGGTTCTCCCTCGACGTTCGGCAAAAGGGTCAAAATGTGATTTACGAGATAGACGAGCGCGACCATGACCAAAAGCATTGCAATAATATTCAACAACAAATGAAGACCATCCAACGTTCCCCTAACAAGGGCGTCCATAGAACCGGATGCGGTTTGCTGAGGAATGAATCTGCCGGATGTTTCTTCAGTTATTTCCGGAATCATTATTCTCGCGATGGTAAGGGCTGCTGCCACATGAATAAATGAAGCAGTCAGGAGATGCCCCAGTGGATCCGGGATAATTCCTTGTAAAAAAGTGGCATACAGGACCATCACTGTTCCCGCAATACAGGTCATGCCAACGGTCATCAAGGAAAAAAGTTCGCTTCGGGTCATCCGGGAAAGATACGGCTTGATCAAAAGAGGAGATTCAACCATACCGAGAAATATTGTGGTCGAAGCTCCCAAGCCGAGCGCGCCGCCAATATTCATTGTTTTTTGAAGAATGAGAGAGAAGAATTTGACGATTACGGGAAGAATTCGCCAATAAAAAAGTAACGCAGAAAGCGCGCCAATTACGAGTACCAGAGGAAGCGCCTGGAAGGCGAGAATAAAATTAGCTCCGGGATCTTGCAGTAAAAAGGGAGGCGTTGCTCCACCGATGTAACCAAACACAAACGACGTCCCCGCCTTGGTCGCTGATTCAAGTGCAAAGACGACCGAATTCAAAAATAAGAAAAACTTTCTGAAAATGGGAAGATAGAGCAAAATCGCTGCAATGGCAAATTGAAGCAAGATACCAACTGTGATTGTAGATGTTTTGATTCCTTTTCTATTCTCGCTGAAAAGCCAGGCGATGCCAAGAAAAACGATGATGCCAAGAAAACCCTGCATAAACATGAAAGACTCCTTGTATAAAAATATCCAAGCGATTATGCCATGTCATATACGGATTTGCAATTTGAAAGAAGTGAATAGATGAACGGAGTGAGCGTTATGCTTTAACTACTCTGATGAGGGTATTATTCTCGTTCATTCCATCGATAATGGCGCCGAGTCCTGCCATGTTGCGAAGATAATCGATTGCTTCGCGAGAAATCTCTTCGCCGGGCATGAGGAGCGGAATTCCCGGCGGATACACAGTCACAATCTCAGCTGATACCCGGCTGACTGCCTGGTCAATGTTCACGAGCTCTGTATCGGAATAGAATGCCTTTCGCGGAGTCATTGCAAAACGATTCTGAAGAATTGGCGGATGAACTTTATCGAGCGGAAGCAGGGCGCCCTGAAGTCCTGTTTCCTCGGCAATCTGGCGGAGAGCATTCGTCAAACGGTTTAAATCATCCTGCCGATCGCCGATGGAGACGATTACGAGCACATGAAACGGATCAGCCATTTCAACCTGAATGCCGTATCGAGTATTGAGAAGATGAGAAACCGTGTATCCGGAAAGCCCGAGATCAGACACCGTGATCGTAAGCTTGGTCACATCCATATCTGACATGCCTGCCTGCTTTGCATGATCTTTCCCGAAACAAAAAATTCCCTTGAGCTTATTAATAGCCGTGCGTGCCTCTTCGGAAAGTTTGATAGTCCGGTTTAAAAGCTTCTTGCCTTCCGTTGCCATCTGCATGCGTGCAAGATCGAGCGATGCCATGAGAATGTAGGATGGGCTTGTCGTCTGAAGGAGCTTCAGGGTGTTCGTAACATCGTCAACATTAATCCTTCCCGATTTTGCATGGAGCATCGACGCCTGGGTCATGCCCCCCACGATTTTATGCGTTGACTGTACACAGAGGTCGGCCCCGCATTCCAGGGCGGATTTCGGGAGTTTGGGATTAAATTTCAAATGAGGGCCATGCGCTTCGTCTACTAAAACAATAAGGCCCTTGTCGTGAGCATAGGGGATGATCCGCTCAATATCCGCGCAGAGGCCGTAATAGTTCGGGCTAGTGATCAAAAGCACCTTGGCATCAGGATGTTCGTCAATGGCCTGTTTTGCCGTATCAAAGGTGATATTCAGGGTAAGTTTCAGATTGCGGTCGAACGCCGGCTGAAAGAAAAACGGTTGTGCTCCGCTCATAATGAGTCCGGTTAGGACTGACCGGTGACAATTTCGGGCGATCAGGACCTTATCGCCAGGCCCGGTCATGGATGCAACCATGGCATGGTTTCCGACGGTGGTGCCGTTTACCAGAAAGTAAGAGCGGTCGGCTCCGCAGGCTTTTGCCGAGAGTTCCTGGGCTTCCTTGATGACGCCGGTGGGGTTTTGGAGCGAATCGACTTCGTCGAGGGTCGTGAGATCAATTGAAAAAATACGCGGTCCTACATACTTCCTGAATCGAGTGGATATTCCTTTACCGCTTTTATGGCCTGGGGTATGAAACGAAACCTTATGGCTCTCCGCAAGGCTAACCATTGCATCAAATAGCGGAGTACGAAATTGCTCGTCCTCAAATGGTGGAACAGGAGAGGAATTCATCTTTTTTAATGATAGGTGAAGAGTGGTGCATTATCTTCAATAATTTTTGTTTCTGCGGCCATAGCAGCACGGATATGCTTTGGCAGCATATACATGCCCTGGTTGGTAATACCGTCGTAATACCGGTTTTCTCCCTTGATTCGTTTCTTAATCATAGCATCCAGCTCCTGGGGAGTGAATTTGCTGGGATCAAGGTTTTTTGATGCAAGGGTGAACCCCCAGGGAAGACCGAACGACGGGATGGAGACGTTGTATGGGCACACCACGGGAAATACGGCGCGTAATGTTTTATCTACGGCCGCAAAGTTCAAAAGCTGATGGAGCGCTGTTGTGCCGGCCTGCAAGGAGATTGTTCCATCCGGGCTTAAGCGTTCTTTGACGATCTCATAAAATTCGCGGGTAAACAAGAGGTAAGCCGGACCTTCTTCAACCGGCTCTGATATGTCAATGATAATAGCATCATACGTGTCGCTTGTTTCTTCGAGATACTTCCTGGCATCCATGAACCGAAGATCAGTGCGCGGATCGTCAAAAGCGCCCTGGTGCCATTCAGGAAGATATTCTTTGGACTTCTCCACCACTTCCTGGTCGATATCGACCATCATGCAGTATTCGACGCTTTTGTGCCTGAGCACTTCACGAAGAGTCGCTCCTTCGCCTCCGCCCACGATAAATACCCGTTTCGGGTTCGGATGCGTAAGAAGCGCTGGATGGACCAGTGCTTCATGATAGATAAACTCGTCAACCTGGGAGGACTGCATTTTTCCGTCCAGGACAAGACATCGGCCGTAACTGCCGCTCTCCATGATCTCCATACGCTGAAATTTCGTCTGGTTTGCGTAATAAATCATGCGAATGCCATGCAGATGCCCTTCTTCAGGGCTGGTATACTCAATGAACCACTTGTAACTCTTCGGTTCTATCATGCTTGAGCGATTCTCCTGGCATGGCCTTATGCGGAAGCTTCTCGTGGCCAAGGATTCCCCTCTTCATTTCTATAATGGAGGGGTTGCGAGATTCAAATTTTTCAATCAGGTAGTGTGCGGCAACTCTTGGGTCGATCAGATCACCGCAGGTGAACACATCGACTGCTGCATAGCCGTACTCCGGCCAGGTATGGATGGCAAGGTGGGATTCTGCAATAACAACCATGCCACTGATGCCAAACGGGCTGAATTCGTGAAAAGCGACTTCAACAATTGTCGCTTTTGCCTCTAAAGCGGCATTTTTGAGTGTTTCCTGTACAAATTCTAAATTACTGAGGGTCTTGGGGTTGCAATCCCGCAACTCTAGCAGAAGGTGAGTTCCCAACGCGTGCAACCTGTGTGCCTCCTTCTCCGCTCGCCGAACCAGCTTCCCGGTATTCCGGGATCATGCGAGCACCGCCTTCCGTGAGAACGGAAGGGCTAGAAACCAGATCGAATCCGCCGAAGCTTCCGACGGCGCTAAAAAAAAAATCAAAATTCAGTTTTCATTTATCAAAAACACAACTTTTTGTCAAGAATAAAAACCGAACGTGATCATTTTTTGCGAACTCCTGATCTTGAGTGCTTTTCTGTCGGGCGAGAATCCTGACAGCGGTCAGATCCGGGAGATTTTCTCAGGCACACTGAAGCAAAGAACAAGGACGTTCACACCGGATGCCAGGGTCGCATTTTTTTTCGATGCGCACTATACTCTTTTTTCCACCAATTGCAAGAAAAAATCGATCTGCTTGAAAAAAAACTTTACAAGCCCTTTTGTTCGTCTTACAATGCACGTCACCTTCGACCAGCGCAGGCATTCGAAAGGCGGCTGGCGGCAGGTTCTATGCTAGGAATGATCTTGTTGGCGATCATTCGAGATTGATAATAGCAGTTCTTGTGGAGGTTTGCATGGGTTCGAAGATATGTGATTTTGTGAAAATCGGGTCGGTTCTTGTTCATCCCGATATTCTCTCCAGGCCGTATACCTGCGATGTGCAAAAATATGGTTGCGCGTCACTGTGCTGTTACCGTTCCTGTATTGTGCCGGAACAGGAAGCACAACGAATCGAAAAACATCTGGACGATATTCTTTGTTATCTTGCGCCGGAAAACCGGGAAGCCATACGGGAAAACGGTTCTGTGCTCGCGATTTGCTCTCAGCAGTGTCCCTCAGGATGCGCTATCCATGAAGATGAAGCTCGAGCCATGCAGCGAAAATTCAATGGTCAAGGATTCCGATGCATTCTTTTGCACAACAATGAATGTGCGCTTCTCTATACTACTCCGGAAGGCATGCGTTTGTGCGCTGTCCATGCCTATGCAATTGACCACGGGATGATGTGGGAAGAGTTTAAATTTACCGATTGCGTACAGTATCCGCTTTCTCTTTATAAAAAGGAAGATGGAGAGAAGGTTCTCTCCATACAGGACACACCCTATTTGAGCCATATTCCTTGCCTGCAGCATCCGGAGGGAGAACCGATGTATAAAGGCCTTCGGAAAACTATCGAAACGTTGCTGGGGAAGGATTTTTATCAACAACTGGCATTATACGCAGAGCGAACAATAAAGTAACAAGACTCTTCTTAATACAATCTTCGTGCATCCCGAAAATGGTTTTCCCAGTAAGGATCATGCAGACTTTCTTTTTGGACGCTCCTGTTGGCATTTGGCGCATGTATAAACTGATTGCTCCCGATGTAGATTCCCACATGTGAATATTTCCCGCCTTTTTCATCAAAAAAAAGGATGTCTCCTTTTTGCATGCCTCGTTTTCCTACTGAGCGGCTTATTGCTTTCAAATGATTCGTACCATGGGGCAGATCAAGCCCTGCTGTCCGGTAGCTGTATCTGACAAGGCCGCTGCAGTCAAATCCTGCAGGACTATCGCCGCCGTATTTATAGGATTTGCCGACCATGGAAATTGCTGCTCGGGCAGCCTGTTCGCCCGTTGCAGAATTATAACCAAAACTGCCTTTAACCGGGGCATGAGAGCAGGCCGCTCCAAGGAAAGCGACCATACAAACCAACGAACAAAGCCGTTTGAATGCTTCTCTTCTTTTCTTATCCATTCTGTCACTCATATCCATGTAAACTCAGGGCATTCTGCGTATCCGGACTTCAATTGAAGGGGAATCCTTCAAGAGTTTTACCAGCCTTGCTGTATCCGTATCACCGTAATGATAGGGATAGACCACTTTGGGTCGAAACGCTTTTGCGGCATCAGCAACCATCTCCGGAGTCATGGTATACGGGAGGTTCATTGGCAAGAAAGCATAATCAATGTTTTTTAACGCCTTCATTTCCGGAATATTCTCCGTATCGCCTGCAATATAAATCCGGGTTCCGGCAATCGTGAGGATGTAGCCATTTCCTTCACCTTTTGGATGGAAGGGCTGACCATTGTCTCGCTTATGGGCGATATTATAGGCAGGGACTGCTTCGATGGTAATTCCCTTAATCGTTTTTGTGTCTCCATTATTCATAACCAAACCGCCCTTGAAATTTTCAGTTGCTTTTTGATTTAAAATAACGGTTGTTTCTTTCCTGATTTTAAGTGCTTTGAGCGCCGCCTGATCAAAATGGTCGTAGTGCTGGTGCGTAATAAGAACGACGTCCGGTTTCGGAAATGTTGCATAGTCAGCGAGTTTGCTGTAAGGATCAATCTGGATAACGGTTCCTGCATGCTGCATCATGAAACTTCCATGACCGATAAACGTGATTTCCAGGTCCCCTGAAGCGGTTTGAATAACATCTTTTTCAAATTGCTTCTGTGCCGATGCGGGCACTGCGCTTGACATGAGAAGAAACAAGCAACCGAGCATAAGTTTCATCATAGATCACCTCCTGTTCAAGTATAGCATTCAGTCTTTCTCTGAAGAGGTCGGGCAGCTATTCTTTGATTTCGATCCTATTTCTTCCGTTTTTCTTTGCTTCGTAGAGAGCCATGTCTGCAGCCTGGATCAATTTTTCTGCGTTGTCCACTCCTCCCGTACTCAAATCCGCTATTCCGATACTGACGGTAATGCTTCTTCCTTCAATATCCGGGAAAGCATAATCCGAGATGGATTGCAAAATCCTGCGAGCCGGGGTAATCATGAACGCTTTGAGCGTCATTGGCGCAAGGATCACAAATTCTTCGCCGCCCCACCGGCAAGCGATATCAACGGTGCGAATACACTGCTGAATAATCGACGCGGTATTTTTGAGAACCTTATCTCCCGTAGCGTGACCGAACGTGTCATTTATCGATTTAAAATGATCGATGTCGATCATCATGCAGCTGAGCGATGATTTATATCTGAGCGCTTTTGCGAATTCTGCTTCTAAAACTGTTTCGAACCTTCTTCGATTGAAAAGATTGGTCAGGGGATCGGTAATGGAAAGCGTCTCCACTTTCGCAAGCATTTCTTTCATTTCATCATTTCGCTTGCGCAATTCGTCCTGAAGCCGTTTCGTTCTCATGGCGGCATAGATTCTTGCGTTTAGTTCGATCTCTTCATACGGTTTTGGCAGATAATCATCTGCGCCTGATTCCAGGCCTTCCACTTTGTCGGTCGTGGCTATTCGTGATGTAAGCATGATGATCGGAATGCCTTTGGTATCCTGATTATGCTTTAACCATTTGCACACTTCGTTTCCGTCCATGTCGGGAAGGACTCGATCGAGCAGAATGACGTCGAATGGCTGAGACACGGCTTTACTGATTGCGGTGTTTCCTTCCAGAACCCAGGTTACTGCATAACCGTTTTTTTCAATAACTTCCTTGGTTATCGATCCCTGGGTCTTGCTGTCTTCCACAAATAGGATATTTCCTTTTCCCATCCAGGCACCTCCGGAATAGTAATAACCGAGAGTATGTGTTCAGGGCTGCTTATGCATCAGGCTTGAGAAACGTCCGGATTCCCTCGGCAAACCGTACTGGTTCAACTCCAAAAACTTCTTCGATATCCTGCATACTGCATATATTGTTTTCCTGAAGCATGATGATTTGATCCGACGTTAGCGGCGGATTGGGAAACAAGACCTCCAGAATTTTAACCATTGGTTTCAGGAAGAAAAAAGGCATATGCAGAACAGGTTTTTGTAATCCGATGATATCTGCGAGGGAACGGGTGACTTCCTCATAGGTGAGCTGCTCCGGCCCTCCTATTTCATACACCTCATTGAAAAAAGAATCTCCCGTCAGCGTTTTGCTAATGCAGGTTATTACGTCATTGATAAAAACAGGTTGTACTTTTGTTTTTCCGGAACCAATGACTTGCAGAACGGGTGATATTCTCATTACTTCGAGCAGCCGGGTGGTGAATCCGTCTCCGGGACCGTATATGATGGATGGTCTCAGAATGGTAAAGGGGATGCCGCTTTCGCGAACAAGTTCTTCAGCTTCCCACTTTGTTTTATGATACCTGCTTGATGCGCTGGGCCGCGTGCCAAGAGCGCTCATAAAGAAAAAATGGCTGACACCCGCTTTTTTTGCCGCATCAAGAAGATTTCGTGTGCCTTCAACATGAATAGACCGGAATGTTGCTCCTGATGCCTCCTGGATAATGCCGACGAGATGCACAACCCGGTCAACACCGTTCAGGGCACGATCCAATGATGCTGTGTTCAGGATGTTGCCTGGAATAATTTCGATGGCATGGGTCGCGGGCAGCTTCACGTTTGCAGGATCCCGGACAAGGAGCCGCATTGCCTGATTCTGCGTTTGCAACTCCCGCACAAGATTGCGCCCTACGAATCCTGTTGCCCCGGTTATCAGCAACATTGGGTAGCCCTCTTATTGAGCTTGTTTTTCTTCTTTTCGATTTAAAAGGATCCTGCCGACGACGATTACTCCGAGCGCACATATGGCTTCTACACTATACTGAATGGTTTTGCTCGGATTTAACCATGCTTCAATCAGGGGATCCGTGATCATCATTTCTCCGCCGACCTTACCGAGGATCGCTGAGCCGATATAAATAATAATCGGAAATTTCTCTATCAACTTCGATAACAGGCTACTCGTAAAAACGATCAATGGAATGCTGAGTCCAAGGCCGAACAGCAAAAGAAACAGATTCCCGTGCGATGCGGCTCCCACTGCGAGCATATTGTCCAACGCCATGGTAATATCTGCAATCACAATGAGCCTGATTGCATGCCACAGAGTGCTTGCTTCTTTCCCCGTCTCTGCTGCCTCTTCATCTTCCATGAAGAGCTTGACGGCAATCCAGAGAATGACCGCTCCGCCGATGAGTTTGATAAAACTGATACTGAGCAGCTGGGCGACGAAAAACGTGACCCCGACCCGTAAAAGAACAGCTGCAAGCGAACCATAAATAATGCCTTTGATGCGTTGTTCATGGGGCAGGGAGCGAACAGCCATGGCAATCACCACGGCATTATCACCCGCCAGAATCAAATCGATAATGATGATACTAACCAGACTCGAAAAAAATTCAAAATCCACTGTGGTTCCCAAAAAAGAAAAATCCAACCCTACTCCTTTCATGCAGAATGTATCGATGATACGATCATCAGAAACCGGCTGCGTGCTATTATTTTAACAAAAAGAGTATGCTACCCACCTGAGTATGTCAAGTGAAAATCACTTCTGGAAGGCCATTTCAAGGGACGAAACCCCTTATTTACGAGTATACTAGTAGGTATGCTTATGGAACAATTAGAAATAAGACATCAGAAGGATTTAGCTTCGCGGTTTCAATCCTTAAACGTATCTATTTCGGAATATACCTTTCCCAGTTTGTATCTCTTCCGGAAAAAGCATGTTTATGAAGTATGTATTGATCGGGAGATTTTTATTCGCGGCCGGACATACGACGGGCATGTGTATCTCATGCCGACATCGGATGTACGGACAATCGACCCTGCGGTTCTTCGCAATGTGCTGAATGAGGGAGAATTTCTTTTTCCTATCCCGGAAGAGTGGTTAACCGCCTTTCATCCTGATGAATATGAAGTAACGTTTGTCGATGGTGATACGGATTACGTTTATACGGTCGAGAAAATGAGCACCTATGCAGGAAGGCATCTGCATGGCAAAAGAAATCTGCTCAAGCAATTTCTTGATACCTACGATCATGACGCAAGACCTCTTCTTACTACCGAGGAAGCGCGTTTTATTCTTGACGACTGGCAGAAAACATCGGAGTCTTCGGTTGATGAAACTGATTATGGCCCTTGCCTCGATGCGCTGGAACGCTATGATGAACTCTCCCTCTGCGGAGGGATCTATTATGCGGATCACGAACCGTGCGGGTTCGTGATTGGGGAAGAGGTCAATGCAACCACTTTCGTTCTGCACTTTGCCAAAGGGCGTACAAAATTTAAGGGCGTGTACCAGTATATGTTCAACCAGTTTGCAAAGGTTCTTTCTCCTCACTACCGCTACATTAATCTTGAACAGGATTTAAATAAGGAAAATCTGCGGGTGTTCAAATCTTCCTATGCTCCAGATATCATGCTTCGCAAAGCACGCGTGCGTCTGAAATAAGTTCTCCGTGCCTCTCCGGGTTAATTTTTCATTGACTGCCGAAAGAATACAGTGTACAAATGGCCTGCACCTGAAGGAGGAAACTGCAATGGCAGCCGAACCAAACAAAATTATTTATTCGATGGTGGGAGTAGGCAAGTTTTTTGATAAGAAGCCGGTCCTCAAGGACATCTATCTTTCGTATTTTTATGGCGCAAAAATAGGTGTACTGGGCTTGAACGGATCCGGCAAAAGCTCGCTTCTTCGCATTATGGCCGGAGTAGACAAGGAACATGTCGGCGAAGCGGTTCTCTCGCCGGGGTATACAGTCGGTTTTTTGGAGCAGGAACCACAGCTTGACAATACCAAAACCGTCCGCCAAATCGTCGAACAGGGTGTGCAGGAAACAGTTGACCTCTTGAATGAATTTAACAAGATCAACGAGCAGTTTGCGAATCCAATGTCTGATGACGAAATGAACAAGCTGATTACACGCCAGGGAGAGGTACAGGAAAAGCTGGATCACGCAAACGCCTGGGATCTGGACAGCAGACTTGACCTTGCCATGGATGCTTTGCGCTGCCCGCCTGGGGAGACACCGGTCAAAATCTTATCCGGAGGAGAACGCCGTCGGGTCGCACTTTGCAGGCTGCTTCTTCAAAAACCGGATATCCTTCTTTTAGATGAACCAACGAACCATCTTGATGCGGAGTCCGTTGCATGGCTTGAACACCATCTTCAGCAATATGAAGGCACCGTTATTGCCGTAACGCATGACCGTTATTTTCTGGATAACGTTGCTGGCTGGATCCTTGAGCTTGACCGCGGTCAGGGAATTCCGTGGAAAGGGAACTATTCTTCCTGGCTGGAGCAGAAACAGGAGCGGTTGAAACAAGAGGAAAAAACCGAAAGCGACCGTCAGAAAACACTCCAGCGGGAACTGGAATGGATCAGGATGTCGCCGAAAGGCAGACATGCGAAGTCAAAAGCCCGCATCAGCTCGTATGAAGCGCTCTTACAACAACAGGGAGATAAGCGCGCAAAAGAGCTTGAGATTTATATTCCGCCCGGACCACGGCTCGGGAAGGTTGTGATTGAAGCTGAAAAGGTGACTAAAGGATATGGCGATAATATTCTTGTAGAAAACATGAGCTTCATGCTTCCTCCCGGCGGAATTGTAGGCGTCATCGGTCCCAACGGCGCTGGCAAGACGACGCTGTTTCGCATGATTACCAACCAGGAGAAACCGGACAGCGGAACCATCAAGATCGGGGAGACCGTCAAACTGGCGTATGTTGATCAAAGCCGGGAAGCGCTCGATCCCAATAAAACCATCTGGCAGGTGATAACTGACGGGCAGGATCAGGTGCAGCTCGGAAAACATCTGCTTAATTCCCGTGCGTATGTGGCCCGGTTTAATTTTTCAGGAACGGATCAGCAGAAAAAAGTCGGCATGCTGTCAGGCGGAGAACGGAATCGAGTGCACCTGGCAAAAATGCTTAAGGAAGAAGCAAATGTGCTTTTGCTCGATGAACCCACGAATGATCTGGATGTGAATACGATGCGCGCACTTGAAGAAGCGCTCGAGAATTTTGCCGGGTGTGCCGTGGTTATCAGTCACGATCGCTGGTTCCTTGACAGGATTGCGACACATATCCTTGCGTTCGATGGCGAAAGTACGGTTGTCTTTTTTGATGGAAATTATTCAGAATATGAAGCAGACAGGAAAGCAAGACTCGGAGCTGCGGCAGACCAGCCGCACCGGATCAAATACAGGCATTTGACGAGGTAAAGGCAACTGGAACCAGGGATCAACACAGATAAACACAGATAGAATCTAAACGAAGAGAGTATAACGGGATAAACGCCGGGATGGTTATAGTAAAAATATTGACTGAGGAGAGAAAACAAATGAAAAAAATAATGTTTTCTATCTTTTTTCTTTTTCTAACGAGTTGTGCTTCCAGCCCCATTCTGTATCCCAATACGCACCTCAAGACCGTTGGTGAAGTGCAAGCTCAAAAGGATATTGCGGAATGTGAGGTCATGGCCAATCAGTACGTCAAATCCGACGCGGGCATTGCGGCGGCAAAAAGCACGGCCATAGGCGGGGCAGGAGGAGCCGTGATCGGGGGCGCTGCAGGTGCCGTGACGGGCAGTCTGGGGCGGGGTATTGGTGTTGGCGCTGCCACAGGCGCCGCAGCAGGTTTAGTACATGGCATCATCCAGACTTCGAAACCGAGCCCCATTTTCAAGAACTTCATGAACCGGTGCTTGCACGAAAGAGGATACGAGATCATTGGATGGGAATGATGATTTTAGCCGTTTGTGCCTATGATGTTCTGTGAGTCTTCCTGTGCGGTTCCTGAAAATAATTCCTCGTGCTCAGCGCTTTCGATAGATTATTGCAGCTCAGTGGTCTAAAAAGTTTTTGCTTTCTTTCAGCAGTTCCACCACTTCCGTATCAGTAACTTGTGCAAATTCGTGGTAATGGTTTCCCACTGCCACGAAATAAGGCGGAATTTCAAGGCAAATTAATTCATCCACAAGCGGTTCTATTCCCGTAAGAGTGTCCTGGGGACCGACCGGGAGACCGACTATCAATCTGGCAAGCCCTTCGCGCTTCAAGGTTTTTACCGCGGCCTTCAATGTTGCGCCTGTTGCTATTCCATCGTCGACAAGTATCACAATGGCGTTTTTAAGTTTTCCGATTGTTTTCCCCTCACGATATAAGGTAAGACGCCGGGCTATTTCCTGCTTTTGTCTTTGAACCTCTGATTGAAGGGATGCCTTTACCTGTTCGTTGTCAGAGACCAGTTCCTTGTTTAAAACAAGAGTTCCGGTTTCCGACACTGCTCCCAGTGCGAGTTCCTGTTGTCCGGGAAAACCGATTTTCCTGACGATCAATACATCAAGTCTTACCTTGAGCGCTTTTGCAATCTCATACCCAACGACTACTCCGCCACGGGGAAGAGCGAGGATAATTACATTATCCCTTTCTTTATATTGAATAAGTCTTTCTGCAAGCTGAACTCCGGCATCATTTCTGTTTTGAAACATATGTATCCTTCCATAATAATATTTGTAATTAAAACGTAGTTCTTATGATCTCAATTGTCAAGGGAGGTGCCGTTCATAGGCCATTCTTGTAAAGTATTTTTCTTTAAAACCGATACTATAGATACTTGATCAAATCAGTAGACTCAAGAGGGATGATTTTGCCGCATACTCTTATTCATGGAATTGAAATGTATTATGAGGTGCATGGAACAGGCCAGCCGTTGCTTTTAATAGCAGGGCTTGCATCGGATTCTCAGAGCTGGAAACCTGTTCTCGGTGATCTGAGAAAAAATTATACGGTGATCATCTTTGACAACCGGGGCTGCGGCAGAACGCGACCCATGGACTGCGCTTCGACTATAGCTGATATGGCGGATGATTCCCTGTCGCTTTTAACGCATCTTGGCATTCAAACAGCTCATTTGTTGGGGCACTCCATGGGTGGTTTCATAGCTATGGAATGTGCGATACGCCATCCGGAACGAGTCAAATCCCTTATTCTTGCAGCAACATCCTCATGCAATAGCCAACGTAACAATGATCTTCTGAAAAAATGGTCTATAGATCGCTGTAACGGAATGGCTCTCGAACAATGGTTTATGAACCTTTTTCCCTGGTTATTCACTGATAGGTTTCTTCAAGATCAAACTGCAATGAACAGTGCAATGCAATTTGCGGTTCATTATCCCTATCAGCAAAGCGCGGAGGCATTCTCCAGGCAGGCACAGGCAATAACGGCATTTAACCGAACATCCGATCTTGCTAAAATAGCAGTTCCGGTTCTGGTCATGGCAGGACAATATGATCGTTTGTTTGCGGAGCAGGTTGGGAGAGAATTAGCTGCCCCCATGGCGAATGCAGAATTTAAAATGATTAAAAATGCCGCACACTCCATTCATGTGGAGCAGCCACAGATATTTGTGAGAGCAGTAGATGCTTTTTTAAAAGACAAAGGTAACTTCAAATAGTTTCTCCCAGCTCGCCCAGCTTTTTTTCAAATTCCTTCTCTTTTTTATCATGTTCATTGGTCACCGTTTCCAGTTCTGCAAAGAGGGTGTCGATTTTTTCCTTTGTTTCACGAACGGTCTGCGAGAGTTTTTTTATTGCAAGGGCTTCGCCTTTCATGGATGCCTCGACAAGTAATTTCGTGTCGCGTTCAACATCCTGCTCAAGCGTCGTTATATCCGTTTCAAGAGCCTCTATTTTTTTCTTCAAGGCATTGAGGACTTTTGATTTTTCGTTCAAAATTCCTGCACGAAATTTTCTGGCGTCTTTTTTGTTCGTTCCTTTTTCCGACTCTTGCTGTTTTGCAGGCTGTTTCCGGATTCCTTCCTCGTCCTGCCATCCAACTCGTTCGAGAAAATCGAGATATGTTCCATCGAATACGTTTACGGTTCCGTTATCAAAGACCACGAGCTTTGTTGCCACGGCTTCAAGGATCATTTCGCTGTGGGTAACAATGATGACTGCGCCATCGAATTCCTCGATCGCTTCAATCAAAGAATCGATGGATTCCATATCGAGATGGTTTGTGGGTTCATCGAGGAGCAGCAGATTGGAAGGGGAGACAAGCAGTTTGCCGAGCAGCACCCGGCTTTTTTCTCCGCCCGAGAGAACGCTTATTTTTTTGAGCGCATGATCGCCTTCGAACATCATGAGCCCGCAAATGGAGTACGCTTCATTTCTGCTGTGATCCGGGTGAACATCCATGATTTCCTGAAGCGCGGTTTTGTCCGGCTGAAGTCTGTTGATGTTCGTCTGGCCGAAATACGCTATTTTCGTGTTTGGATGAATTTTTATATCACCGGTGGTTGGCGAAAGCTCGCGTCCGAGCAGGTTCAAGAGCGTGGTTTTTCCCTTCCCGTTCTTTCCAATGACGGCAATCCTGTCTTTTTTCCCGACCGGCAGCGTCAGAGCATCGATCAGTTTCTGGCTGTCGGAAGAGAACGAGAAAGACAGGTCTTCTGCATTCATAAGCCATTTTGCGGCAAACGGCGCTGATCGGAATGCAAAGTCGAGTGTCTTTACCTCGCTCAGTTTTTCCAGCTTTTCATGTTTGGAAAGCGCTTTGATGCGGGATTGGACGGCTTTTGCCTTGGTGGCCTGGGCGCGGAAGCGGTTGATGAATTGTTCTACTTCTTTCCGCTTTTTTTCATCGTTCTGTCGGGTTTTTTCGTGGATTTCCTCTTCGAGCAGTATCTGATCGTACAGTTTCTGCGTGCCGCCTGCGATTTTTCGCATTTTAAAACGAT
Organism: Nitrospirota bacterium; assembly: GCA_041650055.1. Classification (GTDB taxonomy): domain Bacteria; phylum Nitrospirota; class UBA9217; order UBA9217; family UBA9217; genus JBAZLV01. The sequence continues at coordinate 42,212 of JBAZLV010000008.1, read as the reverse complement.
GGATGCCCATGGTATGCGTCGTGACACTGTCCATGAAGTCGCGGTCATGCGTTATGATGATGAGTTCGTTTCTCCATGCGCGGAGAAACCGGGTAAGCCATCGAACCGAGACGATATCAAGATAATTTGTGGGTTCATCGAGCAGCAAAAGATTCGGCTCGGATACAAGGACTTTTGCAAGGTTCAGCCGTACCTGATAGCCGCCGGATAATTGCGAAGGATTGCTGTCCATGTCCTGTTCAGTAAATCCGAGACCGAAGAGAATGGCTTCCGCTTTATATGTTTCATCACGATGATCGTCTGTCACAGGAAGGCTGAGGCAGGCTTCTTTGCGAACGGTGTTTTCCTCGAAATGAATGTGCTGGGAGAGGTGCCCGATTGCATATCCGGAAGGAATGACGATTTCGCCGCTGTCGGGGTGCTCTTCGCCGAGGATCATTTTGAACAGCGTAGTCTTTCCATGTCCGTTTCTGCCGACAAGGCCGATTCGTTCACGCGGATTAACGGTAAAACCGACTCCGTCGAACAAGAGTTGTTTTCCATAGGATTTTTGAATATTCGTGGTCTGGATCATGTTTCTCCCATGATGCTGAAATAAAAAAACAGCACCCATAGTACAGCAGGAACAGGATTCGTGCAATGATTTTTCAGGAATGGAATGACGGAGATCCTTAAAGAATAAGCGGATTACGAGAGGGTGAAGTAAAACGTTGCGCCCTTGTTTTCTTCGCCTTTGGCCCAGATGTGGCCGCCATGCCGGTGGATAATCCGCTGGACCGTGGCGAGCCCGACCCCGGTTCCGGGGAACTCCGTGGGGGAATGAAAGCGCTGAAACGGGATAAATAGTTTTTCCTTGTGTTCCATATTAAATCCCGCGCCATTATCCCGGATGAAATATACGGTTTCGCTGTTTTTTGTCATGCCAAATTCGATGATGGCGTCTTTACGATTTTTTGTAAATTTCCAGGCATTCCCGATCAGATTATTAATAACAACCTGGAGCAGGAGCGGATCGCCATCAGCCATGATCTTTGGAGGAATAACAACGGTTACTTCCCGTTCGGGCCATGTTTTTTTCCGTTCTTCCACGGCAAGCGTCGCCATGGCGCTTAAATTTACCCGGGACTTGCGCATGTCCTGACGGGTAATTCGCGCGAAACTAAGCAGCGCTGTAATCAGATGGCCCATATTGCCGGCATTTTCCCGAATGCGCTCCAGATAATTTTTTGCCTGATCGTCGAATACAGGAGCATAATCCTCGAAAAGCAACTTCACAAAACCATCGATCCGACGCAACGGCGCGCGCAAATCATGCGAGGCAGTGAACGAAAAAGATTCCAGTTCCCGGTTAATTGCTTCAAGTCGGGCCGCATGATCCGCTAATGTTTTTTCCGTTTCTTTTCTTTTGGTAATATCACGGTTGCTGCTCCGCGTGCCGATAAAGGTTCCCTGGCCATCAAAAACCGGCTGACACATATGGGCAATCCACCGAATGGTTCCATCAGTATGCCCGATCCGATATTCCAGTGCATATCGTTTTTTTTCAATTTTTCGTTCGTGGAGATGTGCTTTAAACTGCTCTTGGTCATCCGGATGGACGATAGCGGTAAACAGGGACGGATTTTTCATGAATGCTTCCGGCGACCGACCGCTGACTTGTTCGCAGGAAGGAGAAACGTAATTGAGCGTGTCATTAGGCGACATCCAGTATTCCCAGTCGTAGGTATTATCCGCAACGATCCTGCATCTCAATTCAGATTCTCGTAATTTTTCCTGGATTGAAAGCAATTCATCATTCTGTTTTTCAAGTTCGTATTTGCTCTGTTGAAGCTCCCATGTACGCTCCTCAACTCGCCGCTCCATTTCCTGGTATGCTTTTTTGAGCGCTTCTTCAGCCTGTTTCCGCTCGGTTATGTTGGTAATGATTAAAGAAAGAGCCCGGGTCTGTTCCAGATTGAGGGATCGACAGGAAACATATGCCGGCCAGGTAATAGTGTCATTATGCAGGATCAGTTCGCCGGAGGCGCTGCCATTCAGTCCTTTTTTAAAGAGCGAGTCATACGCATACAGATATGAAGGGACAATATAATCGCTAAGCGATGTTCCGATAATTTTTTCAAGTGGTTTTTCCAGCATGGCAGCGAGGCTGGTGTTGCAGTACAGTATAATGCCCTCAGAAGACAGCGTTGCCGCTCCTTCGTTCATGGCTTCAACGAGGATCCGGTAGGGATGTTCAGCGGTTCTGAGAGTAAAAACGTTGTCGCCCTCAGGTCCTGAAACCACGAGAGCATCGACTTCTCCGGCCCGGATAGCATGCAGCGTTTCCTGGGCTTCCTGAAGACGGGCGCGCAGTTCTCCTATTTCAGCGGTCATTGCTGCATCGGTGTTTTTTCGTGGTGATCGTGTCAATGGAGCAGGGCGGGATTCCGATTTCTTTTTCATTTTAGGCGTTTTTTTCATGTGTTCGAAACGGAATAGTTACCGTGTTTTTTCCTTTGGCCGCAAATCCAACCCAACAAGAATGCGTTCCGTGTCCGACATGTCACCAATGAATCTTCGAAGCGGTTCAGGAAGTTTTTTTATGAGTGTTGGCGCGGCAATAATTTGTTTGCCTTCCCGAAGCACCGGCTGCTGATAAATATCCACCACATCGAGTTCATATCTTCCTTTGAGATGCTCTTCGCAAATAGCCCTGATATTTTCAATGGCTTTGGTTGACCGCGGAGTCATGCCTGCAATATATAACCGCAGGATATACTTCTCTGTTCCTGCTTTTTTGAGATTTTTTTCAAATGTAACGATATCATTTTGTTGTTTTGCCTTGGCCATTTTCTTCTCCGACTAATATAAATGCAAAAACTTTTGTTACACCGTCATTGCGAGCGACCGCAGCGAGCGTGGCAATCTCGCTGTTCACGTTGTTAAAAGGAGATTGCATCGTCGCCAAACTCCTCGCAATGACACAATAATAAATGTGTTTCTATTAGTATTACCGCTTATAGGGACCGAATATCAAGTCCAACGAGCACCCGTTCCGTGTTTGAAAGATCGCCGATAATCTTTTTTATGGGTGTTGGCAGCTTTCTTACCAACGTAGGAAGCGCAAGGATCTGGTCTCCTTTTGCAAGCAATGGATTTTTTAAAAGATCCACTACTTCAATCTGATATTTGCCGGCAAGATGTTCTTCGCATATTTTCTTTAAATTGGCAAATGCGGTAAGTGATTTTGATGTTTGACCTGCAACATACAATCGTAAATTCCATGTTTCTTTCTTTTTCACTGTTTTGTTGGCCGTGGTTTTTGATGCTGACTTCTTTTTTGTCGTTTTCATGCCAATCCTTCTTCCTGCGTCAGTTTTTTATGTGCGCATCACGAATGAGGGCCATGGTTTTCCGTTCTCTGGTAATTGTATCCTCTTTTTTCTTCATATGGGTCATGGTGATATTGAGTTCATCTTTCTCTGCTTCATACTGAGAACGAAGCAGTTCAATCTGTGCTTCCGTTGCCCTGCGTTTCCGTTCAAGTTCACGTTGTTTCCATTCTAATTCTTGCGATCGGACAATCGTCTCTGCGGATTCCTTTGCCTCCTGCGCAATTCGCGCGGTGCCGGTAAGAACGGTTTCCCCGCCCATGTATACTTCAACAAGATCGATTCCTTTATTCGTCAGACGGAATTCTCGTATCTGATTCGAATGAGCCATGCCGCGTGATTTGAGCACATACAACCCGCGATTGCGTTCCCCGTTTATTTCAATAGCACGGAGCAATATCCAGGTGTCCATAAGGGACGAAAGGCCGATATCGGTTTTTTCGACTGTATTCTGATGAGAGAGATTGGTGAAAAAAGCCGTGATCATGTTCATTTTCATGAAATCGATTATGCGGGTCAGCATCGATTTTACCTCATTACTGGTCCCGACGGAAGTCAGGTTGGTTACGGGATCAATAATAACGGCCTGTGGTTTAAACTCTTCGATCATGCTGTGGATGGTTGCCAGATGCATTTCAAGGCCCTGAAATGTGGGACGGGATGTATGGAATTTTAAAAGCCCCTTTTTTACCAGGGGGGCAAGATCAATCCCGATCGAGAGCATGTTTCTCACAATCTGGCTTTCGGATTCCTCGAATGCAAGATATAAGCAGCGCTCTCCTCGTTTGCAGACGGAATAGGCAAAATGAGCGGACATGCTCGATTTTCCGGTCCCGGCTGTGCCTGAAACCAGGATGCTGCTTCCCCGGAAAAAGCCTTTTCCGCCCAGCATGCTGTCGAGCTTTGGGATTCCGGATGATATCCGCCGGTTTGACACCTTATGAGTAAGCCCCAGTGAGGTTATGGGAAGAACGGAAATACCATCGCCCTCGATAAGGAACGGATACTCATTTGTCCCGTGCAGGGAACCACGGTATTTGGCGATCCTCATGCGCCGGGTGGCGACTCCTTCCGACATTTGATGATCAAGAACAATGACGCAATCGGAGACATACTCCTCAAGCCCATGGCGCGTCATGCTGCCCTGGCCTTTTTCCGCGGTAATAATCGCAGTCACCCCTTTTTTCTTGAGCCAGCGGAACAGCCGCCGAAGTTCTGCGCGAAGAATCCCTTCATTCGGCAGGGCGCCGAACAGCGCTTCCAGGGTATCGAGAACGATCCTCTTTGCGCCGATGGAGTCGATAAGGCTTCCAAGCCGGACAAACAGTCCCTCCAGATCATATTCACCGGTCACCTCGATCTCGGAACGTTCTATATAGATATAATCAAGAATGACTTTATTTTGTTTGGTAAGAGTCTTGAGATCGAAGCCGAGGGAGGAAAAATTATTAATGAGTTCATCAGAATTTTCTTCGAATGATACAAAGATTCCGGGCTCATTGAATTGCTCAGCGCCCCGCACAAGAAACTCCATGGCAAAGAGAGTTTTCCCACACCCTGCCGCTCCTGCTACAAGCGTAGGACGTCCTTTTGGAAGTCCACCTTTTGTAATTTCATCAAGTCCCTGAATTCCGGTGGCGCTTTTTAAAAGTAGCGGTTTTACTTTATTCTTTTTTTTCTGTCCAGATGCCACGAAAAGCCTCCTTATATTCCGAGAAATATTACCGTCGTTGATGCCGAGATGAAATCGATAAGATAAGATAAGATAAGATAAGATAGCCAGTTACTTATATGGTATAGCACAGCTAAGAAAAGAACACAATACAAGATAATAGGAACTCTCTTATGAAACAAAAATACCTGATAAACATTATTTTTTTATACGAATAAAGACTGATGAACTCGCCGTTCATTGCACTTTTGCATAAGGTCGGATACACTTATGAAACAAGGAGTGCATCGTGAACTTTTTCATCCGGGTGAAAAATCTTTTTTTGAAGAAGAAACGTCCCTATCGTCTGGTTTTTGATCATGCTGCAATGGGAATTGTTCTGCTTGATGAAGATGAACGAATCGTGGTATCGAATCCTGCTTTTTCAAATATGTTAGGGTATGCAAATCAGGAATTGGTTGGAAAAAAGTTTTCAGAGTTTATTCATCCCGAGGAAACGTCGCTTGAAAAAAACTGGTACTACGATCTGCGTGCAGGTGCCAGGCATGAATCAGCCCATTTTTCCATTCAATGCCTTAAAAAAGACGGGACAAGCGCCTGGATGCTTGTTGCCTTGTCATTTCCACGTCCGGAGACTCGAAACGACCCTTTTGCCGTGTGCATGATCGCGGATATCACTGACCGCAAGCGCGCTGAAGACGCGTTCCTCCGATCTCGCAATTTTTATTTGCCGCTTATCGATGAACTGCCGAATCCCATCCGCCGGACGGACACGGATGGAAACAGCGATTATTTCAATAAAGCCTGGCTCAATTTCACGGGAAGAACAATGAGCCAGGAGATCGGTTCGGCCTGGATGCAGGGCGTGCATCCGGATGATCTTGAGCGGTTAAAGAAACTGCACGTTGAGACATTTAGCAATCGGGTCCCCTATGTTACTGAATATCGTCTGAAAAATTACGCTGAAGAATACCGCTGGATTGTTGAATTTGGGAGGCCGTTCCAAGATCCGGAAGGTCATTTTGACGGGTATATCAGCTCCTGTTACGACGTGCAGGAACGCAAAAACTTCGAACAGACGCTTGAATCGATTTCCATGACCGATGATCTTACCGGTCTTTTAAATCGACGCGGTTTCTTTTCTCTTGCTCAACAGCAGCTGCGAGTTGCTCACCGTACCCGGAAAGGATTCGTCCTCTTTTATGCTGATCTCGACGGGTTAAAAAAAATCAACGATACCCTTGGACATCCGGAAGGAGACCTCGCCCTTGTTGAAACTGCGTCGGTTTTAAAAGAGGTTTTCCGTGAGTCCGATATTATCGGCCGTTTCGGGGGGGACGAGTTCGCGGTTTTGATGCTTGAACTGAATGGGAACAACGGTGAAGGCGAGGCGATTCTTGCCCGGATGCGTGAAAGTATCAAGGCACGGAATGTCCTTCCTGGACGCCGGTATTACCTGTCTATCAGCACCGGAATGAAATGCTACGATCCTGAACATCCGCGTTCTCTGGATGAGCTTATTTCGGGAGCGGACGCCATGATGTACCATGAGAAGGAAAGAAAATATCAACTGAAGAAATACGGGACCTGAACGTCCTGATGCGGATTTTATTTGCCCCGCTGCATGCTTTGCAGTAGAATGCTCTCCGACCTCGTCTTGTTGTCGAGGATTTTCCCCTTGTCTCTGTCTATGAATTCTCACGACCTTGCATATATCATAAACTGGTTTAACCTGTACGGTGATTCTTTTTCAACTCCGGTGATTGAAGATCAGCGGAATATCACGCTGAAGCAGGTACATTCCGAGCATGTGCGAAAAAACGCCTTACGCATTGCACAAGATCTTGGTCTGAATTCCGAAGCAACGGCTCTTGCCGAGGCTGCTGGCCTGCTTCACGATGTCGGACGGTTCGAGCAGTACCGGCAATATAAAACATTCCATGACAGCGTCTCGATAAATCACGGGACCCTGGGAGCTCAGGTCTTGCGCGAACAGGGTGTTCTCGGCGTTCTTTCGGAACACGATCGGGAGATGATTATCCGGTGTGTGTCTCTTCATAATGTCTTTATCATTCCTTCCGGGGTTGATGCTGAAAGTCTTCACTATGTACGGCTTGTTCGTGATGCGGACAAACTTGATATTCTCCGGGTGTTCCTGGACTATTATAATCAGGATGAAGCAACCCGGGCTGGAGCGGTTGCTCTGGGTTTGCCGGATACGCCGGGATATTCATCCGAAGTATTGTCGTCGCTCATGCACGGAAACATGGTGAAAATGTCCCAGCTTCGGACGCTGAATGATTTCAAGCTGCTCCAGCTTGCGTGGTTGTACGATCTCAATTTTAAAAGCTCTTTCGCGATGGTAATTGAGCGCGATTATATTCGTCATCTTTCCGCTCACCTTCCTCAGACCCCTGATATTTTTCAGGCAATCGCGATTCTGAATGAATACGTCGAGAAAGCGCTCTGCAAACCCTGATTCCCTCTCTTCAAAAACCCAGTATTTTCCTTTACTCTCAAACACATTTTTTGTAAGATAGCGACAAAGGAGTTTGTATGCGAAATAACATTGTTTCTGCAGGAGCTGAAGAACTTCGGTATGAGATACGCGAAATTGTTGCCGTTGCAAAGGAGTTTGCGAAATTCGGCATTGATATCATCTGGGAGAATATCGGGGATCCGGTTCAAAAAGGGGAAAAAGTCCCGGACTGGATCAAGCAGATCGTGAGCGAGACAGTGCATGAAGATCTGTCCTACGCATATTCACCCACGAAAGGGCTCGATGCAACACGAGAGTTCCTTGCTGAGCAGGCGAATAAAAAAGGAAATGTACGGATCACCAAGGAAGATATTCTTTTTTTTAATGGCCTGGGAGACGCTATCAGTAAAATTTATGGACGGCTCAGGAAGGAATGCCGGGTGATCGGTCCCAGTCCCGCTTACAGTACGCATTCATCTGCCGAGGCTGCGCATGCAGGCGCCCAATACATTTCCTACAATCTTGATCCTCGGAATAACTGGTATCCTGATCTTGATGATCTGCGCATGAAGGTAAAATACAATCCGGCAATCTCGGGCATTCTTATCATCAATCCGGACAACCCAACCGGCGCTGTCTATCCCAAAGAAATCCTGCTTGAAATCGTTTCAATCGCAAAAGAACACGACCTGTTCATTGTATGCGACGAAATTTATACGAACATGGCCTACAACGGAACACGGGCCGTGCCGCTCGCCGAAGTGATCAACGGCATTTGCGGAATTGCGATGAAAGGCATTTCAAAAGAACTTCCCTGGCCAGGAGCGCGGTGCGGCTGGATAGAAGTGTATAATCAGACGAATGACCCGGTGTTTGCCAAGTATGTGAAAAGCATTCTTGATGACAAGATGCTCGAAGTCTGTTCAACCAGTCTTCCTCAAAAAGTTATTCCGCGAATTCTGCCGGATCCCCGGTTCCAGGAACACCTGCAACAGAGAAATAAACAATACGAACGGAGATCGAATATTGCGTATAATCTCTTAAAAGACCTCGACGGCATCATCGTGAACCGGACAAACGGCGCATTTTACATGACGGTCATGTTTGAAGAAGGAGTTTTGAACGAGCGGCAATTTTTGAAGGTGAACCATCCGGAAAGCAAAAAATATGTTGAGAAAATAACCATGAATGTTGCTCTCGACAAACGATTTGTTTATTATCTTCTCGCTTCGACTGGCATTTGTATTGTTCCCTTGACGGGCTTTAACTGTTCGCTCAAAGGATTTCGGATAACCCTGCTTGAATCAGATGAACGGTTTGATTTTATTTTTAAAACCGTCAGAGATAAAATTAAAGAATATCTCAATAGCGCAAGCTAAGTCATTGAAAAAAAACGAGTGACATTTTTTGCCTACCCAAAAAATACCCATATCGGGTGATTGACATTTCCTTCTCTATGATGCAGAATCCTGCTGTTTTTTAACTACATTTCGTGAGGGCATAACCATGAAGAAGAGCATTATGATTATCGCTGCATTAATGATTGTTGTATTACTTTTGATCTGTAACTTTGCGTATGCAGGTCAATGGCGATTTCCGGTTGGCGTTGCTTACTCCACAGGCTTTTATAAGATGACAAATGTTGTGGAAGATAATCTTCATGCCATGGGATATTCAGTCGAGAAAAAATCTCAATGGCCGGTTGGACTTACATTTCAGCCGTATTATGAGTTTGATAATGGTTTGGGAATCGGCGGCGGTTTTGGACCTTTCATGTATCTTAAAGCTGAGTCACCCTCAGAATCATATTCTTTATATGCCATGCCGGTCAATCTTTCCCTCAGATATGCGTTTTTACCCTCGTCTAATATATCTCCCTATATACGTTCTGGAATATCCTACCATATAGCTGGTGGCGATTTTGTAAAGAGCAAGGAAGTAGGTTTTCTTGTTGGCATTGGCACTGAATTTTTCAGGAAGAAAAAGGTCGGTTTTGGATTTGAATTTGCGGTGGATACTTCAAGTGTAAATATGACGAAGTATTACAATTCTGACAAAAAAGTTCGACCAAGCGAATTTCTCATAAGTATTTTTGCTGTATTTTAATAACATCGTTACAAATTTTGCGATTAACTTTAAAAAGCCATTCAGAGCAGGTTGTTCATTGACATGAATGGCTTTTCCTTTTATAAGATTTATGAATTCCTTGTTCTCAGGAGTATTGCAAAAAGCAATGCGTTAAACTATAGTGATGGTATGAAAATATTCATAATCTGAGAACAAGGAGTATCTTATGGGAACGACGAAAATTAAGCCGGACATTTACTGGGTAGGAGCCATTGACTGGGCGGTGCGTGATTTTCATGGATATATCACGCCAAACGGAACTTCCTACAATAATTATCTTATCCTCGACAAGCATGTGACGCTTGTGGACACGGTAAAGCACGATTTCGTCGATTATACGATCGAGAATATCAGAACTCTTGTCGATCCTGCAAAAATCGAAAATGTGGTTATCAATCATATTGAAAATGATCATGCATCGAGTCTCGACCGGATCATGGAACTTGCGCCGAACGCCGTCATTCATATTACCGAGCGTGGCAAGAAAGGAATTGATCGCTTTTTTGATACATCTCGCTGGAATTTCCGGATTGTAAAAAGCGGAGACAAGCTTGAAACCGGTTCCAAAACGCTCATGTTTCTTGAGACGCCGATGCTTCACTGGCCTGATTCCATGATGACCTATATTCCTGAGGACAAGCTTTTGATCAGCCAGGACGCGTTTGGCCAGCATCTTGCCGCAACCGTGCGGTTCGATGATGACTACTGTGCACAGTATTCCGCTGCTTCGCTTGAACATGCCGTCCGTGATTATTATGCAAACATCCTGATGCCATTCGGCAATCAGATCAAAACCAAGATCGCTGAGATTACGAAACTTGGCCTTGCAATTGATATGATTGCGCCGGATCACGGGGTTATCTGGAGAAAAGATCCCGGCAAGATCATCCAGCAATATCTTGATATGGCGAATGGCAAGGCAGATCTGCGTGTTGTGATTGTCTACGACACCATGTGGCATGGGACCGAGCACATGACAATCCCTCTTGTAGAAGGCATTCAATCTGGGGGCGTCGAAGTAGAAGTGATCAAACTTCGTTCGACTCCCACCAGCATAGCTATTAAACGGTTCTGGGAATCACGCGCACTGCTTGTCGGAACACCGACCTTAAATAACCTTATGTTTCCTTCGATTGCGGAATTCATGCAGCATCTTCGTGGTTTGCGTCCCAAAAATCGCATTGTCGGTGCATTCGGCAGTTTTGGCTGGGCTGGCGGAGCGGTCAAGGAAGCGTACGGCGTGTTTAAAGAAATGGGCCTTGAAACGGTTGAGCCGGGCGTGGAAAGCAATTACCGGATGCATGCTGACGATGCCAAGAAATGCTTTGAATTCGGAAAGCTCTTTGCCGAAAAAACAAAAGACTACCACAAAAAATTTTGACACTGCTGATTCCTTCATTCTCATAGTATAGGGCATGCAATTATGCTTGAAAAGAAGAAAAGTGTAAAACACTGGCCGGAACATGAACGGCCACGAGAACGGCTGATGGCGCAGGGAGCAGGAGTGCTTTCCGATGCTCATCTTCTTGCCGTGATTATCCGGAGTGGAAAAGCTGGGCGTACTGCAGTCGATCTTGGCCGCGAACTTCTTGAGCATTTTGGAAGCTTAAGCTGCATTGAACAGGCATCCATAAAGGAAATATGCGCAATACAAGGCATCGGGCCTGCGAAAGCGGCAGAGATAAAAGCAGCGATTGAACTCGGAAGGCGGTATCAAAAACCGAAGCTCGCTGGTACGTCGTTTTGTTCCAGTCAGGATGTCGCGTGCTATTATCGTCCGAGAATGAAGGAACTGAAACAAGAAACGTTTCGATGCGCGCTGCTGGATACAAAAAACAGGATTATTCGTGAGGAAGTTGTCTCGATCGGGAGTCTTTCCGCCTCTCTGGTTCATCCACGTGACAGCTTCAAAGCGGCGATCCGCGAATCAGCAGCAGCCGTTATTTTCATACACAATCATCCAAGTGGGGACGTGAAACCGAGCCAGGAGGATATGTTACTTACCAAACGGCTTGTGCAGGCAGGCGATGTGCTTGGCATTCAGGTGCTGGATCATGTGATCATCGGGGACGCGGCTCATTTCAGTTTTAAGGATCAAGGATTGCTTTCATCATTGTAAGCGACTGTGAAAAGCATGACAAAAAAAAGCAGCTCCCTTACGGAGCTGCTTTTTGTATTTTGAATGGAAGAACGATTTATTTTTTTGCAGGAGCAGCTGGTGCGGGCGGTGCAGTTATTCCGAGGGCATCTTTTATTTTTGCAAGCTTGTCCTTTACTGCGGTGCCAGCGGTAACAGCGTCAGCAGTTTTTCCTGCCTTGGCGGTTGCCAGTGCTTTATTCCAATCCTCGGTTGCAGCAGTGAGGTCAGCCTTCACTGCGGCAAGTTTCGCTGGAGCTATCCCTTTTACATCGGCCATCTTCTTTTGGATGTCAGCCATCATCTGGGTAACTTCCTTGTTTACGGCTAACCACTTCGCGTTCATTTCAGCTGTTCCCTTGTAGGATGAGGCACAAGCAAATACCAGAGAACTTACAAAGAGAGTAACTACGAAACTCAGAATGGTCTTTTTCATGATCAGTTCCTTTCATAATTTACTCATATTTAAAATCCAGAACACCGTGCTACCAACAGTACTCTTTTGCATGATAAGAATCCTTTCGTTTAGTATCCCCCCCCTTTCTCAATGAGATGTTTAAATCTAACGAATAAGAATGTAGCACGACATCCTTATAGTATAGTACAGTTAGTCACTATTGTATTATTAAAAGTTTTTTGTTTCAACTAAAATTTTTAATCGATGCAGAGCGCAAAATCAGTATAGTTTTTGCTTGACAGCCCGCATAGATTGTCTGTGATGGGTGATCTCATGCCCGTAAGGTGCAGTTGATGATTAAAATTCTTTAAAGACGCCGAGCACCAAACCTCCTTTTTGATAGGTGTTATATAAATTAAAATAACTTAACTCACCAAACACACCCCAATCCGATCCAAGCCATTTCCGATGGTGCAAAGAGAGAAGAAGCGAGTTGTTTTTCACGGATGATGATGGAGCTTCCTGTTGAATCGCCAGATACGCCTGCTTTCCGTACGAGGCCGTCGCGGTTGTCCAGTTTTTTCCTTCCTCTCCATACGTTATCGAAACGAGATGAGAAAACGACTCAATCCAGCCCGGCTCGCTTACATTCCGGAAAATGCGATATTCCGTGATCCATTTGTTCATATAGATTGTCAGTCCGGTAGAAAGAATGTAATCTCGATGTTCATCGAAATACTGGATATAGGTGCCGCCGACAAGCCAGACAATATTTTTCTCCTTGCCCATTTTAAAACTAAAATCCTGATCATATCGTACCTGAGGAAGAAACACAGTCCGTGTTCCGGCGGAAAAAGCAGAATAGGTATAAAAGGAATCCGTCCAATCTTTATATGCTCCGATGGTGCCCAGTAAACCGGTTCCCTCGTTCCGAGTGAAGCCCTGCATTTGAACAAACCAGGTCAAATCCGGCCGTTCTTTCCGGTACCAGGCTGCAGAAAGAGTCTGCCAGTCTCCAAATTCTGCGAACGGGGAGAGATATTCATGTGATGCTGAAAGTTCAATACGGTTTTTGAGCGGAGCTCCGTTTTCTGCTGCTTCCATACTTGCGGGAACAAGAAGGAATCCGCTCAAAACAAGAATACCGATATAGTGCCTCAAGGGAGGCATTTTTAAAATACAGCCGATTTGCATTTTACTTATTCTCCTTTATTGCCAGGGCAGTTAATTCATACATGAGACGCTGCTCAACGGGAAATCCTGAGACCTTTGCTTTGTATCGCCGGTTGAATTCATTCCAGAGATGGCGTTTCAATCGAGGATTTGACGTGAGCAGATTATAATAAATCGGAAAAAGCTGGGCATAGGCATCCGGGTAGAAAACCTTCCATTGCGACCGGCTTTTTACGTCATTTTCAATGGCCCAGGAAAAAATTTTCTTTTTGGGTTCATACAAGCGGGTAACTATGGCTTGACGGATGGACATACGAATCCGTTCATAATAGGCGGTGTTTGTTTTGCCAGCAAGATTCTGGAGCGCAAGAAAGGCTGAAATGCCTCCGTACGCTTCGCAATTATCCATCAGATATTTTTCGTGCCTGCCGGGCAAGGCAACGGTCAAGCTATCCTTGCCCTGCAAAAACGGAATCAGATATGCTATATCTTCGATTTTTTTCCAGTGATCACGAACAAGCTTGATGTCGCCTGTTTTTACCGCATAGACATGAAGCAGGTGGAGAAAAAGCCCGGCATATCCGTCCACGGAATCATACTGGTTTGTTGATCGTTCCTGGCCGTTTTCCAGCTCATAATCATACACGGATCCGGTCAAGCCGTTGCGATCCGGATAATTAAGCTTGCCGAAATACCAGAGAATAAACTGGCGCACTTCTTCACTATTTCTTTCATGCTTTAATTCATACAAAGCAAAAATGCTGAGCGTATACGGATTGATGGTCTGGATTCCCTCGGAAGGTTTGCTGTGCAGTTTCATAACAGCGAGCGCAGGATGCTCGGCAAAGGCAACAGCGCACACCATCGTCAGAAAAAGACCGTTAATGAGCATCAAGGGTAAAATGTTTTTCCTTATCATTCCGCTCCACCGTGGCATAATAAAATCCATTGTCTTCCTGAATCGTGATATCAGGAAGAGCAGGTTTCTGGTACTTTTTTTTCGGCAAGGCAATGCAGATGCCTGCCAGGCCCTCAGGGTTTTTCAGATGAACGTACAGTTTTCCATTCTCCTGTTTGAATGAATACTGTGTTTTTAAAAAACGGAGTAAAAACGAAGCGTAATCAGTCATCGTAGAAACCGAGATTTTTTTGTCTTGTTGCAAGGATTCTATTCGATCCAGGAAGGCTTTTACTGCACGCGGATAATGTTCAATATTATAGGGATGAGAGTAAACCAGACGAACGGTCCTGTTGTTCGCAACGTATGCAAGGACGTCATAGAACCATGCGATAACCTCGGATTCCTTTCTTTTATCCAGAACATCCATTTCATACAATGAAGCGACTTTGCCGAACGGTATCACGGGAAATGCGATCACCTTTCTGCTGATCATTTTCCCTTCAAAAAACGCGCGATTCGGCGCGGCTCCCGTGTCGCCGGTGGAATAATACGCGATGAATCCGAGGTCTTCCAAAATAGCGGTTAAGGTTGGTTGCGGGTGTACGCCATTCGGTGCGGAATATTCTATGATCGGATGTCCGGATAATTTTTCAAGGCAGGTATTATTTTTTACGATATAGTGACGCATCTCCTTTTCCTTGAATACACCGTCCTCAATATTTTTTGCAAACCAGTTATGGGCCCATCCGCCATGAGAACCTATCGATCCATACGGTCGTATCAGATCAAAAAACGGTCTCCCTTTCCCGCATGCATCGAATCCTTCCCCGTCTCCGGGTTTGTCGCAAAATTCACCAGCCGTAATGTGAAAAGACGCAGGAATTGTCTTGCGCAAAAGACCCATTTTTTTCATATCTGGCAGCGTTTTATGTTCAAGCTCGAAATCAACATGCCAGTTAATGACAATGCTGCCAAGTCCTCGTTCCACATTCATCAGGTGCGGAATTTCCACGATTGAGAAAAGGAATGTCCGGAGCACGGATCGCAGCGGAAGATCATCGGAGTTTGCTTTCAAATGACCAAGCGGGAGATTGACATAAAGGACCTTTCCCTGTGCATAATCAGTAAGCACAATTGCGGGAATAGTATCTTTTTCCGTAACGCCGTATGCATAGATGGTGGGAGAGGAAGCAGCATTCTTGATTGACTCTATGCGGGAAACCGGATAGGTAAGCCTGCCGTATCCATACCCGCTGAGCGTGGGATGGTCACCATTTTTGTTTTGTATTCGTTGCGGCATTGTTTTGCCAGAAGGAATTTGGAAAAAATCCCTGGCTTCATTCGTTGCGAACATAATCTGCCCGTGCGTGTAGGCATCAGCTCCTGCTGTTTGAAATGTAATCGTATTAAATCCAAGAATATCAGACAAGGTGGAATTATCTAAATAACGGTCTCGTTTGCTTTTTACTCCAGCATCGTACACAATAAGGAGGTTTCCTCCGACCGCAAGGTATTTCCTAAGCCACGGATTGAATCCAGCAGGAAGATTTTGCACAATGCTATCAGGAAATATAAGCGCCGGAATTCGCTTGGCAACATGTTCCGGCTGGTTTTCCATGATTTGATAGGCATCTGCGATTTTAAAAGGGACTCCTTCTTCCTGAAGTACGCTTTGATATGCATTGAGGATGGACGAGCAGTTTCCGGAACATCGTGCATCATAAACAATCAAAATTTTTATATCATGACCTTCAAATAGTGTTTTTGTTTTTTGAAAAGTCCAGATAGTATATGCGATAAGTGCCCCTGCAATGAGCAGAGCAACAAGATGGACTTTTTTCATAGGACAAGTCCCTTTCCTTCGGTCATGGTGTATCCATAAATCGTTACTCCTGATTCAAGCGTAACTCCTTTTTTGCTGATGACCGACTTGATTCCCTGGGCTGCTCCAATCAAAACATCGACTCCAATATGAGTATGTTGCTGCGAGAAGACGGTTCCTCTGATTGTGGCACGAGGGCCGATGGTGATGCTTCCTTCAGCAAAAACGTTTCCAGCAATAATAGCCTCATTTCCGATGATGAGGTCTCCATGTGTTTTCACATGACCGCAGATCACAACGTGATCTCCTATGGTAAGTGATTTGGCTGCAATGAGACTGCAATTTTTTATGGTGAACGGCGGAATGTCAGATGATATGCGTTCTATCAGGTCACCTTCAAAAACATTCAGGTTCTCTTCCAGCGCAATGCCCGTTCTCTGAAAAGGCGCTTCATCGGAATCGGTTTGGACTGGAAAGCCATATAATCGTGTAAAGGAACAGGTTTTTGCAAGGGAAAACATCTTTCCGCACGTTGCATCCACGCCCAGCGAGCATGCTCTTTCTGCCCGGATCGATCCCTGCGCATCGAGCCATCGAAAAAAGGTCGTTCCTGCCTGAATGTGAACATCTCCGTCACATGCAAGCGCCTGCAGCTGGTTATTTTTTCCTATGGTCGTTTGTTCCCGTACATACACTTCCTTGTGAAAGGTTACATCAGATTCGGAAATCAGATCGTGCCGTATATAGAGGATCATGTCCAGTTCCGTGCCGGTAACCGGCCGCCCATGATCAAGGATTTCGGCATGTTCGAGTTTTGAAAGTGTTACCTCATGAATCTCGTCAGAAGCAATTTCCCCGAGGGAATCCATGAGCAGTTTCCTGAACGAAAGGGAAAAATATCGCGGATCCTTCCGGTATTCCATGTCGATAAACAGAGGCTTCGCATCCTTTTTTTTCCGTATTTCATACGCTCCGGGAATAAAGGGGATCAGAAACATGAGTATAAACAGAATGATGATGAGTGTCAAAATCATACGGAAGGTTCCACGTTTGATGTGGTTCTAAACCGTTCTGTTTTTTGCCAGACCGCTTTCCGATTGATCAGTTTGTCAATGCAGGCGTCGAAAAAACCTTTGGAAATATACCACATGTTAAAAAAGAAATTAAAGATCAAAAACGGAAGAAGCAGGATGCGCCTTGAAACGCCATCGAGAAGACAGGCGGTCCCGACCTGGTAAAACGGCGCAAAATTGCCGAACGTATTATATGCTCCGATAAAGATCAGAAAGAAGATTCCTGCAAAAATGCTCATGTCGCCCCAAAAAAAGAGGAAGAGCGAATCAATCAAGCCGATCAATAAAATAACCGGGACGCAATATACCAGCAGGAGCAGCATGCCGTCGAATTTCTCCCGGAACGAAAGAAAAGGAGACGTAAGCAGCGGGAAAAAATATCTGAACATGACATCATTATGGCCTCGCGACCATCTCCTGATCTGGCGGGCGCGTACCGTCCATTTTTCCGGCACTTCTTCATAACACTCGGCCCGGTTTGCGTACAACACTTTCCATCCATGAATGGAAAGACGGTAGGTAAGCTCGGTGTCCTCCGCCAGAATTTTGGTGTTAAATCCGCCAAGATCGAGCAGTACCTTTCTCCGAAACCCTCCGACCGTGCCGCCGTACTGGGGCATGAGCCGCAAATTATACCGGGCCTGTTGATCGACCTGATACCCGCCGCTCCGTTCCAGGTCAAGCAGGCGTGTCAAAATATTCCCTCCCGTATTGACCGGAATAACCCGTCCCATCACGGCGCCGACCTCGGGATCCTGAAAACTGACCGCGATATTTTTCAGAATGCCTCTCGGCGGAAGATAATCGGCATCAAACACGATGATGATTTCTCCCGTGGCTTGTTTGATAGCATCATTGAGCGCAGCGGGTTTTCCTCGTTCACCTTCATAGCGATGCAAGGGTTTGATGAACGGATATTGTTGTGCATAGGCATCGACGATTTCTCTGGTTCTGTCCTCGGAAAAATCATTCATGGGAATGATTTCCATTTTATCCTTGTCATAATCAGCGAGCAGAAGGACATCGAGGATATTGGCAGCCACCTTTTCCTCGTTATGCATGGGAATGAGCACGGATATGGTTTTCAGATCCGAATTCAAAATGTCCTGGTAATAGATCCGCTGTTCTCCGAAGAGCCTATTCAAGGTGAAAATATAATGCCTCACCGAGTACACGAGCATCACTCCGATGGTAAACAGCAAATATGCCTTGAGGAGCGTTATGACCATTTCCATAATGCGAAATTGCCTCTCATGTTTTCTGCCAGGCGGGCGACATAGACTCCATATATTCCCACGACATACACGAAATCAATCAACGGTCCGAGCACAAAAAAGAAAATGGCCATGTAGAGCATCGAAACCTTGCCGAGGACGAATAAGAAAACCACATACCGGACAGCGCCGAATACCAGAGAATACAGAAATATGACCAGCACGGTGATGACCTTTGACGCCAGGGATGAAGGAAGCGGCAGTACGGCCAAACCGGTAATGACCGGAATAAAAAGCCAGATGCTGATCTGCTGCTTGATATAGAGTTCCGAAAATTCGACCACTTCATAGGGAAAACGATTAGGGAAAAATAAAAAAAACAGCGATGAGACAAAATTAATGAACGCAACGACCGTAAAAAAAATAAGCATATGTTTTGTTTTTTTGAATGTGGGCAAAAAAATCAAGAGGGCAAGGCTGGCCAGCGCATTGAGAAGCGAAAAGAAGAGCGTCGGATCTTTTCCCGGAAGATCAATATACGACGCATTTCCGAGAAAATAGGGGAATTGGAGAATCTTTACGGTTGCATCAGGGAAATAGGGAGCAAGCACTGCATGAGCAAGAGAGCATGCGACATGTGTGATATACGGATAGAAAAAAATGACAACCAGGAAAAGCGGAACAATAAAAAAGAAATACTGAAGAAAAAACAACCCCAGCGATCCCGCGATCCGTCGATGGGACCGATGATATAAAATAATCGATTTTGCTTCCTTGATCATATCAGATGGCTCGTGCCTGAATATGAAAATTCGCACTTCGGATCAAGAAGAGGATACTTGTCCCGGGACCAGCGCTCCAGCGCATCGACGATCCGACAGGAAGCCGCGCCATCTCCATAGGGATTGCCGGTCGGGACTGCGTTGGTTGTTTCATCTGAAGACAGTACTCGTGAAGCCTCCTGTACAATCGTTTCCCGGTTCGTGCCGATGATTTTTGAGAGCCCGTGCTGGAATGCTTCGGGCCGTTCGGTGACCGTGCGCATCACAAGAAGCGGTTTTCCCAGCGTCGGCGCCTCTTCCTGCAATCCGCCCGAGTCCGTCAAAATCAGCGATGAGTGCTTCAGCAGATTGATAAACGTAACATAATCAAGCGGAGGAAGCAAATGAATACGGTCGATATGCGAAAGCATTCGTCGTACCGGGCCTTGCACACCCGGATTCAAATGAACCGGATAGATGATACGGATGTCAGGGAATTTTTTCACCAGATCCAATAAGGCATGCAATATGTTTTCAAGATCATGTTCAAGTGATTCCCTGCGATGACAGGTAACGAGCACGGTCCGATACTGGTTGAGATCAATGGATGCGAGCGGTGTATTCTCAAATGAAAACGGCCTGTTCAAAATATAATGAAGCGCGTCGACCACGGTGTTGCCTGTCACAATGATTTTTTCGGGTGATATTCCTTCATTCAACAACCTCGTTTTTGCAAGGGGTGTGGGTGCACAGTGGATATCAGTCAGAATAGAGGTCAGACGGCGATTTGCTTCCTCGGGAAACGGGTTTTTGAGATCATAGCTGCGGAGTCCCGCTTCAATATGCACGACCGGAATTTTCCAGTAAAAGGCTGCAAGAGACGCCACGAACACGGTCGTTGTATCTCCCTGCACCATGATCATATCAGGGGCGATCTCTTCGAGTGCTGTGTGCATACTTTCCATAACCCGGCTTGTAAATCCGGCAAGACTCTGGCCGGGACACATGAGATCGAGGTCATAATCGGGTGTGATATGAAACAATGATAATGCCTGGTCAAGCATTTCCCGATGCTGTGCTGTGGCAATCACCTTAACTTCAAACAGGTGCGGACGTTTTTTCAGCTCATAAATAACCGGCGCTGTTTTAATTACTTCAGGCCGGGTTCCAACGACGACTGCTAACCGCATAGGGTAAAACCGCCTTTTCCTGCGGTGAACGCAACAATAACCATGTGCTACTCCTTCTGACAGCAAAAATTGGGATGCACTACTATAATCTGATCAGGCGTCCAGGTCAAGGAATTTCGTTACATGTTGAAAAATACGGTTGCATGCTCTATCTATCTCTGGTACCTTAAGTAAAATACTTAAAAATTATTAAGAAATTGACGATAAGTTGAGAGACACCGGAACCCAATCTCTGCGACATGGAATCCCCCGGCTCACGCCGCGGGAGGCCGTGTTCATTCATGGAGTTTCCGGCTCCTGCGGAGGAGCTCCACTTCAAATCAGGGGGAGAGTGTATGAGAATCGGAATACTCTCGGGCGGCGGTGATGCGCCGGGACTCAATGCAGTCATTCGTGCGGTAACGAAAACCGCGATTTTCAAGTACGGTTGGGAAGTGATCGGGATCATCGACGGATTCGAAGGTTTATTAACGCCCACCAAAACACGGCAGCTCACATCCTGGAATACCCGGGGCATTCTGTTTATAGGGGGTACGATCCTGGGAACCACGAACCGGGGGAACCCCTTTTCATACAAGACGGTCGTAAACGGAAGGGAAATCGAAGAAGACATGTCTCCCATGGTTCTTTCGAATATCAAAGAACTGGGACTCGACGTTCTCGTGGTTATCGGAGGCGACGGCACACTCAAAATCGGAAGCCGTCTTCAGAAACTCGGCGTTCCCGTTATTGGCGTCCCGAAAACGATAGATAATGATCTTATGGCAACGCATGTAACGTTCGGTTTTCAAACTGCCGTGAATACGGCGACCGACGCTCTTGATAAACTGCATACCACGGCTGAAAGTCATCAGCGGGTCATTGTTCTCGAGGTTATGGGCCGTTACGCGGGATGGATTGCGCTCGAGGCAGGCATGTCAGGGAGCGCTGATGTTATCCTTATTCCTGAAATCCCGTTTGATATGGACAAGGTGGCGGAACGGCTTCTCGAGCGGAAAAAAGCAGGAAGCAAATCAAGTATTGTTATTGTTGCTGAAGGAGCCAAACCACTCAACGGCCATACCGCTGTTCGTGAACAGGCGTGTGACGGATACGTCCTCCGGTTCGGCGGAATGGGAGAGATTGTTGCAGCAGAAATTACCAAACGCACGAATTTTGAAACGCGGGTGACGGTACTCGGCCATTTGCAGCGCGGAGGAAGCCCGTGCGCATCTGACCGGTTGCTGGCAACGCGCTATGGGGCTGCTGCAGTGGAGCTTATTGCGCAAAAAAAATTCGGCGAGATGGTATCTTATCAGCCGCCGGTTGTAACCTCTGTTCCGCTTGAAAAGGCGATCAGCTGTCTCAAGCTTGTTGATCCGGCCGGGGAACTATTAAAGGTGGCGGAAGGCATTGGGGTTTGCTTCGGAAGATGAGCCTCTTTTTTTTCATTATTTTTGGTCTTTACGGCGGCATGCACGTGTATTTATTTCTGCGTGCGCATCGTGTGCTATCCTTCGGGTTGGGAACAGGAATCCTGCTCGCGTTTTTCATGCTGATCATGGTTTTTGCGATTCTGCTGATCCGAATTCTTGAACGGCATGGGTATGAATATTCCGCACAGGCTCTTTCGTACATTGGATACTCCTGGATGGCGGTCATATTCCTTTTTTTCTGTACTTCTCTTTTCTTCGATTTTATCAATCTCGTTATTCGCGCAGTCGGGGACATATCACGATTGAATGTATCAGGATATCTTGTCTCGCACCGCGTTTCATTCTTCATAAGCATGATTCTCGCGCTGGTTGTCAGTGGATATGGCTATTTTGAAGCAAAGGATATCCAAACGGAACGGATCACCATCGAAACATCAAAACTGCCGCAAGGAACGGATCGGCTGACGATTGCCCAGATATCGGATGTGCACCTCGGCTTGATCATTAGAGAGCAGAGGCTTGCCCGGATGCTTGAAATGGTGAGGGAAGCCAAGCCTGATATTTTGCTTTCCACCGGGGATCTTGTCGATGCCGAGATCAATCATCTTACCGGTCTTGCCGAACTGCTTCGGGAAGTGCCGACCACGCTTGGAAGTTATGCCATCACCGGAAATCATGAGTATTATGCAGGAATAAAAAAGGCCATAGCTTTTACCAGGAACGCCGGATTCACGCTGATGCAGAATAGTTTTGTTGAAGCCGGGCCCATTATCATTGCCGGGGTAGATGACCGCACAGCCATACAGATGCAGATACAAGAGCCGGTTTCCGAACAGGAATTGCTGAAAAAACTTCCGCGTGACCGGTTTATTCTTTTTCTCAAACACCAACCGAGAATCGATCCGTCTGCAATCGGGCTATTTGATCTTCAGTTATCCGGCCATACGCATAAAGGCCAGATTTTTCCATTTAGTCTGATCACATACTCTCTGTATCCCTCGCATGCCGGTATCCTCGATCTGGGCAGCGGCTCTCTTTTGTATGTGAACCGCGGTACCGGAACGTGGGTACCGCCAGTGCGATTTCTCGCTCCACCAGAAGTGACGATTATTGAGCTGGTGCGGAAGCCGGGAAGTTAGGAAGAAAGACGCGTGCGAAGATTGCCAGCCGCGCCGTGGAAGAGCCTGGCATATCGTGCGCTGAAATTGCACGCCAATCTGGCGTGTGTACATCGAGCATATCGCGTATTATCATAATAAAAGGGGAGAGAGGGCGATACGTGCTGAGCTTGATAAACGCAACGTAAGCATCAACGTCCCCTTTGCCCTCTTTTCAGGAGGCACATATCATGCCGAATGTTCTTGCAGAACAAGGCCTTCCTCTTATTCAGGATGCACATCTCGAAGGGAAAACGGTGCTCGTCCGTTTCGATCATAATGTCGTAAAAAAAGGCGAGATACGCGATCCATTCAGGATTGACAGAACCATCGGGACTCTTTTTCATATTGTTGAGCGCGGCGGCAGGCCGATTCTGATGACGCATATCGGACGGCCAAAGGATAAAAAGACCGGTACCATAACCTGCAGACCCGAAGAAGCAATCGAACCAATTGTTCAATATCTGGAACAGAAACTCCACCTCAAAATTCATATCCCGAAGTTTGCTATTGATCCTGAAAAAGGAATCACGGGTATTGATACATCAATCAACATTGCCATCAAAGATTTGAAACAGAGAAGATTCGGCGCAATCTATCTTCCGAATACGCGATGGTTTCAAGGTGAGGAAGCGAAAGGAGAAGCAGCAGAAACGCTTGCCTTGCAGCTTGCCGGATTAGGCGATATTTATGTAAATGATGCGTTTGGTTCCTGGCAGGCGCATGCATCAACGTACAATGTTACCCGACACCTTCCTTCGTACGCTGGATTCTTGATGCAGCAAGAGCTTTTAAATCTTGATCGGGTGTTGACTCCTGAAAGGCCCTTTCTTGCCGTAGTTGCCGGTGCAAAATACGATACCAAAATCGGCCCGCTTTCGGCAATTTACGACAAGGTGGATAAACTAATGCTTGGCGGCGTTATTTACAATACCTACTTATGCGCAAAATATAATGTTCGCATGCAAGGCGTGCTTGATGAAGATATCAAGCTCGCACGAGACCTTGTACAAAAAGATAAGAAACAAAAAAAGATTGTGGAGCTCCCTTGTCTGGTGGAATCCGATCTCTTCGGTCAGAAACAAGAAGGAAAGTATCGCATGCTCTCCATCCGAGATTTTCGTCCGGGAGCATCATATCAATACGTTTTCGATATTGATCCTTCTTCTTTTGATGATCCGGGAGTCGCTGCTGCAATTTCGAAAGCAAAAACAATCTTTGTGAATGCGGTTATGGGATTTACGCCTCATTTTACTGCTGGGTCCCAGGCGCTTGATCATACGATTGATCAGAATCGCGGTGCAATGAAAATGTACGGCGGCGGTGATACGCTCCAGGAATTCAAAGACCTCTGCCCGGGGCTTTATCTTTCCGTGATGGATAATGCGAGCTACTACTTCTTTACCGGAGGCGGAACCGTTCTTACGGCAATTGAACAGGGCAGTCCGTATGGATTAAAACCGGTGGAGGCCCTGATTGAATCCGCGAAAAAACAGCGGTAACAGTACGCATGTCGATCATCTTGACTTCACTGTCTTCTGTGCTATCCTTTTTCAAGGATACGATTCTGGGAATAAAAGGCAATTAAACAGTCATTCCAGCAGCGATACTATCCCTGCCTTTCTATATATATTAAGGAAGTCTTCATGAAAATAGCTATTGGTGCCGACCATGGGGGATTTCGTCTCAAATCTATTTTAATTCCGTATATGGAACAGCTTGGCTTCGCAGTCCATGATCTCGGAACGCACTCCGAACAGCCGGTTGACTACCCCGATTATGCACGAACGGTGGCCACCGCCATTCTTGAAAAAAAGACCGATCGGGGAATCGTTGTCTGCGGGAGCGGGGTTGGGGCATGTGTTGCCTGCAATAAATTCCCCGGGATTCGGGCTTCGGTTTGTCACGATACGTTTTCCGCGCGCCAGGGTGTGGAAGACGATGATATGAATATTCTCTGTCTGGGGGAGCGCGTTATCGGTCCGGAATTTGCGAAAGAAATCGTTAAGACCTTTCTTACGTCTTCATTTTCCCATGCAGAACGACATGTAAGAAGGCTCATGAAAATTAATACGCTGGAAAAAGAATTTATGAAACCATTCCCTGGAAACAAAAATGTTTCTTCAAAAAATGATTAAGCCTGATTTCGTTTCAAAGGAGCGGACGTGAAAATCGGTTATATCGGTCTCGGGAAAATGGGTTATAACATGGCAACCCTACTTCTTGACAAGGGATATCAGGTCATCGCGTATGATCGAAGCGATATTCAGGTCAAGAAAATTGCCGAACGAGGAGCGGAATCCGCAGATTCGATAAAAACGCTTGTTTCCTCGCTGTCCGTTCCTCGATTCGTATGGATGATGGTCCCTCATCCGGCTGTTGAAGATGTATTGAAACAGTTGATTCCCCTCCTTGCAAAAGGAGACACGGTTGTTGACGGCGGAAATTCACCGTATAAGGATTCCCTGCGCCGGTCAAAGGAACTCGAAGCAAAGGGGATCGATTTTCTCGATGCAGGAGTGAGCGGAGGTCCGTCCGGTGCCCGCAGCGGTGCCTGTATTATGGTTGGCGGAAAAAAGGAGACGGTTGAAAAACACTACAAGTTGTTTCAGGACCTCTCGGCTCCGCAGGCATTTGCTTATGTGGGCATATCCGGAGCCGGTCATTTCGTAAAAATGGTTCATAATGGAATTGAATATGGAATGATGCAGGCGCTTGCCGAGGGTTTTTCCCTTCTCCATGAATCCCCGTTTCACTTCGATCTGGTACAGATTGCGGATATGTATAATCATCGGAGCGTTATTGAATCCCGTCTCGTCGGGTGGCTGAAAAACGCATTGGAACAGAATGGCACTGATCTGGAGGCGATTACCGGCTCAGCCGGACAGAGCGGGGAAGGTATGTGGACTGTCCAGACTGCCAAAGAGCTGGGTATTCCGATGCCGGTTATCAAGGCCGCTCTTGATTTTCGGCTGGAATCGCAGCATGCACCGAGTTATACAGGAAAGATTATTTCTGCGTTACGGTATCAGTTCGGAGGACACGAAGCAAAGGCAATGAGTCCCAAGGTCCTTCCAAAAATTAAAAAACATTCATAATGACAGTGGTGATCCAATGAGACCAAGTACTCTTAAAACCAGAATTTTTCTCGATGGCGGAAATCCCGAAGAAACAAAAACAATCATGAGTCTGCTCGGTTTTCTCGACGGTCAGACAACGAATCCCACGCTTGTGGCAAAGAATCCCGACGTGCGCAAACACCTTGAACAAGGCAAGTTCAGTTCGCGAGAGCTCCTGGAATTTTATCGGGAGGTGGTTCGAACGTTATCCCAATTGATGCCTGAAGGGTCAATATCAATCGAGGTATATGCCGATGCATCCACTTCTGCGGATATCATGCTTGAACAAGGAAGAACCATGTTTGCCTGGATTCCGAATGCGCACATTAAATTTCCTACGTCAAAGGAAGGTCTGAAGGCTGCCGAGAAAGCCGTTCGGGAAGGGCTTCGGGTGAATATGACTCTTTGTTTTACGCAGGAACAGGCAGCGGCAGTCTACGCGGCAACCAGGGGAACCAGCAAAGGCCAGGTATTTGTTTCTCCTTTTATAGGGCGGCTTGATGATCAAGGTGAAAACGGCATGGATCTCATTGCCTCAATCCTCAAAATGTACAAGAATGGCGACGGTCATGTGGAAGTGCTTACCGCAAGCGTGAGAACCCTGGATCATCTTTTTTATGCGCTCAAACTCGGATCGCATATTATTACGGCTCCTTTCGAAGTGCTGCTGGCGTGGGGAAAGCAGGGCATGCCGATTCCGGAACCCGACTATTCTTATAATGCCGGATCACTCAAACCGATTCCCTATCAAGAGATCGACCTGAGCCGGACCTGGGACAGCTATGCTATCCGTCATCCATTGACAGACAAGGGAATGGAGCGGTTTTCATCAGACTGGAATGCATTGATCCAATAACGACTTATGTTCTTTTAGAATCGCAATTGTATGGCTGATAATGTTCCCGACATAGAAGAAAAACAGCATGACGTGTTGGATGATTTTTACACGCCCCAGTACCGGACTGTCGCGACCTGCGAAATCGAGGTTCCCCAGCCGGCCGGACTGGTCATTTTCGGCGCATCGGGAGATCTCGCAAAGCGAAAATTATTTCCTTCCTTGTATCGTCTTTTTCGGAACAAGATGCTGTCAGATCAATTCTTCATTCTAGGAACGAGTCGCACCAAAATGACGACCGACCAATTCCGGAATGCCATGCTGGAAGCAGTCAAGGAAATGTTTCCCAAGGATTTTGATGAACCCTCCTGGAGTGAATTTATCCTGCATAGTTATTATTCCACATTCGATTATTCCGATCCTGCCGCATACACGGTATCGCTGAAAAACATGCTGCCGGGGCTCGAAAGCAGATACCGAACCGGTGGGAACAGAATTTTTTATCTCTCGGTTCCTCCGGCGGTGTTTCCGGAAGTCGTGCATAATCTGGGAGCTGCAGGCTTGTCCCGCGAAGACACCGGACGAAGCCACATTGTGATTGAAAAACCCTTTGGAAACGATTTTACGTCCGCTCGAAAACTGAATACACTTGTTCATACGCATTACCGGGAAGGCCAGATATTCCGGATCGATCATTATCTTGCCAAGGAGACCGTGCAGAATCTTTTGATGTTCCGATTTGCCAATTCCATTTTCGAACCGCTTTGGAATGAACGGTACATCGATCACGTCCAGATCACCGCAAGCGAAACGCTCGGGATTGAATACCGTGCCGGCTATTACGAAGAATCCGGAGTCATTCGCGATATGTTTCAGAATCACATGCTCCAGCTTTTATGCCTTACTGCGATGGAGCCGCCTGCCGTTTTTATTGCAGACCGGGTTCAGGATGAAAAAGCAAAAGTGCTCAGATCATTACGGCCGATTCCGCGCGATACGCTTGCAGAGAATCTGGTTATTGGTCAGTATGAACGGGGAACTATTGAAGGTCAGGAAGTTCCCGGCTACCGCGAAGAGCATGGCATTTCTTCGCAATCGCAGACACCTACGTTCGGCGCTCTGAAAGTGTACATTGATAACTGGCGATGGCAGGGAGTTCCTTTCTATCTTCGCTCAGGGAAGCGGCTTGCAAGCAGGAAGACAGAGATATCGGTCCATTTCAAGGAAGTGCCGCATTCCCTGTTTCCAGAAACAGTCGACAGCCCCATTGAACCGAACACCATCGTTCTGAAAATTCAGCCGGACGAAGGCATGAGCCTCACCTTTCAGACAAAACAGCCGGGTACCAAAGTATGTTTGCACCCGGTTGAGATGACCTACTCCTATCCCCGCGGGGTGCTGCTCGATGCGTACGAATGGGTGTTGCTTGACTGCATGCTCGGCGATCATATGCTTTTTATGCGGGAAGACAGCGTTGAGCTCGCATGGGCAGCGCTTACGCCGCTTTTGCATGCAATAGAATCAGGCCATGAAATGCCGCTTATTCTGTACTCTGCAGGTTCAAACGGACCGCAGGAAGCAACCACGCTTATGGAACGGGACGGCCGAGCCTGGAGACCGTTATGATTCCCGGCGAACAGCCGCAGGTCCGGGTGTTTCCAGATTCCGACATCATGAGCAGGGCTGCTGCCGAGCATATTCTCAAAAAACTAAAAAACATACTTTCCTTCCACGACAGAGTTGCTGTTGCACTCTCAGGCGGATCCACTCCTAAAAAATTATATACACTGCTTGGATCAGCCGATTATCCTTTTTCTGATTGGAGCAAGGTTCATTTTTTCTGGGCTGATGAACGATGCGTACCTCCTGATCATCCGGAAAGTAATTTCAAATACATCAATGATACGTTTCTTTCACCGCGCAACATTCCTCATGAAAACATTCATCGGATCAAGGGTGAACTCGGCCCGGATCAGGCTGCAAAAGAATACGAACGGGAAATTCGATCTTTTTTTAAAATAACAAGCCCAGTTTTTGATCTTATTATCCTTGGAGCAGGGGCGGATGGACATACTGCGTCTCTTTTTCCTGGCAGCACGGGTTTGCATGAGCGAGATCACGTCTGTATTCCCGTGCGCCGGGAACCGATTGAACGGGATCGGGTGACCCTTACGCTCGCGGTACTCAATGCTGCAGAAGAAGTTATCTTCCTTGCAACGGGTATGAAAAAAGCCGCTGCTGTCAAAATAATCCTTGAGCAGGGAAATCACCACGCATACCCGGCAGGTCTGGTAAAGCCGATGCAAAACTGCTTCTGGTTCCTCGACAAAGAAGCGGCAAGCCATCTTCATGCAGATCATGAGTCTTTTCCGAAGGAATGACGTTGTGTGCGTGAAATCACACACGTGTTTGGTGTGGTTATTTTGCGTTGACAATCCCCTGGTTGTATGTTATGGTTTGCTCACATTACTAAAATAAGAATCGCCTGTAAAATCCCTAATTTCTCGCCAAAATTAATTATAGTTTGAATACAGTTCAGAAGGAGGATCCTATGAAAAACGGAAAGATGTTGTTCCCTGTTTTAATTCTGTCGCTTTGTGTATGCATGTGGGGCTGCCCGAAAAAGGCTGAAGTGACGTCAGCTCCGGAAGGCCAAAAAGAAGCAGCATCCAAGGAAACCAGCAAGGCAGCGTCGGATCAGCAGGCAGGTGCCACAACGCCCGAGACAAAGGAGCGTTCCGGTTTGGCGGATGAATCGACCGCGGGATTGCAGCCGATCTTTTTTGATTTTGACAAGTCGTTTGTGAGTGATGATGCAAAAAAAGTCATGAAGGCGAATGCAGCATGGCTCAAGGCAAACCCGAATTCGAAGCTCCGTATTGAAGGCAATTGCGATGAGCGCGGGACCAAGGAATACAACCAGGCCCTGGGACAACGGCGTGCGGCAAGCGCAAAGAAATATCTCTCTGATTTGGGAGTTCCTGCAACCAGGATTTCGCTTATCAGCTATGGAAAAGAAAAACCTGCCTGCACAGAGAGCACGGAAGCCTGCTGGCAAAAAAATCGAAGAGCAGATTTCGTTGCCCAGTAAAAGTATTCTGATGATATGAACGACCAGGGGAGCCGTTCATGCGGCTCCCTGTCTTCTTGTTTTGTGGTACACTATTCCTAAAATCCATTGCCAGAGTATGCCCATGAAAATCACGTCTTATTCCATATTCCTGTGTTTCTTTTTGATTGTTTCCTGCGCTCCCCAGGCGGAGCTAGTACGAACAAAATCCGATCTCAGCGATATCCGTGAGGAAGTAAAGGCAACATCGACCCGGATCCAGGAAATTCAAAAGCGGCTCAACACCGTGGAAGCGAATGTGGATGGAACCGTCGATGTTCAAAAAAACATGGCGGATTATGGCGCAAAATCCGATCAGCTTGCAACGGACATTCAGCTGGTCCAGGGAAAACTTGAGGAAAACAACTTCCGGATTGCGGAGCTTGCCCAAAAGCTTGATGATCGTAGCTTCAAGATAACCGAACTTTCGGCAAAAATCGAGGAACTTGAAGAAAAAATAAAGGTTTTGAGCGCAGGCACGGGTACTGTGAAAACAATACCGGCATCTGCCAACTCTTCTCCTTCTCAGTCTTCAAAAATTGAGCCGTCTGATTTGTACCGGCAGGCAAAAAATGATTTTGATAAGAAAGACTATGACCTTGCGCTTGCAGGATTTCAGAACTATCTCGCCCGATTTCCAAAAGCAAGCCAGGCAGACAAGGCCCAGTACTGGGTCGGCGAGTGCTATTACGTAAAAAAGAATTTTGACAAGGCAATTGACGCCTTTTCAAAAGTGATTACATCATATCCCAATAGCGACAAGGTTGCGGGAGCCAAGCTCAAGATCGGCTATTCCTATCTCAATGAACGGAACAATTCCAAGGCACGCGACTATCTGAACAAGGTTATCAAGGAGCATCCGACATCGAAGGAGTCAGCGCTGGCGAAGGATAAGCTTAAAAAAATAGGCAGATAATTCCAATCATTGTATTGTTTGTCATGTTCATTTCAAGCATTGTTCACAAGGCTTCCGGTTGAAACTTCCCGAGGATTTTTGTTCTTGCAGGCATCACAGCTTTTCTCTGACGAAATCCCGACCATCATACGACATACGTGCTCTGCATATCAGAGAGCGCGTTTCTTTATGGAGCAGAAAACAAATATGTTTCGCGAACGCATAATTTCACGCATTGCATGGGCAATTCTGTTGCTCTGGAGCAAAACGATCAAATTTCAATTTGTGAACGGGAAGGTTCCTGAGCCGGCCTGTACTGAAGAGGACAACGCCATTTATGCCTTTTGGCACGGAACCATGGTTCTGATGTGCCAGGCGGCTCAAGGGTCCGGAATCTTAATACCAGTAAGCGAAAGCCGGGACGGCGAGATCATGGCACGGCTGCTCAAGAACTTCGGGTTTGCAATTGTGCGCGGATCGAGCAATCGCAAGGGGCACAAAGCGCTTCGCGCGCTGATTAGCAGCATGCGAAAAGGGAAAAAGGTGGCCATTGCAGTCGACGGCCCGCGGGGTCCGCGGCACAAGGTAAAAATCGGGACGATGTTTCTTGCCGGTGTATCCAAGGCGCCGATCATCCCGGTTGAAATGGCGGCAAAGCGTTCCTGGGTTCTTCAAAGGACCTGGGATAAACTTATTTTCCCCGTTCCCTTCACTACAGTGGTGGTAGTATTTGGCGAGCCTGTCTGTGTAAACAGCACATCCGATGCTGATCTTGCAGCAGGGCTGGAAAAACTTGAATCGGAATTACATCGATTGACCCGCGTTGCCCGCGACTATACCGCATCTCAAAACGAGCTGCTTTCGATGCGTTCTTCCTCCTGACACGTAAATTTTAAAGCAGACGGAATAGAGTACGCATATAATGCGCTGAAACGTGCAATAAAACTTATTGTTTTTTGGGAAGTCCTGCGTCGTATCGTTTGAGATAATCGCCGGTCATGCGCTCCGGATCACATCCCAATGCCTGCGCATAGAGGATGAGAAATCCGCGCAGATAGGGCCGGGCAGGAAGTTTCGTAAAGGATTCCGCTTCAATATAATCCAGAAAACGTGAACTTATTTTTGTCGTATCGGCAATATTACGGATTGTCAGTCTGCGCTGTTCGCGCATGTTCTTAATCACGGGACCTGTGTATTCGGCAACAGGTTCTTCAACCAACGGAATGACAGGCGGTTCTGGTGGCGCAGGTACCGTCGGCTGAACTTGAGCAGCGGGTGCTGAAAATCGGCTTGCCGAGGGGACTGCCAGGAATGGCTTCGGCTGGTATCTGGATTTCTGGGGAACAGGAGGTTCTTCAGGAATGATATTGTTCATGCGCAGCATTGCATCATATTTTTTCCGGTTTTCCTCGTAAATCAGCGTGCGATATGCTTCCTCGATCCGTTTATTAATTTCAGCGGTTTCTTCCGGACTGAACAGAGAGTACAGGGCAATGGAATTGGGATCATAGATACGCCTGATCCGCTCGTACGCCTTATGGATGTCCTGCATTGTTGCGGAAGGCGTGATTTCAAGCAGCTCATAAAAATTCAGGTTCTCGATTTTTTTAATCATGATCGCCGTTTCGAGCATTCGCCCGGAGTTTCAATACAGGACGCTGAGCGAGAGTTGTTCCTTTCTGAGCAGGTTCTGGACAATCCGTTCAATGCAGCGGGACGGACGAGAATAAGGATATTCCACCGCAAGCGGACGCTTGCTGCGTATGGATTGCCAGACGCAGTCATCGTATTCCACATATCCAAGATACTCGAGATTGATCCCGAAATATTTCTGGCACGCGCTTTTCATGGCAAACCCTATCTGGATGTCGTTTTTGGTTCTCACCTGATTTACGACCAGCTTCGGGTTAAATTTCAGGACTTCCCATTCCAGCATTTCGCCGACCTCGCGCTCCATCTGTTTTACTCGTTCGATAAGATCATACGGCGTTTTGATGCCCATGCTGTTCTTCTGGTCCATCGCCGCATCGATCATATCCTTGATGCCCTGATGCGTGACAACCCGTTTGAATCTCCGGTAAAACGCGCTCTTTATGAAACGGTATGCATTTTCAATCGCAGTGGGTTCGGGAAGGACGACCAATACGCCGTGATCGGAAAAAAGGAAGAAATCAAGAATGTTGAATGAGGTTCCGGCTCCCAGATCAAGCAGGATATAATCCGCTTCAAGGGTTTCAAGGTGTCTGAGCAGACGGGTTTTCTGCGCAAAATTGGGATTTGCCGCATCAAGAAAATCCTGAGCGCCGCTTATGAGGGACAAATTCGGTATGGCCGTTTTGATGATGACGTCCTGAATGTTTTCAACACGGCGGTTTAAAAAATCGGAAAGGGTCACCTCAGGCACGCCAATGCCGAGCGTGGTATGCAGGTTTGCACCACCCAGATCTGCATCCACCAGCAGGACCCTTTTCTTCAGGCGCGCCAGACAGATTCCTATATTGCCGGTAATCAGGCTTTTTCCGATTCCGCCTTTGCCGCCGCCGATCGCCCAGATCTCTTTTTTATGCAAAACATCGTCACGTTCCATCATGGGATGTTCTTAATTTCTGCTGGTGAAGCAACGGGTTCCGTTCCCTCGCCACTCAAATCAGGATCGGTTTCTGGTTCCAGGGACGCAGGTTCCATAACCTCCTCACTCGACTCGAGGTCCTGAAATTCCTTGAGCGTGGGAAGAGACGAAAGGTCCTTCAAGCCGAAGTACTGAAGAAAATCCGCTGTTGTTCCGTACATCATCGGCTTCCCCGGCACATCTTTTTTCCCTACGATTTTTACGAGGCGCCGTTCCATGAGATTCCGGATGATTCCACCGATATTGACGCCTCTGATCAGTTCGATCTCCGCCCGGGTAATCGGCTGTTTGTATGCAACAATGGCAAGCGTTTCGAGAGCAGGCCGGGAGAGGCGGGAAGAGACTTTTACGGATATGAACTTGCGGATCCATTCTGCGTTCTGTGGCCGCGTCACGAGCTGGTAGCCTCCCGCTACTTCGGTCAGCATGATCCCGGAATATCGCGCTTCGTAGTCCTGTTTCAGATGTTCGATCTCAGCTTCGATCTTTTCGATTGACACGTGTTCGAAAATACCGCTTAACCGCTCGAGTGAGAGAGGATTGCCCGCGATAAACAGAAGGGACTCAATTCCGGATTTCAGCTCACGGTCTTCCGCACACAGCGCAGTGTTGTCCAAACATTCCTGAGAAACATCATGCGGGTCTGGAATGCCATAACCGTTTTCCGCTGTTTCCGGTTTTTTGTTCGTGATTTCCGGTACAGCAGATGCGCGTGCGTTCTGCTGAATTTGAGCCGTGTGGTCCTGTGATGATTCCGATGGCGCGGTGTTCGTTGATGTAACCTGATTCGTGTTCATAGATGTTTGTTGATGTTCTTCCAAATCCGAGGTACCTTTCCGTGTGAATTTCAATAAAGACGATTCGATAAACGTCGAGAACGAGCGGAATATTTTTTTAATCGTTTTTAGGAACATTGATGGATAGAGGCACTGCCGGTTGCTGTAAGCTAAAGAATTCTCGTTGTGTCTATTCGCTTTCCGTTATCCGAATAAATTTCCTGTGGCCGTGTCGCGATCTTGTCTTTCGCTGACTGCTCTCATGAGCCTGATGTTTCCAAACTGCTCGATCTGAAAAGCCTTCACAACCCGTGTTTTTATAAGCTCAAGAAGAGCAAGAAAAGTTGCAATGACCTCCGGCTTGGAATTGGCCCCTTCAAACAGATCCATGAACAGTATACTGTCTACCGCCTCGAGCCGACTGAGGATAAGTGAAATTTTTTCCGTGATAGAGACAGTGTCTGTCGTGACCTCGAACGAAGCGTCAGGAACCCTGGCCATGACATCCTTGAGCGCCGCAAGCAGATCGAACAGATGAAAATCGAACAGAAACGGTTCATCATTGGGGGCCGGTCTGGGTGAGCTGTCTGCCGGCCGGGTATACATCTGCGACCAGAGCTCTTCCTTGTTTTCCAGCGATCCTGCCGCCTCCTTGAAACTTTTATACTCGAGCAGCCTGCGCACCAGCTCTGCCTGCGGATCGACTCCCTCATCTTCAACCGGCGATTCCGACGGAGGGAGCATGACCTTGGATTTTATATGCATGAGCGTGGATGCCATTACGAGAAATTCACCCGCAATTTCCATGTCCAGGCTTTTCATCAGTTCTATGTATTCAAGGTACTGGCGCGTGATCAGGGCAATCGGTATTGCATAGATATCCAGTTCGTGTTTTTTAATAAGATGCAGAAGCAGGTCCATGGGACCTTCGAAAATTTCCAATTTTATCTGGTATGACATGAATTAACCGGACCTCTATTGTGCGCGGAAGGAGACTCTTTCTTCGGAAAAAATACAGTTGAACGTTAGCCTGATTTTGCTGAAAAGTCAAGAAAAAACATGGAAAATGGGGTGGCAGCGCCGAAAAAACACAAATGATTTTAGAATTGCAAAGGAAAAAAAATTACGCTTCACCGGTTTAAATGATATAATGATTTCATATTCATGCCGTCTCAGGAGCGTTCATGCAGATACTTCCTTTTTCTTTTGCAGCCCCCGGAATGGAACTTGCGCGTGAGATAAAAAATCCCGAACGCCCGGACGGTCCTCCCATGTGCGGAAAAGGGGTTGTGTTGACGGAAGCCCTGATTTCCCGACTCAAGCAAAAAAACATTCAAGCCATTACCGTGAAAGGGCGGCCAGTGAAAATCGAGGGAGAAAAAACCCTCGAAGAAATGCTTGCCCTGCTTGACCGCCGTTTTCGAAGAGTAAAGGGCGACTCACGCATGGATATGCTGAAGGACCTGTACCGCAAACGCTTTACCCGGTTTATGGGAGAATGACATGCAGGACAAGCGAGCTGATTTTCAGAAGATCATTAGAGACACACGGTCAATCCCAACTATGCCGGGAATCATTGCAAAACTGAGTTCGCTTGCGGCCAACGACAGGGTATCAGTCAGCGAAATGGCCCGGGTTGTTTCCGCCGATCAGGTACTCTCTGCCAAAGTGCTGCGGCTGGTCAATTCGCCCTTCTATGGTTTTTCGGGCAGGGTGTCCACGGTTTCCAACGCGCTTATCCTGCTCGGCGTCAATGTCGTAAAAAGTCTTGCGGTCACGAGTTCCATTTTTGAAATAATGGAAAAACATGTCATAGGATTATGGGAGCACTCGCTCGGAGCTGCCACGGCGGCTCAAATGATTTCGCGGCAGCTTCAGCTGCCGGATGCAGAGGAAATATCGACCGCAGCGCTGCTCCATGATATTGGCAAGGTTATCATTAAAATCAATCTGAAACAGGATTATGACCGGTTAATCGCTCTTATAGGGGAAAAAGATTTCTTCATGTTTGAAGCGGAGCAGGAACTGTTCAGTACCGATCATGCAGAGATTGGAGAATGGCTTGCCACTTCGTGGTTTCTGCCGGAAAAACTAATCGAGCCCATCGCGTTTCATCATGCAGTCGAAAAATCCTCGAAGCATTCCGTCAAGACGGCGGTTGTGCATCTGTCCGACATTCTGGTGAAGGCGAGCAATTTTGGTTTCAGCGGGGATGATCTTGTTCCGCAGATCCAGCCGGCTGCATGGAGAATTCTCGGTATGACTGAACAGGCCCTGGCCCAGATCGTTGAAGACCTTGAAGAAAAGCTTGTTGAAATGAAAAATTTCAGCATGGAGATACAATCAGCCGATGTCCGTCACTCCTAGAATCGCTGTCATCTCTCCCGATAAGAACCTGCTCGCACACCTGGAACTGCGTCTTCAGAGCCGGGGATACCAGGTTGTTCCCATCACCTCGCTTTCCGGCGTCTTGGGGTTTCTGTATTCAGACCCTCCTGATCTCATTCTTATGAATCTTTGTGTAAAGGATGCCGGCGTGCGCCAGGCAGTGAAAGAATTAAAGGCAGACAGTTATTTCAGCATGATTCCCGTAATCGGCATCATTCCCCAATCGACGGAAGAAGTATCGGGATGGGACAAGCTGCCTGTGGATGACTTTGTGGTGGAGCCGATCAACTATACCGAACTCTTCAGTCGCATCAGCCTGGCATTGCAGCGTATTCAAAGGATTTTTGATAATAATCCGCTTACCCGGCTTCCCGGCAATACGTCGATTCAGCGTGCGATTGACCTTGCTCTCGGCAAGCCCATGGCTGTCTGTTATGTCGACATCAATTATTTCAAGCCCTATAATGATACGTATGGATTTTCGCGTGGCGATGATGTGATCCGGATGGTTGCTCGTATCATGTCCAATGTGGTACGGGAATACAGTGAGGGCGGGTTTGTGGGTCATGTCGGCGGGGATGATTTCGTGTTCGTCGTTCCTTTGGAAAAGGCGGAAACCATCTGCCAGACGATCATTGATAATTTCAGCGGAGTTGCTTCTGACCTTTTTGGTGAGTTTGAAAAAAAGCAGGGGTACTATCTTGCAAAGGATCGCAGCAATCAGGAACAGAAGATACCGCTTCTTGCTCTTGCGATAGCGATTGTTCCTACGAATACACCTGTGATGCAGCATCCGGGAAAGGTAGCGGAAGTGGCTGCTGAGCTAAAAAAACTCGCAAAGAAGTCAGCCAGGAGCTCTTACGTTCTAGAACGAAGAAGAAAACCATCATCGTAGTAGAGACGGGAGTGCTTGTTCTTTGCAAGCGCACGACAGCTCCCGGGAAAGGGAAATCATGTTCAAAGAATTTAAAACATTTGTTATGCGGGGAAATGTGCTTGATCTGGCGGTTGCCGTCATTATCGGAGGCGTTTTCGGGAAAATCGTGAGTTCTTTGGTGAATGATATTCTGATGCCGCCCGTGGGGATGATCATGGGCAAGGTCGATTTCAGCAACCTGTATTTGAATCTTTCAGGGGCTTCCTACGCAAGCCTTGCCGAGGCTCAGCAGGCCGGAGCTCCGATCATCAAGTATGGTCTGTTTATCAATACGCTAATCGACTTTCTGATTGTTGCAACGGTCATCTTTTTCATCGTTCGATTCGTAAACCGTTTACAGCCAAAATCTTCTCCGACTGCACCGATAACCAGGGAATGCCCTCATTGCCTATCGGTTATCCCGCTTAAGGCAACGCGTTGCGCGCATTGTACGGCAGAGTTGAAATGACCTTCTAGAAAAGCGGAAACCAACGGTATTCATGCCTCGAAAGAAATTACAACAGGCTTCAACCCAGGATTCCAGGTTTAAACCTGGAGTTTAGTCTTTCTTTGCGAGCTGAGCGGCTTTGCGCGAAAAATTTCTGATTTAAATTTTTTTCTGAAATATTTAGGCGTTACCCAGCTGAACCGAGGGGTACGTGTTTTTTTCGATACGCCATTCCCTCAAAGATGGCAACGATTTCCTTGTTCTGATAAACTTTGACGATATAATTGCTGAGTTTGCTTCCGAGTGCCACTTCTTCTGCCTCAGCAATCACTTCGCCTTCAGTCACCGCCTTGATATACGACATCGAAGCATTGATTCCCACGGCAACTGTGCCATGGCTGTTACACGCAGCGGCGAATGCAAAATCGGCAAGTGTGAAAAGCGCTCCTCCGTGGAGTGTACGGTAAGCGTTTAAATGATGTGGTTTAACTGTCAATTTTGCAGAGGCCGTTCCTTTTCCTGTCTTCAGGAGCTCGATATCGTTTCGCGCTGCAAACAGGTCATTTTTCATATAATCCTGAACATCCATTCTACGCTACCTCGTTATGCTGTCGCTGTCGATCAGACCAATGCCGTGTTTCTCAAGAACGCTGATTGCCTTCCGGTTGTCTTCGACGCGGAAAATGATCGCCGCGGCATTTTTCCGTTTTTCAATCATGGCATAAATGTATTCGATATTAATATTGTTTTCATCCATGATTTTGAGGATGGCATGGAGGCCGCCCGGCTTGTCTTCGACTTCCACAGCGATGACCTCGGTTTCCTGAACAGCAAACGCATTTTCTCTTAAAATCTGAAGGCAGGTACGGGGATCATTGACAATCATGCGAAGCATTCCGAAATCAGCGGTTTCAGCAAGCGATAATGCTCGGATATCAATATTTGCCTGTTCAAGCACTGCGGTTACTTCTGCCAAACGCCCTTTTTTGTTTCCAATGAAAACAGAAATCTGTTTAATTCTCATGGCAAGCCTCCATAATAGGTCATGTTAAATGATGCCAGATACTTGATGCCTGATTGTCGGCGGATCATATCTGCCGTTTATCGATAATTCTCTTCGCTTTGCCTTCGCTTCTCGGGATGCTCTTTTGCTCAACCAGCTTGACCCGCGCATGAATAGCAAGCGTTGCATGCAGCTTATGAGCGATCGTCTTCTCGATTTGCTCGAGTTTCTTGATCTCATCAGAGAAAAGCTGGTCATTCATTTCCACCTGCACTTCAAGGTCATCCAACTGGCCATGCCGCTCAATGATCAATTGATAATGCGGTTCCACACCCTCGATCTCGAACAAGACCTGTTCGATCTGCGACGGGAACACGTTCACCCCGCGGATAATCAACATGTCATCGGTTCTGCCCAGGAGGCGATGAATTCTGCGAAGCGTTCTGCCGCATGAGCACGTTCCCGGCTCAAGATACGTAATGTCGCGAGTCCGATAGCGGAGTACCGGTGTGCCTTCCTTGGTAAGCGTTGTAATGACGAGTTCACCTTTTTCACCATCAGGGAGCTGCTTTCCCGTGCTCGGATCGATAATTTCAGGATAAAAATGGTCTTCAAAAATATGCAGGCCATCCTGATTCTGACATTCTGCAGCAACACCCGGACCGATGATCTCGGTCATGCCGTAAATATCATACGCTTT
The DNA here is from genome assembly GCA_041650055.1 of Nitrospirota bacterium. Classification (GTDB taxonomy): domain Bacteria; phylum Nitrospirota; class UBA9217; order UBA9217; family UBA9217; genus JBAZLV01. The sequence goes on along the minus strand of JBAZLV010000008.1, from coordinate 2,505 downwards.
GACGCGAAGACTTTCCTCGATCTCCTTGCGCATATTTTCGCTCCAGGGCTCGGCTCCGAAATATCCCGTCTTCAAAGAGAGTTTGGAAATATCAACGCCTTCCTCGCGTGCTGCTTCAGCAAGGTATAAGGAGTATGAAGGAGTGCACGTTAGGACGGTGGTGTGAAAATCGCTCATGATCATCAGTTGGCGCTTGGTATTTCCTCCGGAAATCGGGAGGATGTTTACCCCGATTTTTCGCGCTCCGTAGTGCACGCCGAGGCCGCCCGTAAAGAGCCCGTACCCATACGCATTCTGGAGAACATCGTGGCTCGTGGTTCCTCCCATGCTGAGCGTTCGCGCCATGACTTCTCCCCAGAGATCAATATCGTTTTTTGTATATGCATCTACGACCGGTTTGCCGGTTGTTCCTGATGACGTATGGACTTCAACAATTTCCTTCGGGTCAACGGCGAGCAGGCCGTAGGGATATACATCTCGCATATCATCCTTGGTTGTGAAAGGAAGTTTTGCAATGTCCTGAAGCTCTTGTATATCACCCGGTTTTACTCCAAGGCTGTCCATGCGTTTTTTATAAAACGGAACATTGTCATAGATTTTTTGTACTCTGTCCTTGAGCCGTTTTATTTGAACCTTTTTCAATGCACCGGCATTCATGGATTCACATTCTTTATTCCAGATCATAGGTTCCCCCTCCCCATTTCTGTTTCATAAGATTTTCCTATCTCAAATGCTTTCTGATTTTTTTCATACGTTCCTTCAGGCACATTGGCTTGCAAGGAGCGCTGCCAGGCTTCATCATTAAAATCCAGAAACGTTGAAACCAGTCCGAGAAGCGCGGTATTGATAACTTTTGCACTTCCTGTTTTTTCCTGAATATGCAAAGGGTCGACTATCTTGATGTCGACGAACTGCTTTTGAAGCACCTGTTCAATTCCTTCAGGATATTTTTCGATATTTGGTGGCATGATCCTAGTTTTTGCAACGATGATTTTCGTACCTGCATGCACATAGTTGAGCCATCGGAGCGTTTCCATTTCCTCAAGCGAGACAACGATATCAGCTTTTCCCTCGGGAATCACCGGAGAAAAAACTTTTTTTCCGAACCGAACATGACTGAACACGGAGCCGCCTCGCTGACTCATCCCGTGAATTTCGCTTTTTTTAACATCATACCCTGCAAAGAGCGCTGCGGATGCCATGATATCGCTTGCGAGGACGATTCCTTGTCCTCCGACACCAACCATGAGTATATTCGTAATCTTAGCCATGTCCTGTTTTTTTCTTTCTTTTCTGGAGAATAACGCACAAACCTTTGACAATCAAAAAGGAGACGCCTTTTTTGGCAAGCAAGGATGTGATTCCTTGTTCGATCTCCGCTTCATTATACGCATCAACCATTTTGAAATTTTCATCCGGTATTCCGATTGCCTGGGCAAGTTTCAGATAATCGAGCGACACGGTCGGTTCCTGCCGGATGGTTTCTCCTGACAGAGGATTCGGCTGCATGCCGGTCATTGCCGTAGTTCCGTTATCAAGAACGATAATGAGATTGTTTCTTTTATTGTACGCGGCATTGAGCAGGCCGGTTATTCCTGAATGCGCAAATGTTGAATCGCCGATGACGCTGACGACCGGTTGCTTTTCCCGGCCGCCATGTGCAATCTCAATTCCCTGTGCAATCGTGACGCTTGCTCCCATATCGACACAGGTATCCATGGCGGAAAAAGGCGGCAGAGCACCGAGTGTATAACAACCGATATCGCCGGTAACAATTGCTCCCAATCTGCTTAAAGTTGAAAAAACTTTCCGATGCGGACAACCCGGGCAGAGCGATGGCGGGCGGTTCGGAATCTCAATCGGGAAAGAAACTGATGGTGAGGTCGGTTTTTTGAGAACTGCCCGAGCAATCATATCCGGATCGAATTCTCCGGTCAGTGGGAGGATGTTTTTCCCCTGAACCGAAAGGCCGAGTGATTTGATATGCAGCTCAATATGCGGATCGAGCTCTTCAATTGCGAAAATGTTTTTTATCTTTGTAAAAAATTCTTTTATCAACTCATCCGGGAAAGGATAGACCATTCCGAGCTTCAGAATCGATGCGTTCGGAAATGCTTCGCGCACATAAGAGTAGCAGATGCCCGAAGTGACGAAACCTTGTGAGGGGTCGCATAATTCTATTCGGTTCAGAGGAAATGTATTCGCTGCTCGTTCCATCGCACGCATTCTTTTTTCTACTTCTTCGTGCCGTTTTCTGGCAAAGGCAGGGATCATGACATATTTCAAGATGTCTCGTTTAAAGCGCCCTGTTTGGGCAGGACGCTGTTTGCTTAATTTCACCATGCTTTTGGAATGGGAAATTCTCGTTGTTGTGCGGAGCAATACCGGAGTATCGTACTGTTCGCTCAGCAGGATCGCTTCACGAACAAAATCCTTTGCCTCTTGGGAATCAGACGGTTCCAGCATGGGAAGCTTGGCAGCTACTGCATAGTGCCGGCTGTCTTG
>JBAZLV010000007.1:0-62553 GCA_041650055.1 Nitrospirota bacterium | reverse complement strand
CGTTGCAGAAACACCTGCCTTTTGAAAGATGTCAGCATCAACGATGTCGTCACCCATATAGGCGACCTCATCGTCAGTTAAGTTATATTTTTGAATAAGCGATTCATAAACCGCTAATTTGTTTTCCACTCCCTGATGGACTTCGTGGATACCAAGTTCCCTAGCCCGCAATGAAACCACTTCTGATTTTCTGCCCGTGATAATTCCCACAATGATTCCTGCCCGCTGGGCAAGCTTGATTCCAAGGCCATCCCGAACATGGAAGGCTTTCAATTCATTTCCCTGGTTATCCAGGATGATCCGGCCGTCGGTCATCACTCCGTCAACATCAAGGAGAATCAATTTAATTTTATTCGCGGTTTTTGGGTTGATTTTTTTTATGGTATTCATAGTATGGATACTATCATCATCTCTGCTAGACTACCCCGGCTTTAAGCAGGTCATGAAGATGAATCACGCCTTCCGGCTTCATGTCAGGAGAAACAACCAGAAGAGAAGTAATGGAGTTTTTTTCCATAAGAGCAACCGCTTCTGCTGCAAGGGCATTTTTAGAAATAGTTTTTGGATTTCTTGTCATAATATCTTTTGCCGATTTTGCAAGAAGGTTCTGTCCTGTCTGTTCGGTCTTTTCCATCCAGCGGCGAAGGTCCCCATCCGAAATCACTCCGATCAAGCCGCCGGTTTCATTCGTCACTGCCGTAATGCCTATTTTCTTCGATGAAATTTCATAAATGGCATCCTTGATCATCGTTTCTTCAGTCACGAGCGGAATTGAATCCCCTGTATGCATGAGATCCGAAACATGGAGCAGCAGTTTTTTCCCCAGTGTTCCTCCTGGATGGAAACATGCGAAATTTTCTTCTTTGAAGCCCCTCTGATCCAACAGGGATACGGCCAGCGCATCTCCCATCGCCAAGGTTGCCGTGGTGCTCGCAGTGGGAGCAAGACCGAGGGGGCACGCTTCTTCTTTTACTCCGACATCAATTACCACGTCGCAATTTTTTGCCAGAGTCGATCCAACATTGCCGGTGAGCGCAATCATTTGAATACCAAGTCTTTTAAATGACGGCAGCATCCGAATTATTTCCTCGGTCTCACCACTATTGGACAATGCAATCACCAAATCTCCCCTCGTTACCATCCCGAGGTCTCCATGAATACCTTCCGCGGGATGAAGAAAAAGCGTCGGTGTACCTGTCGAGGCCAGAGTGGCAGCGATCTTCTTCCCAATAATACCGGATTTCCCCATTCCGGTTACCACAACACGGCTTTTACAGCACAGGATCATGTTCACTGCCTGTTCAAATCGTTCATCAATGCGGTCTATCAGCGCTGCGACCGCTTCTGCTTCAATCTGTAAAACTCGTTTTGCCTGTTTTTTCATTCTTTCACAATCCTATCTATTTTTTGAACCTGTTTTAAAAGTGCAGGAAGCTCATTCAGACTCAGCATATTCGGACCATCGCAGAGAGCTTTGTCAGGACACTCATGCACTTCCATAAACAATGCATCAATGCCAGCAGCAGCAGCGGCACGCGCAAGAGGCGGTACAAATTGACGTTCTCCGGAAGATGCGTCCCCTGCCCCCCCGGGAAGCTGGACTGCGTGCGTCGCATCGAACATAACTGGATATCCATAGGATCGAATAAGAGAAAGCGATCGCATATCTGCAACCAGATTATTATATCCGAATGATACCCCGCGTTCGGTGACCAGTACATTTGGATTCCCGGATGATGCGGCCTTCTCCACCACGTTTTTTATATCCCAGGGAGCAAGAAACTGTCCTTTTTTTATATTCACCACCCGTCCGGTTTTTGCCACATCAACGACGAAATCAGTTTGCCTGCAAAGAAAGGCTGGAATCTGGATAACATCCAGAACTTCCGCAGCATGCCCTATTTCTTCAAATCGATGGACATCTGAGAGAATCGGAAGCTCGAACTTTTTTTTAACAAGGTTTAATATGCGAAGACCCTCATGTATACCGGGGCCTCGAAAAGATTTGACTGAGCTGCGATTTGCCTTGTCAAAGGACGATTTAAAAATAAAGGGAATGTCGAGCTCATCCGTAATCTTCTTTAAACGCTCTGCCGCCTCCATGGTTGATTGTTCAGACTCAATCACACAGGGTCCCGCAATCAGCACAAAAGGGTGATTCCCGCCGATGGTAATCCGGTTAATATGTATTGCTCGTGTCATGGCTTCTTTCTCGACATGCCATTTTTTAAAGAGGCTGCAATAAATGACGTAAAGAGAGGATGCGGTTTATGCGGTTTCGAAGTAAATTCCGGATGCGATTGGCATCCCAAAAACCAGGGATGCTTGCGAAGTTCAACAATTTCAACCAGCTCTTTATCCGGTGAAAGCCCGCTGATAATAAGACCTGCCTGGGTCAGAAGTTCACGATAGGCATTATTGAACTCATATCGGTGGCGATGCCGTTCCGATATGTGATCTGATCCATATGATGCATAGGCCAGCGTTCCTGGCTCTATAACGCAGGGATAAGCACCGAGGCGCATACTCCCGCCTTTATCGCTCGTAATGTCTCGTTTTTGGATGGTTTTATTCCGATAATCGTACCATTGTTCGATCAGATAAATAACAGGGTGCGGAGTATGAGGATCGAACTCAGTACTGTTCGCATGAGCAAGGTTCGCAAGATTTCTCGCGACCTCGATCACCGCACACTGCATACCGAGACAAATCCCGAAGTAGGGAATCAGGTTTTCCCGTGCATAGGTGACTGCTGCAATTTTCCCTTCCACACCCCGAATGCCGAATCCGCCTGGGACAAGGATACCATCCATGCCGCTTAACATCTGCTGAACGCCCTTGTTCTCAATATCTTCCGAGTCAACCCAGCACACATGTACATGAGCGTCATTCGCGATTCCGCCGTGGGTCAATGCTTCGCAGAGACTTTTATAAGCTTCTTTTAGATCAACATATTTCCCTACAAGAGCAATTGTGACTTCGTGCGAGGGATGCTTCACGCGATCCACAATGGCTTTCCAGGAAGCAAGATCGCTCATTGACGGAGGTAGATGAAGCGCTTCGACAATCCGATCGTCGATCCCTTCCTCATGGAGTTGAAGCGGGACTTCATAGATCGTTTCAACATCCTTGGCCGTGATAACGGAATTTTCCTCTACATTGCAAAACAACGCTATCTTTCTTTTCATATCAGCAGGAAGAGGCCGATCGCTTCTGCAAAGAAGAATATTGGGTTGAATCCCGATTGAAAGAAGTTCCTTCACGCTGTGCTGGGTTGGTTTCGTTTTCAGTTCATCCGCTGCCTTGATAAACGGTACAAGGGTCAGATGAATATACAGCACATTATCTCTTCCAAGGCTATATCGAAGTTGGCGAATTGCTTCGATGAAAGGAAGCCCTTCAATATCGCCGACCGTGCCGCCGATCTCGACAATAACCACATCTTCGTTATTCGCCAGATCAGTGACAGCACGTTTGATTTCATCCGTTATATGAGGAACCACCTGAACGGTCCCTCCCAGATAATCTCCCCTTCGTTCCTTGGTTATTACATTGTGATAAATTCTGCCCGAGGTAAAATTATTCTTTTGGCCTGTAATGACGCTGGTATACCGTTCATAATGCCCCAGATCAAGGTCGGTTTCCGCGCCATCATCTGTTACATACACTTCTCCATGCTGGAACGGGCTCATGGTACCGGGATCCACATTGATATAGGGGTCAAGTTTCAGAAAAGTAACCGTCAAACCTCGTGCTTCAAGCAATGCGCCGATGGATGCTGCAGCAAGCCCTTTCCCGAGAGAAGAAACAACACCGCCGGTGACAAAAATGTATTTCGGATTTTTTTTCATTTCATATTCCTACGATTCTTCAAGACGCTTCAGTATTTTACTCAAATCATCAGGTATGTCAACTCCAAAGGATTCATGTTGGGTAACGATGGTTTTGATTCGATAACCATGTTCTAGCGCTCGAAGCTGCTCCAGTTTCTCCATTCCTTCGAGATCAGTTTTCGGCAGCTCGGCATATCGTAGAAGAAATGCTTTTTGATATGCATACAGCCCGATATGTTTGTACACTGGACCATGAAGCGCCGCTATTTTTTTCACGGCACAAGTTGTCCAGTGATTCCGATCCCATGGAATAGGGGCACGGGAGAAATAGAGCGCAAAACCGTTTTTATCGAACACCACTTTCACGACATTCGGATCGAATGCTTCCTTTGAATCCGTAATTACGGAACAAAGAGTGCTCATGGAAATGGAAGGATCAGCAAGAAGAGGAGCTATAGTCTGGTCAATCATCTCAGGATGGATCAGAGGTTCATCGCCTTGTACATTCACGACAATGTCATAGTCGGCCTGCGCCACAACCTCTGCTATCCGGTCAGTTCCCGTCGCATGATCAGGAGATGTCATGATCGCTTTTCCGCCAAACGATTTGACCGCTTCAAAAATCCGCTGATCATCGGTCGCCACTACAACATCGTTCACCAGGCTTGACTGGGAAGTACGTTCATACACCCATTGAATCATGGGTTTTTCCTTGATCATGACGAGGGATTTGCCCGGAAAACGGGTCGAACCGAACCGAGCAGGAATGACTGCGCCAACAGTGCTGTAATTTTTTTTCATTGTGAACGGTAATCTACTTAACCAAGCAGTTCTTTCTTAAAATAGTCAATCGTGATCCCAAGGCCTTCATCGATTCCTATGGACGGTTTCCATCCAAGATTTTTTTCTGCAAGTGTAATGTCCGGCCTGCGTTGTACCGGATCATCGGCAGGAAGTGGTCTATGCACAATGGATGATTTTGAACCGGTCATCTCGATTATTTTTCGGGCAAGATCAATGATGGTAAATTCAACCGGATTTCCAAGGTTCACAGGACCGGTCCCCTGCTCAGTATTCATCATCCTCACCAGTCCTTCAATGAGATCCGTAACGAAACAGAAGGAACGAGTTTGTGTTCCATTGCCATAGACAGTAATGTTTTCATTTTTAAGCGCCTGAACAATGAAATTGCTTACGACCCGACCATCATTCACAAGCATGCGCGGGCCATAGGTATTAAAAATTCGGACGATTTTTATATCAACATGATTCTGTCTATGATAATCCATCATCAGAGTTTCTGCAGCGCGTTTTCCCTCATCATAACAGCTCCGGAGTCCGATCGGATTCACATTTCCCCAATATGATTCAGTCTGGGGATGGACAGAAGGATCTCCATATACTTCTGATGTGGACGTAAAAAGGATTCTTCCCCGAACTCTTTTCGCAAGCCCGAGCATGTGAATCGTACCAAGAATATTCGTTTTGATAGTCTTAACCGGATTATATTGATAATGAATCGGAGATGCAGGACAGGCTAAATGATAAATCCGGTCCACTTCGAGCAAGAGCGGTCGTGTAACATCATGCCGGATAAGTTCAAAATCTGCATGTGCTAAAAGATGCTGGATATTTTTTTTTCTTCCGGTAAAAAAATTATCAGCACAGATTACTTCATGTTTTTCTGACAAAAGTCGTTCACATACATGGGAGCCTAAAAATCCTGCTCCGCCGGTTACGAGTATTCTCATTGATTTTTCCTTAATACGGAATTGTTCAAAACCCCGAATGACTGATTATTTTCTTCCGATACCATAATAGGTAAATCCCATTTTTCTAAGCTCTTCCTGGTTGTAAATATTTCTTCCATCAAAAATAAGCGGTTTTTTAAGCAACCGTTTTATTTTATGGAAATCAGGGGTACGGAACTCATTCCATTCGGTTATAACAGCCAATGCGTCAGCCTCACGAAGCGCTTCGTAACCGTCTTCATGAAGGATGATCTGCTTTTTAAATATTTTTCGTGCTTCATGCATTGCAACAGGATCGTGTGCTTTAATGTTTGCACCGGCTCGTAAAAGAGTACTAATGACTTTCACAGAAGGTGCTTCCCGCATATCATCGGTACGAGGTTTAAAAGAGAGTCCCCAAATAGCGATGGTCTTTCCTGCAAGCGGCCTGGACGTTACTCCCCTTCCGTTTTTCTTTTTATCACAAAAATGCTGAAGAATTAAATCAGATAAGAGTCGCTTTTGCCTGTCATTGACCGCTTCAACAGATTTCAATATTTTTGCATCCACTCCGAATTCGTGAGCAGTCCGGACAAGCGCTTTCACATCTTTTGGAAAACAGGAACCTCCATATCCAGCGCCCGGAAACAGAAAATCAAATCCTATCCGACGGTCAAAACCCATTCCCTTCCGAACATGGTCAATGTCCGCTCCCAGGCTGCTGCAAATAACGGCCATTTCATTGATAAACGATATTTTTGTTGCAAGCATCGCATTGGAAGCATACTTTGTCATTTCCGAACTCCGGATATCCATAAGCAGGATCGGTTTCCCGGTCCGTACAAAAGGCGCGTATAATTCCTGCATCAAAGCCGCAGCACGAGGACTTTCAACACCAATGACCACTCGATCAGGTTTCATAAAATCTTCAATAGCTGCGCCCTCTTTTAAAAATTCAGGATTCGATACGACATCGAACGGAAATCGCGTTTTTTTCTTTACAGCAGCAGTGACCTTATCCGCTGTCCCTACCGGGACCGTGCTTTTATTCACAATGACTTTATATCCATTCATATGTTTCCCGATTTCCTTTGCTGCATCGAGCACATATTTAAGGTCAGCTGATCCGTCCTCACCAGGAGGAGTGCCTACTGCGATAAAAATAATATCAGCATTCCGTACTGCCTGCGCCATATCCGTGGTAAACGTTAACCGTTCCTGGGCAGTATTTCGTTTAATGAGTTCTTCCAAGCCGGGTTCATAAATAGGAATAATGCCGCCATTGAGCAATTCAATTTTTCGGGCGTCAATATCCATGCAGAGAACAGTATTGCCGCTTTCAGCAAGACAGGTGCCCGTTACCAAACCAACGTATCCTGTGCCAATGATGGAAATCTTCATATCGCCTGGTTATTCCTCTCTCTTTTTATAATTTTTTTCTATCCAGGTTACATACTCACCGCTTCGGACGCTGTTTACCCACGATGAATTTTTCAAAAACCATGCAATGGTTTGTCGAAGGCCGTCGGTAAAGGGAGAGCGCTGTTTCCAGCCCAATTCTTGTTTTAATTTATCGCAGTTGATCGCATAACGCATATCATGACCTGGCCGATCACTCACATAAGTAATTAATTCTTCATAACGAGACACGTTCTTTACTGCATGATTTTGGCTAATAGGATATTGTTCTTCAAGCATTGCACAAATTTCCCTGACCACTTCTATATTCTTTTTCTCGCATTCCCCGCCGATAGTATAGGTTTCCCCGACTCTACCCTTGCAAAGAATCATCCAGATTGCTTCACAATGGTCTTCCACATACAGCCAATCACGAACATTCCTTCCTTCACCATAAACAGGAAGAGGCTTGCCCTCTCGTGCATTGAGAATAGTAAGCGGAATCAGTTTTTCCGGAAAATGATACGGTCCGTAATTATTCGAGCAATTCGAAATCGTAACAGGAAGGCCGTAGGTGTGAAAATATGCGCGGACCAAATGATCGGATCCTGCTTTTGATGCCGAATAGGGGCTTCGTGGATCATAGGGCGTTGTTTCACTGAATGCACCTGTATCGCCAAGCGATCCATACACTTCGTCAGTGCTGATATGATGAAATCGCACTCCGGTTTTTCCGTTCCAGTACCTGCGGGACGCTTCAAGAAGAGTAAACGTGCCGTTAATATTCGTATCAATAAATTCTTTCGGCCCATAAATAGAACGATCAACATGGCTTTCAGCCGCAAAATGAACCACGTGGGTAATTTCATGCCGTGTGAATACATGCATCAGTTTTTCGTAATCGCAAATATCTCCTCGTTCGAAGAAATAATGGGCATCACCAAATCGTTCTTGAATATCGGCTACATTCATGAGATTTCCAGCGTAGGTTAATTTGTCATAATTTACGATAGTTCCGCGAAAATTCGCTTTTTCGAACAGATAGCGTATAAAATTTGATCCGATAAAACCGGCACCGCCGGTAACCAGAATATGTGCAGTTTCAGGAATGCAGGAAATGTGTGGTCGGTCTGCCATGGGGGAATTCATTTTCTCGCTAGGTCCTTTACAATACTTTCTGTGTTAAAAATGATCTGACTGATTCTTCCCAATCTGGAATCGTCATGCATAACTGTTTGGATGCTTGTTCATTACTCATCGCTGAAAATTTTGGCCTTGGCGCAGGAAGATTGAACACCTCATTAGCAACAGGCCGGATAAATGTCGTGATACCAAGAATCTTCGTTATAAGTCTTGCCCATTCATATCGTGAACAATATCCGGTGTTCGTAAGATGATACCGGCCGGACAAGCCTGTTTCTACCGCCTTCAAGGTTGCATCAACCACGGTTTCCGTATATGTAGGCGCGGAAAACTCATCACAGGCAATTCTCACAAAACTGTTCTTTTGAGTCCATTCCAGAAACTTATGAATGAAATTCTGTTTCCCTGCTCCGAATACCCAGCTCAGCCGGAAAATAAGACAGTGATCAAGCTCCTGGGACACAACCTCTTCCCCGGCAAGTTTGGTTTTTCCGTATGTGTTGATCGGATTTGGAATATCCTGTTCCTGATAGAGGCCGGACTCCTTTTTTCCGTCAAAAACATAGTCTGATCCGAAATGCACCAAACGCGCGTGAAACTGTTGAGCAGCACGAGCAAGGTTCCGGGGACCAACTGCATTCACCTGGAATGCAGTATCTTTTTCCAGTTCTGCCTTATCAACAAAATTATAGGCAGCGCAATTAAGAATGACATCAGGTTTATAAAAACCAACAGCATGAGCAACAGCTTTTTCATCCGTAATGTCAAGCTGGGATTCTTCCGGTGCAACATAATCAATCGATGATGCATCAAACCGATGAATGAATGCCTGGGCCAGCTGCCCCTTTTTTCCCGTTATAAGGTATTTCATAATGATGGCGAATAAAAAAAATCTTTGCCACACTCATTCAGTCTTGGATTCAGAACGTCTTTTTTTGATAAAATCGGATCACTGAGCGGCCACGTAACATTGAGATCAGGATCATTCCAGATAATTCCTTGTTCATCTTCAGGTGAATACTCTTTCGTGCATTTGTATACCACATCAGCTGTTTCACTCAGAACCTGGAATCCGTGGGCAAAACCAGGAGGAACATACAGCATATGTCTGTTCTCTTCTGATAACTCAACCGCAGTCCATTTTCCATACTCCGGGGAACCAATGCGAACATCAACTGCCACATCATAAATGTGCCCTCTCATGCAGCACATCAGTTTACCTTGCGCATGGGGATTTTTTTGATAGTGGAGACCTCGAAGCACTCCTCGTTCAGATCTCGAATAATTGTCCTGCACAAAATGTTCCTTGATTCCTGCCTTCACAAAATCCGAGTGTTTATAGAATTCAAGAAAAAAACCACGTTGATCTCCGAACATTTTGGGTTTTATCAAAAAAAGACCAGGTAATTGGAACAGCTGGAACTCAAAAGGCATCGGAAACCTCTTGCTCCGCAACCATAAGGAGATAATCGCCGTAAGAGTTTTTCTGATGATTTTTTGCCGCATCAAGAAGTTTCTGACGGTCAATATATCCAAGTTTGTAGGCAATTTCTTCAATGCAGGCGAGTTTCATTCCCTGTCTTCTTTCGATCGTAGCAATAAATTCTCCTGCATCGAGAAGGGTTTCATGGGTGCCGGTATCGAGCCAGGCATATCCTCTTCCCATCAGTTTCACGCGAAGTCGTTTTTTATCCAGGTACACTCTGTTGACATCCGTAATTTCCAGTTCCCCGCGCGGAGAAGGCTTCAGATTTTTCGCAATAGAAACAACCGTATTATCATAAAAGTACAGCCCGGTTACTGCATATTTTGATTTCGGTTGCTTTGGTTTTTCCTCGATTGAAACCGCATTTCCATGAACATCAAAAGCAACAATGCCGTACCGTTCAGGATCATGCACGGCATAACCGAACACGGCTGCCCCACCTTGGGAACTCACTTCGTCAACCGATGTTTTCAAAAGCTGCGTGAGCCCCTGACCGTAAAATATATTGTCCCCCAGAACAAGGCAGACAGGATCAGTTCCAATAAAACGTTCTCCGATAAGAAACGCCTCTGCAAGACCGTTTGGCTGCGGTTGCTCTTCGTATGAAAACCGAAGTCCAAGATCAGTCCCGTCACCGAAAATATCCTTGAATCGGGGAATGTCTGCACAGGTGGAAATAATCAGGATATCGCGTATTCCCGCAAGCATGAGAATGGAAAGCGGATAATAAATCATCGGCTTGTCGTAAATAGGAAGCAACTGTTTGCAAACGCCCCGGGTGAGTGGATACAGCCGTGTCCCGCTGCCCCCGGCAAGAATAATGCCTTTCATAAAAACGCTCCGATCCTCGGAATATTAGGATACCCTGAACTTACTGCACGTTCTTTTCATCAGAAATCCGTTGCTTGAGTTCATGCGGTTTTACGGTCGCAGTTCCAATGATGCCAACGACGATCCCTGCTGCATAATTCGAAATGATTGCCGCATCCACCGTGGTGGCCCCTGCCGCCATCGCCAGCGTCAGTGCGCTGATAACCGTATCTCCAGCGCCGGTAACATCAAACACTTCCTGGGCAACCGTCGGTATGTGGGTAATTCTGCCACCCTGTTCAAACAAGCTCATTCCCTGTTCACCGCGGGTAATCAAAACCGATTTACATTTTAACCGCTTTAATAAAAGCGTGCCTGCTTCGCGCAATGTACTTTCGTCGGAAATTTCGAGCCGTGAACCAAGAGAGGCCTCGTGAACATTGGGGGTAAGAATCGTAACCCCACTGTAAATCTCGAAATGATTTATCTTCGGATCTACGGAAACAATGATATTGTTTTTTTTGGCAAGAGCCACAATATCCCGGATAAGATCCTTGGTAACTACTCCCTTGCAGTAATCAGAGAGGACAATTGCGTCCAGTCCTTCATGTGCCTGCTGCCTGGCATAATCGAATATCCGCTGATGAGTTTCCCTTTGTATTTTGTTCTTGGTTTCCCGGTCAAACCGGACAACCTGTTGGTTGTGGGCAATGATCCTGGTTTTGATTGTTGTAGGTCGGTCATGCTCTACGATCAGGCCGTTGGTTTCGATTTCTTCCGATCGGAGGAGATGCGTTAGCTGTTCTCCTGCCTGATCATGGCCAATCACACCGCAGATATGCACGCTTCCGCCGAGAGCATGAATATTATGCACAACGTTCGCCGCTCCTCCCAGGAGAAGGTTTTCCTGAGTAACATTCACTACCGGGACTGGCGCTTCCGGAGATATGCGCGACACATTCCCCCAGATATAATGATCGAGCACGATATCGCCGATCACAAGAGTTTTGGTATCCGGAAAAGAATCAATATAGGAATGAAGCCGCTTACAAGCTATTTTAGAAGTCATTGGGGCTGGGATCCCCCTTCCAGGTGCGTAAGAGTTGCAACAATCGAGCCGATCATGATCGTGCTTTTCATAAGAACGGGTATTTTCCTTTCATCATCAGTGATCCAGATGAAAATTTCACCTTGATTCATAAACACGCCTTCATATTTCGGATAGGTTCTGATCTTGATGGTATTGAATTCACCGGCAGGTGTTTCTATCCGTTCTTTACCGAGCGTGTATACTTCAACGGACCATGTTTTTCCGCTATCGAATACATTGACAAGAATCGGCTTGTCAGGAGTAAACTCCCGTTGCATTCTGACATGGTATAACGATGACAATGCATCCTGGACTCGCACAGGAATCGCATAGGTTTCCGGCTTATCATCATTCAATCGGAACCAGACAGTATGATTTTCCTGGTCAAATTTTATTTCGCGTCGCCTTTTTTTGCTTCCATGGCTCTCCTTGAGGGAAAAAAACAGACTGTACATCCCTTCGGCATTGATGATGCTTTCCACGACATCACGAATAGGATAAAACGTTTCGAGGATCCCCACAGATCGTGTGGTTGTGACAAAATGATATTGAGGTTCATTTTTTGACGGGCTCTGCTTGACTTCCATAACCGCAACACCGGCTTTGATTAATTTTGACCAGCTGATCGAATAGGTGAGTTTTTCTCCAGGAGCAAAAACGGTATTTGAGGGCGAAGGCTGCTGCGGTTGAGCACCCACCGCTGATATGCTGGAAAAAACAATGCAGATTGCTATTCCTATTGTTTTTATCATGTATGCAGTGCCTTTTGAACGGCTTGAAAAACGTCCTGTACGGTAATCTCTGTCATGCACAATCTAGTTCCAGTCGGGCACTCTTTTTTTTCACAGGGGACGCAGGAAAAATTCTTTATAATAATCTGGTGTTTCTTACCAACCGGTCCGGTACGTCGAGGATCAGTGGAACCGTAAAGCCCTATGGCCCGAGTTCCAACTGCAGTCGCAAGATGAAGCGGACCGGTATCAGAGCTTATCAGGCATGCAACTCGTGCCAGAAGCGCTGCTGATTGACTGAGCGACAGACAGCCTGCTGCAATTATGGCCGGTTTGTGCATTTTTGAAACAATGGTCTGTATCACATCACGGTCTTCTGAACCGCCTACGAAAACTATCTGAGCATTCAAATCTTTTATGAGTTGATCGGCAAGTTCTCCAAAACGATCAGGAAACCAGTTTCGAGCCGGTCGAGCTGATCCCACACTGCAGTTTAACGCGATCAATGGTTTCCTTTGATCTACTCCCTGTTCTACAAAAAATTGGTCTACATGAAGGTTTGCTTCCTTACGAAGAGGAAGATCAATGCTTTCAACAGGTTCATGAATTCCGAGAGGCCGCAAAGTTTCCATAAAATTCTCTGCTGCATGGAGTCGCCGTGTCCCCGGATTGTAGATTTTTTGCTTTCGGTATATCAACGTCCTCGGTGCATGGTTCACAGCCCGAATCATCAAAGAGCGGATCGATGTTTGCATGTCTACAAAAAGATCGTACTGCTCACGCTTTAAACACAATGCAAAATCAATAAAATCCTTCGCTCGCTTTTTAAACTTCGTTTTATCGAAAACCAGGACACGGTCCGCGATGGATGTTCCCTGAATGAGTTCATCTAATCCGGGAGAGACCACAACGGTGATATGTGCAGCGGGAAATTTTCTCTTTAACGCCTGCAGAGCCGGAAGCGCCTGAAGAAAGTCGCCGATTGCTCCCGGTTTGAAAAAAACAACTTTTTTTATTTGCATGTTTTGCATCATTATAGGGTAATGTCCTGAATTTGTAAAGTAATTTTTGAAATAGAGTTCGAGAAAAATACGAAAGCAGGAAGAAAAAACACTGTTGTTCACATGATCAGGACTTTTTTCTTGAAAAAAATGAGCGGTTCCTATATTATTCAGCACAACGTGCCGCTGTGGCGGAATTGGCAGACGCAAGAGACTTAAAATCTCTCGGGGGGCAACTCCCGTACCGGTTCGATTCCGGTCAGCGGCACCACTTTTTCAATGACTTAGAAGCATCTCGCGCCTTCTTTCTATGCCTCGAATCCAAAATTATAACACGGATTATAACAAAAATTTGTTGCAGAGCTCTCCCCAGCAGTTAGACTTCCCTCTTTTTTAAAAGAATTTCCTTAATTTCTTCTCTTGAGTACAATCGTCCCTTCCCTGCTCCCGGACAATCGCGAAGAACTTCCTGTTCCCAGGTTTTTTCATTCATATTTTCAGGCCAAAATGGCCAGGTACGGCACTGCCATGGCCGTGCAGGGTACACTGAGCAACGGTTTTCTTTCAGAAATGGACAATCCTCCCTTGTATAAACCAACTCATATAATCCATCTGTCTTCTTGGTATAGGCAGCCGTGAATTCCGTTGTTGTCATATAAAAATGCTTTGCCAGTCTTTTGCGATCACTGAAAGAAAGGTAAACATATCCGTATTTGCCTCTGGTCAAACAGCATTTCCCATCTCCCTGGCAGGTAAAGCGAAGTCCCTCTTTATAAAATTGTTTTTTCGATTTCATGTTCATCAGTAAATGCAAAGCATTGGTTACATTTTTTCAATTGACGCACTAAGTGAAAAAGAAATGAGCTGATCTCGATGCAGTTCAGCCGGTTCGAGAGGTTCAACCACGCAAAGAGCCACGCCCTGAACATGTGCTTCGAGCATGATATGACGGCATTTTGGAAGCCCAAATTTGAATACCCGCATGAGCGCCTTCGTGACATGTTCCATGGTATTGATGTCATCATTATGAAGAAGCACTTTGTACAAAGGAACAGAGAGGGGATGGCCCAAAGCAGCTATTGAATTTTTTTCAGGAAGAATCCTTGCCGCTGTCATGCTATCAACCTCGGCTGTTTGTCGGATGAACTCAGACAGGTATTCTGCATGTGACTAATGAATCGGAGTCTCCTGCAATGCCTTTTCGTGCTGGCGAAATACTTTTCTAAAATGGTATCCGTAGATCGAAAAAGTAATCGCAAGAGGAAACAACCGCGGCCGCCTTACCATTGACCAGGATAGTAGTTTCCAGTACTGAAAACGCTCTTTTCCGAGAATGCCGAGACGAATCATGGATTTCAAAACTGCCATAAGATGGCTTGTTCTCAGACGAAATCGTGTAGTTGTTTTTTCAGGTTTATAATCCTTGAGGAATTTTTTTATTCGTGCATAATACTGTTTCGGTGCATAAATGGTCCGGAGTATATTTCGATACCCGTCAATCAGATGTTCTTTTTTCATTTTGGGAACGAAATTAATTGAAAAATCCGTATTGTCTCCGGTTGCTGCTGTTATCAGCCTGCCCTCTTTCTCAAGACGCTGATAGAGCTTGGTCCCGTGAGGAGCATTCAGGAGCCCTACCATCGCGGTAACAATACCGCTTTCCTGGATAAAGGCGGTCAACCGTTCGAAAATGGTTGCAGGATCTCGATCAAAACCGACAATAAACCCAGCTTGGACTTCAATGCCTGCCTGTTGGATTTTTTTCACACTTTTAATAAGATCACGGTTTCTGTTCTGCAGTTTGCTGCATTCCGCAAGACTTTCTTCATTTGGCGATTCTATTCCGACAAAAACAGCGTCAAATCGCGCCTGCACCATGAGACGCATCAGCTCTTCATCATCAGCAAGGTTAATCGAAACCTCGGTGGACAGAGTAAACGGGTAATTTTTTTGTTTCATCCAGTCGATAATGGCAGGAAGGACGTCCCTCTTGAGTTTTGCCTTGTTGCCAATAAAGTTGTCATCAACAATAAAAACACCGCTTCGCCAGCCGAGTTCATACAGCAGATCGAATTCAGCCAGTAATTGTTTGACGGCTTTTGTACGTGGTATGCGACCGTAAAGCACCGTAATGTTGCAAAAATCACAATCAAAGGGACATCCACGAGAATACTGTACGTTCATGGAAGCATACTTGTTCATATTTGCAAGATCATAGCGCGGCAATGGTGTCGTGCACATATCAGCCCACTGTGCTGATGTATACACATGTTTGAGAACACCATTTTTCAAATCATCGAGAAACAAGGGGAGCGTAATTTCCGCCTCATTAAGAACAAGGTGATCAACTGCATCAAATTGTTCCGGCAGTCCTGTAAACAACGGACCTCCGCCAATGGTCTTGATTCCGAGTGCTTTGCATCGGACGAGAATCGATTCGACCGATTTCTTTTGAATTGACATGGCACTTATAAAAACATAATCTGCCCATAGCAGGTCGCGATCCGTGAGTCGTTCTACATTCATGTCGACGAGACGTTTCTCCCAGGAATCCGGCAGCATTGCTCCCACGGTTAAAAGCCCAAGCGGAGGCAAACTTGCTTTTTTAGAAATAAATTTCAAAGCATGCTCAAAACTCCAGAACGTTGTTGGAGATTGTGGATACAGTAAAAGAATTTTCATATACCCTTTTTACAAGACCACTTTATTTGCTGGAAATAATCTGATTGATCAGTTCAGAGATAAGTATAGCATAAACAGCATGGTAAGCGTTATCAGAATATTTATTGGTAGCGTTGACGCTGGATCGAGTGAGGATTCAGTATCACCAAACAAACGGCAGAAGAATCAGGATTCCTCGTGCTTTCCTGATGTTTTCCTGCAGAGCAGAAAGGAATTTTTGCTGTCAGCAAAAAAACTTTTTAAGCTTATTGTTGCTTTTTCAATGGTATACATCCGATGATGAGACAGAAGATGCAATCAGCAAGAAATGTACCTATAAAGAAAACGCAGCAAAACCAATAAAATTTTTCATGACCTTTCCTTTTGGCGCCAATAGTCCTAAGTATATCGAAAGAGATGTGTATGCGGAGGCGAGAACGCAAAAGTAATAAAAAATGGTTTGATTAAGGATTACGCATGATAGATGTGTTCCAGCAGTCGTCTGTCTTCTATTGACTTTTCAGATAGCCAAGGAAGATATTCGAGGGTAACGATGCTGTTCCATTCCAGCTCATGGAGCCGATCAAGAACATCCAGACAAAACGGGTCATTCTCAACAGGCCTGAATTGGCGCCCGGCGATACCCCGCTTTCCGCCTGGCATGACCGCGGAAAGATGAACATTAACCATATGAGTCCGGTAACTTTCGATAATCCAGGTTATTTCCGGTTTGGGAATCAGCGAAGTGTCAAGAACCATCGGAAGATGGTTTTTCATGATTTCATCAGGAGTTAAAATGCGACCTTGGTCAAAAAATGTTTCCACGGCAATGGTGACACGAGTATTTTTTTGCAAAAGGAGCATATTTTCCAACGCTCTTGTTTGTTCGTCACGCTTGACTGCGATTGCCTGCAGTTCCGGCTGAAAAACAACGACCTCGGAACCAACTGCCTCAGCAAAAGCAATGATCAGCCGGGCGGCATTTCTGAAAAATTCATTCGTGAAGTGTAGTTGAGGAGCATGCACCGACCATACGGGAATTCGGAATTCATTGATCAGGTGACGTACTTCCATGAGCCAATGCCTGTTTTTGAGCAAATCTTGGAGCGTGGGTTGCAATGACAGCTCGAGAGGAACTCCTTTGACCTTGCGCAGGCGTTCTTCGCTGTTTTCGAAATCAATCGAATATCGTATACAAAAACGCATGGACCAACCTCTAGCGTGTTTCGTGTTCCGGAATTATCTCCGTCGCACCTTCATCTGCACCTTCATCCATTTTTGTCTCGTCCGCAGTTCGTCCGATCGGATATCTGTTTTGTGAGTTGAGATTCCTGGTATCTGCAACAGGCAGATAGATGTCCACCGTAGTGCCAACGCCGTAATGGCTCGATAATTCGATTGTTCCATTCATTTTTGCTAGTAATTTTTTTACAATAACCAGTCCCAGGCCTGTGCCGTGTGTCTTGCTCGTATAAAACGGTTTGAAAAGATCGTTCGTTTTTTCGTCCGAGATACCGACTCCGTTGTCCTCCATCCTGATTTGCATCCTGTTGCCCAGCCGCATCATAAGAATAGACACCTTTGGGTTTGAACGGTCTGCAAGCGCATCCGCCGCATTGGTCAGAAGATTGATTAAAATCTGCTGGAGGGCCCGAGGATCAGCATAACAAGAATGGGCCTGGGGATCAATTGCGCTTTCTATAGTAATTCCTTTGGCTTTAAAGTCCTCTCTCACGAGAACAAGGAATTTATCCAAAAATACCTGGAGTGGCACATCCTGAAGGTGTGGTTTTTCGTACAGGTTGAAATTTTTCAATGTGCGCAAAAGATATTCAATCCGGGAAACTTCATGTAATGCACGGTCCAGATATCCATGGATTGCCGTCGTATCAAGCATTTCGAGCTTCTGCTTCAGGATGCAAAGGGTCATGTTGATGCTGTTGATGGGATTCCCGATTTCATGCCTGACCCCGGAAAAAATATATCCGATATTATTCATCATATTCACGGACTCGGCAATGGACTCCAGCCGTACTTTTTCAGTCACATCCCGTTTTACCGAAATATAGTGGACAATGTTTCCCGACGAGTCTTTTACGGGTGAATACGTGCAGTCTTCCAGATACAGCGTACCGTCTTTTTTTTTGTTAAACAGTTGTCCGCGCCATACATTATCCCGCCGGATCGTTTCGCGCATTGACTCAAAAAAGTCCTGATCGTATTTCCCGCTGTCGAGAAGATGGAGTGTCTTTCCCAGGACATCGGCCTTTGAGAAACCGGTGATCTGCTCAAACCCGGCATTTACATAGAGAATCGTACCTTGTGAGTTCGTGACTACGATCCCGTCAGCGGACGATTCAATGGCTGCAATCAGAAGTGACCGTTCTTCTTCAGCGCTTTTTCTGGCTCGACGCACTTCCACGTCACGAAGCTCGCGCTCGACCGCAGGAAGAAGCCTCGTCAGATTTCCTTTCAAGAGATAATCATGGGCTCCCGCCTTCATTGCCTGGACCGCCGTGTCCTCACCGATATTGCCCGAGACGATGATAAAAGGAAGGTCAAGTCCGCTCTCCTGAAGGATTTCCAAGGCGTCAATTCCGGTAAATTGCGGCATAATGTAATCTGAAATGACAATATCCCATGCATGTTCCTTCAGCGCCGCTTGCATTTCTTCACGGGTCTGAACCCGCTGAAAGAAGAGTTCATATCCCCCACGTTGCAATTCCCGAACCAGCAACAGGGAATCGTCTTCCGAATCTTCTATGATAAGCGTGCGAAGTTGTTTTTTCATAGCGTGGTTCTCGTCTGTTTTTTAATGAGGGAGTTCGTTCAGCATCAGCCAGTAAAAACCGAGGTGCTGGACTGCGGCGGCAAACTGATTGAAGTGTACCGGCGCCTCGTTTAAGGAAACAGTATATCAGTTTTTTTCTGTAGCCGGTATATTTTTTTCAGTGCTTCTCGTCGCGTGCATGTTCATGAATTCAGAGTGAAATAAAATATTGTGCCTTTTCCCGGTTCTCCTTCTGCCCAGATACGCCCCCCATTGCGGTGAATAATGCGTTGCACCGTCGCAAGGCCAATACCCGGACCGGGAAATTCATGCTTACAACGTAAAATACATTGTTATTCCTTTATTTTTGTCGCCTTCTGCCCAGATACGGCCTCCATGACGGTGAATGATTCTCTGGACGGTTGCCAGACCGATCCCCAGCCCGGGGAATTCCTCGACAGAATGAAGCCTCTGGAACGGAATAAATATCTTATGCGCATATTCCATGGCAAACCCGACGCCATTGTCCCGGACAAAATAAACGTCTGTATCATTCATTCGGGCCTGACCGAATTCAATCCGTGCGTTTTCCCGTTTACTGGTGAATTTCCATGCATTGCCCATCAGATTGTCAATCACGATTTGCAGCATGGCGGGATCGCCTTCCGTCATTACGTTTTCAGCAATGATAAAGTCTACCGAGCGTTCCGGCTGTGTTTTTATGAGTTCAGCTGCGGTATTTTTTGCCATTGTGCTCAGGGACACACTGGTAAGTTTCAGATCATCCCGACTAAATCGCGACAGGCTGAGCAACGCATCGATAAATTGCGACATTTTTTCGGTTGCCCGCTGAATGCGACGAATGTGATCCGTCCCGGCTGCATCGAGTTTTTGAGAATAATCTTCGGCTAGAATCCGGACAAATCCATTGATATGACGAAGCGGTGCTCGGAGATCATGTGAAACCGAAAAAGCAAATGCTTCAAGCTCCTTGTTTGCCAGTTGCAGCTGGGTTGTACGTTCCACGACACGCTCTTCCAACTTCAAATTCAGCTTGAGAATTTCTTCTTCAGCCTGCTTTCGTTCCTTGACCTCCGTTTCCAGCCGTTCATTGGTCCTGGCAAGTTCTACGGTTCGCTGTTTGACCCGTTTTTCCATTTCCGTAAAAAGAAGCGAATTTTCAACTGCAAGAGATAAGGATGCCGCAAGTTTGGTTGCAAAATCAACCGGAGTATCAATACAGCGAAGCATTGTTTTATGATAATTGAAAAAAATAACTCCAATTGCCGTTCCCTCCACAAGAATGGGCACGACCAAAACGGATCGAATCCCGAATTTTTTCATATGATCGCGGTTCACCCGTTCATCCGTGTACGCGTCCTGTATGGCAACGACCTTTTTTGTTTTAATGGCAAGTACGGCATGTCGTTCCTGATCATCGTTCATTTCCATGCCGATGATGTTCTGCTCGAATCCAAAACTGTGGCTTACCAGCCAGTGTTCAGCCGTCAAAAGTGAGATAACGGCGGAATCGCATCCCAGAGCATAGGCAGCCGCTGCAATAATTTTTTTCAGAATTTCATCGGAATTGCGGGTGGAGTGAATGATATCATTGATTTCGTTTAAGGCAGTGCTGAGTTTTGCAACGTATTTCAAAGCTTCTTCCGCATGTTTTCGCTCTGTGATATCCCGAGAATATACATGCAAGCCTGTTTCAAACGGATAAACAAAAATTTCCGCCCATCGATCGACCACAAGGGAAAGCAGCTCAAAGTGAACCGGCCTCTGCTCTCTGACCGCTGTCCTGAATTGCGTTTCCATAAGAGAACCGACCAATACGGGGAAAATATTCCAGATAGATTTTCCTAAAAAATCTTCTTGCTTTTTTCCAAAATAATGCAGCGCGTGATCATTGACAAACGTCACGATCCAGTTCCTGTCAAGAACATAATGGCAGTCGGTAATCGCTTCCAGAATGCTCGCAATTCTCTGTTCTGATTGTTTTAATGTCAATTCTACCTGTTTGTACTTGGTAATGTCACGGGCAGCAGCAAAGACGCCGATTGTATTTCCCTGCGTATCCAAATACACGCTCGCATTATAGAGCACAGGAGTAATGTGGCCATCACGATGTCTGATCTCCAGCTCATAGTCCCTGATGGAACCGTTCTCAAATGCCTGTTGGTATCCGGTTCTTGCCTTGCCCGGATCCGTAAAATAATCTGAAAAATCCGTCCGGAGAAGCTCCGCGCGGGAATAACCGGTGACCTGTTCGCTCGCGTGATTGGCATCTGTTATTTTCCCTCCGCTGTCTATCGTAACGAGCGGATCAAGGCTCGCTTCCAAGAGACTTCGATTGTATGCATTTGCCATGCGAAGTGCCTGCTCCGTGCGCTTACGGTCGGTAATATGACGGATAATGACCTGAACAGCAGGCCTTCCCTGCCAGTCGATTTGTGAAGCCATAGTCTCGACCGGCATTTCTGTTCTATCAAGCTTGAGATGCCGGAATTCCTGCAACATATTTATTCCACCATGCAAGGCATAACTGATCCGTAAACGCACTTTCTCATGATCATCAGGATGTACCAGTTCCAGGGGGTTCAGGCCTTTCAACTGATGAAAGCCCTCTGCCCCATACAGCTTGAGTGCGGCATTATTGCAATAGACAATATGTCCTTCTTGATGAACGAGAATAGCATCCGGGGCAAGATCCATGAGTGCGCGATATCGCGCTTCACTTTCACGCAGTTGTTCCTGCAATTTGAGTAAGAATTGATTTTGCACTTCTAATTCGCGAATCCGTGTCTCAAGGCGTTGGACAAAAGAGAATGGCGCTAACAAACCCGTACGACGAAGTGGATGCAGTGTTTTCAGCCGGTTCCTCGCATTGTGAAATTGAGAACGAAGAGACTGCGTTTTTGAAAAAAAGAAATGAATAAAGGATACACGGCTGCTCTTATGGCGAAGAGAACTCGATTGTTGCTGTGAAAATTTTTTATTCATGAGTTTTTCCGTACGAACACGCGAGGCTCGAAAGGACCGATTTCAATACAAATAAAATCAAAGCTGTATCGACTTCACTGGCAACCATGTGTCGTGCGAAAAATGAAATGTTGCGAGATGTACCTCTAACTATGGAATTAAAGTCAATGAAAATTATCAAAAACTACTTACAAGTTTAGCATGAATATTAGCCATGGTCTTTTTATTTGCAAAATGCAATCTTTCGCTTTTTTCTGTCCTATCGTGTACGAGATGCTTCTTTTAAAAAGCGGCATTTCAGTCATCAACAGGCAACATCAAACATGTTTTTTATCAGAATATCGGGATAGAATAATCAGAAATTCACAAACTATCTTTGCAAGTTTGTCAGAAGCGAGGAATGATTTTTTTCGCAAGGCCAGCATGTGCGGAATTTTATGGAGCGATGCAACAACAGAGAGGGCAAGACGTATCGGGCTGATAGTATTGTTTTTATTCATCAGCGCATTAAAATCGAAGGGTAATGCATCAGATGCGGTATCCAAAATTATTCGGAGCGTTATACAGGGAATATTTCGCTCTTTGCAGATTGCACGGATATATTCTGATTCCATATCAACAGCATCTGCCCCGGTTTTCTCATGCACAAGATGCTTCTCTTCACGGGTAACCACTACTCGCGACGAACAGTGAAGTCGAACACGCTGGGCACCCAATCTTTCGAGAATACGTGAGTATTGGTCACTATCGTTATCGGTATAGACAACGGTTCCGAACTGCAGGTGCGGGTCCAGGCCTCCTGCAAAACCGCAACTGAGTACCAACTGAGGAGTTTGAGATTCTAAAAAGGATAGCAGAGCATGCCGTGCGTTTTCCTTTCCCATGCCCGTAAGAAGCACCTGCACGCCGAAAAACCGGGAAAGCTCTTTTTGAAATCGTGCGGCTTCTTCCTTGACAGCAAAGCAAATGAGAATGATGTCCTGCCGGCAGGTTGGTATCTTTGTATGGAAGAGGGTTGACAGGGTCATAGACTATCTTGGATGCATCAAGCTATGGGGGCATAAATCCGGGATGTTTACTTCAGGAGCCGTGCCTCCGGGAAATCTCTTCGATTATCATCAAACGCTTCTGCTGGTGGAGAAGACGCGAGCTTCATTCTGGTTTGTGTGTACAGCAAGAATGAAGAAAGCACATAGATGAAAATGCCGGCCCAGCCCATAAGATATTCACCGATAAAGAACGTAATGAAAAGATTAAAGAGAACAATACCAAAATACAAACCAGGACCGATAAGAAATCGCCAGGAAGGATATAAATAAAAATCCTTTATTCGGTTTTGATGGAGCCAGTGATCGATTCCTTGGAAAAGTGCAACCATCAGGAAACCGACCACAAACCATCCTCCAAAATTTGACAAAGGAATCCCGAAATATACTCCTGTTTCCTGATATCCATAAATCTGCCCGAGGAACCAGCGATATCCCTGCAGCGCAACCGGATCGATAATGATATCAAGATAAACGAACAAGACAGTTGCAAGCAGTGTGGCATGCCAGGACTTTCGGATCGTTCTGGTTTCGAGAACATACAACAGCCGGTTCGAAATAGTGAGTGGTGAGAGGATGAAAATAGCCAAGGAATAGCTTGCATAAATGAGAAAGACGTAGCTCAAGGAATCCATGAAGGGAACGCCGAACACCCAAAGCTCTTGTCCCTTGGTATGCTCAATATAGTAATACCAGCCATACGGAAATCCGGTATGTATTGAAGAAAATTCGGAGATCCAGGCAAGTAAATAGCCGGTAACACAAAACAACAGGGTCCGCTTTAAACCAAATTGAGTAGTGCATCCGATGAGGTAGACAAGCAAAAAAGCAAATACATACGGCCTGAGAAGGATTGTATCCCAGAGTATCATAGCGCTCCTTATGATTTACTCATATTCCAAAGAAGCAGGCGCATGATATCGCGGGGATTTGAAAACGCGATCCGTTGTACCGTCGCTTCATAGCCGCTATGAACCATGCAATCTTTGCATCGAGGATCACGTCCTGCTTCATATCGGTCCCAATCAGTCTGTTGCATCATATCGTTATAGCTCGGATGGTATGCATCCGTGATGAGATAGCAGGGAGACTTCCATCCAAGAGGATTGCGGGTTGGATTTCCCCACGGAGTACAGCGCAAATCTCGTTTTCCGGTCAGGAAATCAAGATATAACGGCGAACTCAATAAAGGATATTTTTTTAAATTGAGTGACTTAAATTTTTGAATGGCTTCCTCACGAGTTAGGAAAATATCATCTTCCACCCGTTCATAACTGAAAGCCGGAGAAAGCAAAATTCCATCAACGCCGAGTCCTTTGAGAAAATCAAATAGTGATTCAAGTTCATGGTTGTCGGAATTCTTGAAGATCGAGGTGTTGGTACTAACCCGGAAGCCTTTTTTCTTTGCTTTTTTAATCGATGCAACCGCTTTTTGAAACGTTCCTGGTTTATTCACGATGCGATCATGAGTCTCTTCAAGGCCGTCAAGATGAATATTGAGCGTCAGGCGTGAACTCGGCTTCATGTCATCGATAAACGATTCCGTAAGAATTCCGTTCGAGCAGACGTAGATATGTTTTTTCATCCGAATTAATTCCGCTACCAGCGGTTTGAGGTCCTTGTACAGCATCGGTTCACCACCAGTGATCGTAATGACCGGCGCTCCTGATTCCTTGACCGCTGCAAGACACTGTTCCAGGGTAAGATCCGGAGTCTGTTTTTGGTGATACAGCCTGATCCGGTCGCAGCCTGCACAATCCAGATTACACCGATGGGTCGGTTCGAGCATCAGAACAAGCGGAAATTGCTTGATCCCCTTTCGCGCATTCTGAATAAATGATCGTGTCAAAGATGTATAAAGACTTAAGGGAAAACGCATACAAACCTCTTCCTATCGGATTTCGTCTCACCGCTTATCCGTTTTCATCAAGCGGACCGGAATTCGTAGCTTGGGGGACGGATACGAAGCGGTGTATCCGAAGATACACCGCAGGGATGGTATTTGCTACTGCTTCTGACTACGAGTAAACATCGACTGGAACAAAAATTTTCCCAGTGCTATTAACGGGAAACAAAAGCGATAATTATGATACCGAATGAAGAAATGCTTGGGGAAGCCCGTACCCGTGAATGCTTCTTCATCCCAAGTCCCATCCGCTTTCTGATTCTCCAGAAGATACGCAATGCCCTTCAAGACCTCATGGGAATTCACCTCTCCTGCAGAAATCAAAGCAAGGATCGCCCATGCTGTTTGCGAAGGCGTACTCTCTACACACCCTTCTGGCAGGTTTTTTCCATAGGATGCACAGCTTTCTCCCCAGCCGCCGTCAAGATTTTGCGTGGATTTGAGCCAGGCAACTGTTTTCCGGATATAGGGACTGGACATATCTTCGCCGATTGCCTGAAGACCGGCAAGCACGGTAGTGGTACCGTATAAGTAGTTCACACCCCACCGTCCCCACCATGACCCATTCTCTTCCTGTTCCTTCTTTAAAAAAGCAAGCGCTCGTTTAACCCGTTTATCCGACCGGCTGTAGCGAAGCGTGCCGAGGAGTTCTAACACCCGCCCGGTAATATCTGCGGTACTGGGATCAATCATGGCTTCCAAATCGCCATAAGGAATCTTATTTAAAAGGGAGAAATTATTATCTACATCAAAGGCGCCCCATCCCCCGTCCTTTCCCTGCATACCGAGGATCCATTGCACACCTTTTTCAAGATTTTCCTTCTTGGCTAAATCAGTATTGGCGAAATGGTTAAGGAATAAAAGCACAATGCCGGTATCGTCGACATCCGGGTACCAACTATTGTCAAATTCAAATGCCCATCCCCCCGGCTCCAAATTCGGCCGCTTGATGCTCCAATCGCCTTTTTGGAATATCTGCTTGTCAGCAAGCCATGAGCATGCACGAGTAACTGCAGGATGATGAGCTTCAACGCCTGAATGAAGCAAGCCGAGTCCGGCAAGCGCAGTATCCCAGATCGGAGAAATGCAGGATTGAAGAGTAAGCTCATCATCGGTTTCAATCGTAAATCGTTTTAAAGCTTCAAGCCCTTTTCTGATAGGTTCCGACGTCTTCTCGTAGCCGAGTGTTGCAAGAGCGAGAATGGAATTTACCATGGCAGGCTGGATCCCTGCCCAGTCACCAGTCGGTTCTTGATGATCAAGAATCCATTGTTCTGTTTTTTTCAAGGCTCTTTTTCTGAATGGCCGGACCGGAAGATTTTCCCAAACTTTTAAAACACCGTCCATACTGAGACAAATGGTATAAATTCCCGATGCATTCTGAGCAGGAAGCGTCTCCCAGGTTTTTATAATACTATCCATGACATAAGGAATTTTTTTCAACGAAAACCGACCCGGTTTTTTTTGGACAGTAGACGGAAGTCGATCAGGATTCAGGTAAATTTCTCTGATCGAAGCACTTTCCGGAATAGCTTTTACCGGTTTATACGTAAGAACAACGGACAGTGGCACGAGCGTTGATCGGGCCCAGCTTGAACAGGTATAAATATTTAATGGAAACCAAGCAGGAAACAGATTAACCTCAACAGGGAGAGACGGCAACGCCATCCAATTAAATTGTCCGAACAAGGAAAGATTGATCTTGGTAAAGATTCGTGTGGCCTCTACTCCTCCGGCACGAAGAATAAATTCACGGGCTTTCTTGAGCGGCTCGCTGTCCGCGGAGACACCTGCGAGCTTTAATGCAAAATATGCTTCCACGGTGGTGCTGATGTCTCCAGGCCCGCCTTTATACAATGCCCATGTTCCATCAGATCGTTGGTGTCTCAGAATATTCGTAACGATTTTTCGGTCAGTTTCATCGTCTCGCAACTCCAGAAAATCAAGGAGCATAAGATATTCCGCAGTAATGGTTACATTGGACTCAAGTTCATACCACCAGTACCCGTCCGGATACTGCTGTCCAAAATAGTAAGTCTGCGTTTTATGCACTGCTTCTGACACCTGCCTGCATAACGTGGCTCGATCGAAAAAAATGATCGGTTCGTTGTCCCGAATTTTGTTTCCATCGGTTTCTTCCTGCTCGTGCATTCGGGAAATCATTTTTTTTACATAGGAGAACATGTGCTTTTACCTCCGGAACATCTGTACCTGTTAATGAACTGAATCAATTGTTATTTCATGCATCGCTTTTAACGATTTTTTCATCAGCATCCTGCACTTCGTGTATTGCCGGATTCTGAATGAATTCTGGCTCCGGTGACTTGGGTTTATCAAGAGCGACAAGCGCCACACCAACTACGATAACAACCGTTCCGATCCATCGGTACCACGAAACATCCTCATTCAGAAAATATTTTGCCAGGACAACAGCAAATAAATAGGATAATGCAGTCAGGGGAAGCACAAAACTCAAGTCAGCCCATGATAGGGCTGCCAAATACAAGAAAAAGAACACAGCAAGAAAACACACACCCATAAACACATACGGGTTTTTGATAACCGAAAAAATAAGAGAAAACCAGTGGGATGGGTCAGTCATATTCATTGATTCGTGACGCTTCATTCCAAAACTCAGAAACGAATCTCCGACAGCCGCGCTGAAGGCTGCGATAATAACGACAATATAAAGAAGATATGATTTCATATTATTCCTTTTAAATCTCATGTTTCGATGTCATTACACATCAGGATGTGTTCAGAGTTCCTGATAGCCGACATGCGCAATACCAAGTGATCGCATGTGTTCATGAACCGCCGGAGACAGAAGCGCATCCAGTTCTGTACGTCCCACCTGTGTGGCTATATCCGGACAGGTAGAAAGCTCCATCGGGCTTCCCTG
The DNA here is from genome assembly GCA_041650055.1 of Nitrospirota bacterium. GTDB lineage: Bacteria > Nitrospirota > UBA9217 > UBA9217 > UBA9217 > JBAZLV01. The sequence goes on along the minus strand of JBAZLV010000007.1, from coordinate 35,061 downwards.
CCGGGCAAATACATCACAGAAATATCGCTCATCGATCCCGGTGGTCTGTACCAGTCCATACCCGTTCGAAACAACCTGCAACCCATATCTGTGGGCAGTCAACAAATGAAATTCACGAATCATTTTAAAAAACGTCCATTCAAAAAACGGCACAAGCCCCCGAACTGCAATTCGGTAGCGAAACATGATTGCAAAAGGATCAGATGGAAGCCGGATCCAGCGAATGTTTTTTTGAGAAGCATATCGGCACACGAGAGGAAAAACCCTCGGATGAAGATACATAAAGTGATGGCTGTCGATATAATCTGGATGAACGCCGGCATGTTCAAGCCGTTCAAACTGAGCAGCAATTTCCTTCTCGAGTTCGCGCCGAAGCCCGGGACGAAAATACTTAAACCATGCCCGGACAATATTCTTTTCAAAAAAACCCTGTGTATCAGTCAATCGAGGCAGTTCAGTATGCGGAAGAACGGCTTTTCCATCACACAGCGTGATCCGAAGCCCGATCGAAAGTTTTTTTCGGTTCAGAGAAATACGCACCGCTTCTTCAAATGCTTTTCCTCCTGGAAGAATGCTTGCTGCGCTCAGAATGCCTCGATCATGTGCTTCTGCAATAGCCAGATTCGAGGATGATGAATTCCCGAAGTTTCCGGCAACAACCACGAGATATCGTCCGGGATGTTGATTCATTGCCAAAAGCGCCTCGTTTGTGTAAGGCTGCAAAGTACTACTATACCCCTCTGAATTGAAACGGCGTTTTCATGGTATGTTGCGAATACTTCTGAATCAGAGCACTCAATAGAAACTGCAATTTTAGCGTATTTTAGAGGACAAAGCAAGCAAAGAATACCACTAACATCTACACTTTTTTGTCATATTATGTCAGGGAAATCTTATCATAGAATTAAGAAAAAGTAAAACGCAGCAGCTATTTATTCATATTTTTTGTTCTCTGCTGGAGGCGGTTTCCATAGCGGTGAAGCAAGGAAGGCATAAGTATCAGGGTGCTGAAAATCAAAAAACCGAAACAGAGAGTAAGGAGAATTCCAATACTTGCTATGCCTCGATGCGTGGAAAAGGCAAGGCTTCCGGTACTGATCATCATCGTGAGTGAACTGAACAAAACCGCACGTGCGGTACTTGCTTTGAGCATATTGCCATCTTTCGGCGGTTCCGTTTGATACCGCAAGGCAAACAACACCCCATTATGGACCCCAACACCCAACAGCAAAGGCACAACAATCACATTTGCAAAATTAAGGGGAATGTCGAATAAAACCGACGTAGCGGCGGTCAGGAGCATCGCAAGTATCAACGGCATCAAAATGAGCATGGTGCCGAATACACTTCTCATACTGATCAGCAAGAAAATGGTGATTGCGATAAGCGCGAGAAAAACAGCCATCTGAAATGACCTGATAATGGCCATACCCGATTCATACACGGTTATCGGTGAATCAGTCGCATTCGGCGTGACGTTGTAGAGTGCGTTTACAAAACGGACAAGAGCATCGCGATCAATCACATTTTCCTTGGGAAAAACCTGGATGCGATAACGGCCGTCATTGGCTACATACTGCTCAACAAGCTCCTGCGGCAAATCCGAGCGATTAACCGTGTGCGGAGACAAGGAAACTGCCAGGGTGCGAAAAAGTCCCGGAAGATTGGACAGCATCCCCTGCTCCAGGGCGGCAAATGCCTTACAGGCCTGCTCAGGATTTGATTGAAGCGTTTGAAATTTTCTGATCGAGGTCCGTAATTCTACCAGTGAATCACGAGCACCTCCGGAGTAGGCGGGAATCATCTTGGACATTGTTTTCTCAAACGTGTTCAAGGTCTGCATATTCTGACCGCATGAGGCGTGCCGGAGATCAACAGCATCAAGCTGAGGCATGAACAGACGAACATTCGAAAGAATAGCGTGCTTATCAGCCTGATCTTGAGGGATGAAATCGAAAATCGTGATAGCCATATTCACTTCGGGAAGCTTGCCTATCTTTTCTGCAAGTGCTTTTGCTTCCCGTTCCCCTTCCACAATGACCGATGCTGTCCACGGCACGGTCTCAGGGTCCTTAAACAGGTCTTGAATCGTCTGGATCGCTTCTGATTTTGGGTTATAAAGATTCAAAGGATTGTAATCAAAATAAACCTTTGGCAGAAAAAACAGGGATCCAAGGCCGAGCAAGAAGGAACATATAATAACCGTACGGGAATGGGTATAAGGAATGTTCAAAAGAGTATACAAGAAAGCGGGAACCGTGAATTGTTTCCTGTTCTTTGTTATTGGGAAAAGCATCAAGAATGCCGGCAAAAGAGTCATGTTTGCAAAAAAGCTGATAAACATACCGGTACCTGCAATAAGACCCAGCTCAGTCACTCCTGCATATGCGGTCGGTAAAAAAGAATAAAAACCAATTGCAGTCGTGACGCAACTGAACAGCAAACCGCGCCCGACGCCCCGAGCCGTAATCAACCCGCTTTCCCGTGCATCTTTTCCCGTTGCAAGCAATTCATGGAATCGGAGGCAGAATTGAATACTGTAATCAATACCCAGCCCGATAAAAAGAACGGCAAACGTAATCGAGATCATATTAAGGCTGCCGATAAAGAAAACAGCAAACCCAGTCGTCCAGATCAGGCCGACCAGAAGCGTGATAAGGCTTGATGCAATAAGATACCCTGATCTCCATAGGCCGACATACAGAATAAGCGCTACCAGAAAAAATGAAGCAACCGTGGCAATACCAACGCTGTTCTGGACTTCTACCAGATTTTCTTCTTCCAGGGCCCGATCACCGGTAATGCGAACAGTCACCCCTTCCGTGTTCTTGAGTCCGAGGTTCCGGATAATCGTCCGGATGCTTTCAAGAGGATCGATGCCGGATGAAAGCTTTGAAAAATCCAGAACAGGCCGGACAATGATAAATTGTTTTCTCTGGCGGGCCATTTCTTTTTCCCCCACCATAAGCTCCTGCCAGGGCATAAGATACGGTCGAAGCGACTGGGCCTGTTGCAGTGATCTACTCATTTCCTGAAACAAGACCAACGTTCTTTTGTCCTGTAAAGGTCCTTCTTCAGGATGTTCCAAAATGGTCCCAAAAACGGAAAACAAACCCGGCAGACTCATGTTTTGGGAAAGAAGCGCAATAAATGGCTGGGCAGCAGCCATGTTGTCGGCAAAATCTTCCAACTCATTTCGGTTCAAATACAAGAGCCCGTTCTGTTCAAAAAAAGGCCCTCCTCCGGGCACATACACACTTTGAAACAGTGATGGATTTTTTTTCAATTCATCAGTCAGGCGGTCCCTGGTTGCAACAGCAAGATCGGCATTTTTCGCCTCAACAACGAGAACCAGAGTATTTAACAGATTCGGAAACGTTTTGTTAAAATCAATCTCAACTTTTCTGAAAGGGAGATGAGAAGAGATCATGTTGGAGGTATCAAGATTGATATTGAAATTCTTTATCGAATACACGAGAACCAACGCTGTCAGAATAAAAAAAACGGTGACAACCGTTCGCGCATGGTGCTGCACAAAGGTAATCCACCACCCAAAGAGTGTTTGGAGATATTCTTTCGATTCTCGTATCATTTCAATTTCACCGTCTCTTTAAAAATTTTTAGTTGCTATAATAACAGAAATCGGATATTTTGAACAGAAAATTGGTTAAAAAAATAAGGAGCATGATAATGAAACATCTTCGATTGCAACAGATAACACATTCTCTGCTGATGGTATGTATGTTCATCATGGTGATTGGAATGCCGTTCAATGCACGTGCTGAACAGCTTTCTCCTGTGGCAGTCATAGACCGCTTTAATGCAACGCTTCTTGATGTAATGAAGCGGGCTGATCAATTGGGATACAAAGGGCGATATGCAGTTCTGGAGCCGGTGATCAACGATTCCTTTGCTCTTTCTTTCATGGGAGCGCAGACAACGGGCAGGTTCTGGAAAACCATGAACGAACAACAGCGAAATCAGTTTTTAAAAACATACATTGACTGGACCATCGCCACATATGCAGGACGTTTTGATGGTTATTCAGGAGAACGTTTTGAGCCTGCCTCGGAATCCCGCGCACAAGGTCTCGTCAAAGTGAACAGTAAATTGATACAATCAACGGGAGAGCCACCCATTGCCTTTACCTACATCATGCGTCAGATTGACGAAAAGTGGCGGGTTATGGATATTCAGGTGTCGGGAGTCAGCCAGCTTGCTCTTACTCGGGCACAGTTCACCGACGTTTTAAAAAACAAAAATCTCGATGCCTTGATCGCAATGCTTAAGGAAAAAACAGCCGGTTTTGCACAACCAAAAAAATAATAAAACTCGAACGGTGTCTTGCATGTATCAAACCATGAGCCGGATATGTGTTGTTGTTACTCTTCTCATACTCATATCCGCATGTGCCAATAAAAATCATAAAGCAGCCCTCTACGAACCGAACGCACAGGAACAAACCAAATCCGAAACAACCGTAATCAATCCTGATGCCCAACAGGGAACCGTTGAGCAATGGGAAGAACCCGCTGAAGAAACTGTCGCTGATCCTCTGGAACCCTGGAACAGAGCAATGTTCGTCTTCAACGACAGAGTTTATTTTTGGCTGATGAAACCCGTCATACGCGGTTATAATACCGTTGTTCCTCTTGAAGGTCGACAGTCTGTTCGTAACTTCTTTTATAATCTTGACATGCCTACGCGGTTCACCAGCAGCATCCTGCAGGCAGATATAAAGGCTGCGGGCAAGGAACTTCTCCGTTTCAGTATCAATACAATAATAGGTTTTTTTGGTTTATTCGATGTGGCTGCAACCGGGTTTCATATCGAACCGCAAAAAAAAGACATCGGTCAGACATTGGGGAAATATGGACTGGGTGAAGGCTTCTATATTGTCTGGCCGTTTTTAGGACCATCTTCTGCACGGGATGCGGTAGGATTGGCCAGCGACTTGTATCTGTCCCCGTGGGTACATGTCAAGCCATCCGAGGTGGCAGGCGCGATCGGGGCGTATGATTATTTTAATGAATCCTCCCTTGATTCCGGCGATTATGAAGAACTGGTCAATTCCGCCATAGAGCCGTACGCGGCCTTAAAAAATGCTTATATCCAGTATCGAAGAAGCATTGTAAAGGAACAGTAATTCCGCTTTCTTCTTTTTTCATCAGAGAAATTTTACCTTCATACAAAAAACCGCGTAGTATAATTATCTTATCGTTATGAGAAATCCGAGAAAAAAACACCTGTATTTCGCCTGGATTTTAGGAAGCATTTTTGCGCTACTGGTTGTTCTCTCGATCGCGGCTTCCTGGTGGTTCAGTACCGAACCGGTTCAGCAAAAAATCCATGCTCTGGTTACGGAGCGAGCAGAAAATACGATTTCATTTCAGCACGTACGGCTTTCCATTTTTCCCCTTCCCCATCTAACCTTTCGAAAAGTAGTAGTTGCAATTCCAAAAACCGTAACGGGTTCAGTGGAATCCCTCATGATCTCGCCGGATCTTTTTTCTCTCCTAACGGGAAAACTTCGCATTTCAAAAATTAGCATGCGGTATCCGGTTTTAAATTTTGATCTCCCTTCACCCACAAAGGAAATAGAAACCTCTTTCCCCCTTTCCGATATACAGGAAATGCTTGAGTCCAAACTGGAGACACTATCCCTCCTTGCCCCGGATATGATTGTCACAATAAGACATGGCCGAGTAACCCTCCAACAGGCGAATAAAGCTGTCCTGCTGGCCAAAGATATTCGAATGCGCGCCGCATTCTTGAAAAACGGATTGGATATTAACCTGTCAGGTGAAACAGAACAATTCAGCTCAGCCTCGATCGAAGGCCGTATCATCCTGGCCAACAACAGCATCACAACACAAAACCTTCGCATTGCACTGCTTGATTCGGTTCTTGCATCATCATTTCAGGCAGGTTATAACCGGGAAGGCATCGAAACTGCCGATCTAACGATTGATGGAACCATTGGTGGAAAAACCGTTGCCTGGTTATCAGAAAAAAATTACCTTGTGTCTCAATATCGGATAAAGGCTCCGCTGTCTTTCTCTGAAACTCGGTTGGTCTGGAACAATGCATCAGGATATGTTCTTCAGGGAACTGCTTCCTTCAAAAACGGTCCCCAGGTATCATTTGATATCCAGGGCAAAAAAGATGAGCTTGCTGTCCGGCACTGTGCTGTAAGAGATCAGAATACGCAAGCTGCCCTGACTTTCTTTTCAACCAGAAAAAATCTCGATGGAACATTCTCCGGAGTTTTGAATGGAAAAACACTTGCACGAATGCTCGAAAATGCACCTCTCCAGCAGGGAATGCTCCGGGGAAACCTTAATGTGCATATCGTAAGAGATCGCATACAAGAATCGACTGTTCAGGGACGTCTGGACGGATCAGATATTTCGATTCTCAAAACACTAAAAATGCCCTTTACGCTGAGCCGTTTTTCTCTGCGTGCTGAAAATAAAACCATTACCGTGTCAGGAGCCGAGCTTTCCCTCGGTGCGATGCAAGGTTCATTAAAAGGCACTATTATCGCGCAGAAGGATGGTTTCATGACTGACATGGATTTTTCTTCCAACGGGATTTCAATTGACCTGATTCAGGAAGCTCTGGCTTCCCCAAGTAAAAAAGAAGAGGAAGCTGATGCAAAGCTGGAATCTCAGAAATCCTTCCCCTATCAGTCTCTTTATGGTGTGGTTCGGATTACGTCAAAATATATTTCGTATGGCAGATTCACTGCAGCGCCAGTTCAGTCCCTGTTTTTTTTTGATAAAAACCAGATGGTGTTTCGCATTCAGGAAGCACTGGTTTGTGGAATATCCCTTCCCGGAACAGTGACAATAACCAACAAAAATCTCGATCTCGATTTGAGGCCCCGTGCATCGAATCAGCCTCTGGAACCCACGCTTGCATGCCTTTCAGGAGCAGATCTCAAAATAAGCGGCGTGTTCGATCTCGAATCACATGTTACCGCTAAAGGAGAGCCAAAGGATTTACTGCGTTCCTCCCGGGGAAGAATCCTGTTTACCGCCAAAAACGGTGAAATTTACCGATATCCTCTTCTTGCAAAAGTTTTTTCCGTTTTAAATATTACGGAATTACTCCGGGGAAAGCTGCCTGATCTGGATCAACAGGGATTTGAATATTCTTCAATAACCGTGCGGGGAAGGATAAAAAATGGGACGATCCTGTTCCGGGAAGCGGTTCTTGATGGACCGACCATGAATATTGCAACTGAAGGAAACATCGATATCGTTGGGAACAAACTGAATCTTACTCTTTTAATAGCACCGTTCAAAACAGTTGATTCTCTCGTGGCAAAAATACCTCTGGTGAATAAAATTTTCGATAACACTTTGATTTCGATTCCTGTAAAAGTCAGCGGCAATCCTCATAATCCAACCATTACCCCGCTTGCTCCTTCTGCTATTGGTACCGAATTAACCGGGATTATGAAACGGACTTTGAAACTCCCTTTCAAGATTATTCAGCCGCTTATAAAAAAAGATGAGGACAGATCATCTCGAAAAAAAACGAGATAAATTACAGTCTTGGGGAAGGCCGGCCGCCTTCGGAATTAGGCGACCGTACGAGAGACAATGACTCTTCATGCAAAAGCGAGTCGATGATAAAATCACAAACGTCTTCAACAAAATATGCTCCGTATCGTGACAGACGTATTGTTTCATTGCTCTGTTCAATGCACTCATACCGGGTAAGTTTTGCCAGTGACGCCTCAAACACGACGCAGGGATCCTGATCAAATCGTTTTTTGAACAACGGAATATCCAGGCCTTGCTGCAGCTGCAAGCTCAGGAAAAAAGACCGATACATTTGTTCCTTCTTCGTAAGAGAAATGTATCTTCCTACCGGCAGATGGCCCTTCTTAATCATGCTTGCATACGTGGAAAGCTCTTCATGTTTGTCAACCATCATGGTTTTTGTGTAGGATCGTGCGCGAGATCCAAATGCGAAAATAGGCAATTCTTTTAGCCAATAAAATCGATAACTCCATTGATGGTCATTGGTAAATCGTCCATTCTGCTCATAGCCTTGATCACGCATCCATTCCTGCGTCATAAAAACCATTTCAAACAGCGTATCCTTCTCAAGCAAGAGTTCTGGACGGTTCTTATAAAGATCAATGATAAGTGGATTGACAATCTCATGACGAATATATTCGACTGCGTTCGGGCGTATTTGTTCCAAAAGATGAAGATCATGCTCCGCCGATTTTAACGTCTGCCCCGGAAGTCCGGTCATCATATCGATATTTATGGACATGCCTGCATTCTGAACATTCCAAACAATTCTGCGAATTTCTTCTTCCGAATTTTTTCTTTTACACAAGGAGAGAACCTGCTGATCAAAGGTCTGGCAACCAATGCTTAATCGAGTAATGCCCATATCAGCCAGTTCCCGTATTCTGGTGCCTGATAACGTATACGGATGCGCTTCCGAAGTGATATCGAAGGAATCAGTCGTGGTTATGCACGATCGAATCTTATCCAAAATTTTATTTAAATCAAGAGATGAGAATGATGTTGGCGTTCCACCTCCAAAATAAATACCTCGTACCTTCCTGTTATGAAAAAACCTGTTTCGAGAGGCAATGTCAATTTCGTCTAAAATATTCTGCAAATATTCCTGTTGAATTTCGTGGTCCATTTTATGAGGAAACGTGTTGCAAAACAGGCATTCTGAAAAGCAAAAAGGAAGGTGAACATAGATAAGCATCTCATTTTCTTCACGTAAACTTTCTTTTACTTGTTCAAGAAATCCGTCCACCTGCGATGGCGCAAGCATGGTATATCGGTGACGAAGAAATAAATCAGGCTGATTTTTTGTATACTCCGCAGAACCATGGAAAAGTTCATTCTTGATAATACTAAGTGTGTTGTTAATTTTCATACGATCCTGTAATGTATGGCAAAATACATTTCATGTTTTTTGACGCATTGTTTCTCTGTGAATATGTACATGCGGATTCAATAGGCAGAATATTCTATGTGAGTGGCAGTAGAAAATGTTGATTATCAATTGTATCAAGCCCATCTCTCGACAAACAAACCTATATGAACTGGATGGAATATAACACAGAAAATATGCAGAAGAAAGCGGAAAAACTTCACCTACAGATGGCTGCGGTTATTAACACATCAATTTATTTGGTGCCCCTGGGGTGACTCGAACACCCGGCACGCGGTTTAGGAAACCGCTGCTCTATCCACCTGAGCTACAGGGGCAATCAGAACGACGGCAAGCACCAATAATCAAAGTTCAAATGTCAAATAAATACCAAATTTCAAAATTTACAACTTTGAGATTTGGTATTTAGAATATTATTTGAAATTTAGAGCTTGTTTTTCAAACCATTCCTTCAAAATCAATCTTCCGACGCTTGGTAATAATGCGGAGTTTGTTCAGCGCCTGGGTCTCTATCTGTCGAACTCGCTCACGGGTTATCCCAAATTCCTTGCCAATGGCATCAAGCGTCCGGGGTTCGCCATCAACCAGCCCAAACCGCAGTTCGATCACCTTGCGCTCGCTGACAGACAGCTGCTGCAACCAGTCATCGATATGTTCCCGTCTTCGAATATCATCTGACAAACTCGCGGGATTAACCGCATTGGTGTCACGAAGAATGTCTTTGAGGGTATCCTCTTCCTGATCGCCAATCAGCATATCAAGAGAATACGTTTCCCGGACAACCTGTGAAATACTTCGGACTTTATCCACCGTACTCTTCATTTTCTTGGCAATTTCTTCAAGGGATGGGTCCCGGTTCAGAGATTGGGTGAGCTGACGAACCGTACGCAAATAAATATTCACAATTTCTGCAATATGAACTGGCAGACGGATGGTTCGTGTCTGATTTACGATCGCCCGTTCAATGGACTGCCGAATCCACCAGGAAGCATAGGTGCTGAATTTAAAACCCCTGCGGTATTGGAACTTCTCAACCGCTCGAATCAATCCCAGGTTTCCTTCTTCGATTATATCTGAGAACTGAAGCCCTCTATTGATGTATTTTTTCCCGATCGCGACAACCAGACGAAGATTCGCTTCGATCATTCTCGCCCGAGCTTCCTGATCCCCTTGCTCAATGCGCCGGGCAAGTTCCTGTTCTTCTTCAAACGTAAGCAGGGGTGTTTTTCGGATTTCCTTGAGGTAATACTTTATTGCATCGAGACCTTTGTGAGGGGAAGGACTTTCTGCTACGCGGTCAGTGGAAATCTCTTCGTCGTTCGATATCTTGTCTTGCTCTTCTTTTTCAACATCCTCATCCTGATAGGTTTCCACGCCTACCAGATCATCAACCGGCTGTTTCTCCTCGCTCATGAACACCTCATGGTGCTGAAGAAGTAAAAGTCCGTACAGGTGCTCGTGATGTCAGATTGGGAATGAACACTCTTCCCAACCTTTGTTTATGACCTGTTGGCTGTAGAAGACTTCCAGTTTCCACGGGATTGCAGGTGCAAATATCTCGTGCTTGCATCCATTACGGGAAATAATGAGCATGGTCGGGGCGAGAGGATTTGAACCTCCGACCCCTTGGTCCCGAACCAAGTGCGCTACCAGGCTGCGCTACGCCCCGACGAGGTTGTATATTATACGAAGTTGATCCTGCTGTCAACGAGGATTCGATTGGAAAAAAGATTTTTTTGCTGACGATGAAGGAAAAAATTATTTACTTATATTGATTTTTTGAATTGACAATAAAATGATCGAAAGCTTCCTGGTAATAGTCTTTTTTGAGACGAATGGAGAGGGGAATTCTCTGTTCATAGAGCGCTCGTCCCTCCTCGATGTCCTGTTTCAGGAGTTCAAAAAAAGTGTTGTTTTGCAGTCCTTTCATTACTATTTCCTGATTATACAGCGTAATGTCGGAAACAATGATTCTTGCAAGTCGTTTCGCCTTCTGAACGGCATCCGGGTCCGACTCGTCGAAGAGCGGCGTTCCATATTCATGCTGATGAAAAAAATCGTGTTCGGAATATAACGATTCTGTTCGAGGAGAAAATTTCCTGATTGGCAAAGACACTGGCTTTTCAGCTGAAAACAAAGCCCGCAGTTTATCCGGAAGCTCATACAGCTGATGTTTTTCAATATAATCATCAGCGCCATACAGGCTTTCCGGTGTCCGTCTGTACCGTTTCATGTCATAGACTGATGAAACAAGAATGATTTTAATGGCTCCGGTTTTTGGATTTTCCTTCAGGCGGGAACACAGATCGAATCCATAGATGCCGGGCAAACCTACATCCAGCACAATACCGTGCGGCTGCCTCTCTGCAGCTTTTTTGAGTGTCTCTGTCCCATCCGACGCAGTATCAACCAAAAAACCCGCTCCCTGCAAAACATTCGCAACCATTGCCTTGGTCACCGTATTATTATCAGCAACCAGCACACGGAAACCGGTCGATTGCGCGGCAGGGATATGCGACAGCGGATGCGCGTTGTCTCCTGTTTTTATCGATACAATAGATCCGCATCTCGGACATCGTACTTTCATGTTTCTCGCGGTTATTTTGTCATCGGCAATTCTGAGTTTCGCACTGCAATCACAGGAAATGATCATGAGTAGCCGTACCGGCCCCCTCCCCATAATCGAACATCGCGACGCTTAAACAGCCCGATCAGGAGCATTCCCGAAAAAAATCCGGCAATATGCGCATACCAGGCAATACCGCCGCCGGAACCATCTGTTGTAAGTGCATTTATGAATTGAAGCACAAACCAGAAGAGAAGTATTGCCAGCGCGGAAACCTGGATGGTGCGAATATAAAATATGATAATGATCAAGGTGATAATCCGTGCCCGCGGATATAAAAGAAGATATCCGCCGAGAACCCCTGAAACAGCCCCGCTTGCACCAATCAGCGGAGTTGGTGAGGAACTGTTCATAAAAGCGTGGGTAAATCCGGCAATACAGCCACACAACACATAAAATACCACAAACCGCATTCTGCCCATGGCGTCTTCCACATTGTTCCCGAATATCCAGAGATAGAGCATATTGCCGGCAACATGAAGAATGCCCCCATGCAAGAACATGGAGGTAACCAGTGTAGCTGCTGTAGGAAAGGAGCCATCGGGCACCACCCCCACTGAAAACAGCTGGTTCGGAACAAGCGCAAATGACCCAATGAATCGTTGTATCCCCTGCTCTCCCAGCATCAGCTCATAGACAAATACAATGATATTGAGCACAATGAGAAGAAAGGTAACAATTGCAAAGCGCTCTGTCGGATTTATATCTCGTAACGGAATCATTGTTTTTTACCAGATGGATTGTTCCCTAAATATCCAGAGCAAGGAATCACTTTACTGGTTCATACTCTTTATAGAGTTTTCTCAATGCAAATACATACTTGAATCCTCTGTTGATGATCGTTATCAGTTCTTTTAGAGGAAATCTTACCTTGTTCAGTCGGAGTGGATTCGACTGGAAAGCAATGCCATACAATTCCGAGAATCGCTGGTAAAATTTACGTAACGGTAGCCTGGTGGGAAAAATCGTGTGCATGCAATCATAATAGACGTACGGATCCTTGATATAATCATTCTTATGTTTCTCCCACATCTCGGTACCCGGGGAGGGTGAAAAAACAGTAAACGTGACTTCTGCAGGGCAAACCTTTTTCACCTCTTTCTTAAGCCCTGCAAAATCTTCCTCACTGAAATCAGGATCCAGCATAAAACTCGCATGCAGGGTTATTCCCAGTTCCTTGAGTATCGCTACCGCCTTCTTGTTGTTTTCAACAGTTGTTCGCTTGTTTAATTTCTCAAGCCGTTCGCCGGTCATAGCCTCGAGCCCGACATACACCATGCTCAGTCCTGCCTGCTTCCACAGTTTAAAAACATCCGGACGTCTTACAATAGTGTCGCTTCGCGCCCAACTGATATACTTCTTTTTGATTCCCCGGTCGATCAAAAGTTGGGCAATACGCGCCATGCGGTCGCCATTGATGAAATTCTCATCGTCGACGAAATAAATATGATCTTCCTGCAGTTTCGATATTTCATCCACGACATCTTCCGGAGTCCGTTGCAGATACTGTCCCCGCATAATATGATGGACCACGCAAAACGCACAATTAAAAGGACACCCGTTCGATGTTCGAATGGTCGCCGTACGCGGAAATATGGTTTTAATTTTTTTTTCGTCACTCGCCGTCCAGACGCAGAAATATTTGGAGCGATCAACCAGCTCACGTCGGGGAAGCGGAATTTTCTCGATTTCAGGATATTTGGGAGGCAATAATGAAGCCTTATTTGAGAAATCAGGATCGCGCGGAGATAAAATGGCATCGCCAGACGCAAGAGGCTGCCCCTTCTTAAAACGTTCAACGATCTCCTTGAATGCCGTACCACCTTCTCCCCGAACAATGATATCGATATCTTGCACTGCATAATCAGCAGGGATAACGGTTGCATGAATGCCGCCAACAACATTAATCGCCGTTGGCAAATGCTTTTTTGCAAAGGCGGCAAGTTCGCGCACGAGCGCTGCCTGGCTGCTGAATCCCGTGTATCCAATGATGTCCGGCTTCATAGTAACGAGTTTAGCGCGAAAAGCCTCAAACGGTTCTCTCTCAAAACTGAGATCTATAATAGAAACTTCCTCTTCAACAGGAATACCTCCTGCTACGATCTCAAGTTCGAGAGGTTCGAGGTGCATAAAATAATCCATGAGAAACTTCGATAATGCGAGAGGCGGGTACGGCTTGACAAGCAGAATGCGCATAAATCCTCCAAAGTGACTCAGCAAATGAGAATCTGAATTTTAACGTTTTATTTTACCACTCGCTGTCTTCAACAGTCGATCGGTAAAAATAAATTCTTTTGGAACCTTGTATTGAGCGAGCCGATGATAACAGAATCGCCGCAGATCGTCAACAATGCTATCATGTATGCCTGTGTTCAACACTATCGTGGCAACCGGAAGCTGACCATACTGAGGATGCGGAGTGCCATGAACACGAGACTCTTTCACAAACGGATGCTGTTTTAAAACTGATTCGATTTCTTCAGGAAATACTTTCATCCCTGCAAAATTGATTACATTCTTGTCCCTGCCAACGATAAAGAGAAATCCATCGGAATCGATCTTTCCCAGATCGCCGGTTTTAAACCAACCGTCGCTCAGAATTTGTTCCCTTCCCTGCCAGGGGGAATAGTATGCATCCAGCATTCCTTTGCCTTGTATATGAATTTCTCCGACGCCGTTTTCATCTGGATTTAAAAGTCGAACGGTAAAATCAGGCAGTATTTTCCCGACAGAGCCCCTCTTCTCCTTGTTTCCGGATAATTTGATAAACGGAAGTCCGACTTCAATAATGCCGTATGCTTCAGTCAGTTCTAATCCGAACCTGGAAAAAAAGGCCTCTGCTGTCTTCTCCGGTAGTTTCATGGCAGTCGATATTGCCAGACGAACATGGCGCAGGGCATCGCTCTCAATCGCATCGGTTGTCGTGAGTAAATCATAATGAAATGGTGAAGCGTATAAGAACGTACCGTGATACTGAACAATTCCTTCAATAAAGAGATCAGGAAAACGGCTGGTGCACAGCACGATAGTCGCAGCCCGTCTCAGAAAAAGCAAAATGGTGACCACAAAATGATAACTCATGGACAAAACCCAGAGCACAATATCATGAGAAGTAATGCGCAGACCCTTGTTCGCAGCATCGGTACGTTCAAGGATGGCTTCATGCGACAACACAACTCCCTTGGAGATACCCGTGGTTCCCGAGCTGAAGCGGATGAATGCCGGGTTCAGCAGAGAATATTCAGGTTCGTGGTTTTGTTTTTTTCTTCTTTCAAAAAAAACCAGTTCTTTCTTTATAAAATCGTTCGGCTGGATCGTATCCTGATACTCTCCTGATCGTAGTTTTGCATCAGCAATCAGAAAATTCAGATCAATGCGTTCAATAACCGTATCGATTTCCTCCGAGGTTTGTTCCGGAGATATGGGGACAATAACAGCTGAAAGAGAAAGAATCGCAAGGCTGACCATAATGTACTCAGGGCTGTCGTCACAGAGCAGGCCTATCCGGTCATATTGCTCCACACCTTTCTGATGCAAGAACGCAGCAAATTGATCCGCGGCAGTAAGGAGTTCACCGTAGGTGATACGGCGATTTCCTTCAATAACTGCAGCACGATTTACATGCTGTTTCGTTTCCTGTTTTATCTGATCAACAATATTCATGCGTCTTTTTTATCGATAAAGATACCTTTTTGGATAAAAGAAACAGCGGAACGACCGGCCTTGTCTCCCAGCGCCATACACGCGCCCATAACACGGGTTGAGCCAAGAGCGCCATGCGACACAGAGATACATCGGCCTGCGGTCAGTAAATTGTCGACACCATTGACCTGAAGACAGCGGAATGGGATTTCATAATAGTCTCCCTGGGGAACATAGTGATACCGTGTCCCGTGTGACCGGTCCCATATCTCGATAGGCCATGCATTCTTTACAACACCGTCTGGAAATTTTCGGGCTGTAAGAATGTCGTCTTGAGTAAGCATATAGGGTCCGACGACTCTTCCGCCTTCCCGGTCAACAACATCGAGCGATGTCGTGGTAATTGTTGCATGCTGAAAAGCAGTACATACGCTTGCCAGATAGTTCAGCATTGCAACAGCGTCTTTCTGAGCACTATTCGTACGATCAGGCTCATCTTCCTGATCAAAACTCATTTTGAAAAAACCTTCAGTTTGATTTTTCCCTTTGCTGAAGGTTGTAAATTTCATCCGTTGCTCGAATATTCCCTGCTCTACTGCACGAGCAAGATAATACGGCACCATGAGAGAAAGTGATTCGCTCGTATCTTGAAGACCCGCTACTTCGACGATGAATCCCGCCAGCTGTCGTTCTTCCTGGCTGGCATATTCTATTTCAGCTCCTGCACGTGCTGCAATCGATCCGTTACCCGAACAGTCAATAACCATCCGGGAATTGACAACAATCTGTTCAGAGCTGGCTTCGAGTATTACGGTGTTGATCTTTTTTCCTGTCATTTCAAGAGAGATTGCTGAAGTTTCTCGCATCACGGTTAATTTCTTTTCAGCATCACAAAGTGCTGTAAGAACGGCCTGGAGATATTCCGCATCATACGGGAGGACATACACTTTTCCGATTTTTTCAAGAGGTCCCTTGGATTGTAAAAGACCGGCAATTTCACGTGTAATTCCGTCTTCCAGTGTATCCGAAGGAATTTCATTTCCGTTCAGATACAGACCGCATATATGGTGCAGTTTTCCACTATAGCCGACTCCGCCAAGCCAGGGCTTTTGTTCAACGAGTATGGCGTGAGCACCGGTGCGAGCCGCTGCAAGTGCCGCTGCAACCCCTGATACTCCTCCTCCTATCACGAGGACATCGCATGCAACATGAGTCATTCTGATACTACTCCAAATCGTTTTCTAATCGCTGTTTCAAGCATCCTCATCTCTGTATTCGTGAGCATTCCTTCAAGGTATGAGATAACCAGATTCAGTCGTCCCTTATAAATGTTGCTGAAAAAACCTATTCCCGGGGGCATCGGCACACGCGGCATATGAAAAAAATCCGTTATCGTACTGTCCAGAAAGCCGGTTGACTGATATGCGCTTTTTCCAAGATGCGAGAATGCAAATGTAGCAATTTTGCCTTTAAAAGGGGCAGAAAATAATCTTCCCAGCACGCCGAGCGGTACAATGCGGGTGAGCAGACTCGCTTCCGCGAGATCGCGGGGAAAACCTGTTTTTATCTGATCATACATCTGCTGTTTAAATAAATCGATCAGTTCCTTCCTGTTTTCAGCAGCGTGAACAGGCACTTGATAAAAAAGAAAAGAAAAGTGATTAAAAAAAATCTCAGCAAGCGAATCTGTTCCCTGTCTAAGATCAATGGTCACGGGAATCACGTAACTCGATCCATCACCAGACTTGTGCAGCATCAATTCATGCATGGATTGGGTAAGAACTGCCAGGAAAAAAGGCGATTCCATGAGATAACCGGCTTCCTGGTATGCACGGTCGTAGATGATGGCTGTTTCCTGTTCATTGAATGCAAGCAGCCGATAGAGAAAGCGGCTCTTTTTGTTTTCCGGAATCTGCAACGATCTCGGCAGGGATTTTGAAAGAGCAATAACTCTTCTGTTGATAGTCTTTCCTGCAAGAAACTTTCGTTTCCAGTTCGTCAATTCACAGCTTGAAGTAAAAGCACCGTCTCCAGAAGGAAGCTGTCCTTTGAGAGAGCGTTCCAAGAAGAAAAGAAAGGATTCGGCTCCTCGGGCATCGAGCAATCGATGATCGAATATCATCGCCAATGCGCTCCGACTGGCATTTGTAAAAAAATGAAAGGCAATATGATCGGTATCATCTTGAAAGGCACTGTTCGCACTTTCGGTTAAAAGCGGCAACAGTTCATCCGCTGTTAAAAAATCGTGCGTATGAACAAACAAGCTCACATCCTTGCGGGCTGCTGCGGGGATATTCCAGTAAGGAGCGAGTTTCAGGTCCCGGGCCACATGTCCGTTCAAAACCGGCAACTGCGATACAACCTGGTTGAGAGAAGCTCGGAGCTTTTCTTCATCTATCCGTGAATCGAACAACAGAACGATCTGGGACATATTGCCCGAACAGGTTGCTGATTTCATTGCATAATCGAGCGTGTTGATAGCCCAATCCAGACCGGACAGATAGCGTTTTCTTTTTGAAATAATCATTTGGATGAATAAAGTTAAAGTTTTCTCTGAATAAATTGTGCAAGATTGCGGATCGTTTCAAAGTCCTTTTTCGTGAGATCTGAAGCTATCAACTGAAGCTTGAATGTTTTTTCAATATAGACCAGAATTTCAACAAACCCAAGTGAGTCAATGCCAAGATCATGAAACGGTTTTTCAGGATCCACGCTGGCCTGATCCGTATTGGTAATTGTAGAAATTCCTTTTATCAGAATTTGTTCGATTTCTTGAGCTGTCATGTATCTCCCTCGAATAAAATATCTTGTCCTTATGATTTTTATTTCTCCATAACCCTTGCAGTCGTTATGACTTGTTCTAAAGAGCAATTGAATCCAATACACCGTATCGTACGAATTGAAGCGGATTCCATTTTAGTCAAAAGATTCAGATTATGAGGATTGCTTTGTTCCGGAGCTGCATAAAGGACCTGACGTTTCATCATGAGTGCTGCGGCAGCAAGATGAAATGCACTGGTATTCATCGTGCTGCCGAATAAAGGTGAATACGCAGTTATTCGGACATCGGGTGACACTGCGGTTCGATAGACGGATTCATCTGGATACATGCCATCTGCATCGATGATAGTAACTTCAGCAGAATCCTGTCTTATTTGTTGACCAGCGGCAAAATCAATATCCACAGTACAGTAATCATTCCCTCCGCGAGTATTGCTCATGAGAAAAAATACCGCGCCTTCACCGGGGACCGCACAGGTAGGATTGAATAGGAACGGCCGTATTTTCCCGTCTTCTGCCCATCTGCTTTTTTTGTCAGAAACATATCCCAAAACATCACCGTATTGATCAACTGCTCCCACCAGAATGTAGTCACATCGCTTCTGATTAAGCCAGATTTTAGCCAGTTCCAGTGCCCGGGAAAATGAAAAACGGAATTGCGTGACCGTCAAAGTCGGCCCCTGAATTCCGAGAGATGAAGATATATATGATGCGGCTGCATTGTGAACTGAATTTGAAAATGTTGTTGGTGAAACAGCAGCATCTCCGTAATCAAGGATACCGTCAAGAAAATCAAAGGTAGTAACATGCGCACCGAAAGCAGTGGCGAGAATAATCCCTGTTTTTTTGTGTTCATACGGGAGACCGCTGTCTCCAAGAGCATCTGCTGCCGCAAGTACTGCCATTTTACTTAATTTATCCGCACGGCGTACTTTTTTGAGGAGCGACTTGTCAGGTACGGTTTCAAGATTCGCCAGAAATGCAGGAAGTATTTTCCCCTCAGAAAGTGCAACGGCATCAGGCTTTTGCCATCCAATCTGAAGCGTATGCTCGAATGCCTGAATACCCAATCCACGTGAGAAAAGCATCCCGATCCCGAGAACGTTCATGCCCGATCCTCCCGTCCAAATACGAGAGCGGCATTGTTCCCTCCGAATGCAAGTGACGTTGACACTGCAAAAAAACCGTTCACTGATGTTCTTTGTTGTATTGGCGCGATGGGAATCTTCTCATCACGATGATGAAAACCTGCGCTTGCCGGTATCCATCCTTCTCTCAGGCCTAAAAGAGTAAATACCGCCTCAAGCCCCCCGGCTGCCCCGAGCGTATGTCCGGTAAATCCTTTTGTTGAGAGCATTTTTATTTCTGCTCCAAACAGTTCTGCAAGCACCCTTCCTTCGACCAGGTCATTATCAAGGGTTCCCGTCCCATGAGCATTCACAAAACTGACGTCTTGGGATTCAATATCCGCTTCTGCAAGCGCCGCAGCAAGAGACGCTTTCAATCCAACTCCATCCGGGCTTGGTGCAGTAAGATGGTAGGCATCACTGAAAGACCCGTATGCTGCAAGAAACAGTTTTGAGTCTATCCCTCTTTTTTGCGCGACCGATTTTTTTTCAATAACCAATACTCCAGCGCCTTCACCAAGATTCAACCCTTTTCGATCCCGATCAAAGGGAGCACATAATCCCTCGTTCAGAATGCCAAGAGAACCAAACCCGCAATACGGGATATGACTGAGCTCATCCGCACCTCCTGCAAGCACCACATCACAGACATCGCTTTTGAGCCAGGACAAGGCAACTCCGATGGCATCTGTTCCTGAAGAACAGGCATTCCCAATCGTAAGCACCGGTCCTCGGGCCTTGATGGAGCGAGCAATGTATTCTGAAAGATTTCCTTTCAGGAAACGATCAACCGCTGTCAAGGGAGTCGATCCTGTAGAGCGCAATTCCTTATAAAACTCCAGATCGTTTAGCTGGCTTGCTACCGTGGTTCCCATGCAGACTCCCACGCGGTAAGGAGACAGATCAGGCAGACGGGCGTTCGTAAGCGCCTGATGCGCAGCATACAACGCCAGACCAACCGTACGTTGTCCCTCAAGGCAATAGCTTGCAGGAAGGTGTTTTACTTCAAAAACCGGATAGGTCAAGTCAGTCTTGAAAAGAGACACCGGGACTGCATTCCGCCGGTTATGGTGAAATGTATCCAGCGTTTCCTCAATGGTACTGCCTGCGGCGGAAACAGCGCCAAGCCCCGTTATCAGTAATTCTTTCTGCATGATTAGTTTTGAAAATGTTTTTTGGGAATGCCTAGCACGTCAAGGCCTTGATCAATCGTCACGATACGCATATCAGGATACGACGATTTTATATAGTTGATCATATCCGACAACAGGATGCGATCATTATAGATAAGAGAGTCGATACTCGCTGTTGCGCCGCTTGTCATTCCCGTAATGGTATCCCCCGGTTGTGGAACTCCTGATAACGGCACAAAATACAGGGAAAACCCATAGAGCGGAAACCAATGAACCGTGACATACCGGCCGATTGTCCCTGACGGTCTCAGCCGAACAAGCTCTCCCTTTTGAAAGGTTCCTTTTTTTGCATCTAACTTCACGTGTGCATCAATCTCATGCTGATAAAAAATGATCCATGATTTGCTTGCATAGGCCTGATCGATGTACTGCTTCATGAGCGACAAATCATGCTTGAGCGAGAACGACTTCAAAAAATAGGGATCGATCGTGTCGTTATTGACGGCGTTCGTACCCCCTCGCCCGGAACGGTAATACCTGGCCGCAACCATTCTTACCGTCTCGTTATTTTTATTGAATGGATACACGATATTGTTGATTGTCAGCCCCATTTCTTCCAGAACGGATTTTGAACGAGCAAGTTCATCATCCAGCTCTTTGAGCGTCAGGGATTTCAAATTCGGATGCGATGCCGTATGGCTCATGATTTCCCAGCCTGCATCGCGCAATGCGATGATTTGGGCCGTGCTTAAATGGTCAGGAGTATTGATCCAGTCGGTCGTGATCGCAGAGCAGGCAACAACACCCTGTTCGGCAAAAACTTCACGGCCCACCAGGTAATCCGTATCATCGCCATCATCAAAAACAAACGTAACCAGCGGGACCGACGCTCCCTGAACAGGCTTCAAGCGATTTCCTCCGGAAGCGCAGGATAGAAACAAAAATGCCGCAAGAACAGCAAAAAATCCTTGCAGGATTCCCGCACGACGATTATTATTTTTTTCGATTATCATAAATAAAGTTAGCAATCGTGTTGATCGAATAAAATATTTCCCTGCCCTGATCCATATTTTTCACTTCAATGCCGAAATTCCGCTGCAGCAATACCACAATCTCAACGGCATCAAGGGAATCCAGGCCGAGTCCTTCGCCGAACAGGATTTCATCATCCTTGATCTCTTCAGGCTTGATGTCCTCAAGCGAGAGGTCCTTTACAATTATTTCCTTGAGCTGCGTTCGTATTGCTGCCAGTTCCTGTTCCTTGTTTTCCATACTCTTCTCCTTCATGATGTGCTTTACTTATTTGACTTCCAGATATCTCGAAATACAAACCATTGAAATGGATTGATCATAATATATTCTTCAAGAATCCGGGCAAACTCCTGAACGGCATTTTTCACGCCTGCATCCCGCTCGGCCCGGGTGCCTTTTGGCAACCGAATAACATGCGACATGTCAACAACGTATTTCTTGAAACCCGTTCTCGCTGACAGCAACACAACTACCGGGCACCCTACACCAGCTGCGATGCTGAATGCGCCGTAGGGAAGCTGGACACTGCCCCCGAGAAATGATGCCTCAAGAGCGCTGTATCCATACGTTCGATCGCCCATGATCGAGACCAGAGTGCCATTGTTGATGGCACGTATCGCTTCAAAAACACCACCCAGTGAGTCATCCGTAAAAATAATTGAGATGTTCTCATTTCCCTGGTCGATGTTCAATGTTTTTTTTACCGCGCTGTTGTCCTCCGGCCGCATCATCAGGCTGATGTTCCGGTCGAATTTCTTGAGTGCGGTCATGGCCACCTGCCAGTTCCCAACATGCGCAGTCAGAAGAATGAATCCCTTGTGCTGGTCGGACAAAATATCTTGGATGGCATCATACCCGATGATTTCAATATCGATATCCTGATATCCGGCCGAAAGTGCATAGCGATCAATCAGGTTTCTGCCCTGGCTTATGAGCAGGAGGTACACATCCGCAATACGCCGTAGTCTTCCATGATCAGGAAACCGTCGTGTACTATATGCCAACGAAGCTGCAACAACCTCGCGATCAACAATCAGATAGTACAAGCAGACGAAATACAGAAATCCGTAAGCACCCCGCAGTCCGAATATTCTGACAGCGATTTTAAAAAACAAAAATCCGAGTCGATTGCCGCGTTTTTTTTCAACACCGTTCTTTTGAGACATGGGCATACCGTATTCTTTGAATCATGGCCGCAGTTACGTAGATGATTCCCCCGATAAGCGCGCCTGCCAACGGAGCAATAAAAAGAGAACCAAGCAGCCATTCATAAATCCGTGATGAAAATTCCTGAAAAACCGTTTCAAACGATAATTCAGACAGCCACGTTCCGTGTCTAATATAATATCCGACTTCAATGCAGAGAGCAGGTAAAAACGGCGGTACTGCAAGATGCTGGACATTCAGGGCAACAATCTTGTTCAATTTGAGGCGTGTGGCCACATACAGAATCACCAGTGAATGCATGAATAAAATGGGAAGCACCGCAAGAAATAATCCGACTGCAGCAGAGAGCGCCAGTCCGAAGGGAGTTGCGCTTTCCTGTAGAAGCATCTTAAGAACCCTGCCTGGATGGCGCAGTAATGAGAGCGTAGATTCAGAGGAATTCTTTACCAGTTTTTTATGCGGAATCGGTAAAAGCCGTCTGCTGACCAGCATAGCATGCATATGCGTAAGCCGCAGATTGTCCAAAAAAGGCTTGAAGCTCGAAACACGGTCCTCAGGTTTCGGATACATCACATCAATGTCAACCATTTTGAGTTTAAGACCAGCCCATGCAGCCTTTGCAAGCACTTCCGCCTCGAAATCATAGTGCGATCCCTTGAGAGGAAGCTGATTCAAATATCGCACCGGATATACCCGGAATCCGCTTTGACAGTCGTGAATTTCCTTTCCCGTCTCAACGAGCAACCAAAAATTTGCGAACAATCTTCCAAATCGGCTTGATCTGGGCACATTCTCCGTATTAAAATTTCTGCATCCAATGATAATGCCCGGTTGTTCCTCCTGCAGCAAGGGAATAAATTTTTCAATATCACGAGGGCAATGCTGGCCATCCGCATCAACGGTGATCATATACGTTCCGTTTCGCGCTTCCACGAATCGTGAACCGGTACGTATAGCTTGTCCTTTTCCAAGATTTTTTTCATGGTGGATGATAACCACATCGAGCCCAACAAGCAGCTTTTCAACATCGGCATCCGTGCTGCCATCGTCAACAACAACGACATTCGGAAGCATTGCACGGCATTCCTGCACCACCTGGCGCATGGTATGCTTGTTGTTGAACACCGGCACCATGCACCAGAGAAACCCTTCGGGAAGAGAGTTAACGTGCTGCATGCCTCGTCCTTTCTGGGCGTTTTCTTCCGGGCAGCAGCAAATCCCACATCGGGCCGGAATATCCAAGCTTATGAAGAATCTGGAGGCTGTTGTCATACGCATCAGGCGGAAACACACAATGACGCACTCCGTCAAAACCTTTTTGCAGCGTTTCCTCAAGCCACGTTTTGTCTACCTGAGGAGAAAGATAGTAAACCGGTTTCAGCAAGTTCTCTGTGGAAGAAATCAACCCTTCCCGAAGCGCGCGTTCTGCAAGCACCGTATGGGGCAAGATCCGGATACCCATGAAAATGAATGAGACACTTTTTTTGAGTGTTAAAATATTGCTGATTCCCTCTGCGACGGTCTCCTTGGTTTCTCCGGGACCTCCGAACATAAAAAAATGTGACACTGCAATCCCGTGACGGACCAGCATATCATTGGATTCCACAACATCGTGAAACGTAAAATTTTTACCCATATGTTTCAGTGTTGTATCCGAAGCTGCATCTGCCCCGATTTCCGCAGCTACGAACCCAGTTCGTTTCATACGCTCAATAGTTTCATCCGTGAGTCCCCCAGGTTTAAAAAAAGCCGTCCAGGGGATGGAGATGTTCCTTCTGAGCATTTCATCTATCACGTCAAGGTAGCCGCCTTCATCATCGTTAAAAACGGAGTCAACAAAGAAGATATACTTGGCTGCGAACCGGTCCCGCAGAAGCTCAATATCATCTACAACCAAATTTGCAGGCCTCCGGCGAAGAGCCGATCCTTCAAGCACCGGGTATGAACAATAAATACATTTATGAGTGCATCCGCGTTTGGTCTGGACTGAAACAATATTGCCGCTTTGAAGGTAAAATTCGAGCAAGCGCTCATCATACAGCGCTGGTGCAATCTTTTGACCGGGAAGAAACGTCTGAGAGCCGATAATGCGCTGGGAAGGGTATATACCACGTGCAGCATTATTTGCAAATTCGACGGTCAGAATTTCTCCTTCCCCTTTGATACCGTAATCAGCTCCGGTCTCATCAAGAATAAGTTCAGGCATGAGCGAAAAACCTGCACCGCCCAGCAGCACCTTGGCAGTGGTTGCGCTCCGAATGGCGGTGACGATGTCTTTAACATTTTGAATATAAAACTGTTCATTCACGAGATTGACATTATCAATATTCCGGACTGATATCCCGATAAGCTCAGGCTGAAAGTGTTTTATTTCCGAGGTGATCGCTTCAAGAGAATTTTTTTGATGCAGAAAGTCAACCTGCGCTACTTCATGGCCTGCCCTCGCAAGTGCTCCTGCTATAATACTCATCCCGATCGGATAAATGGGATAGGGCGACAGGGTCACATTGGCTGATAGCAGCAGTATCTTCATACTGTTTTTTCCCTATCACTGTTTATGTTCCACTTCCTGCGTCGTAAACCGGAATGCCGGTAGGTGCCATCGGCTCTTTCTTTTTCGATGACCTTCATAAACAATTTTGCCATTTTCAGGCTCTGGCTGCTGTCGCTGTAAAACCTGTCCCAGGCATAGTAGTAGAGGTCCTGAAGCGTTGCAGGGGTCATCTTCGCCGGCTTATACACGACTTCACCGCCGGTATACCGGCGCCAGTCATTGGTCAGTATTCTTCCCTCGTTTACCAGGGTTTCTCGGATAGGCGTCTGGGGAAACGGCGTGAGAATGGTAAACTCCGCCATATCCAGATTGATTTCGAGCAGAAAATCAACAAGCCGTTTGATATACTCCTCATCGTGTTCATCGGTTCCGAGGATGATCGTTCCTTCTACGCCGATGCCGCGTTCCTGCAGCCGCTTCACGCGGTTTCGAATATGGTCTGATGTGTCGGAGATCGCCTGGTAGACATACCAGCAGCCGGCCTCTGCCGCAAGGTCCAGGATATCATCCCTGTCCTTGATCGGATGGCAAACCCATTTCTTCTTGAGCGGGATCAACGCCTGAAACAGATCCTTTTCCCATTGGTCGTTCTGGGCCATGGAATTGTCCACAAAGAACAATCGATTGTTGTCAATGGCCTCGACCTCGCGAATGACGTCATCAATAGGACGAGGACGAAACTCCCGTCCGCCGAGGAATGGCGTACAGCACGGAAAACAGTTGAACCGGCAGCCTCGTGACGCATGGATAAGATCCACCATCTGTACGCCGCGATAGTTATAGAGGTTGTTGTTCAGAATGCTTCGTCGGGCAGGACCAACCAGCGTTATGTCAGGAAGATTCCGCTGGAAGTCATAAACCTTTTGAAGTCTTTTGTGCTGAAAGTCAATGAGCACCTGTTCAAAGCGGCCTTCGGCCTCACCGAGAAACACGGAGTCCGCATGCTGCATGGTTTCTTCCGCGTGCAGCATGGTCCCGATACCGCCGAAAATCACCGGAATGCCTTTTGTGCGATACCTGTCGGCAATTTCCCAGCCGCGCTGGATCTGGCAGGTAAGCATGCATGAGATCGCCACAAGATCGGCCTGCTCATCAAAATTAATTTCCTCGACATGTTCATCCGTAAAGGTAATCTGTACATTTTCTGGAACGGTCGCAGCAAAGCACACCGGGCCGTGAGGTGGCAGATGAAATTCCGTCTGGCGTTCCAATTTCGGCCATTTTGGATAGATAAGTTTTATGTTCACGCAACGCCTTTCTTTTCTTGCAAATCAGAACTTGCTTGCAGAATACTGGGGATGTCATCCATGGTCGAAACAATTGACTGCATATCAAGGAACGAAAAACTTCCCTGTTCAGAATTTCCGCCGAGCAAAAAATAAAGCGCTTCATCTTGTTCTGCACGGCCGACAAGCATCATATTAGACTGATGCGCATCGATCATGTCAGCACCGATCGTCATGAGTGCCGGCAGCGTATCTGTTGAAGCGGTTGCATACACAAGAGGGCCGCGAAGACCGAAATGAATTGCCGCTTCTCCCAATGGGCTTGAGGGAAGCGTGTAAATAAAAAGATTCGCCCGGGACAGGGTTCTTCCTCCTTGCATATAATCCTTGAAATACTCTCTATCCGAAACAAGAGAACCATCCTTGCTTGTCCCGACAATCCCGATGGCCTGCTTGCAGTCTGGAGAATATGGTTTTTCCGCATCACGAAAAGCAAGCGCCACAGCTGCAACGGTTATCCTTGAAAGAGAATCGAGTCGCCCGAAATTTTTAAACGGATAGGAAAAAATATCATGCTTTGAAAGTGCATACCGTTCATCAGGCGCATGAAAATCGTAATGCAGTTTTCGTCTCATGCATCCATATCCTCCTGGTGTGATCCATCCTGCGCCTAATACACATACTGACATGACTGATGTCCTTCTGTCCTTTCAGCCTGAAAAATCACTGTTCTGCAAGAATCAGCGCCGTGTTTACCCCGCTAAATCCCGCATTTGTTATGAGCGCCGTTGTACGTTGATCCAGAGTCTGCGATGTTCCGGACGCCCAGCCTGCTGCATCCGTGTCGGGCACGGTTAAATTGACTGTAGGAGGTATTTTCTTTTCCCGTTGTGCTTTCAATGCAATAATCATTTCAACAAGCCCGGCAGCACCCATGGTATGCCCGATACCGCCTTTGATGGAATATACGGGAAGCACTTGATCAGAAAATACCGCATGAAAAGCCCGCATTTCCATGGCATCGTTATACAGGGTTCCTGTGCCATGCGCGGCAATAAATCCGATTGTCTTTGAATCCATACCCGCTGACTGAAGTGCTTTTTGTATGGCAATGATCATGCCTTCACTGTCTCGGGAAGGTCCGGTCATGTGATTAGCATCATCGCTCATTCCCCAGCCTGCAATTCTTCCTAACAGGTGTCTCTGCTCCCGGGCTGCGCGATCCGTGCTCATCAGAACGGCATATGCTGCAGCTTCCCCGACATTTAACCCAGATCTATTTTTATCAAAGGGCCTGGCCGGAACAGCATCAAGCGCCATCAATGACGAAAACCCGGAAAAGATAAATTCCGTAACGCTGTCACAGGCGACAACAAGAATGCAATCGGTCTTTCCACTCTGAATAAGTGCTGCAGCGTAGCCAAGCGCGGCAGATGAGGAAGTGCACGCTGATGAGAAAACCATCCCCATGCCGGTTACCTTTGTCAGTTCCGTTGTTTTTTCAAGAAGCCGTTTTAAACTGCTTTCCGCTGCGTCGGCAGCATCGTTAAGAATGTTCATTTCCAGAAAATCAATTTCGCCCTTGGTTGTAGCCAGCAAAAGCATGGCATCCGGAGGGATTATGCCGGAGGATCGGGAAAACAAAGAGACAAGCATCTGCATTACTAGGGATGATGCCTGATGATACAATAAACCGGGTACGATTCCAGCATACGAAGATTGGAATGTGCGCGTTCCAAACCGTGTAACCGGAGTAATAGCTGACTTTCCTGCCGCAATACCGTTCCAGCAGGCATCAATTCCCGTTCCGTATGCGGTAACCATGTCACATGCTACAATGACGGCATTCATGGATGATCGAACTCTCCTGCTTTCCATCTCTTTTTGCATCGTTCAAATAACTCCGGAGAAATCATACAAGGTTCTCCGGTTTTGTGATCTGTAAAAAGCTGGACAGTATATCCGGTCGTGGCAAGACTCCCGTCTTTTTTTATTACCTGGAATTCGGTATTAAGACGCGCTCCTTCAGACCAGATGAGCGATGCCCGAACAGTGAATTCGTCATCAAGAAAAAGCGGCTGATAATAATCGATATGCAGTTCCACGATCGGCGCCCGCAAACCTGCTTCATAAAAATCTTTATACGACAATCCGCATCGCCTGCCGAGGTCTTCCGATGCTTCTTCAAATAGGAGCGGGTATCTGCCATGCCAGGTAATCGCCATGGCATCCGCTTCATTAAAATGAACCCGCCGTTTGACTTCCGCTACAATCGGATCGGGTGACCCGGAAATTCGCTCGAAATATATTTTTTTTCTTCTCATGTGTATGCGTCCCGCCTATTTTCTCTTTCCATCCTTCAGAGAAATGCTCAGTTTCAGTTCCGCAACTTTAACGGAATTCTTCGTTATGACTCCTTTGCATATCCTGTCGTCACTCATATCATTTGAAACTCCCTGGATCGTGCAAAGGATCTCTTCATCCGGAAAAACAGGCGTAAGATATTTTGCCAGTATAACTTCCTTGAGAAAAACTGTTTTTGCAAGCCCCTTTTCAATCGTTGACACGATGCATTGGATCTGACAGGCACCCGGAAGAATTTTCTTTGTTGGGAAATGACCCTCAAAACCGACAAATTCGGGGGGAAACCGGAACCAGGACGTGAGACCAGTATCCACCTTTTCGATGCGGGTCAGGCAGTGTTCCAATTCGGTCTTAATTGTTTTCAAAACGCATCTCCTTGTGCCGAACAGTCAAACGGTATCCATGTTCATAATTGAGATAAACGATTCCTTTGGGATACTGTTTTCCCTGGTACTCTTGATATTCAAAATACATCACCCTCCAGACAAGCGCGCGATCTTCACGATACTGTTTTTCGACTACCGTTCCTCTCTGTCCTCCAAAAATATATTCAAGATCACCGGCACCCGATGATTCTGAAAAAATAAATCTGTCTTTCCTTTTTTGAAGTCGTGTAAGGTGCGAGGGCGTCGTCTTGAAGTACATGCGCCTGATGTCGTTCGCTATTGCTGATGCCACATCTCCGTAACTGGCAAGCGGCGCAAGCACAGAGTGTGTTACGGTTTGTTGATCATTCCCTGAAATTTCGAATAGTTTTACTCCCATTGGATTCATACAGGCAAGCGTAAACGAATTATCACGATGATTGATTGCAAGAGCGCCGATTCCATGAAACGTCTGACCATTATACTCAAAAACAGCCGTGGTAAGCAATTGTACCTGCGGGGGAATAGACGCTTGAAACGTCTCTACCATGTGAACGGGATTTTCCGCTTCCAACGGTACAAAAACAGGTTTCTCAAAAGGAATGCTGACGCAGCCAGCAATCATAGCAGCATGGAAAAGAAAGAGTATGTTCTTCATGGAAGTGGCACTTCCCTTCGTCCAGTTTTCATGATCCGGCAAAAAGAAGGGATTACCACGATCGCGGAAATATAGGCAGCCGTCATGCAAATCACCATCGCAACTGCGGTTGAATACAGGGCAGGATGTTTTGCAAATAACAGCGCTCCCGCTCCAATAATATTTGATGCTGCAGATAATGTTACGGCAATGATCGTTCCGAAATTCATGTTCTGGCCGTACTCATACGTCATGCCCAGCCCATAATCAATAATGACTCCGGTTGTGATGATTACCGCGACAAGAGTAATGACATTCAGGGGAGTATTGAAAAGCGCCATAATGCCAATAAGCCAGATTACGCCGGTGATAAGGGGGATAAGTGCAATAAGCACTTCTTGCCAGTTTCTGAAAAAAAACCATGCAAAAACCACATTAAACAGCACGGCAAGGGGCGCTAAAATACGGATTTCCTTTGCTGTAAAGTCAGAAATAAATGATGAGAGCATTTTTCCTGACACCAGGAACGTTCCCGGATACTGCTCGGGAAGAGTTGATAGTGCGTCCAAAAAGCGCTGTTCATCCGGGAAAAAAGTAAGAACACGGTATTCTCCGTTTTGAACGGTAACAAACCGCTTCTGCAAATGAGCAATGATGCCCTCCGGCACGGCGTTTTCTACCCGGTGGGCATACAGTCCCTGGAAAAAGGGAGCAAATGCCTGATCGGAAAACTCATACCGTGCGGAGGCCTGCCTGATCAGCTCCCGTAGTTTTTTTTCTCTGCCTTCGTTCCAGAAACGATCCCAGGTCTGGACATTTTCTTTTCTCTTCTTTTCAGAAGGCCAGAAGGAGGCTATGTTCGTGATATGCTCCGCCCCGATCCTCTTCTGGACATCGGCAAATACCTGGTCATTTTTTTCCATGGCCTCTTCAAGGCTTCCACCGGTCACAACAAGGATGGCCTGATTGCTCTTTCCTCCCCAGACCTCATGAAACCGCTGCTCCGTTTTCAGCACCTCTGGCCCGCTGCCATCAAGTTTTTTTACATCACTGTCAAATTGTACAAAAAAAGCCAGAACAAGGAATACCGCAGTCAATACACTCCAGATCACAACAATACGTTTTGCAGGCCACTGGTCCATTTTTATGCCAGCCGCAAAGCTGCTGTGAATAATCGATCCGGTCTGCCTGCGATCAAGGATAAGCGGAAGAACTGCCATTGAGAACAGAAGACAAAGCGTCAAGCAGAGAACGGAAAACAGGGCAAGCTGATGATATCCGTGTATCGCTGAAAAAAATAGGACTACAAAACTGAAAATGGTCGTAATCGCATCGATAAAGACAAGCTTGGCAAGTTGTATTGATTGGGAAATATCCGTACCCTGCTTCATGGCAATATACACAACCAGCCCGTAATCGGAAATACCTACGATCGCAGTGCCAAATCCGATGATCAGATAGGAAAGTGTATCTTGGACAAAAGCAATGATCACAATGGCCCAGATAACCGCAATAACCGGAAGAATAAAAACAAAAAGCGCCCGCAGGTCACGAAACACGAAAAGAAACAGAAACAGGAAGGCAAACGATGCAATGGTGGCCGCAACCGTGATGTCCTGCTTGATCACCTCTTCGTTCCGAACGGTATGGATATGACCGCTGACAATATCAGCCGTTACATACGCAGGCAGATGCTGCAGATGATCCTGTAAAGCAGCTATGAGTTCCCTGCTGCGCCTGCCGTCGGTCATGGGAACCGAGGTCTGGATAATGATCATCGCATGCCTGCCGTCTTTGCTGATAAAATGGCCGTCTTCCATCATGACGTCGTAACCCAGAGATGCGGGCAGCGCTCGTAGTTTTTCTAAAACAATCCGTTGAATGCCGATAGGATCCGTACGGGAAAAGGAGGAGAGAAAGATGCTTTCAAAACGAAACGATTGTTGATAAATATCGTGCAGGCGGCTTGATACAGCCTGCGGGTTGATTTTTTTGTCGAGCGCTTTGAAGTCCTGCTCTCCGAAAATTTGCGGCGCATACTGAAGAAGGGAAAATTCTTCCATGACATCGGCAAAAGAAAAACCCGTTATGGCCGAGGTGAACAGTGGTGGCGCAAGCGATGCGGCAAGCGTATCGGCTGCATGAAATAAATCTTTTTTTGTTTTTTTCGGATCACGCAATGCAAGAGATAGGATTACCTTGTCGGAAAAACTTGCATCACGCAGAAAATCAAGGCTTTGCACAACCTTCTTGTCCGGGGGAAGCATGATATTGATAGTGCCTTCGTAGCTGACAAAGAATACTCCTGTCGCCGCAAGAAGAGTGACCAGCACAAACGATGCAAGCACCCATTTTTTATTCGCATGAAGAAATTGATAAAAACGCAGGTAGTACCGGTCACTCATGCCCTTTCACCTCGAAATTGCGTTGATCGAGAGGGGCATTCAGGAGGGTATTCGTGAAAATGATGGTGGTGATATCTCCGCTTAATTCATGAATTCGTATTTGCTTCAAATAGGTCCGGTCTTCGCGAAAACTGATCGTAACCTTTTGAATCACCGTAGCGGCAATGTTTTTTTTGTGAGGAATAAACTCAACCGTCAATGGTTCGATCTTCACGAGTCTCACGGTATTCGTTTCCAAAAGAGTCGTATAATCTCCTGAAAACCATACGGTGAGCTGGCTCAGCACATTTTGAAAGACCGGATTTTGCGTTAAGGAAATTTCCTGAACCCGATTTGTGTCTTCATCCCATTGACGAATAACTTTATCCGTAATAAGAACTGAATAGCGAACCGGAGAATCGACGTGCCAGGCAATCGTGTTCGGTTTGCGAAGATAAATGCGACCGCGCAATACCAGCTTTTTCTTGAACAGTGCCATTTCTTTTTCCTGGATGAAGTCGGTACTGAGCGTCTTGAAATCCGCAATTTCTTTGCCCAGTTTTTTTAAAAAAGCCGGCAGATTTGCGTTATTCGCCTGACGATCCGCTGGAGATTCAGCAGACAAAACAGTCAGAGGAAACAGGAAGGCAACCAGGAATACGAAACTCATTGCACAATATACTCGAAATGCTTTCATTGCTCCACCTTGCTGTCACGCCAGACTTTCAGTTCTCCCCGTGCGATCACGGTACCTTCATTTGTTACTTCTCCCCGGATAATCCCGAAATCTCCCAGTTTTGCAATTTTAGATATGGTAATACGAAGGACATCTCCCACATACGCACTTCCCAAAATCTCAAATTTTTTGATGCCGAGGAGAAATCCTTCCTGATGAGGGTTCAAACTATTCAGTGTACGGAATCCTTCCATAGCAGCGAGCGCCTGTGACATGATCTCGGGGTATGACGTTTCGTTCAATTTCTCGTGCTTGTCAACAAAAATCATGTCTTTTCGTACGGTCATTTCGGAAACCGCCGTCCGTTCCTTGACTTCTAAAAGACGATCCAGAAGCAACATGGGAGGTTTATGCGGAACAACACGAGCAGCATCAACAGGCAGAAACATAATATCATCCCGGCGATCTCGATTTCTCCAGCAGAGCGGATCAGAAGCAAGATAATCGCCGGTCAGTTGATACGCTGCACCCCGGCAGCCATAACACGAATCGAGTTTCTCGCATTCACCGCAGGGTCCCTTGATCATCTCTTTGTAACGCTTCAGATCCTGCACCACTTCGCTGTCGTGGAGAATGTCCTTCAAACGCTGCTGCCTCACATTTCCGAGGGGAATAGTTATGCCGACGCACGGCTGCACAAACCCTTCAGAGTTCACCGCACAGGAGAATTGGTGACGAAGACATTCGCTTCCTACCAGTGGAGGTTGGGGTTCCCATGAGTGGCCATACTTATTTCTGTCGATCTTCGATATCCGCCGAAAAAGCTCCTCTATGGCCCGGGAATCCAGTTCGAGCATGTTGTGTTCCCGCGCTCCACCCTGAGGCGTCATCATTTCAAAATACGGCATGATATTCTGATCGCGCAGCCACTCCCACATGCGTGGCAATTCGTCAATATTCTGCTGGCAAATGATCGTGCTCACGCCCAGGGCATGGTTCTCGGATGGATATCCTGCTCGCTTCAGGTTCTTGAATGCCTCCTGAATCTGGATATAGGCCCCTTTTCGGCCGGACAGCGTGTCCTGAAGACTTTCATCAAAGGTGTTCATTTTGAGAATCACCCTGACATTGTTCTCATACATTGTCTGCGCCATTGCCCGTGTCATGTTCGTTCCATTGGTAAAAAGCTCGATTTCCATGTCCAGGTTCCGGATAAACAGGACCATTTCCATGATGTGCGGGTACAGCATGGGCTCGCCGCCCAAAATGATCATTTTCCGGGCTCCCAATTCTTTCGCTTGTGTGATGACATCGAAAAATTCTTCTTTCGTCATTTCATCGGGCCGATGGGTATTGTGGGATGCATAACAATAAATACATCGGAAATTACAACTCTGGTTGAATTCTATCTCCATTGAGAGCAACCGTTCGTCGCGGACAGCCTCGGCAATCTCTTGGGAAGAAAATTCTGAGCCGTAAATAGAGCTTTGACAGGTTTTCATTGGTTTGTTCTCTTGTCTACAAAACGAGTCACTTTCCGAGCGTTTCCAGCATAGAGCTGTTTTTTTATTATGTCATCGCTGACAATGTGTACTTCAGGTCGAGCCCGAAGAACTGCCTGAAGCTTGTCCTCGATTTCCTTTGTCGTGAGGCGGGAATCGTTGACTGATACATGCACCGAAATAAAGTCAGAAAGATCATAACCACAGGTTGCAACCACAAAATACTCGTTGATCTGCGGAATGGAATCAAGTGCTGCATACAGGGTCCCCGGATACATGGTGGTGCCTCGAAATTTGATCATTTGTTGTCGTCTTCCGAGAATAGGACCCAACCGCACGGAATTTCGTCCACACTCGCACGGCTCGTCAATCAGAAAACTGATATCCCCGGTCCGAAACCGGACAAGCGGCATTCCCTCGATAGACAAGGGAGTTAAAACGACTTCACCCGTTTTTCCCGAAGGAAGAACCTCCCCGTTGTCATCAATAATTTCTACCACTGCAAGATCAGGATGAAGGTGCCCGCCCTGTTTGCTCGTGCACTCGCAAAAAGAGGTTATAGCCTCGCTGGATGCGTATGTTGAATACACATCGGCATTCCAGATTTCTTCCAGAGCTTTTCCAACTTTAAGAAATGAAAGATCCTGCCCTCGTAGAGGCTCTCCTATGCAGACCATCTTCCGAATTCCAAGCGATCCAGGATCAAGACCTTGGGATTGCACATACTGTCCAAGCTTAAGCAAAAAGGTAGGGACGCCGACCATGGCAGTCGGCTTTAAGCGTTGAATAACCTCGAGATGGCTTTCCACGTTGTTTAGGCCGTTCCGGATTGCTGCAGCTCCCAGTCCTCGAATGCCTGAGAAGTATGCAAGGCCGGCAATAAAACACCGGTCGATGGTACACGT
>JBAZLV010000006.1:0-68380 GCA_041650055.1 Nitrospirota bacterium | reverse complement strand
TAAAACGCTGAACCCTTTTGAGCTAAGAAAAACCTTGGAGGAGAAGCTTAAAAAAATCTTTAAACCGTAAAACTGACGCCATACCTACACACTATCTTCCGGTAACATTTAATTATGAGGCAACGGG
Source organism: Nitrospirota bacterium (assembly GCA_041650055.1). Taxonomy (GTDB): domain Bacteria; phylum Nitrospirota; class UBA9217; order UBA9217; family UBA9217; genus JBAZLV01. The sequence continues at coordinate 68,253 of JBAZLV010000006.1, read as the reverse complement.
GAAGAACCTTTGCTCATTATGATAAGAGCAGCTCTTTGAATCAGGCAGTCTTGGATGCTGGAATAAATCGGGCACAGACAAAACAACATACTGCTGCAAGCAGAATGATAAAGGGCGTGGCAAGCAGTGCCGTCCGGAGATCATGCATGTCCGAAATCCATCCCAGAATAGCAGGTGAAATGGCATCTCCCAGCGCATGAATAAAGAAAATATTTACGGCAAAAGCCATTGCCCTGATGCCGGGGCCCGTAACGTTTATGATAACCGTGTTTAAGGGACCGGTATTTAAAAATAAAAAGAACTCGGCAAAAAACATCCCGATCAGACATCCATAAAGATTACCGGTAAAAAGTGCATAGGCCGTTATGGGCGCACCAAAAACAAATCCGATTCCCGATATGGTCGCGTAGCCAGCTCCCTGTTTTCCTTGATACCGATCACCGAGCCAGCCTCCTGTTAGCGTTCCGAGAATTCCTGCAATAACCGTAATGATGCCGAACAAGGTATTCGCTTCCGCCACATTCAATCCATGCATCCGATATAAAAATGTCGGAACCCATTGGGCAAGTCCGCCGAGTGCGAACGTCATGGCTGCCATTGCAAGTGTATTAAACACAAACGCCTTGTTGGTCAGCAATGAGGAATAGCGGTGTAATTCCGGAGCAGAAAATTCAGCGTTGCGTATTTCACGTGCTGGTTCCTTAAGCAGCCACAAAGGAACAGCAAGAAGAAGTCCGGGAATTCCTACTATCAAAAATGCAGCATGCCATCCGAATGTATGCCCCAGCGTTCCGCCCAAAAGATAACCAAGCGCGCTGCCAACAGGAATTGCAAGATAAAAAAAGGAAAGAACTCGCCCGCGCTGTTCACGCGAATAGTAATCTGCAAGAAGCCCTGGCGATACCGTGCCGAAGCTCGCTTCACCTACACCAACCATGGTACGCGCAGCAAAAAGTGCAGCATAGTTTGGAGCAATACCTGCGCCTGCTGTTGCCAGACTCCAGACTATCAGCCCCTTTGCAGCAAGTTTCACGCGGCTTAATCGATCCCCGAGCCATCCAAAGAAAGGTGCGGAGACCATATAACAGATCATAAACGCGCTCCCGAGCAACCCAAGCGAAGTATCCGAAAGATTCCAATCTGCCTTGATCAACGGAAAGACGGCATACAATACCTGGCGGTCAATGTAATTAAGAAGATTTACACCAAGAAGAAGAATAAGTGCATAGCGGCTGTAATTAGCTGTGGTAGACAAAGGACTCATAATTTATTAAGTTCAAATGTCAAAATCCAAAGGATAATCAAAAAAAATTCAAATTTTTAGCATTGTTTTTTATTTTTTTGATTTGAACTTTGATCTTTGACATTTGTCATTTATTACATCTTCCCATTCAAATATTTTTTTCTCTTCGTTTCCGGAAATCGTTCAATTGCATAACGAAGCATGGTACGAGGCATCTTTTTATAACATCGTTTGAGAAAACGTTCCTCTGTCTCAAGCGACCGTTTTCCCACCTCGCGCAGCATCCAGCCCACTGCCTTGTGAATAAGATCATGCTCATCATTCAGAAGTTTGGAAGATATTTGCAGCGTATCATCAAAATCATGGTTTTTAATAAAACGGAATGTAGATACAATCGAAATTCTTCGTCTCCAAAGGTCATCCGATTTTGAGAGCGAATGAAGCGGCTTTCGACTTTTATCAGCAAGATATGCTCCTACAATCTGAGGTGCGGTAAGATCAACAAGATCCCAATTATTGATGTACCGCGTGTTTTCAAGGTAGCTGTTAAAAATCTTTTTTCGGAGAACGGTATCTCCATTTGAAAACAATCGAATAAGAAAAAAAAGCGCGAGCAAACGTTCTTCATGAAAGCTGGAGCTGAGAAGAACTAGTATTTGTTCGAGTGAAATATCATGTTCCTTCGATAGTTTTCTTAGCACCGGCACGGTTATGCCGAGAAAAACATCCCCTTCTCCATACTGTCCCGGCCCGGTCTTAAAAAATCCTTGAAGAATTTTTGCTTTCTCTTTGTTTGCGAGTTTTTTGAGTTTGGATTGAACGAGCTGGATGGTCATAGCCTTAAACCTCTTTTGCTATTACACAGCATCTAGATTCCGTATTCCTTTACATTCAGGATATGCAGAACAACCCCAAAATTGACTTCCGGCATTTTTACCTTTTTTGGCTGTGCGTAAGGACATGGGCTTCTTACAGAGAGGACAATCAGGAGCGGATGGTTTCTGAGAACGGTGTTGCCTTTGACGTTCGGCAATTCGTTCAGTAGCAAGGCGTTCACTATAGCCACCCTCGTGAATGAACTGCTGCTCAAGCGCAGAGAGTTGTTTGTCCAATAGATAATTTGTCTGGTGAATCAGGCAAATCAGGGCATTCGCTACAACAGCAGGGTCGTTCGATTGAAGCCATTCTGAATATAATTTCCAATGATCGGTCTGATCAGACGGATCATTCTTCCCCACAGCACGAACTTTAAGAGCATCCTGGGAGTCTTTATCCCATTGACGCAATCCGCGTTGGCGCAAAAAATCCTCATAGTCAAGCAGAAGTTCATCAAGACTGGCGCGGGCAACACTGACCAACCGCAATTCTGTCTGGCTGGAAGCAGCCGATGCACGGCTGCCTTCAGCGATATTTTGTCTGCCGCTCCTTGCTGCCTGCACCATTTGATCGATGAGACGAGAGCGTCGGTCAATAAAACGTTCGCAAAAACTGACGGTGGCATCATATACAACACTGGCTACACGGAAAGAGCGCAAATCGCGATATCCACCACTGGGACGTAATCGTTGATGTGATTGGTTTGAATGATTGTTCATCTTCAGATCAAAAGTTCAAAAGCTAGTTTTGTTCTCTCTTCCCTATCGAAAACGCCTTCCCAATATGTTCTCCAATGCCATAATAAGCGCCTTGGCCTGTATCAAAAATAATCGGCTTAACTTTCAAGGTATCTATCAGCCCCTGTGCATTCAGTACGGTGTCTTCGGCCTTAATGTCCATGATCTCTCCGATGAATTGCGTGTGAAGACCGATTTCCACTGTATGGAGAAGTTTGCATTCGATTACAACGGGACATTCTTGTATGTAAGGGGCATCAACGAGATCGCTTTTAACTGGTGTCAGTTTTGTCATGGCAAACTTGTCTACATTTTTTCCTGAGACAATGCCAACATAATCCGCTTCTTTTACAAGAGTGGCCGAAGGAATGCTGATCGTATATGCTTTATGTTTTGTTATGCATTCATACGTATAAGTCGCTTTGCGCAGGGAAATAGTCACACACGGAGGTTGCGAACAACAAATTCCGCCCCAGGCCACGGTCATCATATTCGGCTTGCCCTGAGCATCGTAACTTCCGACAATCCAAACGGGAGATGGCTGAGCAAGTGTTTTTGCACCTAATGATTTTTTCATATTGCCTCCATATTTTCAGTTACAACTACAGATTCTTACGGGAAGATATCTTCTCCTATCATTCAGGAACTGGAATCTATCTCCTCTTAAGGATTATATCATGCGTTTTTATTTGTTTTGCTGCCCGAGTATAGCCATTTTAAAAATGTAAATAAAGAAAATTATGAGGAAGAAGAGATGAATGAAAGGGTACTCTTGCTACAATCCCAAGACCAACTTCAATCCCAATATCCCGCCAAGAACAAGAAAGAACACCCGCACAAATCCATGCCCCTTCTTCCGTCCTATATGTGAGCCAATGTAGGCTCCCAGAACAGAGCCGATTGTCGACGGAATCATCAGGTTGCTGTCACCGTATCCTGAAGATATGTAAATATATACAGCAAAGCAATTCCAGGCAAAAGAAAGGATGTAGTAATGTCCGAGCGACGTAAGCAAGGGAAGGCCGCGAGTTTTCGAAAGTAACGATGAAGTGAACAATCCATTGCCGGAACCAAAAAATGTCTCATACGCTCCGAGAGGAAAGGCCAGGCTGCTTGTGGACAATCGCGAAAGACGTGGTTCGGTTGCTGAACTTCCCAAGGATTTGTTGTGCCACACAATCACAACCAGCATAAGAATGATTAGACCAATAATGCGTTGAAGCAGATGTGCATCTGCATAACGGACAATAACAGTCCCGCCATAGGCACCAACTAACCCAAAACTAATCATTCCTCCGACCAGCGCCCAGTCAACCGGTATGCCGCGAAGATAATTACGGGCTGCGATGGGTGTCCAGAATGCACCGTTCAATTGACTGGTGGCAATGACAACCGGCAGGGGAAAACCAAGAGCAAGCCAGATTGGTGTCGTCAGAATTGCTGCCCCGGCACCGCTCATGGAACTAAGAAGGGTGGCCACAAATGCAGTGAATAATACTCCAATAAACATGATTATAATTAAAGCCAGCGACGGACACGTTTTTTGTATGTCCGATATTCCTCTCCAAAGCACTGTTCGAGGTAATGCTCTTCAGCTCGAATCACATAGAAGTGAATAATCAACATGGCGATCGGCAACAATAGCAGCGCCCAGAAAATTTCAAACAAAAAAGCAGCGCCTGCATAAATAAAAGACAGGCTAAGATACATTGGATTTCTGGAAAAACGGTATGGGCCTTCAATAACAAGCGTTGTGCTTGGCTGCAGCGGCAAGATGCCGGTACGAGCTTTCAAAAAGAGAAAAAGACACCAGATTCCAAGAATGCTTGAAGCAATTATGCAAAGAACAGCGAGAATAAGATTGAGCATTCTTGAAAAAATCGTAAAAGGAAAAGCAAGTTGCAGCAAATAACCAATCCCGAATACTCCTGCATAAATAAGGGGCGGCGGAATAACAACATGAGAATTGTCAGAAAGATTTTGATTAGATCCCGGTGTCTGCATCGTTCGTGTTACCTTACCCACTGTTTTCTTTTATTGCTTGCTTAATATCTTTAAAATCAGGGTTTCTTTTCAAGCCAGCCTTCCAGATATGAAGCGCCTTCTTTTTCAAGCCGCTTCGTAAACAAAAATTTCCGAATTCAAGAAAGTAATTTGGATTCGATGGCGCGAGCCTGATTGCCTTTGCAAAATATTCTTCCGCTTCATGCCCCCTGCGCGGAATCCGTGAGAGCGTGAGCCCCCGGTGAAATATGAACCGGGCATTATCAGGTTCCAGCCGGAGGGCCCATTGAAAGGCCTCGTCTGCTCCCCAAAAATTGCCATTGCGAAATTCCTCGATTCCTCTCTCAAACTGCAATGCTGCTATTTCCTTGTTGGATAAAGGCTCGGGATGCGCTTCCTCTTCGGCATCGGGTTGTTGCTTCGATTTTTGGGAAAGTTGACGATCATATTCTGCACGTTTTGTTCGATCAGCAAGTGTTTCATACGCATCATGAATCGCATGAAAGAGTGCCTCTAGTTTCTCTTTCATATCACCCATGTCAGTAAAAAAGTGTCGGTCAGGGTGATAGAGTTTTGCTAAAGAAAAATACGCTTTTTTAATGGCCGGCGCAGTATCTTCCCTGCCCACGCCAAGCACCTCATAATGCGTTTGCGCGCGCAATTTTTTATATGCAGCATGAAGTTCTTCCCTGGTTATGCCAGCTGTCTCTTGGGATTCCACAGCTCGTGATGAAGAGGAGACGACATTCTGGACCACATCTCGTGCAAATATTTTTTCTTCTTCGGTTTGTATTGCGCCTTGTTCAACCATTTGTAAGGCCCGGAGTACATAGAGAGCCTTCAGGGTATTGTAATCACCGATTCCCGAGAGGGAACAAATTTTCTCAATGGTATTCGTTCCATCGATCAGAAGAAGGACTGCCTGCTGATCAGGGGTAAGTTCCGCTCCCTGAAAAAGAAAAGAAGGGTCATTGGTTGGACGAAAAACGGTTTGCAAGGGAGGAATCCATTTACGAACGATCTTCCATTCAATTTCCTGAAGTCCCTCGATGATAAGATTGCCAATGCTGATTTGGAGCGGAATGCTGTAAGCAGGTGACTGCTCTCCCTCCTCAAACCAATAGCGCCCCTCCTGCCAGTTAAAGAGACTGATAATAATCTGTTTTACCTGGTTCTTTACCTCAATAGCTAACTCCCGGGGCGTAATAAATCCTAAATCGACAAGACTGATCCCTTCTGCTTTGTGTGTTTTCTCGTAGAGTTCAGAAATGGCATCGGCTTGTTGCTGCGTGATGATGCCGGCTTTTAGGAGCCGTTTCCCAAGACTATCTTCTTTCTGATTGGAAGTGGCATAGACAATGTAGCCGGCATAAAAAAAGATGTGTTTTAAAATTTGATTCCGTTCAAACGCAAGAACACCTGTTTTTTTCTCAGAATAAAGCTTCTGAAAAAGCCGGGGAATCGTGACCCCTTCTATTTTTTCTCCGGGAAATAGGTGGTTATCCATTCTGTCCAAGCCTTGTAAAAATTTGAGCTTACCGCAATACTATATCATAGAATTTGAGGTATGAGATGGAACGAAAAGGAAAGAGGTGACTTATTTATTGCGTTCTTTTACAGCACGTTCAACTTCACGTTTCGATTCTTTTTCCTTGATGGTTTCCCGTTTATCAAAAGCCTTTTTACCCTTGGCAAGACCGATCAACACCTTTGCCTTGCCTCGGACAAAATAGATTTTAAGTGGAATAAGAGTAAAGCCTTTTTGCATAATCTTGCCAATCAGCTTTCGAATCTCTTCCTTGTGCACGAGAAGTTTCCGCGTACGAAGCGGCTCGTGATTCATAATGTTGCCATGCGGATAAGGGCTGATATTCACGTTCAGGAGGAACAGCTCATTGTTTTTAACAATAGCGTAGCTATCGGTCAAATTCGCAAGTCCCAGGCGCAGTGATTTCACTTCTGTTCCTTGGAGAACGACTCCTGCTTCGATCGTCTCTTCAATGAAGTAATCGTGATGTGCCTTACGGTTCGTGGCAACTGCGGTGTCTTGTTGTTTTTTTTCAGTCATGGTTAAATTTCTTTGTCATTCCCATGCAAATGGGAATTCAGGTTTAAAAGATCAACCTTATACGTAGCCTCTCATTTAATATAGTATTGAATGAGTGATTGTAGCCGATAGGATAGAATTATCAAGTGAAAACCTCATCACCAAATTATTTTGAAAAGATGGGCTTCGCATTTGAACGAGCCTTAATTTTTTTTATTCAGTTCAAGGAGCTGCATAAGATAAGCGACCATTCGACTGTTTTGTTAGATGACAAAGACTTTGATGCTATCGCGGCATAATAGGATTCGTTTCGAAATCTAAATAAAGAAGATTACCATCTCGGTCATGCAACCAAGTTTTTACCTGGTCAGGTGGTAAATAGGCGATTTCGAAAGGGCATCCTGTATAGTTGGCTAACAATTGAGCGTAATCTTTTTCAACCCACTCATCAAAATATGGCTTCATGCTGAAACCACCAAGAGGATTCTGATATATCTGATGAGGTGCGCCAGAAATTGCCACGAGCTTCGGAGTCCGCGTTGCCAAGGTGGCACGGTATGAAAAGTGAGCACAGAGTTCGCGAAATTGGATCGGGTGGAGAGGAAGTTGTTCTAGCGGGCGGTATGCGCTCTCATAAATCATTTGAGCTCCGCCGTCCCCAAGAATACCTATGATGCCGACTTCACCCATACGTATTGCGATGAACATTGTATCGATATTGTCACAGAAATCCCATTGCAATCTAAAATTTTTTAGTGCCTGACATCTGAATATGTAAATGGATCCGGGCGTAAAGTTGACCATTTCAACCTTCTCTCGAGCAGCCTGTAAAAATAAAAGGTGTGTCTCAAGTGAGTGGAGCATTTTAGGTGTCGCGATAGTGAGCCCATCCGAAGAGCTCCGATCGAGCAGCAAGCTTAGCTCGCGATATAAAATGCCATAAAAGATCTTACCTAACCACAGAAAGAGGGTATTGCGACCTACTGCACGAACCGCGTCAACTCCCCGGCTAACGGCAGAAGAAACTGTAGTCTCAATAGGTTGGAGTCTGTACTTATTGCATTCTTCACAGCATGGGACAGTAATTTGTCGATAAAGGAGGCTAGTTCCGTTAAGCAGTACAAGCTGCTGATTCCATAAATCAAACCGGCGCTGCGCCCACTGTGGAATCACATGCTCAGCCGTCAAATGTACCTTATCAAAATGATTTGCACATAGGAAACAATAGGAGGGATCGAATGCACGATCTTTTAATCGATCAATTAGATCGTACAAATCGGAATCATCTGCAGATGTCTTTTTTGTTGTCATGCCCACAATCTAATCGTGCAGTTAAGCCGTAGCCCGTAGGGACGTATAGATCTTGAACTCCTGGTTCTCACGGGATTGAAGCGCAGGGAGAACCAGGTATTATCTCAACGGAAACATCTACTAATAATCAACTCTGTATTAATTTTTATTGTATCATCCAATGGGCAACCTACGGATGCGGTATCCCTCGTCATCTACTGAAATGAGTGCCCCTTTTGCAATATCCGCTTCAACAAGAGGTAAAACCTTTTTCAGTAGGGCTGTAATTGCCTGCGGTTTTGCGTCGGCAACCCGCAAAGATATGATACTTGGTCCCTGGAGTCCGCTTTGCGCAACAATAGCGGTAAAATCCAGGTCCTGCGTAATGATGGTTGCTTTATCTTGATCTGCCAGTTGAACTATTTCTTTATCAGATGATGTGGCGGGAAGTTTCTCAGTAACACGGATTATCGCGTAACCTGCGTTGCGTAATGCTGCCACCGTAAGCGGTGAGATATGCATATCAGCGATAAAATTCATGGGTAGGGTACGTTACTTTGTATGAGCCTGAAACGGCCGGTGATAGTCTCCCGCAAGCCATGCCGCGTATTCCATGCATTGCTTTATATCGTCTTCTTCAAGTTCTGGATACGCCTTTAATATTTCTGCATGACCCATACCCGATGCCAATAATTTAAGAACAAAGGCAACCGTGATACGCATTCCACGAACAGTGGGCTGTCCCATGCATATTTCAGGATTGACGGTAATACGGTCAGTCATCGTTGCCATCGCAATTTCCTCCTGCAAAGCACTTGCTGGTTACAATGAATACATTTTTAAGATATTACAATCGTCGATAAAAGGCAAGATGAAAACAGTTGTTAACGCTCTCAAAATAGTAACGACATCAGGAGAACTCATTCCCGAGGTATTAATCGGGAATCTGGTATAAAACCGTATCCCCGATAGATGTATTCGGGGATGACATATTAGAGTATGTACAGCTTATTATGAGATTATTAATACTCTACATCAAATTCACTGGATCGACATCAATAATCACTCTACATTTTCTACCGTATTTCTCCTCCACCTTGTTTCTTCCTTCTATTGCAAGCGACCTGATTTTTTCACGTTTGCTCGACAGGAGCAGAAGATGAAATCGATAATGACTGCGGACACGTGAAATTGGCGCTGGTGCGGGACCAAGGAGGGCAACGTCTTTTCCGCGCATCAGGCTGCGGATATGTTGAGCTGCAGTGATTGCTGCCTGAAGTGCATTGTTCTCATTCAAGCTCTTGATTTCTATCTTGATGATTCTGGTAATCGGCGGGTAATTCAGCTCTGTGCGGTATTTGATCTCTTCATTATAGAACCCTTCATAATCGTGTGTCCGGCTATGCCGAATTGCGTAATGATTCGGGTTCATGGTCTGGATAATCACTTCACCGCCCAATTCGCCCCTGCCTGCCCTACCTGCAGCCTGAGTCATAAGCTGAAACGTTTTTTCTGCTGCTCGAAAGTCGGGGAAATTCAAACCTGTATCAGCATCCACTACTCCAACGAGGGTCACGAAGGGAAAGTCATGGCCTTTGGCAATCATCTGTGTTCCGAGCAGGATATCGACTTCTCTCCGGTCAACTTTTTTGAGCAATGCATCGTAGGCATCTTTTCCTTTTATGGCATCGCTATCCATTCTCCTAAGTCGCGCCTCTGGAAAAAACTTTAAAAGCTCTTCCTCGATTTTTTGCGTGCCCGTCCCTATTAATTTCATGTCAGTGCCAGCACAACAAGAGCATTTATCTGGCGGCTTGACATCATATCCGCAGTAATGGCATTTGAGTTTTTGTACAGATTTGTGATAGGTGAGAGAAACGCTGCAACTTGGACACAAAACTGCTATACCGCAATCCTTGCAAAGAAGCACTGATGAAAACCCTCGCCGGTTCAGGAGCAAGAGTATCTGTTCCTTTTCGTCAAGACGTTTTTTTATGAATTCCAATAATGCAGGTGAAAAAGGAGCCGTTGATGCCAGCGGCTTCATATCCACAAGAGCAACACTTGGTAGCGGTCGATCATCGATGCGCGAAGGAAGATGAAGATACTGATACTTCCCGTTTTTAGCATTATAATAGCTTTCGAGCGACGGCGTTGCGGAGCCGAGAACGGCAACAGCATTCTGAAGTTTCGCGCGCATGATCGCAATGTCACGAGCGTGATAACGCAGGCCATCATCCTGTTTGTAAGAAGTTTCATGCTCTTCATCGACCACAATAAGTCCGATTTTTTCAAACGGCGCAAAAACAGCCGAACGTGCACCAATAGCCACATCTACCTGGCCGGTTATGATTCTTCGATATTCATCCGCTCGTTCCCTGTCCGTCTGGCCGCTATGCAGAACCGCAACACGTGTATGAAATCGCTGCTTGAACCGGTTCACAAGCTGCGGCGTCAGCGCAATTTCAGGAACAAGAACAATGGCGCCCTTTCCCGATCCTTTCAGAGCTGCAATAGCATGAAGGTACACTTCTGTCTTTCCACTGCCGGTTATCCCATGAAGCAGAAAAACGCCGAAACTATTTTGAGCAATTTTGTCGGTGATGCTCTGCACCGCTTCTCTCTGTTCAGGAACAAGGGCAGGAGCAATAGAAGGAACGAACGCCTCAGTTGCCGAATCAAGAATCTCCTGCTCTACAATTTCAATGCACTCGTATTCAACAAGCGATTGGATGGTAACGGAAGAAAAGCCGGATAAAAGCTCAAGATCGATTTCCTTTTCTTGACAAACCAGCGCCATAAGCGTGGCCTGCTTCTTCCCCTTCAAACCCTGCACGTCCTTCAACAGCCGAACAATCTTTTTCTTTTTCGGTTTAGCCTTCATCAACGCTTTCGGAACAAGCGTTTCAATTGTAAGGCCAATCGGATGGATATAGTAATCTGACATCCATATCGCAAGAGACAAAAGATCAGGAGGAATGGGATGTTCGAGAATTTCGAGAATTGATTTTAATCCGGCTTTTGTGCTTTGCTGGGGAAAGCCGATGATCGTTCCCGGTAACTTTCGGCTTCCGAACGGAACAAGAACGCGTGAACCGAGTTTCAGATAATCGCGAAGATGTTGAGGAATGCTGTAATGGAATGTTTTCTGGACTGCTACGCCGACCGCTATATCCGCCACAAGATCAGACATAAGCGAAATGAGTATTATGAATCGAGGGGAAGTGACATCTCTTCTTCATCAATTTTTTTCTTTGCCTCTTCTTTTTCTTTTTTTTCGTGTTTTTCCAAATGCGGCTTAGGCAGTGCGGCAGTTTCCTTGGTGCTTAAAATATCTTTTAGTTCGCTCATAAATTCGTTGATATCTTTAAATGAACGATACACAGAAGCGAACCGGACATACGCAACTTCATCCAATTTATGCAGCCGCTCCATGACTTCTGCGCCTATCAGTGTACTGGGAACTTCTTTAAGACCTTTTTCCTGGAGCGACTTCTCAATTTCATCCACGGTCTTTTCCAGCACGTCCATGCTGATGCGGCGTTTTTCACAGGCCTTTTTGAGACCACTCAGAATTTTGTTGCGTTCAAACGGTTCGCGCCTGCCATCTTTCTTAATGACCAGTGGAAGCACTTCCTCGACGCGCTCGTACGTGGTAAACCGGCCTTCACACTTCAAACACTCGCGCCTTCGGCGGATGGATTCCCCTTCCTTTCCCATCCGAGAATCCACGACTTTGTTGTCAAGACTGGAACAGTAAGGACATCGCATAAGGTTGTCAACAAACTCTAAATACTAATTTCTAAATCCTAAACGTGAAAAACCTGGCTTACGATTTGAATTTTGTTTCTTTGATATATTTCGCATTTCGATATTCGAATTTCGAGATCGTCACTTCTTGTACTGCGTAATCATGATCCCTGATTCCTTTAGTATTTCCTCTGCTAAAGGATCGGGATACTCGTCTTCAAAGACAATTTGCTTGACACCTGCATTCACAATCATCTTTGCGCAGATGCCGCAGGGCTGGTTCGAGCAGTACAGTATCGCTCCTTCGATGCATGTGCCATGCTTGGCCGCCTGAATGATTGCGTTCTGCTCCGCATGAAGACCACGGCATATCTCATGCCGCTCGCCTGAAGGGATATTCATTTGTTCGCGCAAACAGCCTCGGTCAAGACAATGCTCGATTCCGGATGGAGCGCCGTTGTAGCCGGTTGCGAGAATGTTCTTGTCTTTTACGAGCACGGCTCCAACCTGGCGCCGCTTGCACGTCGCCCGTTTCTTAACAAGATGCGCAATCTCCATGAAATATTCATTCCAGGATGGACGAGACATTATAATAGCGAATAGCAACCACGGATGCACACTGTATAGAGCTTGCAGCACAGAAAAATTCAGGATTTAATTAAACCACTGTTTTATCCGTGTGGCGAAGCCCCGTGGTTCCTAAGCTCCTTTCCCGTTCGCGAACACCGGATATTTGCTGCAAAATTCTCGTGTACGGTTTCTGATCGACGCAAGCTTTTCAGGAGCATTCGTATTCTTGAGCGCTTCACAAATAAAATCCCCGATCGTTTTCATCTCGGCTTCCTGCATTCCGCGGGTAGTTACAATTGAGGTGCCGAGCCGGATACCGCTCGTTATCATCGGCGGTTTCTGGTCATACGGAATACTGTTTTTATTGCAGGTAATTCCCGCTGCATCAAGCGCTGTTTCTGCTTCTTTGCCTGTGATTCCCTTTTGAGTTAAGTCAACCAGCATCAGGTGATTATCAGTCCCGCCTGACACGATTCGGAAGCCTTCTTCTGTAAGTCGTTTTGCGAGCGCCTTCGCATTCAAGAGCACCTGCCGCTGATACGCCTTGAATGATGGCATAAGCGCCTCTTGAAACGCGACCGCCTTTGCCGCGATCACATGCACGAGCGGGCCGCCCTGGATGCCGGGGAAAATCTGCTTGTCCACTGCCTTTGCGAATTTTTCCTTACACATAATCATTCCACCGCGCGGACCGCGCAATGTTTTATGGGTCGTGCTGGTAACAAAGTCAGCGTACTCTACCGGGCTGGGATGTTCGCCTGCAGCAACAAGACCTGCGATGTGGGCAATATCGCACATGAGGTAAGCGCCAACCTTGTCCGCTATTTTTCTGAATCTCGGAAAATCAAGCACGCGAGAATACGCACTGAATCCGGAAACAATCAATTTCGGTTTGTGCTCAACGGCAAGACGCTCAAGCTCATCATAATTAATGAGTTCTGTTTTTTTATCTACTCCATAAGCGACGGATTTGTAAATGATTCCTGAGAAACTGACTGATGCGCCATGAGTCAAATGCCCGCCATGCGCAAGGCTCATTCCCAGGATTGTGTCACCGCAGCCGAGAACGCTGAAATACACAGCCATATTTGCCTGGGAACCGGAATGAGGCTGCACATTGACATGCTCGGCTCCAAAAAGCTTCTTGGCCCGATTGATTGCAAGCAATTCCACCTGATCGGAAAATTCACAACCTCCGTAATAGCGCCGGCTAGGATAGCCCTCGGCATATTTGTTCGTAAACACCGAGCCCTGCGCTTCAAGCACTGCCTTGCTCACATAATTCTCAGAAGCAATGAGAACAATCTTGCTTGCTTCCCGTTCTTCTTCTCCTGAAATTGCGCTTGCAACTTCAGGATCAATTCGTTTCAGTTCAGACATGGAGGTCATTTATCCTTTGATCGTTTTTTCAATTTCGCATATTTTATCAAGCCGCCTTTGGTGGCGGCCTGCTTCAAATTTCGTTTCAAGCCAAACCTGTACCATGTCGAGTGCGACGCCGCTGCCTACAACACGTCCCCCCATGACAAGGATATTGGCATCGTTGTGCAGCCGGCTCATTTGTGCAGTGAAATGGTCATGACAGAGCGCAGCCCGGACATTCCGAAAACGGTTTGCAATAATCGACATCCCGATTCCGGTCCCGCAGATCAGAATCCCGCGGTTAACGGTACCTGCGGAAACAGCCTCGGAAACTTTTTTTCCGAAGTCGGGATAATCCACGGAATCTTTGGTTTGGCTGCCAAAATCGAGGGTTTCAATTGAGGGATTATTTTTCAGAAAAGCAAGGATTTCCTGCTTTAATTCCCAGCCGCCATGATCCGAACCAATCGCAATTTTCACGATTTCCTCCGAAAGGGTGATATTAACATCTGTTGCATTTTTGTGTCAAGAAAAATACCCGAACAGTAGCATAGAATATCAAGACAGACCTTTCTTGACAACTATTCAGAATTCGTCATAATGTATGTAACGCATACGCACAGCAGGAGAAAAGCAGAAATGATTAAGGACATTACGAAAAAATTGTATTCCTATACGCCTCAAGAAACAGTCTATCATTACACAACATTTGCAGGTCTGCTCGGCATTGTCCAAAGTGGCGTACTCTGGACAAGCGATATCCGGTATATGAATGACTCCGCAGAAATGAAGTACACGGTCGATCTTATCGGAGCAGAAATTGCGCAACGAATCACCGCAGGTCACAAGAACCCTCATTTATTGAACCAGTTTCTCGACTGGGTGTCGCCGAGAATGGCATACGGCCACATGCTTTTCTGTGCTTCATTCCGGTCGAATGGAAACCTGCTTAGCCAGTGGCGGGGATACAGCCCCCTGGGTAAGGGTGTAAGCATTGGGTTCAATCCGGATTACCTGGTTTCCTGTGCAACAAGCCAATCATTCAGTATTGGAAAATGTGTGTATGAACCAGCCGACCAACGGAAACTGATCAAACAGGTCATTGATGAAGTCGAAAACCTTGCGCATGATCAATATTCGAAGGCCTCTGAATCCAAGGAGCAGCGTGAGAACTCCTGCTATGATGTGTTCACAAAGATCGAAAGCGATCTGCTGCGCATTGCGGCAATTTTGAAACATCCTTCGTTCCAGGAAGAAGAGGAATGGAGAATCGTATCACCGGTCTTGACGGATTATGTTTCATCGCCAGTACTCTTCCGTGAAGGCGCAACCATGCTCGTTCCCTATCTTGAGTTTAATCTCGCACTCAAGAAAAAAAAACCAATACCACTGGATCATATCTTTCTTGGACCCACGCCGAACAAAAATCTATCCATGAATTCGCTCACGATGTTTCTGTCAAAGAATGGGATCGCTCCCAAAAACGGGATCAGTTATTGCCAGATACCATATCGTGCACGATAACTTCAGGTGTGGAATTCATACCGGATTATGCTAAGTGCTGCTAGGGCTGCGGTCTCGGTGCGAAGAATGGTTGACCCTAAACTGATGGGATGAAAATTCTTTGATCGAGCTGCTTGCAGTTCCTTCTCTGAAAAACCACCTTCAGGTCCGATCACAATGGTAACTTTTTGTATCTCTTTTTGCTCCCTGAGTATTTGTTTCAAAGACCCGGTAGCATGCTCATCAGGAATAAGAAAAAGAGTGTCCGGCCTAGATTCCAGGGAATTGAGAAATCCCGTGAAGCTCTGAATGTCAGTAATATGCGGAATCGTTGATCGGTCGCTTTGTTTTGCAGCATTCAAACTTATTTTCTGCCAACGGCTAATCCGCTTTTGTTCTTGTCCAATCTTGACAACCGTTCGCTCCGTTATTAAAGGCACAATCTGTTCCACACCCAGCTCGGTTGCTTTTTGTACAATCAAATCCATGGTGTCTGACTTGGGTAACCCTTGTCCCAGGATAACCTGAGGCAATAAAATCCGGCCTTCTGATTCACTCACAATCTCAGCCTTGATTTTCTGTTTTGTAATATCAGTTATTCTGGCAACGTATTCTATTCCCTGTCCATTAGAGAGCGTAAGCATATCTCCCAACTGCATCCGCAACACGCTTCGTATATGATGGACATCATCGCCGACAATAGTAATGCCGCGATCCTGAACCTGATCAGGAGTTATGAAAAATCGGGGAAGTCTATGCATGGCGATAAAACGATCACGACGGCACGATGTCGTGTTTAGTCTTAACAATTTTTCTTTTTTTGCGGAAATGCCGACGCTCCTGTTTCTGTTGCATATTTGGCGCTTGAGGAGAAGGCGGTGTTCCTTGAGCCTTAATAAGGTTTTGCCACCAGGAAATCAATTCATGATTGTTGCCAGTCAATTCACCGCAGAAACGAAAATATTCGAATGCATCGGTAAAAATCGGATGCTTTAAAAAGAATCGGGGGTATTTTCCATGCCGCCGTTGGAAACGGTATTGGCTTGCATAAATGTCCCGCATCGTCTGGCTGATCTTCTTGGGAATTTGTATCTGGTGTATGAATTCTTCAAAGATAATGTCAACTGTTTTTGAAAAGGCGTCTACTACGGGAATCCTTTTCTGAAGCAGAGGTGATGCTTTCTCAGCTGCATAATGTCCGAACAGCAGGCTAAAAAACATATGTGGTGCAACCTGTTTTCCTGACTGAATCTGCGTATCAACCCAATCAAGCGCCTTGCTGATCCAGACGTGCGGAAAATCGTCTGATTCCGTATCGATCCAGTCATTCAGCTTTGGAAAAAGTATCTTAAACATTCCGGCTTGCCGAAGCATCTGATACGTTTTTTCACCTTCTCCGAGTAGAAACAGTTTCAGCACTTCTTCATACATGCGCGAAGGCGATGCCAAGGAGATTTTTTCCTTCAAATCAAGCATGGCCTGATAGGTAGCTGGTTCAATCTCGAAACCGAGCATGGCGGCAAACCGAATTGCCCGTACCATCCGGACTGGATCTTCGACGAAACGAACATGAGGATCGCCGATAATTCGGATAAGGCCATGCTCCAAATCTGGCATTCCTCCAACATAATCAATGACCGTGAAATCTGCAATGTTGTAAAATAACGCATTGACCGTGAAATCTCGGCGAACCGCATCTTGTGCTGGAGTCCCGAATACATTGTCGCGAAGAATCATACCTTCTTCGGTTTTCAGCAAACGCCTTCGAGGAAGCTCTGGTTTCATCGCTTGTTTTTCATTAGTCACCGGCGTTGCCTGATCAGCGGGTATTGATAGTAATGCACCAGGAACCGTATCGGGTTGAGTAAGAGGGGTTGCCTTTACAGCGGATTCTTCAGAAGATCGAAACGTCGCAACTTCAATGATCTCGTTCGGAAAATATACATGCGCAAGCCGAAATCGCCTGCCGATAAGCCTACAATTGCGGAAACATTGTTTGACTTGATGCGGCGTTGCATTGGTCGCTATATCAAAATCCTTTGGTTCCCGCCCAAGCAAAAGATCCCGTACTCCGCCACCAACCAGATAAGCAGTGTAACCGGATTCTTTCAAGCGGTACAAGACACGAAGCGCGTTGGGACTGATCCACTTCCGGGAAATACGGTGATTTGATCGTTGGATAATCGTGGGTTGTCTAGATTTCACGAAAGGCATATTAACATACACGCGCAAAAAAGGTAAGGGGGGAAAATGGAATCTGTATACTTTTTTCATGGATTCAATTATAATAACCCTAATTTATTTGACAAGAGGATCGCTATGGATGTTGATATTTATCAGGGTGATTGTAAGGAGATATTAAAGTTACTTCCAGAAAATACTGTTGATCTTATTGTGACTTCTCCGCCATATGCGGACCAGAGAAAAAATACCTACGGTGGAATTCATCACAATCAATACGTGAAATGGTTTTTGCCTATTTCGGAACAATTATTGCGCGTTTTAAAACCAACAGGTACTTTTATTTTAAATATAAAAGAAAAAGTCGTTGAGGGGGAGCGAAGTACCTATGTTATGGAGCTTATCTTAGAGATGCGGAAACAAGGTTGGCTCTGGACTGAAGAATTTATTTGGCATAAAAAAAATTGCTACCCGGGGAAATGGCCTAATCGATTCCGAGACGCATGGGAAAGGCTCTTACAGTTCAACAAGTCGCGCAATTTCGCCATGTATCAGGAAGCAGTAATGGTCCCGATGGGCACATGGGCACAAGCAAGATTAAAAAATCTCTCTGAAACTGATAAAATTCGCGACAATTCAAAAGTCGGAAGTGGCTTTGGGAAGAATATCTCAAACTGGCTTACTCGAGAAAAGGCATACCCAACGAATGTTTTGCATTTAGCTACTGAGTGCAACAACAAAAACCACAGCGCGGCATTCCCAGAAGAGTTGCCAGAATGGTTTATCAAATTATTTACACAAGCAAACGATGTGGTGCTTGATCCGTTTATGGGATCGGGAACTACATTGATTGTTGCAAATCGAATGAGACGACATTCAATTGGAATAGAAGTTGTTCCAGAATACTGTGAAATGGTCGAACAACAATTGAAACCGGTGCAATTGTATCTTTGCGAAACAAAGGCGGACTATGAAAAAACTCGACTTAGATTGTGTGACTCAATATGTCGAACAAAACATCAGCACCTTTCATCAAAAGCGCATACAGAGCCTAGACGGCCTAAAACTCGCATGCGTTCTGAGACGGAAAAACCCGTATCTGTTTAGAGCAAAATATATGTTGACCGCTGAACAGATCATTAAAGGGTTGGTTGACGCACATATATCATCAAACGAAGAAACAATTTTTGGAGATTGGCTGGAAGGACTCGCTATTTTTATTAATCAAACCGTTTATGGGGGCTATAAATCAGGAATTACGGGCATTGATCTTGAATTTGACTATAATAATGCAAGAAACATCGTTACAATAAAATCTGGGCCAAATTGGGGAAACGCATCCCAGGTTGCAAAGATGAGAACAGATTTCAAAGTAGCAAAAAAAACACTCAGAACGAGCAATTCAAAATTGCACGTCATTGCAGTAAACGGCTGCTGTTATGGCAAAGACAACAACCCGGACAAAGGAGATTATTTTAAATACTGCGGTCAAATGTTTTGGAAGTTCATATCCGGCGATGATGAACTTTTTACGGAAATAATCAAGCCTCTGGGGCATAAAGCCAAAGAAAGAAATGATGATTTCTTGAAGTCGTATGCACAAATGATAAACAAATTTACAAAAGAGTTCACGAATATCTTGTGCACAAACAATGGAGACATCGATTGGGATAAATTAGTTCGTTTTAATTCAGCCGTGATAGAACCAACAACTTGTCAAGACACATCGGTTTAAAGGTTGTAGGTTGAGCAAAGCGTTTTCTGAAAAGTGAAGCATGAATATCGTGATTTTTATTTTTGTCGGCATCGTAATTGCCTTCTTTGCGATCCTTGCGTCTTCGCGAGAGATCGCTTTTGATTCTTGGAGTCAAAACAACCCCATCTGCTGTTCCGGCTCTTTCTGTTTTTTCTTCTTATCAGGAATCACGATATTCTGGATATGTTCCTGTGGAATTTCTGAAAGAAAAGGAGTTGGAGCCAAAGAAGGCCGTTGTCCATAGATGAACCTATTGCGTGCATAAGATAGAATAAGCTCTTCCTTGGCTCGCGTCATTCCTACGTAAAAAAGCCGTCGCTCTTCTTCAATATCTGATTTCTCTTTCATAAGCGTATAAGGAACTAACCCTTCTTCACAGCCTGTTATGAAAACGATGCGAAATTCCAAACCCTTGGCCATATGAAATGTAGCAAGCGTAACAGCGTCAGCAGATGGATCAAAAAAATCAGCCTGACTTAAAAGTTTTTCTTCATTGCCTTCAGCTAAAATATCTTCTGAGCTATCCGAACGAATGAGTGATTGCAGGTAATTTCTTGTCTCTTCGATTTCCTTTACCTGGCTACTGATCTTGCGGCCGATTATTTGATACGGAATACCGGAAGTTTTGAATTCTTCCTCTAATGCTTTTACCTGTGCATTGGTTCTAAAGACAATGGCAAAATCAGAAAACCGATATGATTGTTCAGGTTCGTCTCTCATAGTGCCTTGTCTCATCCGGGAATGACTTGTTCCGCCTATCCGCTCTTCGATCGATTGAATAATAGCAGCAGCCTCCCCACGTTCATCAGGTGCGGAAATAGTTATAAGAGGAACTCCTTTACTTTGCATACAAACCAGTTCACGTTCAATCCGTTTTTTATTGTTTTTGATAACGCTTTCTGCGGAATTAAGGATGGTGGACGTTGATCGATAATGTTCAGCCAGCGTTATTCTAATTACATTTGGGAAATCTTTCTCGAAATTCAGGTAATGGTTGATGTCTGCTCCGCGAAACGCATAGATCGCCTGATCAGCGTCTCCCACAACGCAAATATTTGCGCTATCTCCGGCAAGAAGTTTAATCAGTCGGTATTGCGCTGGATTGATGTCTTGATATTCATCCACGATGATATATTGAAATCTATCCTGATATTTTTTTCGCTGGTCGCTATTCTGTTCAAGCAGTTCGATCGGGACGCGAATAAGGTCGTCAAAATCGTAGGAATTGCGCTCTTTCAGCGCATTCTGATAGGCATTATAGATGTCATTTGTTTCAGTGTTTGTTGATTCCAGGAAGTTCTTTACGCGAGATATGTGTTCAACCATCTGTTGAGCATTCCGTAAAGAGCCTTTCATAAGTGATTTTACAAGCTCTATTTGTTCATCTCTGTCTATGAGTGAAAAGTTGACACCGTTTACTTCTTGTATAATTTTAAGACCCAGAAGATGAAATGTTCCTAAAAACAAATGTCCTGCTTTTGCGCCTAGAAGCGATTCCGCTCGCTCTTTCATTTCTCGTGCAGCCCTATTGGTAAAAGTGATAGCAAGAATGTTCTGAGGTTGGATACCTTGCTGAATAAGATAGGCAATTCGACGGATAATGGTCAGGGTCTTGCCAGTGCCTGGTCCAGCAATAATGAGCAAAGGACCGGCAAAAGTAGTTACGGCCTGTTTCTGGGCATCATTCAGATTTTCAAATATAATGTCATCAGAATGCATTGAAGTTACAGCAACGATAACTGTCCTTTTATCTCTTTCCTCTCGACCTCTTCGAAAATCCTGACCTTTCCATATATTCCATCATATCCCGGAACAATGTGAATGTTACCGCCACGCATCCGGGAAATCGCTTCACTTAGTAGTGGTGTTCCTGCACGTTCAATATCGGTAAGCGGGACATCCAGAAGAATCTTAAATTCATTTCCTAGTTTTTCGAGCAATGGGTAATACATGGCATTCACTTTTTTGGTCTTCACGCCGACTTTCAAACCTTCAGCAATAATCTCAGGCAACGGAATAATCGAGAAATAAGAAGGAGCACCTGCTAGTTTGTACCCTTCTTCTCTATCTGCTAATTTCTCTACACGATGCATTACGCCGATGGTAACCTTTCTGCCGCAAACAGGGCAGAGACAGCCATGATGAATTGTTTCTTTCGGCGAAAGGCATGCACCGCAGTCACGATGACCGTCAAAATGGTACTTCCCTTCTTCGGGAAAGAACTCGATGGTACCGAGAAATCCTTTTCTTGTTTTAATGGCATTGACCAGCGAAGTGTAAGATAAATCCGTATCCAGAATATTTGCTTCCCGTCCGAGTTTGGCAGCGGAATGAGCATCGGAATTGGATACGAGCGTTATGGTATCCAAAGATGACAATCGCCAGTTCATGCCTGGATCAGAGGAGAGGCCGGTTTCAATGGCGTAAATGTGAGGTGTAAGGTCTTCAAAACATTCTTCAAGTGAATCAAATCCTGATGCAGCGCCGAAAACCGAGAAATGCGGAGTCCATGCATGCGCGGGAATGAAGAGGCTGTCCGGTGATGTTTCGAGCATGATGCTCAAAAGTTTTTTTGCATCAAGCCCGAGGATTGGCCTGCCGTCAGCATTCAGATTTCCGATCTTCGTGAGCGCCAGATTAAACCGCGCTGCACTCTCAAAATCAGGCGCAAGGATGACAACGTGGATCTTTCTTGTCTTGCCATTTTTGCTGTAAATGCAGCTGATTTCTGCTGATAAAATGAAGTGGACATCAGTTTTGCATAGAGCGGGAACATCATTCGTCTGAAATTCTTTTTTTAAGGTGAATAGTCCATTGCTTGAAGGTTCAAGTTTTTCGTTTAGTTCCTTGAGCCACTGGGGATGCGTAAAATCGCCAGTGCCGATGACAGTAATGCCTTTGAGCTGCGCCCATTTCCAAATACACTCTGGCGACATGTCTTTGCTCGTGGCTCGTGAGTAATGGGAGTGAACATGAAGATCGGCTATAAAACGCATGGCGCGCAGTATACCATGATCGTAAAAAAAGCAGCAATAAAAAAGCCCATCACCTTTTCAGATGATGGGCTTGAAAAATATTCCCGGCGACGACCTACTTTCCCATGACCTCACGGTCATAGTATCATCGGCCCTGGAGAGCTTAACTTCCGTGTTCGAGATGGGTACGGGTGTGACCCCTCCGGTATAGCCACCGAGAAACTGTATAACAATGTTTGACACTGAATGCAAGAGTACTTAAAAGCCGAATTTGTCAGAAGCAGAAAATTTAGTGGTTAAGCCGCACGACCTATTAGTACTGGTTAGCTTAGGATGTTACCACCCTTACACGCCCAGCCTATCAACCCGGTAGTCTACCGGGGGTCTTTAGGGGTATTGCTACCCGGGAGATCTCGTCTTGAGGTGGGTTTCCCGCTTAGATGCTTTCAGCGGTTATCCCGACCGAACATAGCTACCCAGCAATGCCCCTGGCGGGACAACTGGCACACTAGAGGTTCGTCCATCCCGGTCCTCTCGTACTAGGGACAGATCCTCTCAAATCTCCTACGCCCACAACAGATAGGGACCAAACTGTCTCACGACGTTTTGAACCCAGCTCTCGTACCGCTTTAATTGGCGAACAGCCAAACCCTTGGGACCTACTTCAGCCCCAGGATGCGATGAGCCGACATCGAGGTGCCAAACCGCGTCGTCGATGTGAACTCTTGGACGCGATAAGCCTGTTATCCCCGGAGTACCTTTTGTCCGATGAGCGATGGCCCTCCCACGAGGGACCACCGGATCACTAAGCCCTACTTTCGTACCTGCTCGACCTGTCAGTCTCGCAGTCAAGCTCCCTTATGTCTTTACACTCGAAGGCTGATTTCCGACCAGCCTGAGGGAACCTTTGGGCGCCTCCGTTACATTTTGGGAGGCGACCGCCCCAGTCAAACTACCCACCAGGCAATGTCCCCGACCCAGATAATGGGTCCAGGTTAGAATTTCAGAAAAATAAGGGTGGTATTTCAACGGCGACTCAACGAAGGCTAGCGCCCCCGTTTCAACGTCTCCCACCTATTCTACACATACCGTTCCAAAATTCATTGCCAAGCTATAGTAAAGGTTCACAGGGTCTTTCCGTCTAGTTGCGGGTAATCGGCATCTTCACCGATAATACAAGTTCGCTGAGTCTCTGGCCGAGACAGTGCTCCAGTCGTTATGCCATTCGTGCAGGTCGGAACTTACCCGACAAGGAATTTCGCTACCTTAGGACCGTTATAGTTACGGCCGCCGTTTACCGGGGCTTCGATTCAGAGCTTCGCCTTGCGGCTGACCCCTCCTGTTAACCTTCCGGCACCGGGCAGGCATCAGTGCCTATACATCGCCTTGCGGCTTAGCAGACACCTGTGTTTTTGATAAACAGTCGCCAGAGCCATTTCACTGCGGCCTCCTCGGGCTTTAACACCCTAATGAGGCGCCCCTTCTCCCGAAGTTACGGGGCTAATTTGCCTAGTTCCTTAGCCAGAGTTCTCTCAAGCGCCTTAGAGTTTTCCTCCTACCTACCTGTGTCGGTCTGCGGTACGGATACGATGATAACTCGCTAGAGGTTTTTCTTGGCAGTGTAGGATCAACCAGTTGGCTTGTCCGAAGACTTGCTTCCCCGCTTTCCTCAGAGTTAATGATCTCACGGATTTGCCTATGAAATCCTCCTTGAATTGCGGCCGGGCATTTCCAATCGCCCGTAGGCCTACCTTACTGCGTCCCCCCATTGCTGATAACGCTATCACCATAGTGCAGGAATATTAACCTGCTGTCCATCGTCTATTCCTTTCGGCCTCGACTTAGGATCCGACTCACCCTGGGATGATTAACATTGCCCAGGAAACCTTAGGTTTTCGGCGAACGGATTTTTCATCCGTTTTATCGCTACTTATGCCGGCAGAATCTCTTCTGTTTCGTCCAACGGTCCTTACGGTCCGCCTTCTACCTAGGACAGAATGCTCCCCTACCACTTCGACTTGCGTCGAAATCCGCAGCTTCGGTAATATGCTTAAGCCCCGTTATATTTTCGGCGCGGGCCCGCTTGACCAGTGAGCTATTACGCTTTCTTTAAAGGATTGCTGCTTCTAAGCAAACCTCCTGGCTGTCAGTGCGCTCCCACAACCTTTCCCACTTAGCATATATTTAGGGACCTTAGCTGGCGATCTGGGCTGTTTCCCTTTTGACCACGAATCTTAGCACCCGTAGTCTGACTCCTGCGGTAAGACTTGACGGCATTCGGAGTTTGATTGGGTTTGGTAACCGGGTAAGGCCCCTAGTCCATTCAGTGCTCTACCTCCGTCAGTTAATTCGCAGGGCTAGTCCTCAAGCTATTTCGGGGAGAACCAGCTATCACGGAATTTGATTAGCCTTTCACCCCTACCCACAGCTCATCCGATATTTTTGCAACAATAAACGGTTCGGGCCTCCACGAGGGGTTAGCCTCGCTTCACCCTGGCCATGGGTAGATCATTCCGCTTCGGGTCTATTAAGTATGACTAAATCGCCCTATTAAGACTCGCTTTCGCTACGGCTCCTCTCGTTTATCGAGATTAACCTCGCCACACCTAATAACTCGCCGGCTCATTATGCAAAAGGCACGCGATCAGGCTTTGACCTTGCGGCCCATAGCCCTCTCACTGCTTGTAAGCGTACGGTTTCAGGTTCTTTTCACTCCCCTCCCGGGGTTCTTTTCACCTTTCCCTCACGGTACTTGTTCACTATCGGTCGCCAAGTAGTATTTAGCCTTGGAAAGTGGTCTTTCCGGATTCCCACAGGGTTTCTCGTGTCCCGTGGTACTTAGGATCTCTGCCCAGAGAGCCTCTTGTTGTTTCGTTTACCGGGCTATCACCGTCTATGGCCGATCGTTCCAGATCATTCAACTACAACAGAGGTTTGTAACTCTCCGTGAGGTTTGCGGTCCCCACCGGCAAAGCCCTGCAACCCCAGATCCATAACGCCCGCAAGCTATCACATGGACCCGGTTTGGGCTATTCCCCGTTCGCTCGCCACTACTAGGGGAATCAATGTCTTTTTCTTTTCCTTCAGGTACTGAGATGTTTCACTTCCCTGAGTTCGCTCCAGCATCCTATGAATTCAGATGCAGGTTACCTGGCAGCACCAGGTAGGGTTGCCCCATTCGGAAATCTCCGGATCACAGCCTGTTAGCGGCTCCCCGAAGCTTATCGCAGCTTGCCACGTCCTTCATCGCCTCTTGGCGCCAAGGCATCCACCATACGCCTTCTGTAGCTTAACCACCAAATCTGCTTCTGGCAGATTCGGCGTTTCTTGATTTTCGCCTCAGCTTTTCTTGTACTTCTTGCTATTCAGTTGTCAAAGAACAGCCCGCTCAACAATACTGAGCGGGAATTCCAAAATCCAAAGTTCAAAATTCAAACGATTGAATGTTGGACTTTGTACTTTGAATTTTTTAAATTTTGGTGGAGCTGAGCGGGATCGAACCGCTGACCCCCTGCTTGCAAAGCAGGTGCTCTCCCAGCTGAGCTACAGCCCCATGATAACAGCAAATTCTAAATTCGAATTTCGAAGTTCTAATTTAGGATTTGTTTTATTTGGTGGGCCTAGGTAGAGTCGAACTACCGACCTCACCCTTATCAGGGGTGCGCTCTAACCAACTGAGCTATAGGCCCTCAGAGTGATTACTGATTCCACAGACTCAGGACTTTCCCGGGGGTAAAGCTCCGAGCCCATGCCTATAGCCCTGAGCACAACATCAAATCCTCACATCTGAACTCTAAACATTTCATATTTAGAAATTCGTATTTCGGATTTGCTTTTGTATGGTCCTTCAAAACTAAATAGGTGCTGGCGAACGACCTAAGATGAGAGATTGAAATCAATCTCTAATTCATCCTTAGAAAGGAGGTGATCCAGCCGCAGGTTCTCCTACGGCTACCTTGTTACGACTTCACCCCAATCACCGATCATACCGTGGGCACCTGTCCCCCTTGCGGGTTGACGCAGCGACTTAAGGTACAATAGGCTTTCGTGGTGTGACGGGCGGTGTGTACAAGGCCCGGGAACGTATTCACCGCGGCGTTCTGATCCGCGATTACTAGCGATTCCGACTTCATGGAGTCGAGTTGCAGACTCCAATCCGAACTGACGCCGGTTTTCTGGGATTGGCTCCCCCTCGCGGGATTGCGACCCTTTGTACCGGTCATTGTTGCACGTGTGTAGCCCTAGGCATAAAGGCCATGAGGACTTGACGTCATCCCCACCTTCCTCCCCGTTATCCGGGGCAGTTCCCTCTGAGTGCCCGGCATGACCCGGTGGCAACTGAGGGTAAGGGTTGCGCTCGTTGCGGGACTTAACCCAACATCTCACGACACGAGCTGACGACAGCCATGCAGCACCTGTCTCCTGGCTCTCTTGCGAGCACTCCCCTCTTTCAAGGGGATTCCAGGGATGTCAAGCCTAGGTAAGGTTCTTCGCGTTGCGTCGAATTAAACCACATGCACCACCGCTTGTGCGGGCCCCCGTCAATTCCTTTGAGTTTCAACCTTGCGGCCGTACTCCCCAGGCGGGGCACTTAATGCGTTAGCTGCGGCACGGAAGGGGTCGATACCTCCCACACCTAGTGCCCATCGTTTAGGGCGTGGACTACCAGGGTATCTAATCCTGTTTGCTACCCACGCTTTCGAACATGAGCGTCAGTTACATGCCAGGAAGCCGCCTTCGCCACCGGTGTTCCTCCGAATATCTACGAATTTCACCTCTACACTCGGAATTCCGCTTCCCCCTCATGCACTCAAGAAAGGCAGTATCAAAGGCAGTGCCACAGTTAAGCTGTGGTCTTTCACCTCTGACTTACCAAACCGCCTGCGTTCGCTTTACGCCCAATAAATCCGAACAACGCTCGCCACCTCTGTCTTACCGCGGCTGCTGGCACAGAGTTAGCCGTGGCTTCTTCTCTCGGTACCGTCGATCCTCCTGATTATTTACCAGGAGGGGATTCGTTCCGATCGAAAGGGGTTTACAATCCGAAAACCTTCATCCCCCACGCGGCGTTGCTGCGTCAGGCTTTCGCCCATTGCGCAATATTCCCCACTGCTGCCTCCCGTAGGAGTCTGGACCGTGTCTCAGTTCCAGTGTGGCTGATCGTCCTCTCAGACCAGCTACCCATCATAGCCTTGGTAGGCCATTACCCCACCAACAAGCTAATGGGCCGCGGGCTCATCCTCAAGTGATAGCTTATAAATAGAGGCCATCTTTTACCTCAGAGACTTTGGTCTCCGTGGTCTTATTCGGTATTAGCCCCGCTTTCGCGGGGTTATCCCAAACTCGAGGGCAGATTACCCACGTGTTACTCACCCGTGCGCCACTTTACAATACGTATTGCTACGTACTTCTCGTTCGACTTGCATGTGTTAAGCACGCCGCCAGCGTTCGTTCTGAGCCAGGATCAAACTCTCCAAAAAAAATCTGATCCTTATGCAATGTTACTCAAGGTAACTTGACTTGTTTTATACTCAAAAACCCGCCAACATCTAAAATCGCTTGGTAACGATTTTAGACTTCTACACCTATTTAGTTTTCAAAGACCATAAATTCCGCAGAATTGCGGAAAGCGCATATTAACAAAAGCAAACTGCCTTGTCAATAATTTTCTTAGTCTATTTCAAAGAATGGAATGTTCGGTTGGTATTTCAACTTCGAGGTTTTGCCCGAGGTTTTTACCGCCGCACGAAGGTTGCAATCTATCAGAATCGTTTCTCTGTGTCAAGTTTTTTTTCATGAAAATGTATTTTTTTATTTTTGAGGAATCAGCTTGATAAAACGCTTCTTTCCCGCCTTAATTATTGTTTCCTGCGCAGCAAGTTCTGCATGAATATTAGTAATAATTTGCTGATTTACCTCTACAGCACCCTGCTGAATTAATCTGCGCGCTTCAGAATTACTGGACACAAGCCCTGACGCAGCCATAAGTTTTGCCAATTTTCCATCTTCCCAAGGAATGCTCGCTACAGGGATATCATCGGGCAGATCTTTTTTGCTAAAAACTTTCTCAAATTCTGCGCGAGCTTTCTTCCCTTCTCCAACACCGCAAAACCGATCAACGAATTCTTCAGCCAGACTTTTCTTTATCTCCATAGGATGAAGCTTGCCTGACTCAATACCATGTTTTATTTCATCCAATGCTTCCAAGGATACAGTGCTTAAAAGTTCATAATAGCGAAGCATCAGAACATCGCTGATTGACATGACCTTTCCAAAAATATCGCCTGCAGCCTCGTTAATGCCTATATAATTCCCCAGACTCTTGCTCATTTTGTTGACGCCATCAAGACCTTCAAGAAGCGGCATCATGACAATTGACTGTGGCTCTTGCCCATATTCTTTTTGAAGCTCTCGGCCTACGAGCAAATTGAATTTTTGATCGGTTCCCCCAAGCTCGACATCCGCCTTCAGAACCACGGAATCATATCCCTGGATAAGGGGGTAGAGAAATTCATGAATGCTGATCGGGAGTTCTTTTTGATAACGCTTTTTAAAATCTTCTCGTTCAAGCATTCTGGCGACTGTATGCTTTGCCGCAAGTTGAATTAAATCAGCCGCTGTCATGGTGGACATCCACGTGCTGTTGAATACAATGGTCGTTTTCTTGGGGTCGAGAATCTTGAATATCTGCGTCTGATATGTTTTTGCATTCTCAGCAACTTCTTCTTTGGTAAGATGCTTCCTGGTTTCAGATTTTCCGGTAGGATCGCCGATCATGCCGGTGAAATCGCCGATAAGAAAAATAACATCATGGCCAAGATCCTGAAACTGTTTCAGTTTATTCAGCAGCACGGTATGACCAAGATGAATGTCCGGTGCGGTTGGATCAAAACCCGCTTTAATTTTTAACGGTTTTTTCTTTTGAATCGATTGTTCGAGTTTTTTAAGAAGATGCTCTTCGGAAATGATCTCAGCAGATCCGCGTCGAATAAGAGCCAGTTGTTCCTGTGCAGAAAGCATACAACCTCAATCAAATGTATTGGAGTAAAGCGTAAAGAGATTTACCATAGCCTTACTGGAAAGTCAATGCAAATAGTCGTGAAGGAATGGGAATGCGGCGGGAATTTTCCCGCCGCATAAAGATGAGAATTTATTTTTTCTTTTTTGCTGTTTTTTTCTTGGTTGCTTTCTTTGATCCGCATTTTTTGGCACAGGCCATTGCTGTCACCTCCTCTCCACAAATATCAATTAATTGTTCTCCTGCTGCAATAGTGACAATCTGCCTCATCTGATCTTCGGACGCTTCCATGCTTTCAAGCAATTTAAACTGGACGCGGGCACGGTCTTTGTTGTGAGTTGGATACTGAACTTTGAAATAGGTGTCTCCTCGTAAATAATCAGCAAGAAACCGGAGTCCAAGCTCAAACGTGATAGCCTTCGCCGCATCAGGAAGCATCTCGATCTCCTGGTGTGTAAGAAACGATCTTGCTTCTAAAAAATAGCCGCTTGTAATCGCCTCAAAAAAAGGCAGATGCAATGTAACTTTTGAAAGATCGAGCTCATCTTCTCCAGCTGGATTTGCTGCTGACCGGACGCAATCACCGAAATCCAGAGGCGCATAGCCGGGCATCACCGTGTCTAAATCCAGCATGCAGAGCGCTGTATGCGTATCTTGTCGGAGCATAATGTTATTTACTTTAGGATCATAATGAACGATACGGATCGGGACATTGCCTGATTTGAGCCGTTGCTCGAATTGAGAAATAAAATCTCTTCTTTTGAATATAAAAAGTGTCTCCTGTTCGACTTCTTTGACGCGATTCTTTGGGTTTCCCTTCAATGCAGATTCATACTCTGCGAAATAAGCGGGTAATGTGTGAAAACCTGGAAGTGTTTCATACAAGACCGACGGATTTAGATCTCTCAGCTCAGCCTGAAACGCTCCAAGCCCGCGGCCAACTTCATAAGCATGCTGCCGATTCTGAATGAAATCGACAACAATGCCCCGCTGAATAAAATGAAACATCCGCCACGACGTTCCATCCTGATGAGGATAAAATGTTTCCCCGCTCTTGGTAAGAACGAGTGTGGGAGTCATGTAAAACGGATCTGCAATACCGCGAGCCTGAAGTTTTTTTGTAAGATGCTCGGTGACTTTTTGAATATTGGACATGATCTGTTGCGGATGGGGGAAGATAGCTGTGTTGATGCGCTGAAGAATATACTGATGAAGAGTTCCTCCTTCCTTGCATTCGCAAAGATAGGTATCATGAATAAGCCCAGCTCCAAAGCGCTTATACGTACAGGGAACACTGGAAACGGAAAAGTGAGAAATAATGGAATCAATCATGGGCGATAGCAAAGAATATGGCATCAAGATTATACCATGGGAAAGCAAACCTGAACATCTTCTTTTGAATTTTTTTAGAGTCTTGATGCTATAATAAAAATGGTGATCAACACTACGGTATCATGGGTGGAATTTTCATAGTAATTCCTGTCATTTTGCTGCATACTAAAAATCCTCACGCCTACCCCTGAGACAGGAGGACATAATGTCTATAAAAAAATCTCTTCAAAAAAAATTGACAGTTCAGAAAAAAAATATACGATCTATTAACCCTTATACAGAGCACGTAATAAAAGAATTTCGGCTCATGACACACCACGAGATTGTGAATGCCGTTCGGCGTTCTCAAGAGGCATTTCGTTCCTGGCGAGAAGTATCTGTGCCGGAAAGATCTTCCTTTATAAGGAAGCTTGCAAACCAGCTCCGGTCAGAGAAACAGCTGTATGCAGAAACCATGACCCTGGAAATGGGCAAAACGATCCGCGAATCGCGTGCTGAAGTTGAAAAATGTGCATGGCTTTGTGAGTATTATGCTGAACACGCGCCGGCAATGCTCAAGCCGGAAATGGTAAAAACGGAAGCTCTGAAAAGCTATATTACCTTCGAGCCTCTTGGCATTGTGCTCGCCATCATGCCTTGGAATTTTCCTTTTTGGCAGGCATTTCGCTTTGGCGTTCCTGCAATCGCGGCTGGCAATGTGGTATTACTCAAACATGCTTCGAATGTCCCCATGTCAGCCCTTGCCATTGAAGACGCTTTCATAAAGGCCGGGTTTCCAGGATACATTTTGAAAACACTCCTTATTGATACACAAGATACGCTTCGATTAATTGATGAAGATCAAGTTGATGCCGTTTCTTTGACAGGGAGTAACAAGGCAGGAGAAGAGGTCGGGGCTCATGCAGGTGGGAAAATTAAAAAAGTTGTCCTCGAACTTGGAGGTTCGGATCCTTATATTGTCCTTGACGATGCAAACATCGAAATTGCCGGGAAAATGGCAGCCAATGCCCGCATGGTTAATACCGGACAGAGTTGCATTGCCGCAAAACGGTTTATTGTTCACGAAGCAGTCGCAGACAAATTCATAGAAATGTTTACCACGCGACTCAAGGAACTTAAAATCGGCGATCCGCTGGATGAACCAACTGATGTGGGACCAGTTGCTAAACCGGAGATTATGAAGGATTTAAACAGCCAATTGGCAGATGCAAAAAGAAAAGGGGCAAAGATTGTCCAAATCCCCTTTTCCTCAAAGCATGGCTTTTTCTTTTCCCCCTGCGCAGTACTGAATCCCACCAAACGCATGAAAGTTTTGACAGAAGAAGTATTTGGTCCGATCGCTCCCATTATTAGAGTGAAGAATGATGAAGAAGCAATTGCAGTTGCGAACGATTCTGAATTTGGTCTGGGAGCCTCAATCTGGAGCCAGAATCACGAACGTGCGGAAAAAATTGCATCAAGACTCGAAGCAGGTATTGTGGCCATTAATGACATGGTAAAATCCGATCCTCGACTGCCGTTTGGAGGAGTAAAAAAATCTGGATTTGGTCGAGAGCTTTCTCAGTATGGATTGAAGGAATTTGTGAGTATAAAAAGTATTATCGTCAAGGAATAACAAAGGACATTTTATGAAAGCATCAGATCTGTTCGTAAAACAACTTGAAGAAGAAGGCGTGGAATATATCTTCGGCCTGCCTGGCGAGGAGAATCTTGATTTTCTTGAATCACTCCGAACTTCGTCAATCAAGGTTATCATCACCCGCCACGAACAAACAGCCGCATTCATGGCAGCAACCTATGGAAGACTGACAGGAAAAGCCGGGGTCTGTTTTTCCACACTTGGGCCTGGGGCAACAAATCTTGTAACTGGCATAGCGCACGCGCAGCTCATCGGTGCACCGGTCGTTTCTATCTCAGGTCAGAAGCCGCTTCTAGAAAATCGACAGGCGCGATTCCAGATTATTGATGTAATAAATATGATGAAACCAATTACAAAAGATGCAGTCTCTATAATCGATCCAGGTATGATACCGACCATGGTGCGGAATGCATTTCAGCTAGCACAGGCAGAGCGGCCAGGAGCAGTGCATCTGGAGCTTCCTGAAGATGTCGCTGCAAGCAAGACCGATGCACATATTCAGCAACAAAGTTATACACGCCGCCCTGCCGCAGACTATAAGTCAATTGCTCGTGCCGCCGACCTTATCAACGCCTCAAAACATCCGCTGATAATCCTCTCTTCAGGTGCAAACAGGCACCTTGTCAGCAACCAGGTAACGCAGTTCGTCAAAAAAACAGGGATCCATGCGGTACATACGCAGATGGGAAAGGGTGTTCTTTCAGATGAGTCTGAATACAGCCTGTTTGCCACTGGCATTCACCGGCGCGACTATGTGAATTGTGGAATTGATCAAGCCGATGTCATCATTGCCATTGGATACAACATCGTTGAATATCCGCCGTATATCTGGAATAAAGAGCTGAATAAAAAAATCGTTAACATTGATTTTGCGGAATCG
Organism: Nitrospirota bacterium; assembly: GCA_041650055.1. Classification (GTDB taxonomy): domain Bacteria; phylum Nitrospirota; class UBA9217; order UBA9217; family UBA9217; genus JBAZLV01. Next base: position 35,090 of record JBAZLV010000006.1, on the reverse strand, counting down.
CCCGCAGACAAATATTTTAATTCAGACGTGAATGTGATCGGAGATATTTCCAACTCACTTCACCAGCTTGGTAAAATAGTCAAAGCAAAAAAGGGTGATGAAACATTCAAATCTATGCGACAGTTCCTTGACCGCAAGCTCTCATTCAATTTACAGAGAACATTTCCTCTTACACCTGCAGAAATTGTATGGCATGTACAGCAAACGCTATCGCACAATGACATTCTCGCCTTGGACAACGGCATTTACAAACTCTGGTTTTCACGGCTGTATCGAACATACGAACCCAACACATTCTTACTCGACAATGCACTTGCAACCATGGGCGCCGGTCTTCCGGTCGGCATGATGGCCAAGATGCTCAATCCCGATAAAAACGTTTTGGCCGTAGTAGGGGATGGCGGGTTTATGATGAACTCTCGAGAACTCGAGACTGCCCTCCGATACAAGACTCCTGTTGTTGTTCTTGTGTTGAATGACAATGCCTTCGGGTTTATCAAATGGAAACAGCAAGGAAGAGGGTTCTCTGATTTTGCGCTTGATTATGGGAACCCTGATTTTGTAAAGTATGCGGAAAGCTACGGCGCCGTAGGAATGCGCGTGAAACAAGGAGATGATTTGTCGCAAATTCTACGCAACGCGTTTGCTCTTCAAAAGGTCGTTCTCGTTGACTGCCCGATTGATTACTCTCCGAACTTTGAAGTCTTCTCAAATGAGCTGGTGAATCTGCAATGTGCAGGGTAATTCGGTAGTTTGTGTCAGGCTGGCACGATTTGCTGGTTATGTGATTGACTTAAAGAAAACGACAACCAGGCAGGCAACCTATAGCGGCCAAACCAAATGCACCACCGTTAGAGTTTTTAGTTTGTTTTTCACGACATGCAATTTTTGGCATAAAAATTCATTATACTTATATCCTCTTATGCAACCCCTATTTCACCATCGCCTTGGCTATTCTCGAGCCAACTTCCCAAATTGGACCGGGAAATCGATGCGCAGCAGCGACAACCTGTTCGAATGAATTCAGGAACCGGTCAGCATCGTTCTGATCAAAGACAAGCGGCGGAAGTAATTTAATGATGTCTCTCCCATGTCCTGACACCTGGGCGAGAATATGGTGATCCATAATAAGCGGAACGAGAATCGACTGGCAGAAGAGATTTTTATTGATGGTGTGAATCATTTTCCAACCGGTTTTCAAGCCCAGCGATTTTGGTTCTCCAAATTCTATTGCAATGATTAATCCTTTTCCGCGTATCTCATGAATCATTTCATATTTCTTTGCCATCGCACGAAGCTTGTCAACCAGATATGCTCCCATGTTCGCGCTGTTCTCAACAAGTTTTTCTTCCTTGATTACATCAAGCGTAGCAAGCCCGCATACTGCCGCAAGATCGTTCTGGCTAAAGGTAGTGGAGTGGACCATAATTCGGTCAAGCGATTTGAAAACGCTGTTGTATATTTTGCGCGGATAGAGAATCGCCCCTATCGGACAATACCCGCCCGAAAGCGATTTCGAGAGCGTCATGATGTCTGGCGTTACGTTCCAATGCTGGCACGCAAACATCTTTCCGGTTCTGCCGAATCCAGTCTGGACTTCATCCATAATGAGAAGCACGCCATGCTTGGTACAAAGTTCGCGCACACGAGGAATAAAATCCTCCGGAGGAATGAACACGCCATGACCGATGATCGGCTCGATAATGACGGCAGCCACATCTCCTTTTGAGAGTTCCCATTCCAGTTTCGAGGCATCCCCAAAAGGAATTTCACATCCACACGAGAGAAGAGATTCATAATCAGCACGAAATTCTTTGCATCCGTTGACCTGGAGCGTTGCAAGTGTCAAGCCGTGGAAGCTGTGATCACAATGAATGAAACGTTTCTTATTCGTATACGCATGCGCGAATTTGAGCGCGCCGTCAACTGCTTCAGCTCCGGAATTGCAGAAAAAAACCGTATCGAGTCCGGGAGGCGCATATTCAGTCACGAGTTTTTTTGCAAGCAATCCCGCAAGAAGCTGCGTGCCCAGCTTGATGAGATTCGGACTATCCAGGTCAAGATACTGACGAATGGCATCCTTGATTTTTGGATGGGAGCGCCCAACCGCAAACACGCCAAAACCTGATTGAAGGTCCAGGTAATCGTTCCCTTTATCGTCCCAGAGATGCGAGCCTTTGCCGCGTACATACACGGAATCAAACCCGAGTATCTTGAAAACCTTTGCCATCTGCGGATTCATGTATTCAGAAAGCAATGAGAGTTGTTCGCCCTGATGGCGATCGATTAGTTCTTTGAGATTAAAAGACATACGGGCCTCCCTGATACAAAGTACTTAACATTACCATCGGCCTATGAAAAAAGCAAGAGAAGGAGCCAGTTTTTGAAATTGGTCGTTTGGTGTTTGATTTGCAATGTGGTAGTTTGATTTTGAATTTCTTGACTTCTATCACACATTAAACCGGAACAGCATAATATCGCCGTCCTGGACGATGTACTCTTTTCCTTCAGAGCGTAGCAATCCTGCTGCTTTCACTGCAGACTCAGTTCCAAGCCTGATCAAATCATCATAATGAAACACTTCAGCGCGAATAAAACCTTTTTCAAAATCCGTGTGAATCTTGCCGGCAGCCTGTGGTGCTTTGGTTCCCTTCGAAATGGTCCATGCACGAACCTCTTTTTCTCCGGCCGTAAAATAGGTAATAAGCCCAAGCAACTCATATCCTGCCCGGATCATCCGGTCAAGACCCGATTCTTGTAACCCCATTCCTGCAAGATATTCTTTCCGTTCTTCGTGGGGAAGCTGCGCAATTTCTCCTTCGACCTGGCCTGAAATGACCACAACCTTGGCTCCTTCTGCCGCGGCTATGGCATTGATGACATCAACATGCGGATTGGGTTTTCCAACAGTGCCTTCTTCTACATTCGCAACATATAATACTGGCTTTGAAGAAAGCAAATTGTAACTTTTGAGCCACGTTGCTTCTTCTTCAGAACAGGCCATACGCCTAACAGGCTCTCCTTTTTTTAGAACAGTCTGAAGTTGGTGCATGAAGTTCACTTCATCAGCAATTTTTTTGTCTCCGGTTTTAACCAGTTTTTCAGACTTAAACAGCCTTTTTTCAATGGCGTCAAGATCAGCCAGCATGAGTTCCGTTTCAATCACCTCGATATCCGCTCGCGGATCAACCTTGCCGGCAACATGCACAACATTCGGGTCTTCAAAACAGCGGACAACATGCGCAATCGCATCCACTTCTCGAATGTTTGCCAGGAACTTGTTCCCCAGTCCTTCTCCCTGCGCCGCGCCCTTGACAAGTCCTGCAATGTCAACAAACTCCATAACCGTAGGGGTTGTTTTTTTCGGCTGGTAAATTTCGGCAAGTTTGTAAAGCCTTTCATCCGGCATTTCAACAATACCAATGTTGGGATCAATCGTTGTGAAAGGATAGTTTGAAGCCTGGGCGCCTGCTGACGTCAACGCGTTAAAAATGGTTGATTTACCAACATTCGGAAGTCCGACAATACCGCAATTAAAACCCATAAAAACTCCTTGGAAAATTTCAAATGACAAGCATCAAATCACAGATAAGTCTCAAGAACCAATCGCTCCCTTGCACAGGGATGTGGAAAACGATGTTAAAATAAAAACCCGGAGCTGTCATATCGCTTTCAGGTCCGGGGCTGAATATTATTTCTGATTATAAAGATTCATGGCTTTTACAAGCCCATCGGTTATAATGGTCTTTACTGCTTCAGCCGCTTTTATCACGGCTTCCGCTGCTATCGGGCGTTCTTCTTTAAAAAATGAATTCAGAACATAATCCGCTGAATCCATCCCTACTGCAGGCCGGCCAATCCCGATCCGAATCCTAATAAAGTCTGGCGATTCAAGATATTCAAGAAGAGAACGAAGACCGTTATGCCCCCCATGCCCGCCACCGCTTTTTATTCGAACGGATCCGAGCGGGAGATCGAGTTCATCATGAATAACGATAAGGTCTGCAGGATTTCCGTACGTGTTCCGAAGAATGGCACTTACCGATCTGCCGCTTTCATTCATATATGTCTGGGGTTTAACCAGGATTACTTCCTGTGCATCAATGCGGGTCTGGGCAATATGTGCATCAAATTTCTTTTTAACGACCTCGATATGAAGTCTTCGTGCAATCTCATCGACGGTCTTGAAGCCGATGTTATGGCGAGTATGCTCGTATTTGTTCCCCGGGTTGCCGAGTCCAACGATGATCTTCATAAAAAGCAAACCCTTGCATCACGAATCTGCATCCCGAATTGCCTGAACAATCTGCATAAGAACGTACAAGCAATCCAGGGATCAGTGATGGCGTTCGATTATTTTTTGGGTGCTTCTTTTGAAGGAGCTGCAGATCCTTTGGCTTCAGCAGCAGGAGCTGCGGTTTCGCCTTCACCCTCTTTCTTCAGCTTTTTGACAAGCTCAGGTTCACCAGTTTCCGGTGCAGGTGTGGCGGAAAGCATGGCTTCCAGTTTGGCTTCAGAAATCGGCGGCTGAATGCTGGCAAGCGTAGTCTCGGGTTCAGTAAGAATCCGCACTCCTTCTGGTGCAATAATATCTCGCACGTGAACAGATTCATTTACATTCAATTGCGATATATCGACGTTGATGGAATCCGGGATATGGCTCGGCAGACATTCCACTTCAACCTGCCGTTGTCCATATTGGAAAATACCGCCTTCCTTTACGCCAATGGCTGAACCCACGATATGAATTGCCACCTGGATTTTGACTTTTTCATTCATGGCCACTTCCATGAGATCAACATGCAACAGCGAACCACTGATAGGATCAAGCTGATAATCCTTGATCAGGGCCATCCGCTCTGCCGCCTTCTTGGCACCGTCGAGCTTGAGCGTAATCAGCGCATGCTCGCCGCCCTCGGCATTCAGAATTTTGGTGACTTCCTTGCTCACGATTGAAATAGGCGTGGATTTTCCATGGCTGTAGAGAACTGCAGGAACTTTCTGGTTTCGCCGCAGGCTTCTGGCAATTCCCTTGCCTGCGTGCTCTCTCACCTGGGCTGTCAATGCAATCTTTTTCATTTCTCCTCCGATACAGAATAATAGAACGTGTTAACGGTTTTATCCGCCGTAATGCTATATAAATAATGAACTGAGCGATGTCTCTTCATGGATCCGCGTAATCGCTTCTGCAAGCAGCGGTCCTGCCGACAGAACCGTGAGTTTCCTGCAATCCTGTTTTTTGCAGTCAAGGGCAATGGTATTTGTCGTAATCAATTCTTCAATCACCGAATCGTTGATCCGTTGGATGGCCGGACCCGAGAGCACGGCATGGGAACAGGCCGCGATAATTTTCTCAGCACCATTTGCTCTGAGTGCAGACGCGCCTTCAGTAAGCGTGCCCGCAGTATCCACCATATCATCCAGAAGCAGGCAATCATGTCCTTTTACATCACCGATAATATTCATGACTTGGGCCACATTTGGCTTGTCCCGTCGCTTGTCAATAATAGCAAGTGTGGCGTTCAGCCTCTTTGCAAAAGAACGTGCCCGCTCCACGCCACCGGCATCAGGTGATACCACCGTCAGACTATGAAATTTTTTCTGGTGGATATAGTCGAGAAGTACGGACGCGGCGAAAAGATTATCCACAGGAATATTGAAAAACCCCTGGATTTGCCCGGCATGCAGGTCAACGGTAAGAACCCTGTTTGCTCCAGCCGCCGTGATCAGGTCTGCAACAAGTTTCGAGGTAATCGGCACCCGTGGCTGCACTTTGCGATCCTGCCTGCTGTAGCCATAATACGGAATGACCGCTGTTATCCGAGCAGCAGAAGCGCGTTTCAAGGCATCGATCATGATAAGCAGTTCCATCAAATTTCGGTTTACCGGGCTTGCCGTTGACTGGACAATAAAAACATCCATGCCCCTGACATTATCCATAATCTGAACATTGATCTCGCCGTCGCTGAACCGGCCGACAAGCGCATTGCCAAGCGGAATATTCATTTTCTGGCAAATTTCCTTTGCCAGTTCCTGATTGGCATTTCCCGAAAAAATTTTAATTTCCTGACCGCGCAATAATACCATGGCTACCCCGTCGTGTATGGAGGAATGGTTCGGGGACAGGGATTCGAACCCCGATAAAAGGCTTCAAAGGCCTCTGTCCTACCATTAGACGATCCCCGATTAAAAACCGATCTTTTTTATGCAAGAGACGCAAAAAAGGATAGGCCATACGCCTATCCTAATCGTGTACGATGCAGAATCGGCAAAAAACTGCTGTTGTAGTGCTGTTTACTTTTGTTCTGATTCCTTTGCAGGCTGCCCCTGCTTCGTCGGATTTGCGAGTTCCCGTTCATATTCGGACAAAACTTTCTGCTCAATCAACTGCCGTGTCTCGCTGTTCAACGGATGCGCAATATCCTTGAATGTTCCGTCCTTCATTTTTCTACTCGGCATAGCCACGAATAATCCGGTATTTCCATGAATAATCCGCAGATCGCGAATAAGAAACGCATTATCGATGGTTATCGTTGCGTACGCCTTCAGCCGCTCTTCGTTACTAACAAGATATACTCTTACCTCGGTGACATCCATAGTCCCCCCCGTGCTCATACAACGCGGTTTCGAACCTGATCCCAGCACGGGTAGCCCGGAGGTGCCTATCGTGGAAGATACTCCCTAAACGGGGATTCGGTCAATGTCACAACCGGATAAATTAGCCATCCCCTGGAAAATAATTTCTCAGCTGCAGATTGACAAGCGGTTTCATTTTCAAAAACTCCAAAAACCGTTGGTCCGCTGCCGCTCATCAAAACTCCAAGGGCTCCTTGCGCGGTAAGTGCCTCCTCTATGGTGTTGATCACTGGATGAGCAATTTTTGTTACTGTTTCGAGATCGTTATGCAGCCCTGTAACAATATCATGGACAGAAATCCTTGGAATTTTATTACAGAGGGCTTTCTTTGTCAATCTTAAATTTACATTTTTATAAACCCACGCAGTGGATGTTTCAAAACCAGGATTTACTAATATTATCGAGCACATAGGCACTGGAGGCAACGATGTCAATATCTCTCCGCGTCCCTGCGCATGAGCGGTGGGCCCGAAAAAGAAAAAAGGCACGTCCATTCCTATTTTCGTTCCTATTGCAGCGAGCTGTTGCCTGTCGAGTCCTATGTCAAGCAGTTTGTTTGCCGCGGCTAGTACGGCAGCCGCATTCCCACTTCCTCCGGCAAGACCTGCGGCTACCGGAATATTTTTTTTGATGGTCACCGTAAGCCCGGCCTGCTTCCCGTAAACGCTCAGGATTTCCGCCGCAGCCTTCCATGCGGTATTTTCTTTTCCCAAGGGAAGGGTGGCTGTATCACTAAAAATCCTGATGTCCGATTCTGTACGCTCAACAGTGACTTCATCATACAGACTTACCATTTGCATCAGCATTTCAACGTCATGATATCCGTCCGGTCTTTTCCCCAGTACCGACAGAAACAAATTAATTTTTGCGGGCGTTTTAATGGTGAGTGTATTCAAGAGTATTCCTTTACGCTGTTTTTCTTACTCCAACATCAAAAGAAAATCTTCCTTATTGATCGGAATGTTTACGTCTACTTCCTGGTAGGAAATGGTTATGGAAACATTTTGAGAGGGACGTTCAATTTTAATGATCATGGGAATGAAAGGTGAAACCGTTTTTCTGTGATGAAATCGCGCCTTATAGAGCGGCCCTCCGTTTCGATAGAATTCCTCGGAAATGATTCCTGGCTCCTTTGCCTCATGAGACGCCGGATAGATCACGGTAATCTTGCGAACCGTATCCTTGCCCTGAATTTGAAGCAGGCACTCGTTGTTGTGTCCGCACCATTGTATGGCAGTTCCCGTTTGAAAAGATGCGGGGACGGTACCGGAAAGAAGAGCGCACAGTTCGCGCATATCCAGCCCATCTCCAAAAAGCTGATCAAGTGCTGCCGTGCCTTGTTTTTTTAGCGTCTCATCCTCTGGTGAAAAAAAAGAGGGTTTTCCTCCGTCCCAGATCATGGCCATGAGTACATTTCCGAGCGGCCCGTAAGCGTCCAGGCGCAGCCTGTTTTGCCTGTCAATGATGATCCCGGCGTTTTCAATCGTTCGTGTCATGCCCCATTTTTTTATTTCGATGCTGGCCAAGCCCTTTAAACTGCGAAAAGATTGCCGATGTTCATCGAGTGCCTGGAGCAGAGGACCGGCGGGAATTTCGTTCAAGGGAATTTCGGCTTTTGGAGGAGCGCAGGCAACGAGCAGGAACAGCACGGCAACGGTGATAATGCGACGCATCGTCATTTACTTCTTCTCTTTCGATTGCACGGCTTGCGGCACTTGATCGGGACTTCCCAATCCTGATGCTTTGAATTTCTCCCGCAGTTTGTCGTTTTTCGGATCCAGCTGCAATGACTTGAGCCATTGTTCTTTTGCCTGTTCCTTGTTCGAGAGCTTGAAGTAAATGTCTCCAAAATGCTCCCGCATGATCGGATCGTTGCCTTCCTTTGCCACTGCCTTTTTCATGTAACGCAGCGCCTCTTTAAACCTGCCTTTTTGATAATACACCCAGGCGAGACTGTCGAGAATATATCCACTGTCGGGTTTCAGCTCAAGCGCGCGCTTAATCAAGCGCAATGATTCGTCCAGCTTTTCGCCTTTTTCCGCGTAACTGTAGCCGAGATAATTGAGCGCATCCGCATTGTCAGGCTTGAGAGCGATGGTTTTTTTAAGTGTCTCGATCATTTCATCCCGTTTGCCCAGTTTTTCCTGCGCAACCGCAAGACTGAACATCAAATCGTCGCGATCAGGAGCCATCTGCAATCCCTGATGAAACGTATCAATTGCTTTTTGATAGCTTCCTGAATCAATATACACGTTCCCGAGGTAGAGATAGAGCTCGGCTTTTCCCGGTTGTTCCTTCAAAGCCTTTTCGAGGAGCGGCACTGCTTCACTGGCGCGTTTCAATTTCGAGTAGACGGCAGTAATTTGAAGCAGTGAATCCAGGTCATCAGGCGCGGTCAGGAGAATGGCCTGATAGTGGGCAAGAGCTTCATCGTATCGGCTACTGGCAATCAAGGAAGATGCAAGATATTTCCTGATCCGCAGATCCTTCGGCGCTGCCTTGGAAACCGTGGTAAATGCATCGACTGCCTGGCTGAATTTTTTTTGCTCAGCGTAAATAAGGCCTATTCTCACAAGGGCATCATAGTTCTGCGGATCTTCCTGAACTACCTGTTGAAACGAGATCAATGCCTCTTCAAGCATATTCTCTTGAATATAGAGCTGACCAAGATGCTGGAGAATTTCCGTGTTTCTCGGATTCTGAGAAAGGACTTTCTGGAACGTCTTAATGGCCTTGGGAATTTTGTTTGTCAGTTCGTACACAATTGCCATACCGGTAAGCGCAGGTTCGAAGTCTTTTTGAAGAGAAAGGACCTGCTTGAATTTTGCCAGCGCCTTGTCATACATCTGACGTTCCGTATAAATTCTCGCAAGATAATAGGGAGCGGCAGCGGAGCTGGGATTATTTTTTTCAAGAGATTGAAAGGTAGCAATAGCTTCATCATACCGTTTCAATGCAACGTATAATGATCCAAGATAAATATACGTTTCTTCCTTGGTGGGTTCGAGCTGGATCACTCTTCGATATGTCATGATAGCTTCATCATATTTTTTCCGCGTCGTATAAATTCCGCCTAAAAATTGGAGTGCTCGTATATTATCAGGTTCATGTTCCACAGCCTTTTGAGCATAGGGAACAGCCATATCCAGTTGTCCCAAGCGAAGGTAAAGACCGGCAATGGAAAGCGCAATGGCCGGGGCTTCAGGATCAAGGCGAAACGCTTCCTGATATTCCCGTAATGCTTCAGCCGGATTGCCGTTTAGTTCATGAATGATCCCGGTCATAAAATAATAATATGCCTGTGCCTGGGTATTTGCACGTGGATCTTCCTGAGAAAACCGCACTTCATGAGAAGAAGGAATCGTGCTGCAGGAAACGAGCCCAACAATGAGAAAAACGGAGAAAATACTATTTTTTATCGTTTTCATAATACCTGTAATGTAATGCGAACGGCTTGCAGGTGTCAAGAGAAACACTGTGTGTATCGGCCCGCCGCAACACAATAACACGCTTTCTGCAATGCAACCTATTAGGCGTATGTTTTCACCGGAAACTGGCTGTTCAGAAACAATGCCGCCTGCTGGAGGCTCGTTTCAATATCATCTTTATTATGCGCCTCAATCGTAAAAACGGGAATTGCCGAATATTTTTTTAAGAGGTGAAAAAATTGTTCAAAATTAATTGTACCTCTACCAAGAGCCCAGTGCGCATCCGCAGTTCCATCGTTGTCATGAAGATGCACTTCAATAAGATGGCGACCAAGCCGCTCAAACCACTCTTCCATCGAACACTTCGAAAACAGATTAAAATGACCGATGTCAAAACAGAACCCGAAATCAGGGCTGTTGATCCTGGTAATCAATTTTTCAAGCGCATCAGGATCTTCATCAAACACATTTTCAACGGCCACGCGGACACCGATTTTTGATGCGGTTTCCATGACCTTCTGCCACGTTTCGATACTGTTCTCCGTCCACGCATCAGCCTGCCAGCTGTATCGCCACTTGTCGTATGCCGCATGAAAAACGATGGATCGTGGTTTGAGAATCGAGGCAACATTCAGCAACTGTCTGAAACGCAGTTGCGTTACCGACCGTACCAGCGTATCAACAGCGCCGGGGTTAATGTCAGTAAACGGCGCATGGAGCGTCAATGCCGGTTTCCAGTCAAGACTGGTAACTACTTGCTCAAGATCAGCATACACGATATGATCAAGCACTGCAGAAGAAAAATAAATTTCAAGATCATAACGATGGAGCTTGATAAAATCGTAGGAATCCTTCAGGACTGGGTACGGCACATGGATATGCAGAGGTTCCATTAAGAATCAGCCTTAGCAGGACAGGAATCAGTTCCACAGGCCCCGGGTTTGCAATCGGTTTTCGGTTTTGTTTCCGTAGGTTGCGGATTCTCCGATTGAGCGGCTTTTTTCCGGTCTTCTGAAGCATAATCCGTTACATACCAACCAGAACCTTTTAATACAAACGCAGGAGTCGAGAGCACCTTACGTATATTCTTCCCCTGACAAAGAATGCATTTAGTAAGCGCTGGATCGCTGAACTTCTGAGTAACTTCAAAGCGCTTTCCGCAATTTCCACATTCATACTCATACACCGGCATACGAAAAAACCTCCACAGCATTATATCATTTTTTTGGAATCGGTATTATAAACAATGAGATGAATAAAAACAAGAGCTTTTGCGGTTTTAAGGGTTTTTGAATTCTTACCGGCACTGAGGGAAAAATGCTTGGTAAGGCGTTACACGAATGACAAATGTCAAAGCTCAAGGTTCAAATTATTTCAAAAAGAAAAAGGTATTTTTTACATTGGTCGTTTGAAACTTGATTTGATATTTGGATTTTGTAATTTGAACTTTCCTGATCTAAGCTCTATTGAAAACTGACTCGATCTCCGATTTTTATGCCCGAACCTGCGGCTGTTTCTATCACCCATTTGGCTGGCTGGCCAGAAGGATAAAGAGCACGGCTTCCAGGCTGACAAGAGGAAAAAACTTGAACAACTTTTTTGTCTAATCCGACAAAAATAATATCGATTGGATAAGCAACCGTTCCCATCCAAAAGGAAACCAACCCGGCCTGATCAAAGACAAAGAGAGCTGCTTCATTTTTTTTAAGCTTTCGGAATCCTTGCAAACCTTGAGTTCTTTTTTCTGGTGTATCACATAAAAGAACAATACGAAATACTTTTGGCTTTGTTGATGAATCAACGGATGTAATGTACGCATGCATCGGGCGGGTTGCATGCTTGAGTGTCTGATATTCCGCACTTTCGGCAGAATTTATTGAGCCTGTGACAGCAATTGTGATGAAAAAAAGAGCCGCAGCAATACAGACGAAAACCAGCTGAATAAAATTCTTTTGCGCCATTTTGAACAAGCTTATTAGCATAGCAGTAATACATGTCGTATACATGCCGGTACTTTACACAGGCTATTAAATAATTTCAAGTGATGAGTTGTGAAATATTCTTAACGGTGAATGAGAATACGTTAAATGGATCGTTTTCTTTTACCGATAAGAATTAAATAGAACTCAATGATACATGAGGAACATCAATGAACGACAAAAACAATGACGTTTTTATTATTATCGCCTTAGCTCTCAGTATCTTTTTCGTGCGATTTGATGCGTATATCGTCAACATCGCCATGCCCACGTTTGTGAATATATTTAACATCAGCGTCAGTCAGGCTTCATGGATTGCTCTGTCGTATGTTCTCTCTCAAGTTTCCGCAGTCATGTTATTTGGCAAGCTCTGCAGTCAATTCAAGCTCAAAAACATATTTCTCCTGGGCATGATCGTCTTTACCATAAGTTCTTTTCTGTGCGGAATATCTCCAAATTTCTGGTCGTTGATTGTCTTCAGATGTATGCAAGGTATCGGCGGCTCGATGATGCTGGTAAGCGCATTTGCTGCTATTCTTTTATACTTGCCGCATGAGAAAGTCGGATGGGGATTATCCATTATGACAACTTCTGCTGCCTTGGGCGTTCTACTCGGACCGGTGGCAGGAGGTTTGATTATCAGCCATTTTAGCTGGCAATGGATATTTCTGATCAATTTACCTCTCGGAATAATAGCATTGATCTTTTGCAACAACATAATCCCTGATGTAGCAAGCCCTGAGAAAAAACCAGGTCAGACAATAGATATTCTCGGACTCATCCTATCAGCAGCTGCTCTATTCTTATTGATTTATACATTGAATATGGGACAAGAGCATGGTTGGTTTTCTCCCTTAATAATAGGATCTGAACTTTTTTCCCTTATCTTTTTTATAGTCTTTTTTGCTCGAGAGAAAAGAACCAAGGACCCGCTTTTAGATATGACCTTGTTTACATCGCCCGCATTCGTCATGGTTGTCCTTTCTGCCATAATCGGATTTATTCTCTTCTTTGGTGGAAACTTCCTCCTTCCTTTCTACCTGACACAGCAGGGGTTGAATCCGGAACAGATCGGATTTCTCTTAATGATATTTTCTATTATTTATATCCCGATAGGTTTGTATGCAGGTCCGCTCTCTGATAAATTTGCTCCGAGAAAACTTTGTAGTTTGGCAATGCTCTTGGCTTCAACAACTGCCTTTGTGTTCACAGTCAGCTTGGAAAACGGAGCAATTGCTGTGGTTATTTATCTCGTAATGCTCGCAGTTTCATACGGGCTGTTCTTCGCACCGATTAATCATTGTATAATGAATTTTGCTTCAGCAGAGAACAAAGGCAGCGTCTCAGCAGTACTGAATACTGCAATGAATATCACTATGGCAATGGGGATCGCGGTCATGGAAACGATTTATTCAGAGTTTGAAGTTCCGGTTGTTGGATTTAGAACTGCCTTTATCGCAGGAGGATTTTTTTGTTTTATTGCTTTCGTGATGCTGATGTTTTCTTCGAAAAAAACATAACACATCTCGGCTAACAATCTTCCTGCATCATTCATTGTCAAAACTAATACAAACGCATTTAATATTGTGTCATTGCGAGGAGCATAGCGACGAAGCAATCCTGTATTAACAACGAGATTGCCACGCTCCCTGCAGTCGCTCGCAATGACGAATAAAAAGATTGTTGCGTTTGAATTAACACTATTCACTTGACCGATAAAATGGTGTTTGATACAGTCAGGTAGTTTGATGGAATGATTCGCACTAAAAGTTTTTCTATAAATTGCAATGGTCACGGATGCTGGCGCACACACAGAAAGGGGAAAAATGAATAATCGTCATATTTTTTTGATTATAGTTGTTCTAATACCGTTTTTATTATGCAATTGTGCTTCTTTTCCAGCCGAAAAAATTGAACTAAAAGAGGTAAAGTTACCAGATAGACATTATAATATTACAACATCAACGTCTATGAATATAACTATGAGACTTAAAACTCCATCCTTGGCAACTGAAGATATCAGAAAAAATTTTCCGGTGTCAATGCATAACACAGAAACGAAGATTATGAAGGTCAAGACCGGCAGTATTGCTGAAAATAACAGTTTTCCCCTAACATTTGAACTTATTAAACATGAATCAATAACAAGCCTTAATAATGGGCCGGTACAAAGGATCCCAAAGAGTAAATTCGTAGGCCTACGCATTCATGGCGCTTCAGATTATGACGGTAATGAGAATTTTTTCGAAATAGAATCAACAGAATTATCGCGGGAAGAGAAAAAACAGTTTACCTCGCTTCTAGAACAACTTAGCAAGCAAGGTAAGGTACAGAAAAAGTCTATTTCTGTCGGAGAATCGTTTACTGAAAAAACACCGATAAATATGCCACTTCTTGGGATAAATTTCGCCATGGAAATGACTGTTACCTACACATTACTACGAATAAAACATGGAATGGCTTATTTCGATTATATTGGCAATTTGAAGTTAGACATCTCGGCAGAACCCGTGCCGGTTGGAATACAGGCATCTGGTGATTATGCAGGAAAGCTCAGTTACGATATTACTAAAAAAGCAAAAATTAAAGATGAGGGTACAATTACTATGAAAGGAGAAATGCCACTAGGCGATCAAGCACTTCTTTTCTCTGGTAAATTAACCCAAACTTCAATAACGGAAATTCAATAATATCAGGCTGTATTGAAATGGAATAAAACCCAAAATTTTTTTATAGCGAGATTGCCACGCTTCCTGCGGTCGCTCGCGATGACGGGATTACAAACGGTTTTGCGTTTGCATTAATACTATTCACTTGATCGATAAAGTGGTGTTTGATACAGTCAGTAATGAACTGAAAAGTGTTGAATAGCCTATGCAATTCGTTATGTTATTAAGGAACGGCTCATGAAAAATAACGAGCAAAACATTCCTATATTAAAATATGTTGGTCTCTTTGCATTAACATATCTCATCCTACGCTTATCCTTGTCTATATTCTTATCGATTATTCAAGCTGAATACTATAAGACAATATTTATTGTTGGTGTAAGCGCAAGTTTGCCAGCTTACAGATTTATAGAGGAGAATGGCCGCTTATTATCTAGAATAGAAATAACCAAATTAGTAGTGGGAACATTTTTATGCGTTATATTCATAAATGCCTCTTATATAATGAGAGAAAGAATAATATTTGGAGAAGATATTGGATATCTCTTCATCGCCGAGCTTCTAGTAGATTTATTTATTTTATGGTATGTATTCGGCCCAGTATCGAAATACATTTGTAAGCGTCGTCAAAAATAGTAATCGTGATGGCTGTTTGGGCACTTCTTTACTTTTGATAATTATTCTTAACTAGATTACACGAGAAGCAAGGTTCTAACCATTGCTAAAAAACAATAATTCTGCTGAATGGAATAAACAACAAGCCGTTCCTACTGATAAAGCGCCAGTGAAGGATTAGAAGTCACTATGAGATTGTTATTCACCTGCTTTTTGCTTCTTCTGCTAGGCTGCTCCTCCTTGTTAACAATAGCTGATGGCAGCAAAGAACACAGTACAATTTTATGCGATCCAGATTATACAATACCTCGTATATACTCTGGTGTTGCCAATGACATTCGCTTTCTTCGTGGGCAATATCAAGACAAGGGGTTAGTGTTTTGGGATTTGCCATTTAGCCTGGTAGTTGATACAGTAGCTCTGCCATATACTATTTGCACTCAACTCAAGTACGGGAATCTTTGTACAAAGATCGAAAAAACTAACCAAAAGGGATCAATTGCTCCACAGCCAGCACAAGAATCCCGATCGCAATCGTCAGAACAGTAATCAACGCTCCGACTCGAAAATATTCCATAAATCCTATTTCCACTTTTTTTCTCGCCTGCTGAAGCACGATCAAATTTGCTACCGAACCGATGAGCGTCAGGTTGCCAGCCAGCGTACTGCTCATGGCAAGCGTGAGCCATGAAAAATAATTGTCATTGAGTGATTGCATCAGCGGTTTTAGCAGCATAACTGCCGGAACATTACTCACCAGATTCGAGAGCACAACAGAAATACATGACAAGCTGGTGATTGTGCCCAAGGGTGAGAGAGATGCAATATCACCGGTTTGCTGGATCATGACTCCTGCAAGACCGGAAACTTCCACGCCATGCATAACAACGAATAGTCCGGCAAAAAACAAGAGCAGCGTCCAGTCCACGCTTGCCAGAACCTGTTCCGTGCTTATCCTGCCGATCAACACAAGGAGAACAGCTCCTGAAGCTGCAACCAGAGAATAGGAATAGCCAAAACAAAACGCGATAAGCACTCCTGCACAGACCACAAGTGACTTTGTAAGCAGTGGTTTTCTGACGGTGTACGCTGGCATAACGAGCCGGAAACGAAATGCGTCGCTGTTCATTTCATTGCGATAGGCAAACCAGATGACGGCAATGCATATTCCGAGTCCTGCAAGCGCAACAGGAAATAATGCATTCAAAAAAGAAAGATAAGGGATATGGGAATACATGCCAATCAACATATTCTGAGGATTGCCGGTAATGGTCATGACGCTTCCGATATTGGAAGAGGTAGCAAGAGCAAGCAAATAGGGCATCGGCTTTATTCTTAACTGACTTGTCACTTCGAGAATAATCGGCGTATACAGGAGGCAGATCGTATCATTCACAAATAGAGCAGAGAGGAATCCTGATGAAAGAACAACGAAGATAAGAAGCTGAAGCGGCGTATGCGATCGTGAAAGAATATGACCTGCCATAAGCTCAAAGAACCCGGCTATCCTGAGATACACGGTAATGATCATCATGCCGAGCAGAAGAAGCAGCGTATGCATGTCAATTGCTGCAAACGCCTGATCAAGGGTCAGTACGCCAAACACGATCATGAGCACAGCGCCGACCAGTGCTCCGGCCGGCCGGTTTATATGCATCTGAGGAATCTGGCGTAAACCGATAAATAGGTAGGTAATACCAAAAATAACGAGCGCGGTAATCATGCTGGTACTACTTTTCCTTTTGCTTCATCTTTGCCTGAAGCAGTTCGCCCAATGTTCCCAGACTTTTCGGCGCTTCTTTTGCCTGATCCTGATAGTTCTTCAAGGTTGCTGCCGCCTCTTCTTCTTCACGGCTGACATCGGCAAGCACAAGGGAAAGTTTTTTCTTTTCTCGGTCAATCGCTTCCACCTTTATTTCGACGGGTTGACCTTCTTTGACAACTTCTTTTGGATGGTTCAGCCGTCTGCCGCCGCCCAGCTTTGAGATATGAATAAGTCCCTCAACTCCACTTTTTAACATTACAAAAGCGCCAAAAGACATGAGCCGGGTTACGGTTCCCGGATAATATGACCCGACTTTATACAGTTCTGCCACCTGATCCCAGGGATCGGGCAGAGCATCTTTTAGGCTGAATGAAATTCGGTTTTTCGACCAGTCGATGGATTTTACAATAACCGTCACTTCTTGGCCTTTCGAGAGAAAATCGTTTATATTTTCCGTCCTTCCCCATGCAATTTCAGAAGCAGGGATCAATCCTTCGAGTCCTCCGATATCCACGAACGCGCCGAATTTCTGAATGGATACAACAGTCCCTTTGACTTTCATGCCCTCTTTTAATTTGGATTGCAATTCCTTCTTCATGCGTTCTTTTTCTTCATCAAGAATGATCCTTCGAGAAAGAACAATGTTTCTGTCGGTGTATTCGGTGATCTTAAAAGAAAGTGACCGGCCAATATATTCTTCCTGGTTCTCCTCACGCCGAATTCCGGTCTGCGAAAACGGGCAGAACGCACGAACGCTGCCTGCGATCTTGATTTCGAATCCGCCTTTCACTTCTTTGGTAATCGTGCCTTCAACAGGGATGCCATTATTCCATGCGTCTTCGATCTGCTTTTGTCCTGCAGGACCAGCACCGATCTTTGTTGTAAAATGCATTTCATTATTTTTGGATGAAAGAAAATATGCACGGACAGTGTCCCCGACTTTTACGGTCAGAGTTCCCTCAGGAGTGATGAATTCCTTCTTGTCGAGGTAACCTTCGCCTTTCCCGCCAAGATCAAGGAATATCCATTCCGGCGTTATCTGGACAATCGAAGCCTCGACCATCTGGCCGGGCTCAAGCCTTTTCCTTCCTTTGGTCATGCTCTTTTCGAGCATATCAGCGAAATTTTCTTCATTACTGTCAGGTGAAGTTACTGGTTGATTGATTCCTTCCATACTTTCCCTTCCTCGAATATTTGAAATTTGGAATTTATTTGTTATTTGATATTTGTGATTTAGTTTTGCTTTTATCAGTTCCTACCAAATCATATTCTCGCGCATCAGAAATCACAACATCCACAAACTGGCCAGGTTCAGCATCAACCTCAGAGAGATAAACAAGACCGTCAATTTCCGGAGCCTGATATTGCGTTCTGCCGTGAAGCACCATATCATTCATCGCATCCACAAGCACTCGCTGCCGTGAGCCAATTAACGCACGGGTTTTTTTAAGCGATATTTTTGCCTGGGCTTCCATAATCAGATTAAGCCGTTCCTGCGCAATTTCCTCAGAAACCGTCATCTCCAAATCGTATGCTGGAGTTCCCTCCTCGGATGAATAAGCAAACACCCCAAGATGTTCAAATTCAACTTCCTTTACAAATAATAGAAGCCGTTTGAATGCTGGTTCTGTCTCTCCGGGAAATCCTACCAGGAGCGACGTCCGAAGCGCAATGTCAGGAACCTGTGTCCGCAGCTCATCAAGAGTATGTTGAATATTATCCGGCGTTCCTTTCCGACTCATTGCAGAAAGGACATTCGCATCAATATGTTGAATCGGAAGGTCAAGATAGTTGCAAATTTTTTCTTCCTCGGCAATACAGTGTATCAAATCCTGGTCGATCTTGTTCGGATGGGCATACATAAGCCGCACCCATTCAATTCCGGGAACCTTGACAAGTTTTCTCAAGAGCAGCGGAAGATTCATCCCTTCATCACTGTATCCTGTAGAATCCTGGGCAACTAAGACCAGTTCTTTTGCACCTTCATCCGCCAACCTTGCTGCTTCTTCGAGAATCGAGCCATGCGGTCTGCTCATGAAATCTCCCCGGATTATGGGAATAGCACAATACGAACACCGGTTGCTGCAACCGTCGGCGATCTTCAGATAGCGATAATGGAGCGGCGTTGTGCTTCTTCGAGGAAGACCACAGACCATAGTTGGTGCTGAAACATCCAGAACTTTTCTTGATCCCGAGAGCACTGTTTTTAAAATTTCGTCTATTCTCCGGATTTCAGCAATCCCGATAATAGCATCCACTTCCGGAAATTCGTGCATAAGCTCGTTCTTATACCGCTGGGCAAGACAGCCGGAGACTACCAGTTTCTTGCAATTGCCACTGCTCTTTATTTCTGCGGCATCCAGAATGGCTTCGATCGATTCTTCTTTTGCGGATTGAATGAATCCGCAGGTATTCACGATGATAACATCGGCTTGTGCATGGTCAGGCGTTATCTCAAATCCCGCTCGTGTAAGCACGCCAAGCATCTGCTCTGCATCCACCTGGTTCTTAGGACATCCCAGGCTCGTCATTGCTATTTTATATGAATTTGCTGTCATGGATATTTGGTTCGGCAGGACACTTTACCACGCAGATCGAGCGCTCGCAACAGAATCAATTTAAAATCCACCGGACATGGCAAGAAAGGCCGCCATCTTTTCATTGGTCTCACGAAGACGCTTCGAGAGCGTACGGGTAAACGTCCAGAGAAGCTTGTGTGCCATCTCACGATCTTCAGTTAATACCGTATGAAGATTGGTTTTATGGATCGAAAGAACCTGAATATCCGTGTTGGCAATCGCATGAGCGGATCGCGGGAAATCGTCAATCAAAGCCATTTCTCCAAAATAATCACCCGGCTTGAGTATAGCCAGCGCTTCCTCACCAATGTTTGGGATAAATTTGCTGATTCGCACCTCGCCTTGAATAATGACAAAGCATCGATCTCCGCTCTCGCCTTCTCTAAAAAGTACTTTATCTTTAAGATGGGTTTCTATAGAGCAGATCTTTTTAATTTTATCTAACTCATCGCAGGTGAGATTGTCGAACAAGACAATTTTTCGAATGGACTCGAGCATACTATCTCCATTTACCGATTTTCCATTTCAAAAGCATTTTTATAAACCGTTATGTTTTCATCGGCATTGTTGATGGCAACGACATCGAAACGGCAGGGAACCTGGTGGAATTCTTTCCGTTGGATGTATCCTAATGCGGTTTTTATCATCCGTATCTGTTTTCTGCGATTAACGGCAAGTTCCGGGGCGCCGAACAGATCATTACTCCTCGTTTTCACTTCAATAAATACAATCGTTCCTTCATGCAGAGCAATAAGATCAATCTCGCCTGTCTTGGTTTTATAATTTCGCTCGAGAATCCGATATCCGCTTTTTGTGAGAAATTTTGCAGCACGGTCTTCGCCGGACTTTCCAAGTAATTTGGCAAGCAGGCTCACTGCGCTTCCCCAATCATATCGGCTACCGGACCAAACCGTTTTCGATGTGCATCACAGGGTCCGTGCTTCTGAAGAAGAGTAAGATGTTCCTTCGTTGCATACCCTTTATGTTTATGAAAATTGTACAATGGAAACTTCTCATGAAGCTCTGCCATAAGCCGGTCGCGGGTAACTTTTGCAAGGATGGACGCAGCGCCGATGCTGTGGCTTCGAAGATGCCCTTTGATAAGCGGTTTTTGAGGAAGCGAAATCCTGGGAAGCGTAATGGCGTCAAGAAGAAGATAATCAGGCTGGGGATCAAGCTGCTGAAGTGCCTGCTCCATGGCAACGATGGTTGCCTGGTAAATATTTATTTCATCAATCGTACGCTCATCGACAATTCCGATACCGAAACAGACAGCTTGCGATTGGATGAGTTCAAAAAGTGTTTCCCGTTCCGGCTCCTGAACGAGCTTCGAATCCGTAACTCCGGGAATCAGCAGCCCATGAGGAAGTACTACTGCAGCTGCAACAACCGGTCCGGCAAGAGGACCCCTTCCCGCTTCATCCAACCCGGCAATACAAGTATAGCCGTCTTTGCGTGCACTCCGTTCAAAATACAGGGAATCGCATTCAGATTCATCAGGAAAAAGATCGCCTTTTTTTGATGCATGCTTGCTCGGCTGCTGAGGAGTATGCTTTCGAGACATGAAATTCCTTTAAAAGCAGGATCGGAATTTTCAATGCAATCCGACCAGGAGGATGTCGGATTGCCATGATGGTGGTACGTGTCTCTATTTCTGCTCGTCTGACGTTGTCTGCTGGCTTGGGCCGGCAACTGTAGCCAAGGTACGTTCTTTTTCTTTGATACGTGCGGCTTTGCCGCGAAGGTCGCGCAGGAAATACAGCTTTGCTCTCCGGACTTTGCCCTGCTTCGCAATCTCGATCTTGTCGATCATCGGAGAATGAAGCGGAAAAAGCCGTTCGACACCCACACCGTAGGACAGCTTGCGGACTCTGATAACTTCCCGCACACCTGAACCCTGGCGGCCGATTACGACGCCTTCATATACCTGGATTCTTTCCTTGTCACCTTCGACAACCTTTGCATGCACCTTGATCGTATCGCCAACCCGAAAGCTGGGGATTCCTTCCTTGAACTGACCTTTTTCCAGCGATTGAATGATATTCATGAGACCTCCTAAAACACAACCATGATTTCTGATTCATGATACCTGATGCCAGATGTTTTTTATCCGGCATCCTGCATCTGGTATCTGTTATCGTATCTCTCTTTGTATCTCGTCCAGCATTTCCCTGTCTTCATCAGTTAACGGTGCGGTCTTCAATAAATCCGGCCGCTTCAGGAACGTGGCTCGAAGCGCTTCGCGTCTCCTCCACCGCTCGATCTCAGCATGATTCCCGCACAGCAAAACATCCGGAACGTTCATTCCTCGGAATTCAGCCGGCCGTGTATAGTGCGGATAATCGAGCAGGCCATTGCTGAACGAATCAAGCGACGCTGATTCGTCATCCCCCAGAACTCCCGGCAAAAGCCTGGCAGCTGCATCGATCACAACCAGAGCTGCAAGCTCTCCACCGGTAAGAACATAATCTCCCAGGGAAAGCTCTTCATCAACCAGCGTCTGAATCACCCGTTCGTCAATCGCTTCATAATGCCCGCATAGCAGAACAATTCTTCGTTGTTCCTCTGAGAACTTCTGTGCACGGTCCTGATTGAACACCTTCCCCTGGGGCGACAGGAGTATGGTCAACAGCGTCTCATCAGGATGATCCGCTTTGATGGCTTCCATGGCGCGAAAAATCGGCTCAGGCTTTAATACCATTCCTGCACCGCCGCCATAAGGGCTGTCATCAGCGGTTTTATGTTTATCAGTCGTATAATCCCTGATGTTCCTTACGGTAACATCAAGCAGACCTTTTTCTCTGCCGCGCTTCAGGATGCTTTCGTGAAGCGGGCTTTCAAACATCCCCGGAAACAGTGTGAGCACTTCAAACGATACTGTGCGTACATTATCCTGATTCATTGCATCAGGCCATCCATAAGATGGATTACCATTCTGTTTTGCGCCGGGTCAACCTGTTTTATAATATCGCGAATGGCTGGAATGTAGATTTCCTTCCTGCCGCGCTTCACCACATATACATCGTTGCTGCCTGTCTCAAAAATATCGGTTATGGTTCCGAGTTTCTCTCCGGCTTCTGAAAACACATCCATACCGATGAGTTGAAACCAGTAATACCTGCCTTCCGGGAGAGGAACTGCCTGCTCTCGCGGAATTTTTATAAACCATCCGTTAAACAGCTTCGCTTTTTCCGGTGTTTCATATCCCTTTAAGCAAAAAAAGGGAATTTCGTTGGCATCATAACGAACAGAGGCTATATCACAGATAATTTCTTTTCCTGCAGGAGAAACTAGAGACACTCGGTCAAGATCTTGAAACCGTTTTGGGAAATCGGTCAAAGGCATGATCTTCAATTCGCCTTTCACGCCCCAGGGCTTCAGCACTTTTCCGATTGTTATGAGCATACTCGCTGCGGACATTTCGATATCAGACAATACCCAGACCGGTTTTGTGCTAATTCAATCAGATTACCGTGCTTCAGCGTATTGCTTCATAACTCCGACCTTGGAAAGCAGGGTTTTGACTGTATTCGATGGAACCGCGCCTTTTTTCAGCCAATCCAGCGTCTTTGCCTGATCCACCTTGATTTCTGCGGGCTTTTTGAGCGGATCATAGGTACCGACCATTTCAATAAAGCGCCCGTCTCTCGGGGATCGGGAATCAGCCACAACAAGCCGATAGTACGGCTTCTTATGCGTTCCCATTCTTTTCAGTCTGATTCGTACTGCCATTGCGTTCACCTCTTTCATTAAGTACAATTTCTAAATTCGAAATACTAAATCCTAAACAATTGTGGTAATAAATGCTATCTAAATCCACCTAGCATCCTGTTCAACTTTCCCATTTTGCCGCCGGAAACCGCTTTCATCATTTTGCGCATTTCAGCGAATTGTTTAAGCAGACGGTTCACATCCTGGACCTGGGTACCGCTTCCCTTGGCAATTCGCAACCTGCGGCTTCCGTTAATGAGCGTATGATCAGTCCGTTCCTTAGTTGTCATGGAACTGATGATCGCGTCTACCTTGGTTATTTCCTTTTCGTTTTCCTGGGCATCCGGCAGAGCCATTTTTTTCATTCCCGGAATCATGCCCATCATCTGCTCAAGCCCGCCCATTTTTTTCATCTGTTTAATCTGGGTTCGGAAATCTTCCAGAGTAAAGGAGTTCTTTTTGAGCTTGGTAGCGAGTTGCTCTGCTTCTTCCCTGCTGACTGTTTCCTGCGCCTTCTCGATAAGCGACAGAACATCGCCCATCCCGAGAATGCGGGAAGCCATCCGATCCGGATGAAACGGTTCAAGAGCGTCGAGTTTTTCCCCGATGCCGACAAATTTGATCGGCTTGCCGGTGACTGCCCGTACTGATAATGCAGCGCCGCCCCTCGCATCACCGTCGAGCTTGGTCAGCACAACGCCGTCAAAACCTACGGAGAGATTAAACTTCTCCGCAATGTTGACGGCTTCCTGGCCGGTCATGGCATCAGCGACAAATAGGATTTCGTGCGGCTGCACTCCTGCTTTGATCTGCTGAAGTTCCTGCATGAGCGGCTCATCAATCTGGAGCCGGCCGGCTGTGTCAAGGATCACTACTTCATACAACGATGAAGCTGCATGTTTCACTGCAGAACGACAGATGGTAACAGGGTCGCTCTGATCTGATGTATATGCGTCAACACCTACTTGCTTCGCAAGGGTGACAAGCTGCTGAATTGCCGCAGGCCTTCGGGTGTCAGCCGGCACGAGAAGAACCCTGCGCCCGTCTTTTTTAAAGTTACGAGCAAGCTTGCCGGCAGTGGTCGTTTTACCCGAACCCTGCAAACCGATCATCATGATAACGGTCGGCGGATTCGGCGCGAGATGGAGTTTTGCCTGGCTCTGTCCAAGCAACGCTACCAGCTCATCATGAACAATCTTGACAACCTGCTGCCCAGGCGTAAGGCTGGTTAATATTTCCTGCCCGACTGCCCGTTCCTGAACCTTGGCAACAAAATCTTTAACAACCTTGAAATTGACATCCGCTTCAAGGAGAGCCAGGCGTATTTCCCGCATGGCCGCTTTTACATCATCTTCCTTGAGAATACCCCTGCCGCGAAGCCTCTTAAATACTGTTTCGAGTTTTCCTGTTAGGGCATCAAACATAAAAAAACCTATTGAGAAAAAGAATATAGAATATATAAAATAAACCCAGTAATGTCAAGGTTTTTTTGGCATTTTAGCCAGTATGAACGCCCCTTGCCGGAATTGCACCTTGTTTTATGAACCTGACAATTCAATATGTTAGGAAACACATATCGCATTGTACTACGCTTTTACACAAAATAGTAACCGGTTCATGTAAAAAAAGGGCATCAACGATCCGTCCTCACCTCGGTAAAGAAGGATCGTTGATGCCCTCGGAGGGGGCGTGAATCACCAAGAACTACTGCAGGAACGAACCATTAAAGCGCTTTAAAAGCGCCGGCATGAGAATACTTCCCACTCAAAGTTTCCACGGAAAGGGGGCGTAATTGCTCATATTTCACAATATTCCCTTTTCGGTCTCGATACACAAGCTTGTCGGTGTCCAGTTCATACTCAGGTACAGCGGCATCAAACCAACGGGTAATAAAGTACTGGTAAAAAAGATTAAACAAACCGGTTTCCTGATGTTTGAACACATATTCCGGCATTTTCTTTATATGCAACCCCGTGGGATAATGCTGCAAACAAAGATAATCTCCCATAATTGCCATTTTCAGAAGCGGGGTATCGCGGTATAGTTTTAACCGTATTTTTTTCTGGCTCTCCCGTAATGTTTTGAGGAAATCAATGCTTTGCATGATCTGGCTTTGAAAGCTCTCTGTTGTTATCGAGGGATCGTCAAGACTTTTTGCCCTGATTGTTGCGCCGTCCCCATGGGGATGCAGCAGCATGATTTTTGCTTCACGGCAATTTTTCAATACCTGGTGAAGATCTCCTTCTTGATCAACAAATGACTGATATCCGGTTGATCCGATAATCAGCACTGATCTTCCCCGTCCTTCCTGCTCCTTGATCCGCTTTATCTGCTTTCGGGCGAGCGGGGATGTGGCAGCCGCTGTGGCGACCAATCCGGTTTTTTTTGCCATATGCGAGCGCCGCCTCATCTTCAGAACCTTGGTGAGCATATTCAACAAAACGATCAGCAAAACAGCGATCGTGATTTCAGCAACGATCAGAAAAAATCGTTCGTTTTCGATAAACGACCAGTAAAGAAGCAGCTTCTGCGTAACGTACTTCAGGGTGCCGGGAAGGGAAAAAGCAATCCCTGCGCTCAGCGCGATAATGGCGATATGATATAAAATATGAAAGATATTTTTTTTCATTAATGATACTCGTATGGATTCTGATTGTATTGTCATACTGTGTTCCACATTCCGCAAATCATGACGTTATTATCAGCGCAGTAACAAGAAGCAGTGCAAATTGCGCCCCGACAGAATCGCCTTCTTGTGATATTCGTTCACACAGGGATGATACAAGTCGGCAGTCAGCATCATTCATGGCGGAAAATTTTTGAATCGCCTTGCTGCGCAATTCATCATTTTCAATTTTGCTCTGGAGGACCTGAATAACGCTCAGAATAGCACGTTGCCTTTTTTCCTCACCTGATTTTTCCAACTGCAATCTCTCCGTGATTTTTTGCGAGCGTGCGGGTTCCGATGCAATTGACATATTCTTGAACAAGCTCAGATTCAAAACAACAAGACATGCAATAAGAAAAAAAGAAACGATCTTTTTCATGCTATAGCTCCTTCGTGATGATAATTGTGACAGTGAGCATGATAGTTGGTATTTACAAATGTTATGCAATATGAATGCCAATAAATAGTTTTTCTATCTTATTGATTTTTAAGCACTGTAACTACTAAAAGAAAAAACAAGGGATTGAAAGTGTATGGATTTTTTTGGGGAAGTCTAGGAAAAGAAGTAAAAAAAAGAATTTTTATTATAAAAACAATAGGTTAATTTTTGTATGAAATTTCATACAAAAGAGGGAGCGATCTACTAGAATCAACGAAAAGTCCATGTCTTCATTTTAAGTTGATGCACAAAGAAAAAAATCACCCCTTATTTTTTTTAAAATCTGATGCGTTGATCTGGTATTTTTTTAAAAGCGTGTAAATATCAGCTCGATAGCGCCCTGCCAGCGTTGCTGCGGCTGCTACATTGCCGTCGGTTGATTCCAGCAGTCTTGCCAGATAATTTTTTTCAAACTGTTCGCGGGCCTGCCGAAGAGGTTGTATCATTTTTTCATCCTGATGTAAGGTAGGCAGGATCATGTCTTCGGTAATAACATCATGCCGGCTCATGGCAACTGCATACTCAATTGCATTTTCGAGCTCGCGTACATTACCCGGCCAGTCATGCAGCATCAATCGCTGGAGAGCCGAGGGAGCAAGCCCTTTTATTTCCTTGTCCATCTGCTTGCAGAATTTTTTCAGGAAATAGTCTGCCAATACCGGAATATCTTCCTTCCGTTCCCGAAGCGGCGGCAAAAAGACCGGAATAACATGAATCCGGTAAAAAAGATCTTCCCGGAAAAGAGCCTGCTTCACCTGTTCCGTCAAATCCTTATTCGTGGCGACAATAACCCGAACGTCCACTTCAAGTGGCCGTTCACCGCCGACCGGATAAAATTGCCGCTCCTGCAGTACCCGCAGAAATTTTGCCTGAATGGAAAGAGGCATGTCTCCGATTTCGTCCAGAAAGATGGTACCTTCATGCGCCTGGGCAAAGAGACCTCGCGAACTTTTGACCGCTCCGGTGAATGATCCTTTTTCATGGCCGAACAATTCGCTTTCCAGAAGCGTTTCGGGAAGTGCTGCACAGTTTATTGCGACAAACGGCTTGTCCTTTCGAGTGCCTGCAAGGTGGATCGCACGAGCAATCAGTTCCTTGCCGGTGCCGCTTTCACCGTGGATATAGACGGTTGATTCCGTTTGCGCTATCCGCGATACGGCTTCAAGGACGACTTCCATTGCAGAACTGCGCGCAATAATGTTCTGAAAATTATACCGTTCGCTTAATAGATTTTTCAAACGATCAACTTCCAGGGAAAGCCTGCTCGTTTCCAGTGCATGTTCCACATGGAGAACAAGCTCCCGCGCATCGAACGGTTTCGTAAGATAGGTGTATGCGCCGCGCTTCATCGCTTCCACAGCGCTCTCGATGCTGCCATGGGCTGTAAGAATGATCACCGGCATGCGGGGATTCATCCGGTGAAGCTCTTCCATGAGCGTGATGCCGTCCTGATGAATGAGCTGCAGGTCTACGATAGCAAGATCAAAAGGCCTTTCCAGAGCATTTTTTTTTGCTTCCTGCTCATCCGGAGCCGCAGTAACCGTGTATCCGGAACTTTCAAGCCTCATTCTCATCAGCTCAAGAAGGTTCCGATCGTCATCAACAAGAAGTAACGTGCCGGTGGACGGCAGACTCATTTCCCGATTCCCTTCTTCTTTTCTTCGATTTCAATATCAACCTGTTTTGCCTTTTCAAAGGACTGGAAAACGCTGATCCAGATTTTTGCCTCTTCAACAAGCGGGCTTTCGGGAAATTCCTTCTCCAGCCGTATAAAATAGCCGAGCGCTTTTTTATAATCCTTGCCTGGATTCGCATAATGCGCGCTGAGCAATCCCAGGCTCATCAAAGCAATATCGCCGGAAGATGACTTGCCTGACTTTGACAGCATCTTCTCATACTGGGAAAGAGCGTGGTCAAAGTCAGCTTTGCTGCTCCGGTCGTCCATGCGCGGCACATGCGTACAGGTTTCGCGCTCAGGGAAGAGCGCTTTGATCGGCGCACATGCAGCGACAAGAACCGCGCACAAGATTAAACCGGCAATTGAACTGAAAACGTGCTGCCGTTTCCTTCCGTGCTCTGTACCCACACTGTCCCTCCATGCTTCAGTATAATATGCTTCACAATGGCCAGACCAAGGCCGGTTCCCGGAAATCGCGCAAACCCCGGTGCCTGCCGGAATTTGTCGAAAATCACGTCGAGATGTTCCTTCGGAATACCGGGGCCTGTATCCGTAACGGTTATTAAAATGCCTTGTTTGCAGCACCCTGCAGCGATCTCGACTGTTCCTCCCTGGGGCGTGAATTTCAGCGCATTCGCAAGCAGGTTTCGCAGGACTTGAAGCATGCGTTCGCTGTCGAGCGACACTAGTGGCATTTCCTTGAGCGTGAGAGTGACCGTAATTCGCTTCGCCTCTGCAAGCGGCCCGACTTCATGAACCGCCTGGCTTATGAGGGGCGCAATATCCGTCCTGGCAAAAGTAAAGTTAAGCATGCCGGATTCAAGCTTGGAAAGATCAAGCACTGAATTTACCAGCGCAATCAGACGGTCACTTTCCTCAGATATGATGCTTAGGAGCTTTTTCTGCTTGTCCGTGATTTCTCCGCCCTTTCCTTCCAGCAACAGGTTCGTGCCTTCCTTGATTGAGGTAAGCGGCGTTCGGAGTTCATGCGACATGAGCGCGAAAAAATCCATTTTCATTTTATCGACTTCCTGCAGTTTCGCACACATGGTATTGAACGCGCGGGCAAGCTCTTCTATTTCAGGAGGAGAATCAACCTTCAGGTTTGCTTCAAACACCCCTGCGGAGATATCCTTTGTTTTCCGGTGCATTTCAGAAAGCGGCCGGGTAATGCTCTGCGTGATCCATATCGCCATAACAAGACCGGCAAGCAGGCAGAGTGCGCTAATAAACAAAGCAAGCGTCCTGGCGCTGGTTCCTGCTTCGCTTAAATGCTTTACCTTGCGATAGATATTCTGGTGGCTCATAAGGCGGATCTTGATCAATTCCTCGATTGCAGCATTCACTGCCTGTTCTTTGGCTTCAGCAAACTGCGTCTTTGAATAGTATTGCAGCTCTTTAAGATTGTTCAATTCTTCTTCAAACAAATCGAGATACGTCCGGTGAAGACTATCGACATTCTGTAAGGCATTTTTTGCTTCATCAGGAAGATTCAACAGCATTGCCTCTTTCAGATACTGCTCGAATTCTTTCTTTGATTTGAGAAATCCTTCATACAGCGCCTGATCACGAACGATCAAATATTTTTTTTCATATCGTGTTTCTGACAATAGGGCATCCGTCAGGTCCTTATGAAGGCTGATAAGAGAATTGTCCACGAGAATAATGGAACGAGTCACATCGGTCACTTGGCCAAGCTGTACAATGGCATACACGCTCATGCCGGCAGCCAGAACGAGCAGAAAACAATATCCCAGAAATAATCGTGCAAGAATGCTTAATTTCATTGAGATCCCTTTTAGCAAGCAGTTGAAGAAATCCTTTAGATCTATACTCTATACGCCGTCCTTCCCGCGCAAGCGGGAATCCAGAACTTTTTCGATAACACTGGATGCCCGTTTTCACGGGCATGACAAATGTTATTATATCCGAGAACTTTTTAGTAAACGAGAAGCATCCATTTCTTTACTGCTGCGAGAAAACAATATACACCAAAAAACCGTTTGTTCAAGAGAATATTCTTATGCATATGCAGGAATGCTTAATAACAAAGGAAATTTCTCGCATTTTAATTGCTTTTAGTTATAATAACTAATGCTCATCCAATCCCTTTTAAAACAAAATCCTCTTGTGCTTGCACCCATGGCAGGGATAACCGATTTTCCTTTCCGAATGATCTGCAAGGAGTTGGGTGCAGGACTTGTCTTTTCCGAAATGGTGAGCGTTGAAGCGTTAATCCGGAAGCATAAACGTACTCACAACATGCTGCACACGCATCCAGCCGAGCGTCCGGTCGTGATCCAGCTCTTTGGATCAAAACCCGCGTCCATGGCCGAGGCTGCCCGGATTGTTTCGCAGGGAAATGTTGACTTTATTGACATTAACATGGGCTGTCCGGTACCGAAGGTCTTGAGAAGCGGGGCAGGCTCTGCGCTGCTGCGTGACAGGGAACTCGCAAAAGAGATTATGACTGCGGTCGTGCGAGCATCCAGAGTGCCGGTTACGGTCAAGATTCGTTTAGGCTGGGATGCAAATAATATCGTGGCAGTTGACCTGGCCAAGGCTGCAGAAGCCATTGGTATTACTGCGGTAACAGTACATGGAAGAACAAAAGCCCAGGGTTTTCGAG
This sequence comes from Nitrospirota bacterium, assembly GCA_041650055.1. Classification (GTDB taxonomy): domain Bacteria; phylum Nitrospirota; class UBA9217; order UBA9217; family UBA9217; genus JBAZLV01. The sequence goes on along the minus strand of JBAZLV010000006.1, from coordinate 4,294 downwards.
GCCATGCAGACTGGAGCGCGATCAAGCAGGTAAAGGATTCCATTGCCATTCCGGTGATTGGAAACGGAGATGTATGTTCAGCCAGAGACGTAAAAAGAATGCTGGATGCCACCGGTTGCGACGGCGTCATGATCGGACGGGCTGTTCAGGGAAATCCATGGTTGTTCAGAGAAGCAAAGCAGTACCTTGAAACAAGCATTGTTCCTCCACCTCCTTCTCGGGAAGAACGCCAGACGACCATGCTTCGGCATTTAAACGATATGGTAGTCTTGCTTGGAGAAAACATCGGTGTGCGGGAAATGCGGAAACATCTTTGCTGGTATACAAAAGGTCTTCCGGGCGGAGCGGAATTCAGGCAAAGAATTAATCACATGGATACGTTTGATAATGTTGAAGTGGAAATTAGGAGCTTCTTTACCCTGATGCCAGATACCGGATCCCGGATGCAAGACAACATATAAAGACATTGCATTGGTACATATTATCGAAGTCATAATAATCTGTACTTATGCTGATCCGTCATCCTCGAATGCTTCTATCCTCGATTCAGGTGTTCGGGGACGGGTATGATTTTAAGACCAGATTCCCGATTACAACTTCGGGAATGACAAATATTATTGTCGTTCTCTCTATTTTGAGACCATTAATACATAGTAAAAGAGAACTGATTTCAATGCCAGAAAAGCAATCCCAAAACGATATTATTGCTGAGGCCAGACGCAATCGTGACCTCCGAGAAAAAGGATATCGGGAGCAAGCTCTGAAATTTTACCCTGCAATCTGTGCTCGCTGCGGACGCGAGTTTTCAGGAAAAAAGCTCCGAGAACTGACTGTCCATCACAAAGATCACAATCACGACAACAACCCGCCTGATGGCAGCAACTGGGAACTGCTCTGTCTGTACTGCCATGATCAGGAACATCAGGAATATCTGGATAAGGAAACGTTCGAAGGATCAAAAGCTCATAATACGAGTAATGATTCGGCTACGTATAAACCGTTTGCAGGGTTGGAAGATTTGTTAAAACGGAAAAAGGAATAACCTTCAGTAAAGAGCGTTTTTTCATGAAAGTCCGAACGCTCGTCGTCGTTCACAACCATTACCAGGTTCCCTTCTTTAATAAGCTGAAAACAGGTTTTTAAAATTGGAGCAATCACAGGGCTCCGTTACGCAACGTCCCCAAAGCTTCCTTTGTGAGCAAATGAAGAGGCGGGGCTTGCCGTCCCGCGCAATAGAAAACAACAAAGAATCTTTCGTTGAAATACGTTAATTCCGAAGTCTGACCCCAAGCCTACTTTTTTAAAATTTCTGTCTGGTTTAAAAAAAGCCCCGCATAAAATAGGCGGGGCTTTTTCGAAATTTATCTGAAGAGAAAATTAACTTATCGGTTTACTTTGTTCAGTTGAAAGATCGCTTTCAACTCCCAGGGCATTAAATGCTCTGATTTTAAAATAATAAGTGTATCCTCTAGCAAGGTTGGTAATTTGATGTGTTGTCACAATGCCCACAACAATGCTGTTACTATAATTCCCGGATTGAGTCCCATAATAGATTCTATATCCAGCAAGATTATTTAGTGGCGATCCATCGACATTGGTAGTCGGGGCTGTCCAGGTAAGGGTGGCAGTTCCTGTTGTAGGTGCAGGGGAACTCGTGCCACCGCCTCCTCCAGCACCGCAGGATACCATAAAAAAAGCCATTACTAAGAGTAGTGATGTATATAAAGTAAATTTTTTCATTTGTAAGCTCTCCTTTAACAAAGTTATTGCACAGGAAGCAAGATTGGAGCTGATGGCCGTACACCTGTTACAAATGTTGCGTTGCTCCCATACGATGTGCCAACAGAATTTATGGCATAAGCACGAACATAATAACGTATATTATTTGTAAGGCTGGCGATCGGAACACTAAATGTTCCAGTGCCAGCGCCGTTGGTTGCACACCAGGTATTGGGTGTCGTTGTCGTAGGATTGGTTGCCGTGCTCCAGCAAATTCCCCTTTCAGTGACTGACGATCCACCATCTGATGTTACATTCCCTCCACCATTCGCTGTTGTTGGTGTTATACCGGTAACAATGCTCGTTAGAACGGTGGGAGCAACAGGCGCTGCTAATGTTGTAAACGGAATATCGCTGCCATATCCTATGCCGACTGAATTAATAGCGTATGCTCTCACATGATAGGTTGTATCTGGACTCAGACTACTCATAGAACTTGTAAATGCCCCTGTTCCGCTACCATTAGTGGTGCAGTTGCCTCCTACAGCAGGATTCACGGCTGTGCCCCAACAGACACCTTTGCTGGTTACTGCTTCACCGCCATCTGAAAGAACATTTCCGCCGCTTGATGCTGTTGTCATTGTTATGCCTGTTACAGCGGTTGTACTTACTGTCGGCACGACCGGTATCGCAAGTGTTGCAAACTGGACGTCGTTTCCGTATGCAGTACCTGCGGAATTGGTCGCGTAAGCTCTAACATGATAGGTAGAACTCGGGTTCAAGCCGCTTAGAGAACTACTAAACGTGCCTGACGCATTCCCGTCATTGGTGCAGCTATTTGCTGCCAAAGTGGGATTTGAGTCGGGACCCCAGCAAACGCCTCGTGCAGTAATAGATGCTCCTCCATCTGAGCTAATGTTTCCTCCGCTTGATGCAGTTGTTTGAGTTATTGATGTTACCGCTGTAGTGGTGAGTGTTGGTAGATTTGCTGCTGATGAAAATGAAATATCATTCCCATATCCGGTGCCAGTGGAATTTGTAGCATAGGCCCGAACGTGATACGTTGTTAATGCGGTCAATCCGGTAATAGCGCTAATAAATGAGCCTGTGCCTGTCCCATTACTCGTACAAGGATCAGCTGTAGTTGGATTGGCTGCGGTGCTCCAGCACACCCCCCGGGCAGTAACAGCTGCACCGCCATCTGAGGTAACATTGCCGCCACCAGTGGCAGCAGAAGCTGAGACCCCGGTAACAGCGGTAGTAGTAACAGTGGGAGCAACAACGGTCGTAAAAGCTTTTAAATTTACATTAGCATTTACTTCTACTGCCATGTCATACCACGTGGTTCCCTCGCAGCTTATATAGCTCTGTCCCGCATTTGCTGTCGCTTGACTGCTGTATCCTGGCTTTTGACTTTCTGCGGGAACCGGAAAATTATATCCAGGAGTAGTAAGCTGAACAACTATCGAAAATTTTTGCCCGTTGGCAAGCGCGACGGGATTCGGTAATTGAATCGTGTGATAACCTGCAGATGCAATTGTTCCCGATGTACTTAAAGCAAGTGTTCCGCTGCGCGGACCGGAAGAAGCATTGGTATAAACGTATATGGTATAGGATGCATTGGGAGCCAATGTATAAAAACTCGCAGCTGCAACCGGTTCGCTTGAGACTGCAGTAAAAATATTTGCAAACCAGGCAGTGGTGCTATTTACCTTGCATCCATACGCATTGATCAATCCCAACGGATCGTATTGATAAATTCTCGAAAAGTTTGTTGGGGATTGTGCATTATTAAACAGATAATTATCGGTTCCTATATGGATGTCATAATAGGAAACATAAAAATAACCGCCATCCCCCCATGCAGATCCGTAACTGTTTTTAATAATAAAAGCTCCGTTTCCTCCTGGCGATAATGCGAAGTTTGAGCTTGAATAATTGTCATCCCAACCGACGATAGTTACTGCGTGGTTGGAATCATTGCTGCCGTTATAATAATAGGAATTCGTGGAAGGTTTCCAATAAGAGTACGTTGGATTTGAATTCATATACATCGAGGTGAAAACACCGCCATAATCCATGACTGCCTGTTTTATAGCATTATTGTCTGTTGCATTTATTCTATCGGCAATAAACAGAACTTCCTGGATATGTTTCTGTATTGTCAATCCGGCAGAAGAAGTGCTGACGTTTATATTATAAGGGTCATCTGACTCGATAATAGGGCCGCTCCATCGAGACAAATATGCCGTGGACATCAATGCATTGCCGCCATCACAATGTGCAGCATCAAAACCATGTTTGTTTTTTAAATGTTGTTCTGAAAAATCCCAGGTTTCTGACAATAATAAATTGGATTCCAATGATCCCATGGTGGCAAATGCCCAGCAGGAACCACATTGTCCTTGATCTTTCACTGGCGTCACTTTTCCGGTTGTGCGCAAATCATAGCTCGCAGGGTAAGCGTACAGCGGAGATTGTAACATTCGGGCAGCGGGCAAATAGGACAGATGCTGCAAACTTACAGGAGGTGGTATGAATCCCGCTCGGCCGTTAAACGATATATCTTCATTTC
>JBAZLV010000005.1:0-94241 GCA_041650055.1 Nitrospirota bacterium | reverse complement strand
GTACAATTGCTTTTTTTGAATATAGTTGGTGAAATGAGGATTGGTCGCGGCACGTTGAAAAGTTTTTTCTTCTGCATTAACTGAAAAAACAACAATAATTGTAAACAACACAAAAAAAATAAAACAATTTTTCAAATGATGCATGTTTTCCCCCCTCTGTGCTAAGAGTTCAATCAAAACTACAGCTCATAGAAATATATTTAACGAATAATTACGCTTACATGAAACTCAGCTGCTGCTTTTTCTTTCCCTTCCCAGTCTCGGTAAAGTCTTATTTTTATATCTGCATTTCCCTGCTTCATAGCCTTGAATTGCCACGCTGTTATCACAGGAGTACCAACAAAACCTTTTTTTACAATTTCCTGTTTTACTTCTTTGATGAGATCAAAATGCGTTTTGTAGACGTCATCTAAGTACCATTCATATCCCGTGCTTCCTGAACGTTCGAGCTCTATTTGTATCAGATCGCCCTTGGAAATAGCCACTTTTCTGCCATTATCCTGGTTTTTTAATATCAACACGTTTGGTGCATTAAGATTTTCAGCAGGCTTGGAAGCACATGAAAAGATTGGCATTATGGAAAGCGAAAGCAAAAATACAGCAAGCCAAAATTTTTTTACAGAATGTATAAGATAAAATACAATCATTTCACGTCCTGCTTGTGTAATCACGAGGGTTTAAGCATGGATATGTTAACAGTTCGCCAACCATATCAGAAAAAACGTAAAAGTCAATACCCGATGGATACCCATATATGGGTATTTTCTGGGTATGTCAATTTGTTGACTTTTTGTAACTATTTGGAAATAAATGTTAAATGAAAATCAAGAAAATAAAAATTAAGGAAGAGAATTTAATGACAGCGTATGGCTATTTATTAAGCTCATGCTTTTCTGCTACTTGAATTCGTATAAGAGCTTTGAGAAGCTCGATCCTGGCTCGCTCAACATCTTTTTCATCACGTTTTTCAGCAATAGTTTTTTCGGCGCGCTCTTTCATTTCTCTGGCTTCAGTAATATTGATCTCTGAAGCCTTGTCAGCACCTTCGGCCAGAATGATAACCCGGTTCGCTCCTACTTCAGCATAACCCCATTCAACAGCAAGATGACTCCACTTTTCCCCTTCTCGATAGGAGAGGATGCCCATTTTGAGTGTAGTAAGAAAAGGCATGTGGCCAGGAAGCACACCGAACTCGCCTTCGCTTCCCGGAGCAATCACTTCATCCACCTGGTCGGATCGAATCACGAGACGGCTCGGGGACACAATCTCAAGCAGTATTTTCCCTTTTTCAGCAACCATAGTAATTACACGCCTTATATGTTTTCATCATGAATCTGTATCCGGCATCTGGAATCGTGCATCCTGTTTTACGACCGTTTATATCCCAGTTTCTCTGCTTTCTCGTACACTTCTTCAAGAGCACCAACCATATAGAATGCCTGTTCCGGAATATCGTCCATGCCTCCGTCAACAACCTTCTGGAATCCCTTGATGGTTTCCTTGAGCGGAACATACTTGCCCGGCGTACCGGTAAATGCTTCAGCAACCTGGAATGGTTGGGAAAGAAACCGTTGAATTTTCCGCGCACGGGATACGGTAAGTTTATCTTCGTCTGAAAGTTCATCCATGCCGAGAATTGCAATGATATCCTGCAGCTCTTTATAGCGCTGTAAAACAAGCTGCACTCTTCGTGCAACGGTGTAATGTTCTTCGCCGATCACATGCGGATCCATAATGCGGGATGTGGAATCCAGCGGATCGACAGCAGGATAAATCCCGATCTCGACAATCTGGCGTGAAAGCACGGTCGTAGCATCAAGATGCGCAAATGCGGTTGCCGGAGCCGGATCAGTAAGGTCATCCGCAGGCACATAAATAGCCTGTACCGAAGTAATCGAACCTTTTTTGGTAGAAGTGATCCGTTCCTGCAACGCACCCATCTCAGTTCCAAGCGTCGGCTGATAACCGACAGCTGAAGGCATACGTCCAAGAAGCGCGGACACTTCAGATCCAGCCTGGGTAAATCGGAAGATATTGTCAATAAAGAGAAGCACATTCTGGCCAAGAGTATCACGGAAATACTCTGCAACCGTAAGCGCTGAAAGACCAACACGAAGACGCGCTCCCGGCGGCTCGTTCATCTGACCATAAATAAGAGCAGTTCTATTGATAACACCTGATTCCTTCATCTCGATCCAAAGATCGTTTCCTTCTCGAGTACGCTCGCCAACTCCGGCAAAAACCGAATACCCGCCATGCTGCTTTGCCACGTTGTTGATCAGTTCCATGATCAGCACTGTTTTGCCGACTCCAGCCCCTCCGAAAAGACCTGTTTTGCCGCCTTTGGTATACGGAGCCAGAAGATCGATGACTTTAATACCGGTTTCAAACAATTGTTTGCTCGGATCAAGTTCTTCAAGCTGAGGAGCAGGCCGATGAATTGGAAGCGTATCCTTGGTTTTGATCGGTCCCATTTCGTCCACCGGTTCACCGATAACGTTCATGATGCGGCCGAGCACTTCCTTGCCGACCGGCATGGCAATGGGTTTGCCGGTATCTGTTACCGTTATTCCCCGCCGAAGACCGTCAGTCGATGACATGGCAACCGTACGCACCCGATTTTCTCCAAGATGCTGCGCGACTTCAAGCGTAAGATGGATATCCGGTGTTCCGTATTTTTTGTCAGCCGCCTGATCAATGCGGAGCGCATTCAATAATTGAGGAAGATGTCCCACGGGAAATTCGCAGTCCACCACCGCACCCATAATCTGTACAATTTTTCCTGTGCTCACTGAGCCTCTCCTTAGTTACTAAACGAATATTAGGATTTAGCATTTCTTGCTTCGTATTTAGTGCTTGCTTCATTTTAGTGCTTCTGCGCCGCCGACAATCTCGGATATTTCTTTTGTAATTGCGGCCTGGCGTTGTTTATTAAATTTCAAGGTGAGTCCTGCAATAAGATCTTTTGCATTCCGCGTTGCAGAATCCATTGCAGTCATCCGCGCACCCATCTCGCTTGCCTGGCCTTCCAGCAGAGCGCGATATGTCTGCACGGCAATGTGTCTGGAAAGCAGCGACTCGAAAATTTCCTCTTCAGACGGCTCATACACATAATCCGTGGCTGCCATAAACGGGTCAATTGTTGCGGGTGGTTCAAAGGGCAACAGTTTTTCAAGCGTTACGTTCTGCTGCATAACGCTCTTGAATTCATTGTATAAAAGATACACTTCGTCTGCGTCGCCAGCGATAAATTGATCAACGATCTTCATGCCGATTTGTGCCGCAGTATCATACTGTATCATGCCGAGATCTGACCATTCGTTGCCCACGCTGTACGCCGCCCGTTTCCGGAAAAAATCTCTTCCTTTCCGGCCAATGACATGAATCACCACCTGCTTGCCTTCTTCAGTGAATTTTCGGACGGCTTCAACTGCTCTGCGCAGAATATTCGTATTATATGCTCCGCATAATCCGCGGTCTGAGGTAAGGACCATGAGCATGACTTTCTTGGGATCACGCTTTGCCAGCAGCGGATGCTGGGTTCTCGGTGCGCGTGCAGCCAGATTTGCAATCACCTGAAGCATTTTTCGCGAATATGGCCGTGCTGAAATCACGCGGTCCTGTGCCCGCCGAAGTTTTGCAGCGGCAACCATTTTCATAGCTTTGGTTATCTGCTGCGTTTTCTTGACGCTTATGATCTTTCTTTTTATGTCTCGTAAACTAGGCATACCGAATTCCTATTCGGAAATTCCAAATAATATCCAATTACCAAACTGCAATGACCAAACATTCAGATATTGGGATTGGTGTTTATTTGTAATTTGGTGCTTGGAAATTGGTATTTACGCTCCTACGGCGTAAATGTCTTCTTAAATTCTTCAATAACCGTGGTCATCCGAACTTTCAGTTCGTCATCAAGCTGTTTTTTGCTGGAAATATCCTGGAGAAGCTCTGGATGTGAGCTCGACACAAATCGCAGAAGTCCGTCTTCAAATTTTCGTACCGCCTGTACCGGAACATCGTCAACAAAACCGTTCGTTCCTGCAAAAATAACAAGTATCTGCTGCTCCACGGGCATGGGAACATACTGGTCCTGCTTCAGAAGCTCCACCATGCGCTGGCCGCGGTTTAGCTGAGCAAGCGTGGCTTTGTCAAGATCGCTCCCGAACTGGGCAAATGCTGCAAGCTCACGATACTGTGCTAACTCGAGCCGGAGCGTTCCGGCGACCTGCTTCATGGCCTTTACCTGGGCGCTGCCTCCCACGCGGGAAACTGAAATTCCGACATTGATTGCCGGGCGAACCCCGGAATAAAAAAGATCGGTCTCAAGAAAAATCTGTCCATCGGTAATGGAAATAACATTCGTCGGAATATAGGCAGAAACATCGCCTGCCTGCGTCTCGATGATCGGCAATGCGGTAAGGGAACCCCCACCCATGGCATCCGAAAATTTTGCCGCGCGTTCCAGCAGACGGGAGTGGAGATAAAAAACATCCCCAGGATATGCTTCTCGACCCGGCGGACGGCGCAAAAGGAGCGAAAGCTGGCGATATGCCGTGGCCTGTTTGGAAAGGTCATCATACACAATAAGAGCATGTTTCCCCTTGTCGCGGAAATATTCGCCGATCGTGCACCCGGTGTACGGAGCAATAAACTGGAGCGGTGCCGGATCCGATGCCGAGGCAGAGACAATAAGGGTATACCCCATGGCTCCGTGTTCTTCGAGCGTTTTAACGACCTGGGCAACCGTTGATTGCTTTTGGCCAATAGCCACGTAAATGCAGACAACATCCTGGCCTTTTTGATTGATAATGGTGTCAACAGCAACCGCTGTTTTGCCTGTTTGTCGGTCACCGATAATCAGCTCACGCTGTCCCCGGCCAATCGGAATCATAGCATCAATGGCTTTGATCCCGGTCTGGAGAGGTTCACGTACCGGCTGCCGCTTCACAATGCCTGGTGCGATCACTTCAACCTTGCGAAATTCTTTCGATGCAATAGGGCCTTTTCCGTCAATGGGCTGGCCAATGCCGTCGACCACTCTGCCGATAACAGCATCCCCAACCGGGACTTCGGCAATTCTTTTCGTCCGTTTTACAATATCACCTTCGCGGATTCCGGTATCATTTCCCATGAGCACAACCCCGACGCTTTCTTCCTCAAGATTAAGCGCCATACCGAGAACTCCGCCGGGAAATTCAAGCAGTTCTCCGGACATGACATTATCGAGGCCGAATACCTTTGCGATACCGTCGCCTACGGTAATGACCGTCCCTATTTCCGAGACCTCAACCGTTTTTTCAAAATCGGAAATTTTTTGTTTTATGATGTCACTAATTTCCTGCGCTTTTATCTGCATCATTCACCTCATAAAAAATCAGGAGCTGAATTCGAACAAGGAAAATCACCTTTCCATCCGTCCAAGCTCCTGCGCCATAATCGCATTAATTCATCAAATATGCACGCATCTTTTCCATCTGATTTTTGATGGTGCTGTCATACACAATGCTCCCGATCCGCGCTTTCATGCCGCCAAGAAGGGACGGATCAATCTGCACATCAAGATCGATTTTTTTGCCGGTCAGGGCTTCGAGCTTTTTCCGTAGTGCGACAAGATCCGCTGATTTAACCGGAACCGCAGTCGTTACCTCGGCCGTTGCCCTGTTCTGGCGCTCTGCCAGAATGTGCATGAATGCTTCGTGGATTTCAGCAAGATGCCTGATTCTTCCTGCTTCTGCAAGATATTCAAAAAAACGCTTGCTGGTCTGATGGAGTTTTAATTTCCTGGCCAACAAACCGATAACGTCTTGTTTCTGTTCAAGCGTAAAGCGGGGATTTCCGAAAAATTTCAGCAAAAGCGGCTGTTCTTTGACCGCAAGAACCAAGGTATCAATATCTGATTTAATGCGGTCAAGATTTTTGTGTTCTTCGGCAAGGTCTATGAAAGCCTTGGCATATCGTCGTGCAACAATTCCCGTCATGATTTACTGCTCCCGCTGTTTTTGATGGATTCCTTAAGGAGCCGTTCGTGATCCTTATTCGTGATTGTCTTTTTGATTTTTCCTTCTGCAAGAGAAAGCGAAAGGAGCGCTGCCTCTTCTCGTAAAGCGCTCTTTGCTTTTCGCACTTCAATGTCAAGTCCCTGCTGCACCTGGCGGTTAATTTCAGCTGCTGTTTTCTTTCCTTCTTCGATCAAAAGCTGCCGGTCTCGTTCACCGCGTTTTTCCGCTTCCTGAATCATGGCCTTCGTTTCCAGGTGAAGATCTTTGATTTTTTGTTCCATGGCAGCAAGGTCGGAAAGAACTTTGGTTCGGGTCTCGCGGGATTCCTGCATGGATTGGATAATCTCTTGCGTGCGGTTTTTGAAAAAATTCTGGATAAGAGGAAATTTCCAGACCACATAGGCAATGATGCCGGCAAGGATGCCGAAATTAATGATGCGCGGCAGCCAGTCCTGCATAAACGTCATGCTACCATGGCCTCCTGCTTCCTGGGCTGATATTGTGCCGGCCAAAAGCATCCCTGCAAAACCAAAAAGGATTATTTTTTTTATTTGAATCATAGTGATAGAGTTTGGATAAACGCTTTTTGAATCTACGGTTAAAACAATGTTATGCTGTCCGTCCGAGCAATTTGTGGGTGATCTCTTTGGACAGGCTTTCAGCATTCTTCTGGAGTCCTGCCCGGGCTGCGGTTGATACTGTTGCGATTTCCTGACGCCCGGTTTCGAGCAATGTGGCAGCCCGATTACGTTCGGCGGCAATCATGTCTGCCTGTGCGTCCAGACCTTCCTGATATCGCATCTGATACGCATTTGCGGCCCTCTGTTTCGCTTCAGCCAAAAGAGCGGCATGCTGTACCAGCAGTTCCTTTATTTTTTCCTGCGCTGCTCTCGTTTCGTCAAGCGCAGAAGTGATTTCCTGCTCCCGTTCCTGCAGGATTCTTCTGGTCGGTTTGAAAAGAAGAATGTTCAATACAAGAAGAAGAATAAGAAAATTTGCCAGTTGTATAAAAAATGTGCTGTTAATTTCAACCATGCAAGATACCTTGTGAAGGCTACTCAGGAAATTCTCGTGAAATAAATCCTTAACAAAATGAACGGTTACGTTAACATAACCGAAAAAACATGTCAAGAAAATTTCCAAAAAATCGGCTAAAAACAGGCTAAAATGAGAAGAAGCGCTTCCCGGATACAATCCTGTGCCTGCCTCAATTGGAACGTCGTGCCAGGTATCCAGATAAACCGCTTTACTCTTCTGTACTGAGAGTGGTACAATAATTTTTCATTTTTTTACAGGACTTTTCAACCATGGACAAAATAATTCTCAAAGGCTGCAGGCAGCATAATCTCAAAAATATAGATCTTGAAATTCCCCGGGACAAGCTCGTGGTTATCACCGGGCTTTCCGGATCAGGAAAATCCTCCCTCGCGTTTGATACTATCTACGCCGAAGGCCAGCGCCGGTATGTGGAAAGCCTGTCCGCGTACGCCCGACAATTCCTGGGACAGATGGATAAGCCGGACGTGGACTCGATCGACGGGCTTTCTCCCGCTATTGCTATTGAACAAAAAACCACGAGCAAAAACCCCCGATCAACCGTGGGTACCGTAACCGAGATTTACGATTACCTGCGACTGCTATTTGCGCGAATTGGGAAACCGTATTGCTATCTCTGTGGGCGTGAAATCACTGCTCAAACTGTTCAGCAAATCACGGACGCTATACTGGCCTTGCCGCAGGACACTCGTATTCAGATTCTGGCTCCCATCGTGAGACAAAGAAAAGGGGAATACAAAAAAGAACTGATGGCCGCTGCCGCATCCGGATATGTCAGAGCAAGGATCGACGGTACCATTCATGATCTGGACGAACATATCACTCTGGATAAAAAGAAAAAACATGATATAGAGATTGTCATTGACCGGCTGGTGATAAAACCCGGCATTGACCGGCGTATTGCCGAATCCGTAGAGACAGCATTGCGCCAGGCAGACGGAATTGTACTGGTTAATTTGCTTGACAAGAAAAAAGACCTGCTATTTAGTGAAAAGCTCTCCTGTATGTACGATGGCATCAGCTATCCGGAATTAACCCCGCAATTATTTTCATTTAACAATCCGCAAGGCGCCTGCCCCACGTGTGACGGTCTTGGCGGTTTGCTTGAATTTGACCCTGATCTCATCGTGCCGAACGCGAATCTTTCTCTTCGTGAGGGCGCTATCAAGCCGTGGGCAAAAAGAACTTCGTTCCAGTACTTTCAGATGCTCGATTCCATCGCCCAGGGTTGCGGATTCGATATTAACACCCCGTTTCGGGACTTGAAACCGCAGCAGCAGAAATTGTTGCTTCACGGAAACGAAAAGAACGGCAAAACATCCTTCCCATCATCCTGCAAGCCGTTTGAAGGAATTATGTCGATCCTCAAGCGTAAATACGAAGAAACAGACTCCTTCGCCACGCAATGGGAGCTCGAGCATTATATGAGTTACCAGACCTGCCCGGACTGCAACGGAAGCAGGCTGCGCAAGGAATCTCTGGCAATCAAGGTTGCGGATAAAAGCATTCACGAAATAACTTGCATGAGCATTACCCAGGCCTTGTCCTTCTTTACAAGTCTCAACCTGACCGAAAAAGAAACGGCAATTGCCCAGCGAATTCTGAAAGAAATCCGGGAACGGCTCGGATTTATGGTCCATGTGGGGCTGGACTATCTCTCGCTTGACCGAGGATCCGCAACCCTTTCCGGCGGCGAAGGACAACGGATCAGGCTTGCAACCCAGATAGGTTCGTCGCTTGTAGGAGTGCTGTATATTCTTGATGAACCGAGCATTGGGCTCCATCAACGCGATAATAAGCGGCTTTTGAATACACTTCACCGGCTTCGCGACCTGGGAAACACCGTGCTGGTTGTTGAACACGACGAAGAAACCATCCGGGCAGCTGACCACGTTATTGATATGGGACCGGGAGCAGGCATTCATGGCGGTGAAATCGTTGCTCAAGGAACACCCGAACAGATTCAGCAGGTGCCTAATTCACTTACCGGTCAGTATTTGTCTGGCACCGCATTTATTCAGGTTCCCCGTGAAAGAAGATCTTTTACGAAAACCATTCAAGTGATTGGTGCCATCGAAAATAATCTAAAGAATCTGAATATTCAGTTTCCCCTCGGGGTTTTTACATGCGTAACAGGCGTTTCCGGCTCGGGGAAAAGCACCCTGGTGGTTGATATTCTATTTCGATCCCTTGCACAGCGGCTGTACCGTTCAACCGAACGCGCAGGAAAACACAAGGACGTAAAAGGATTGGAACACATTGATAAAGTCATTGATATTGATCAGTCTCCGATCGGGAGGACCCCGCGTTCCAATCCGGCAACGTACACCGGCGTATTCAGCCCGATACGTGATCTGTTTGCGCAGCTTCCGGAATCGCGGGTGCGCGGTTATAAACCAGGACGGTATAGTTTTAATGTTAAGGGTGGAAGATGCGAGTCGTGTGAAGGCGACGGTTCGATAAAAATCGAGATGCATTTCCTGCCTGATGTGTATGTGACCTGTGATGTGTGTCAGGGAAGTCGGTATAATCGGGAGACGCTCGATATCAAATATAAAGGGAAAAACATTGCTGACGTGCTCGGAATGACCGTTGAACAGGCGTATGAATTCTTTCAAAACGTCCCGCCGATCAAAGCAAAACTGCAAACGCTTTTGGATGTCGGGCTTGCCTACATAACACTTGGCCAGTCAGCTACCACGCTCTCGGGCGGAGAATCGCAGCGGGTAAAACTTTCCAAGGAATTATCACGCCGTGCAACAGGGCGTACGTTGTATATCCTGGATGAACCCACAACCGGTCTTCATTTTGCAGATACCAAGAAACTGCTCGACATGCTAAATCAACTGGTCGCAACAGGAAACACAGTTGTGGTGATTGAGCATAATCTTGATGTGATCAAAACTGCCGACTGGATTATCGATCTCGGCCCTGAAGGCGGCGATCGCGGCGGCGCCATTGTCGCTCAGGGAACTCCGGAAGACGTCATAAAAATTGCTGCGTCTTATACGGGACAATTTTTGAAGAACATAGTATAATGGAAACTGGGTGCGTTCCGGATTCGGAAAGTTCTCTTGTTTGAAAAACGTTTTGCTGCATTGGAGGTTTCATGAACCGCATTATATCGCTGGTACTTTTTATCATTCTTCTGTTTTGTTTCACTGCATGCGGCGGTAAAAAGCAGTTTGATGCTGCCGGGTTGAAGGCGAAAAACACCTTGTCCGTCCTGTCTGAAATGAGCAAATCCTATGAAAAAAAGAGCGGGGACTTTTTCTCGCATATTTCTCCGACCTATCGCAACCGGACGGCCTTTGTGCAAACAATTCAAAAAATCTTCGATACCTATGAAACCATTCATTTCAATATACAACAAACAAAAATGCTTATGGTTCTGCAGGACAAAAACCGACTTGCAGTAACCTGTAACTGGGCTGCAGAATGGATCGGAGCAGGCGGAACCTCAATCAAGAACGATGGCAGGATCACGTTTATTTTGGATCCGAACAATTTCCAGATCATCGCGATTGAGGGAAAAAACCCCTTCATTCCTCAGCAGGCTGCTTTGCCGGTAAAACAGTAATACGCCACGAAATCAGTTCGGATTCAAATTGCCGGTGCGTTCTAAGAGCAAACCGCAAAAGGTGCATTTGAAGTCATGAACTACACACAGGAACACAAATCAATTGATTTCCTTGTTATTGGCGGCGGGGTTGCCGGACTGCGGGCAGCTATCGAACTTGCGCGGCACGGCGAAGTTCTGGTTGTTACCAAGGATGCCTGTCGAGAAAGCAGTTCTGAATATGCGCAGGGCGGCGTTGCCGTTGTTCTTTCGGATGAGGATGAAATTTCGCTTCACTTTGAAGACACGCTCAAGGCCGGTGACGGTCTATGCCTGCATGGGGCTGTTGCCGCACTCGTACAAGAAGGACCGGATCGCATCCGCGAACTTATTCAATGGGGCGCTGAATTCGACAAGGAGGGCAGCAACCTTGCCTTCACCCGGGAAGCAGCCCACTCAAAACGAAGAATCCTGCATGCGCAGGGAGACTCAACCGGCAGGGAAATTGTTCGCGTTCTGATTGACAAGATTCGTACAGAACCAAATATATCCAAGATTGACTTTGCATTCACGCGGAACCTGATTATTCAAAAAGGCAGATGCATCGGAGCAGTGGTCTGTTTGCAAAAAGAAAAAAAGCTGCTCATTATCTCAGCCGGTGCGGTTTTGCTCGCTACCGGTGGAGCCGGCCATCTCTATGAGCGGACAACCAATCCGCTTGTTGCAACCGGCGATGGCATGGCCATGGCATATCAGGCAGGCGCTGAGCTCATGGATATGGAATTCGTCCAGTTTCATCCTACCGCTCTGTATCGTGAGAATGCCCCCCAATTCCTCCTATCTGAAGCTATGCGGGGTGAAGGCGGTATTCTAAAAAATATTCATGGCCTGCCGTTTATGAGTTCCTATCATCCATCACGAGAACTTGCACCGCGCGACGTGGTTACTCGCGCAATTCATGCTGAACTATTGAAAACAAAGTCGAATAATGTTTTTCTGGACATGACGCATTTAGATACGAGCTATCTTATCCAGCGTTTTCCCCGGATTCATGCAACCTGCAAAGAGTTGGGCATCGATATTACGAAGGAGCCAATCCCTGTTTCCCCTGCAGCCCATTACATTATGGGCGGGGTACGAACCGATCTGTGGGGCAGGTCAACTATTCCTGGTCTCTTTGCAGCAGGAGAAACCGCCTGCACAGGCGTCCATGGAGCAAACCGGCTTGCGAGCAATTCTCTTCTTGAAGGTCTGGTATTCGGTGAACGAGCAGCTCAGGCAGCAACGCGTTTTACGAAAAAAAATCCAATAAAAAACAATCTTGCATCTTACCAATTGCCATCAGAACGGGTGCAATGTAAAAATGGTTTCAAGACAGATGCAATTCGAACAGAACTAAAGCAGCTCATGTGGAGGAATGTCGGCATTATCCGGAATAAGAAAGATCTGCTTACCGCTCAAAAACAGCTCCGCATATGGGATAGGATGATCCAGGGACAGCCGCCTTTACGGGAAGTATTTGAATTAAAAAATATGATTACCACCGCATTGCTCGTCACCCGATCCGCGCTTATCAGGGAAGGAAGCGTAGGGGCGCATTTCAGAACCGATTTTCCAAAAAAGGGGAAATATTGGAAAAAACGGACCATTCTTGCTAAAAAATAACCTCGTATGTTCAAAAAAAAATACCTTTTTTCAGGCAGATTATTGATGCCATGATATACTAAGAACATGATCGCGCCAACTGGCTCTTCCTATGTTTCTCCTTATATATTCTCTTTCAAGGACAAGGGGATTGCAGGCGTTAGCGCTCCTGAAGCAATTCCCGCTCTTGATCATGGTCCCCATGAATGCAAAATCTGTCAAGAACGAAAATATCATGATGTATCTTCGGATGCCTCGGTTTCATTCCAGACGCCTACTTCAGTGCCGCCCGAGCTTGCCGCAAGTGCGGTACGCTTCCATGAACAGGAACATGTCATGCACAACGCAGTTACGGCAGAGCAGAATGGTCTCAAGGCAGCTTCAACAGTGCAGATTCACACGGCAGTCTGCCCGGAATGCGGCAAACTCTATGTATCCGGCGGAACCACGATAACCCAGTACTCTGCGAAACAATATCCTGTTGCTCCTTCTCAGGATTCCGGGTCATTCGTCAATATCTGGGCATAATTACCTCTTGTAACAAAACCACCTTCACGCTACAATAAACTAAGGTTGACAATAATGACGTTTTACACGTAACTTATAAGGAGGATATTCATGTGTCCAGCAAAGAAAAAGGTAAAATTATACACCCTCAGCACCTGTTCTCATTGTACCCGCACCAAGCGCTTCCTTCGGGAAAACGGCGTTGAAATGGAATTCCAGGACGTTGATCTGTTGACCGGTGCCGAACGCGAGCAGATTATGAATGAAGTCAGAAAACTAAACCCGGATTGCACCTTTCCCACAATTTGCATTGGCGATATCGTGATTGTGGGATTTGATGAAAAAAAATTGCGTGAGGCGTTATCGTTATGACTGCGGAAAAATTGTACGAGATGTTATCCAAGTACGCCGAATCCCAGGGCATCCGCCTAAATAAAGACAAGCCGTTTGTCCTGGAAATACTCGAAGGACTCCTTACGAACGAAGCCCGTTACGGTTATCGCTCCTGTCCTTGCCGCCTTGCCTGGGGAGATAAAGAAAAGGATAAAGACATTATCTGCCCCTGCGTGTACCGCGATCCGGATATCAAAGAATACGGAAGCTGTTTTTGCGCTTTATATGTTTCTGTAGATTGGAATGAAGGAAAAATCCAGCAACGGGTCGTACCTGAACGGCGGCCAAAAGAAAAACGTCGTTTGGAATGATACCGCCGGTGAGAAAGGAATCATACTGTTTTTATGAGTTTTCTTATCGGTTTTTGTGCCGGATTTTTTGGAGGGCTTGTTGGCCTTGGTGGCGGAGTCATTATGATTCCGCTCATGACCAGTATCCTCAAAACAACGCAGCATCAGGCGCATGGCACCAGCCTCATGGCCATTATCTTCACCGGCATTGCAGGAGCCGCAGCCTATGGGCTGGGCGGAAATGTTGATCTTATAGCTGCCATGCTTCTTGCTGCAACAGCAATGATAACAGCAAAAGCCGGTGCTCATTTTGCAAATTCACTTTCCGAGTGCAAACTAAAACGAGTCTTCGGCGGTTTTCTTCTTTTTGTAACTTTCCTCCTCCTAATAAAACCATTTCTTCCCGTTACTCAAGTGTTTGAAACAGGTTGGCCCAAGGTTGCAGTATTGCTTCTGACAGGAATGTTCACTGGTTTTTTGTCTGGCATGATGGGTGTTGGAGGAGGCACAATCATGGTTCCTGCATTGGTACTCCTGACAGGATACACGCAACACATGGCACAGGGAAGTTCACTCCTGGCTATGGTACCCATCGGTTTTGCTGGCACGTATACCCATTGGAAATTAGGAAATGTACGAACCGATATCTCGAAGTGGCTCATTCCTGGAATTTTAATTGGGACGTTCCTTGCGGGATATTTTACAAATTATATTCCACAGGATATTTTGCGGATTATTTTTTCAGCGGTATTGATTTGGACGGGAGTGAAGTATTTGAGGGTAAAAAATTCTCACAATCAATCTGACTAATGTTCTTTTTGTGATTCAGTTAATACTTTGACGTTGTTTTACTTGTATCACTCCCACTCAATCGTGCTCGGTGGCTTTGATGAAACATCAAATACAACGCGGTTCACGCCTTTTACTTCATTGATGATTCTGTTCGACATGATTCCAAGTAGATCATAGGGCAATTTTGCCCAATCCGCGGTCATACCGTCCTGGCTGGTGACTGCGCGGATTGCGACCACATTTTCATACGTCCGTTCATCTCCCATGACACCCACTGTTTTCACAGGAAGAAGAACTGCAAACGATTGCCAGATTTCATTGTACAATCCTGCTTTTTTAATTTCTTCAACAACAATGCTATCTGCCTCCCGAAGAACCGATAGCCGCTGTTCAGTCACTTCGCCAAGAATGCGGATGGCAAGTCCAGGCCCTGGGAATGGTTGCCGCTGAATAATCTCATCAGGCATATGCAATTCTTTCCCTATAGCACGGACTTCATCCTTAAAAAGTTCGCGCAGCGGTTCAACCAGTTTCAAATTCATTTTCTCAGGCAAGCCGCCAACATTGTGATGAGATTTAATAACTGCGGACGGCCCTTTGAATGAGACACTCTCGATAACATCAGGATAGAGCGTTCCCTGAACAAGAAATTCAGCACCGCCAACTTCCTTGGCTGCCTGTTCAAAGACTTCAATAAAGGTATTCCCTATGATTTTTCGTTTCTTTTCCGGATCTTCGATTCCAGCAAGTTTGTCCAGAAATTGCGAAGAAGCATCCACATATACAAGCTTCAAGCCTATGCTCTTAAATGTTTCCTGTACTTTCTCTGCTTCATTCTTTCTTAGGACTCCATTGTTCACGAAAATGCACGTAAGCTGGGAACCGACCGCTTTGTGCACAAGCACTGCGGCAACAGAAGAGTCTACTCCTCCGGAAAGACCGCAGATAACTTTTTTATTTCCTACTTTCTTTTTAATTTCATCAACGGAATAATCCACAAACGATGCCATGGTCCATGATGGTTTGCATCCGCAAATAGCATACACAAAATTTTTAAGAATTTTGGTGCCTTCAGCAGTATGAACGACTTCAGGATGAAACTGGACGCCGAAAAATTTTCTGGCCATGTCCGCCATTGCAGCAGTCGGAGAATTGTCCGTATGCGCGATCGCCACAAATCCAGACGGCATATCCTCGATACGGTCTCCATGGCTCATCCACACCGTTGTTTTCCCATGGTCACCAACATCGGCGAACAGACCTGTACATTCATGAATAACAAGCTCTGCTCTTCCATATTCGCGTTTTTTGGACTTGGCAACTTTTCCGCCCAAGACATGGGTCAGGAGTTGAATACCATAGCAAATTCCAAGTATCGGGACGCCGAGTTCAAGATGCATTTTGTCAATAAGCGGGGCTCCTGCATCATAAACACTTGACGGTCCGCCGGATAAAACAATTCCCTTTGGTCGGAATGCCTTGATGCGGTCAAGGCCCGCATTAAACGGAACAATTTCGCAATACACTTTCGCTTCCCTGACTCTGCGAGCAATAAGCTGGGTATATTGAGAACCAAAGTCGAGAATTAAAATGCGTTCACTATGGATATCAGACAAGGGATGCTCCTTAACATCGAATTTGAGTAACGATATTACCCCAGGATATCAATGCCTGTCAATGACAGTTTATTCGGTTATATAGGACTATTGGCTTTCTATTTTTTTTATGTTAGACTAAAAAAGAAAGAAGATCGAACAATGTAAAGGAGAAACCATGAAAGTTGCTGACATTATGACAAAACAGGTGCATACGATTGTGCCGGATAAAACGCTCAAGGAGTGCGTCCTGGCGCTTAAACGTCACAAGGTGAATGGTCTTGTTGTGATGGACGGGACACAGGCAATCGGTACTATTACCAAAACCGATCTTTTTAAAGTGCTGCTACCAACGTATGCTGAAATTATCGAAGATGAACGCAATATCACGAGCTTCGAATATCTTGAGGAACGGGCACATCGATTCTATGTAAAAAAAGTGCGTGACTATATGACGGGAGGGCTCGTTACCACAACAAGTAACATGCCCATAATCAAGGCTGGCTCATTAATGATCCTCAAAAATGTGAGACAACTCCCGGTGGTTGATAACGGTACGTTGGTCGGAATCGTGACGTTAACGGACATTATTCATTATATTGGAGACCGCCTGCCGCTGTGATAACGTCATGGACACAGAAAGGAAGGTTATGATTTAAGACTCACGTCTCCTGCTGCAATATGCTGGGTAGTGTCGTTATCTCGCTTTATGATCAATCGTCCTTCTTTATCGATCCCGAGAGCCTGCCCCTCAAACGTTTCGTTGCAATCAGTCACCATCACGCGCTTGCCAAGAGTTATGTTCAGTTTTTTCCATTCCTTGAGCACATCCTGGTCATCGGAAAGAAATTGCCGGTACCAATGATCGAGACTCTGTAGCAACTGTCGCACGAGCATGGTTCTGTTTATGTGGGAATGTGTTTCTGCAGCCAGGGTTGTGGTATGCAAACGGACATCATCCGGTAGGTGAGAACAATCCATATTTGCGTTTATTCCAATACCGAGTACCAGATGCCGGATTCTGTCTTGTTCTGCGCTCATCTCAGTCAGCAAACCGGAAACCTTTTTTCCCTGAATATACACATCATTCGGCCATTTAATGAGAGCGGGTAGATTGCAGGTCTCCTGTATTGCAGTCGCAACAGCCACCGATCCCATAAGAGTAACAAGCGGCGACTTTTGTAGAGGAATATTCGGCCGGAGAATCACGCTGAGATAAATATTTCCTTTTGGAGAAAACCAGGACCGCCCTAATCTGCCTTTTCCTGCTGTCTGAACCTCTGCAAGAACGACCGTGCCTTCAGGCGCTCCCTGCGTAGCTATGTCCATGGCAAGCGTATTCGTTGACTGAATTTTGGAAACGAGATGAAGGTTCTTTCCAAGAACAGCAGTGTTCAGCTCAGAAAGAATATCGCTTTTTCGAAGAATGTCCGGTTCTGCCGTTATCCGATATCCTTGCGAGGGAACCGCGTTAATACCGAATCCATCCTGCTCAAGCGACTTGATATGTTTCCAGACCATGGTACGTGAAATGCCACATTTTCTTGCCAGCTCTTCGCCTGAAAGAAAACCGGCGCGCGATGTTCTCAGAAGATTCAGTATCTTATCTTTATACAAGGTACTCAATTTGTAATTGTTTTTTGTTTTTGAAATTTATTTGATCTTTAAACTAATATCTACCGCAGGAGCGGAGTGGGTCAGGCTGCCGCAGGAGATGAAGTCAACGCCTGTCTCGGCTATGGATCGCACCGTATCAAGCGTCACATTGCCGGAAGCTTCAATGAGCGCTCTTTTTGCGATAAGCCGTACTGCTTCACGCATCATGTCAAGCGGCATATTATCAAGCATGATGATATCCGCCTTTGCTGAAATCGCTTCCTGCGCTTCATCAAGATTTTTCGTTTCAACTTCAATGTTGAGCAAATGATGCGCCCTGTTTCCTGCCTTATTAACTGCATGAGTAATGCTGCCGGCTGCCTTGATATGATTGTCTTTGATTAAAACACCGTCAAACAAACCAAACCGGTGGTTTGTTCCCCCTCCCATGCGTACTGCATATTTTTCCAGAGTCCGAAGTCCTGGTGTTGTTTTGCGGGTATCCAGAATTTTAACAGGTAAGTCTTTTACTCTTTCAACGTATTGAGCAGTCAGGGTCGCAATACCAGACAAGTGCTGAACAAAATTAAGAGCCACCCGTTCGCCCATGAGTAGAACCCGTGTATTTCCTGACAAACGAGCTATTTCTGAGCCTTTCGTGATTCGATCGCCATCTTTTTTTAAGGGTTCGAACCTGATGGTTGAATCGAGCGAATGAAACACGGCTCCTGCAACGTCAAGCCCTGCGAGCGCCAGGTCCTGTTTTGCAAGCATAACCGCTGTTGATGTTGACTCAAGTGGAATCGTCGCATCGATGGTAACATCTCCGGAACCAATGTCCTCGGCAAGAGCATCTCGTATCAATTTTTCTATGTTTAGATCAATAATCATGCATTCACCAAAAAGACGATTGCAACGTTATTCCAGCATCTCCAGATTCTGCTCGAGTTTTTTATGTTTTGTCCGCAAATCATCCAATTTTGCCGTATCTTTTTCCACCACTGCCTTCGGAGCTTTATCAATAAAGTCCCGATTCGAAAGCTTTCGCGTAAACACGTCAATGTCTTTTGAGGTTTTTGCAATCTCCTTGATGAGACGATCGCGCTCTTGAGCAAGATCGAGAATGCCTTCAAGAGGAACATAGACCTCAGCACCCTTAATTACTGCTGTGGCTGCGGTCTTTGGCTTTGTTTCCCGATCACCAATGCGAAGGTCTTTGATACGTGCAAGCGTTTTTATGTAATCTTCTGCTTTTTGTAAATGCTCTCCAAGCTCTTTCTGCTCCACCTTCACGATTGCCGTAATCTGCATGGACGGTGCAATGTTCATCTCTCCCCGAATATTCCGGATCGCCATGATGAGTTCCATGACTGTCTGCATCTCATTCTCTATCCGGCGATTTATCTGCGTCTGATCGGGTACAGGATACGCTGCAACCATAATGGATTCCGCTTTTTTGGTTCTCACTGATTCAGGAATCATCTGCCAGAGTTCTTCAGTAATAAACGGCATGATAGGATGCAGGAGCCGCAAAACCGTTTCCAGAACAGTAACCAGCGTGGTCTGGGTTGCTTGTCGTGCAGTCGAATTCCTGTCAAGATTGAGCGCTGTCTTTGAAAGTTCAAGATACCAGTCGCAGTACTCGTGCCAGATAAATTGATAGAGTCCCGATGCCACATCATTGAACCGGTATTCCGCAAGCGCTGAGCGAACCTCTTGCATGATTGAATGCAATCGGGAAAGTATCCACTGATCAGCCAACGACGCATCCTGGGTAACCATTTTTGCCGGAATAAAATCTTTTTCAATATTCATGAGCACAAAACGGCTGGCATTCCAGAGCTTATTCGCAAAATTGCGGTATCCTTCAATACGCTCGGGAGAAAGTTTGATGTCTCTGCCCTGTGCTGCGAATGCGGCAAGCGTGAACCGGAATGCATCGGTGCCATACTGGTCAATCATGACCAAGGGATCGATAACATTTCCTTTCGACTTGCTCATCTTCTGGCCTTCGGCATCACGGACCAGTGCATGAATGTAAACATCCTTGAATGGAACCTCCTTCATAAAGTGAAGTCCCATCATGATCATCCGTGCTACCCAGAAAAAGATAATGTCAAAGCTCGTCACCAGCACCGAGGTGGGATAATATCGTGCGAGCTCCGGCGTTTTTGTAGGCCATCCCAGGGTAGAAAAAGGCCAGAGAGCAGACGAAAACCACGTGTCAAGGACATCTGTTTCCTGATGTATATTCTTACTCTTACATTTTCCGCATGCAGTTGCATCCGTCCGGCTGACCGTAATCTCCCCACAGTCATCACAATACCACGCTGGGATACGATGTCCCCACCATATCTGACGCGAGATGCACCAGTCCTTGATATTTCGCATCCAGTCAAAATACGTGTTCTCCCATCCTTTTGGAACAAACCGTACCTTGCCGTCTTCAACTGCTTTGATCGCCGGCTTGGCAAGCGGTCCTGTTTTGACAAACCACTGAGGAGAAAGATACGGCTCGACAACGGCTTTGCATCGATAACATTTCCCAATAGAATGAGCATGTTCCTCAGTCTTAATTAGATATCCCTGCTCATGCAACAGTTCCGCGACAATACCCCGTGCCTTCTTCGCAGGCTTCCCATGGATCAGTTTCATTACATCGGGAAGAACATCAGGAATATCATTCCGCACTTCTCCTTTTTCATCAAGCATCTTGATCCGGGGAAGCTCCGGCTTCTGGCGCAGTCCTGCTTCATAATCATTGAAGTCATGCGCAGGAGTCACCTTGACAGCGCCGGTGCCGAATTCCAAATCAACGAGAATCGAATCGCCGATGATAGGAATCGTCCGTGAGGTAAGCGGCAGGTTGACCGTTTTTCCAATAAGGTCTTTGTAGCGCGGGTCCAAAGGATGCACGGCAACCGCCGTGTCGCCAAGCATGGTTTCCGGTCTCGTCGTTGCAACCACAAGCCGAATCGAAGGATCATGACTAAGCGGGTATCCAATATGATACAATTTGCCTTGCTCATCTTCATGTTCCACTTCAATATCGGATAATGCCGTATGGCACCGCGGGCACCAGTTGATCAGCCGCTCTCCGCGATAAATCAGTCCTTCTTCATACAGGGTGACGAACACTTCCCGTACGGCGCGCGAAAGCCCCTCGTCCATGGTGAACCGTTCACGATCCCAATCACAGGATGCTCCCAGCCGTTTCAGCTGCGCGATGATCCTCCCACCATAATCTTTTTTCCATTCCCATACTTTTTCAATAAATTTCTCTCTACCCAAAGCATGCCGGTCGATGTGATCTTTTGCAAGCTGCCGTTCAACTACGTTCTGCGTCGCGATTCCCGCATGATCTGTCCCGGGAAGCCAGAGCGTATTTCTGCCGGACATCCGCATCCAGCGTGTAAGAATGTCCTGCAGTGTGGAATTAAGCGCATGACCGATATGCAGCGATCCGGTTACATTCGGAGGAGGGATTACAATGGAAAAATGATCAATTGCTGATTTTTCATCAGCATGAAAATATCTGCGAGAAAGCCAGAGCGAGTACCATTTCTGCTCGCTTTGCGCGGGGTCGTAGGTTTTCGGCAATTCCTGATCTGACATGAACTACAGCTCCTTTATACGATTTCAATGAAATAAAAAAGGGGAACAAGTCCCCTCGATAGTGAGTTCGGGTGTTTCAAAAAATGCTGTATTATGATTCGGATTTCAATCGCTCGATTTCTTCCTGTATCATCTGTTCGGCAAGCCGGGGCACAACCTCCCAGGCGACCTGCTCAATGATCGTGCGTGCCATTTCCTTAACCGCTTTGGAAACAGCCTCTTCTATTTTTCGAGCAACCAGCTCTTCAGAAATTTTTGGAGTAGGCATGGGCGGCATTTTCTGCAGTGCTTCTTGTGCAAGAGTCGAAATCTTTTTTTCCATCAGTGCCTGAACCTCTTCCTTCGAGACAGTCGCTGGCTCTGCGGAGGAACCTGGTGCAGGTTTCGGAGGAGCGAACAACGCCTCAGCTTCCCGCGCCATATCCAGGGATTCAAAGGTTATAATTTCCGGCTGGAGACCCTCTTTTTGTTGAGAAAGACCAAGTCCTGCTCGCATTTCTTCAACTGCTTTCGGGCCGCGAGGCAATACCCGTGGTTCTTCCTTTCCGAGAGGTTCTTCTACTGTTTCGATGACCGGTTCAACTTCATAAATGAGCTCCTCTTTGGCCGATGCGTCCTGCTTGTTGCCTGAGAATGCCGGGATAGCATTATTGATGACATCAAAAATATCTTCCGCTAGTTCTGCAGGAGCAGCAGGCGCTGCCTTGGGAGGCTGATATTCGCGAGGAAAAGATTCCTCCTGGCGTGGAGATGATCCGGCCATCGATCTTTTTACCTTGTTGATCAGTTCCTGAGACTCGAATGGCTTTGCAATCTTATCGACAATGCCTGCTTCAGTGCCTTTTGCGCTGTCATACACATCATCTCTGCTCATCATCAGAATAACCGGAATCTTGGCAAGGGCTGTGTGTGTTTTAAACTGCGCTGCAAGCGCATATCCGTCGATTCGCGGAAGATCCACATCCACCAGAAGAATATCGGGCAGAATTCGTTGCGCCTCTTTGAGAGCGGTTTCACCATCGCTTACGGAAACGATCTCGTATTCTCTTCCTGAAAACAGCATCTCCACGACTTTTTGTATCGTGATGCTTTTATCTGCAAGCAATATCTTAATCGGCATAAAACAGCCTTTCAAAATTCAAAATAATGATTTCCCGATCGTCTTCATAGGCTATTCCCTTTATGGAACGGGAATCGATTCCATATTTTTTTCCCGGCACAGCCGGCACTTCTTCCATGCTTGCCATTCTTGCGACCCCATCCACGGTGATTCCGAAGGGAATTTTGTTTTCGGAAAGCAGAATGATGCTCTGTGCTGAACCCGGGTCTTCCGGCGCAGCGGCCGGACTCGATGTCATGAGGCCGAATTTTTTTTTCGTATTGAAAATAGGATAAATCGTTCCCCGGTAATCGATCACCCCCTCAATATATGAGTAGGTCAACGGAATCCGCCGGCAGGTCATCCAGGGAAGGATTTCTATCGCGCCGAGCAATCGGGCGCCGTAAAGCCGACCGATAAGAGAAAATACCAGATAATTACTCGTCATGTCAGGAATCCTTCTTCATTCAGGAGCAACGCCAGCTTGTCCTTGTATCGCAGGATGCCCCCGTAACATTTGCAGCTTGGATCCATGATTCCGCCGGGAAGAGGAATGGGCCGCTGTGCGGTATCCACAATATCCTCCACGGCATCGACGAGCAGTCCCAGCATGCCAGAACCGCATTTCACGACAAGAAGCGTTGTACCTGACTGGCTCGCAAGCTTTAAAAACTTTTTAATGTTCAAAATCGGAATCCAGGCGCCCCGAAATTCCATTTTACCTTCGAATGCCCCGGTTAATTTAGGATCTTTCTGGATCGTACGCGCAACAGTAATTTCGAGCAGCCTGGCGATTGGAATGGCATAGTGCTCGCTTTCAAGGGATACTATAAGAAATCGTGTTCCGTTTGGCATAGAGAGTTCGTTTGTTACGCGCGACCGGAAACTGATGCGCCGCTCAGTAGTTTTTTGAGCGCTTCGACCATTTGCTGTTCTTCGAACGGCTTCACCAGATAGTCCTGTGCTCCCAATTCCAGCGCCTTCTGGCGGTGTTTTTCTCCGGCCCGGGAAGTCAGAACAATGATAGGCATGTTCATGAGCGTGGGACTTTTTTTCATTTCGGCCATAAGGTCATAGCCATGCATCACCGGCATTTCCAGGTCCGTGACAACCGCGTCGAACTTCATCCGGCCCATTGTCGTCAGTGCTTCCATTCCGTCGGACGCCACTTCAACAGCATATCCGATCCGATCAAGAAACCGCTTGACATATTTGCGGATGCTGATCGAATCATCCACCACGAGGATTTTTGGTTTCCTTGCAACACTCTCGGTGGGTTGATCAATCTTGAGAGATGCAATGCTTGTTTTTGAAACATGAATCTTTTCTTCACCAAACAGCGGAGCAATGTTGATAATAAGCCGAACGTTTCCTTCGCCGGAAATCGTGGCGCCAGAGAACAGCTTAATTCCTTTTAAATAATCACCGAGCGATTTCACGACGATTTCCTCGCGCGCGGTAATATCTTCCACCATTAACGCAAGACGTTTTTCTGCTGTGCTCAGGATCAGCGTCGGATGCCGGTACGTTTCATCTTTTTTCGGGAACGGACCCAGGCCAAGCAGTTCATTTAATTTGTGAAGACGGATCAGGGTACCCCGCAAATTGATCATTTCCTCGCCCGCGGCACGCTGAATATCCTTGAATGAAAACCGTGTTGTCTCTTCCACAAGGTTCATGGGAATGGCGATTTCCTGGTCTTTTAGTTTCACGATCAGGGCCTGGGCAATTGCGAGGGTGAGCGGGAGCCTGATAACGAATTTTGTTCCGACTCCCTTTTCGGTTTTGATCTCAATCCTTCCATTGATGCGGGTGAGCTGATTCGAGACAACGTCCATTCCCACGCCGCGGCCGGACACCTTTCCAACCGTCGCGGTTGTGGAAAATCCAGGAAGGAAAATGAGATTGATCGCATCAGTATCTGAAAGAGCCTGCGCTTCTGCGGCGGTGATGAACCGTTTTTCAACAGCAACTTTTTTGAGAACAGCAGGATCCATGCCTCGGCCATCATCTTCAACATCGATAAGAATGCTGTTCCCTTCATGCCGGGCTTTCATGATCAGCAGACCCACCGGATCTTTGCCAAGCACTTTGCGCTCTTCCACCGGTTCGATTCCATGAGAGATTGCATTCCGAACCATATGCATGAGCGGATCTGATATGATCTCAAAAACCGTTTTATCGATTTTCGTCTCACCGCCTGAAACAAGAAGATTCACCTGTTTCTTCTCTTCCTGGGCAAGATCACGAATAGGCCGCTGGAACAGCTGATACAGCTTGTCCATTTCGACCATCCGGGCAAGCGTTATTTCATCCTGCAGGTTCGTGGTAATGGTGGCAATGCGGGTAGTATCAAGCTCGAAGGAATCGAAAAATCCAGCGAGCTCAGTCATGATTTCATTGGTATCCGTCGTGATTTCAGTCAGTTTGCGGGAAAGCAGATTAAAATCGTCATACCGGTCGAATTCAAGCTCAAGAAAATCGCCTGTCTGCTCGGCCACCTGCCCGGGTGACGTGACGCTAAGGGTATATTCGTACTTCTCTTCAAAATTTTTAATTTCATGCAGCAACCGGCTTTGGCTGAAAGCAAGCTCTTCACGCAGCGATTTGATGAAATCAACCTGGCGCGCAAGCCTGTTTCTGCTCACAATCATTTCTCCCACCAGGTTCATCAGATTGTCCAGACGGTCGATATTGACCCGGATAAACTGCTTTTCCAGCTCAGCAACATCCGTAACGCGTCGGCCGGGTCCTCGTTTTTCAAGGATGCTTTCGCGCCGTGCTTCTTCGATCTCCTGTTTAAGCAGCGGTTCCGGCCGTTTGTGTGGTTCCTCGGAAGCAACTGCTGACCCTTTATAGGATCCGTCAAACGTTTTTTCCCATGCCAGATCAATGTCGTCCCTATTCAGGGGACTGGAAATCTTGGCGTCAGGAGATTGCTTCTGAAAATTTTCCATAACGTCCTTGTAGGCACGTCCAATACTCTCAACCACGAGCACGTCTTCAGGCTCGTTTGCAGCCACGCTGTCAACCATGAGCTTGACCGCATCAACGCTGTCGAATAAAAAATTGAGGGATTCTTTTCCGATGGGAATGGTGCCGGAACGGAACTGACCGAGCATGTCCTCGGTCTTATGGGCAATATCGCTGATGCCCTGAAAGCCCATCATGGCTGCAGAACCTTTCAGGGTGTGTGCCGCCCGAAATAGTTCATCGATCACAGTCGTATCGGTCGGATTTTTCTCAAGAGACAACAGTCCCTTATTCAGGTTTTGAAGATGATCACCAGCCTCAACGATGAAAAATTCGATGATTCCTGATTTATCTGAAAGCCCGGCCATAATATCACTTATCTGATAAGCCCGAGCTTGATTTCTTCATCGCTCGTGGTCACCGTATCGGTTGTGGAATGATAGCTCTCTCCTTCGAGCATAGGAAGTGGCGATTCCCCGGTCTGCTCAACTTCGGGCTCTTTGCTGATCTTGAATTTACCGATGGCTTCCGTAAGACGGGCCGTAAGATCTCCCAGTTTGCCAATGGTCAAGACTGTTTCCTGCACTCCCTGCGTGGTATCCTGAGACAGTCGGGAAATATTTTCCATAGTGTGCACCACGCTTTCCGTGGATTTCACCTGATCTCCTGCGGCCCGGGTAATGTCGGTCATGAGGCTTGCGGTCTGCTTAACGATCTGCTCGATCTCACGGAGCGCAGTTTCAGCCTGGTCGGCAAGCTTGGTTCCTTCTTCCACTTCACGGGTGCCTTCTTCCATAACGGTCACGGTTTCACTTGTTTCAACCTGGATACCCTTTATCAGGCCGGTAATATCCTTGGTGGAACGGGCGGTACGTTCGGCAAGTTTCCGGACTTCATCAGCAACCACGGCAAAACCGCGTCCCTGTTCTCCGGCGCGCGCAGCTTCGATTGCGGCGTTCAGTGCAAGGAGGTTTGTCTGGGTGGAGATTTCGTTGATGACTTCAATGATGGCGCCGATTTCCAGTGAGCGTTCGCCGAGACCTTTGATCTTTTTTCCGGTAGACTGCACGGTAGCGCGAATCCTCTGCATGCCCTTAATCGTCTCTGCCACAGCGGTTCCGCCTTTCACAGCGGCCTGGGTTGCCTTCAGGGATGTCTGGGTTGCTGCTTCAGCGTTCTGGGCCATCCGCTGAGTCGTCATGGACATGGTATTCACGGCTTCAGATGCACTCCGTATTTCAACCACCTGCTGGGATGCGCCCAACCGCATGCGTTCTGATGAATGAAGAATTTCCGAGGCGGCGTGCTGCACTTCGCTTGCCATGTTACTGGCCTGGGTAACCAGGGAGGTAAGACCGTTGATCATAACGTTGAATGCGTCGGCCACGGATCCCAGGGTGTCTGGCGTCACTTCTGCTTTTGCAGTAAGGTCACCATCAGCAGCCGTACTCACGACGGACAAAAGGCTGATAACCTGACTCTGCATGCGGTCGCGGTCGCTTTCCGTTCTCACCAGACCCTGGAGACGGTCGACCGTCTGATTCAAGGTGGAAGCCAGCTGGCCGAGTTCGTCGCCGCTCGTCACTTCTGCCTTCTGGGTCAGGTCGCCGTGTCCGATAGCCTGTGCGACCCGCATGATATTTTTCACCGGCGCGATAATGATACCCGACATGACAAGACTGAGAATGGTAAGACCGATCAGGGAGGCAGCAACGATCACCACGATGATGACCACGAGAGTTCGGATCTTTGAGTTAATGAGGGTCATATTCAACCCCAGATGCACGGTACCCAGCGTGCCGCCTGCAATGGGGGTGGCAATATCGATGACTTCAACCGGGCTTCCCTTGACCATGATCACTGCCGGTTGCGTTCCGTACACCGCGCCGGGTTTCAGCGTATTGACCGATTGCAGTTCCAAAGGAATCGCATTGTTCTCGAATGTTGAAGATAAAACTCTTCCCTTTGCGTCTTTTACAAAACTATACGCGATTTCCGGCTGATCCGTGGCCTCGTTTTGGAATGTCAGGAGCGCATTCACATCTTCGACTTGGACCGGCTGCGTGACTTTCGCGCTCAGATTTTCCGATGCAATGATCGTTTTGTTGATCACTTCGTCGCGCAACGCGCTCTGTATCTGGAGATAAATAAACGCGATAATACCGCCGCCGAAGACCGCCGACAGGAACACAAGACTGACCACAATTTTGGTACGAATACTCCATTCATAGATGGGATTTCTTTTTTTTATTTTCCTATCCATCGCTCTACTCCTTGATAGTCGTAGTCATCAACGACCGAATATTTCGTACGGTTTAAACGACTGCTTCCTGCCGCGAATCAGGCAGGAGCAAACCGTCATGTCAGCTTGATCTCTTCATAAATACGATCCATGTTCAACAGCGCGGCAAGACAGTCTTCCCGCTGAATGATGCCTCGGAAAAAACGACTCCTGTTTTTCCCGGACTGTGTTGCATAATCGGTCGGCACAGTCAGCAAACTGCTTTCGGGCACGGAAATAACTTCATACACATTGTCAACAACAATGCCCAGGACAATAGTGCCGTGTCTTACAACCGCTATTTGTCCGGTTGTCGGAGACTGCTGGGATACGGAAAGGATGGAACGGATATCAACAATCGGAACAATATTTCCGCGAAGATTAATAATGCCGAGTATATGGGATGGAGTGGTTGGAACAGGAAAGATTTTTTGGGTTATGATAATTTCCGTCAACAGGTCAACCGGAAGGGCATAGATATCCTCGCCTATGCTGAAAAGGCATACCCGAATCTCCTCTTCTTGATGGGTGTTTATATCGACGGCTGTAGTATCCTCAACCTCGGTCAAGCGCTCCCCCTCCAGGGATCAGATATATTTTTTCACCACTTTGCGAAGATCTTCCGGCTTGAACGGTTTGGTCAAATACTCGTCAGCACCCTGTTTCATCCCCCAAAACTTATCACTTTCCTGATCTTTGGATGTTACCATGATGATCGGAATTTTTTTGAACAAATCATTGCTTTTAATATCACGGCATACCTGGAAGCCGTTTTTTTTGGGCATGATCACATCAAGAATGACAAGATCAATTTTCTCCGATTTGATCTTTTCTTCCGCTGCCTCGCCGTCAAGGACGGTTATGATGGTATGGCCTGTCGATTGGAGCGCTTGCTGAAATATTTGAAGCTCCGCCACACTGTCATCTGCTACGAGTATTTTGCCCATACGTAATCTCCTTTTTTCTCTACTTCATGTTGATAAATACTTAACACATTTCTTTGGTTGTGTCAAGTTTTCGTTTTATTTCTGACTGTTAGGGCTCATCCCGGGATTACCGTTTTTTCCGGATCAGGTTCACCGAAAGCAGGATGAACATGCTTTTTGCGACATCAAATTCGCTCAAAGAAAGTTGTTCGATAATTTCTCTCACGCTCCGTTTTCCGTTCACCTGGGAGAATACTTTGATGTCAATATCGCTCATCCCGCGGGTCGTCAGCTCCTCGGCATTTCCAATCATGGGCTCGAACACGATACCAAAATCAGGAATCTTTTGCTGGATCAAAACCCATTCGTCCGAACGGCGGGCGCCTTCCAGCAGCAAATCATCGATCTTGAGCTGCAGGGGGTTCGAAAAAACCGGCCCCTCGGCTTTTTCAAAATAGAATGACCCCTGTTTCCACATCATAACCTTATACACCGCAGCTTCGGTATGCCGTTTCAAACATTCATAAAATGTTTTTGCATTGAAAAGTTTTTCCTGGACAAGGATGCCATCGATCGGTTTTGTGGTCATTTCTGCAATGCGGAGAACATAGCGGACACTGTCTTCATCAATTTTACAGGATTTCCTGAGCAGTTCTTCCACTGCGACCGCGTTTTCCTGATTTTTGGATGAGGCGAAAACGACCGATCCTTCCTTGAAATAAATCTCAATGGTATTTCCATTGGACTTGACGACGAGTTTTCCCGTCTGGCGCTGCAATCCGAGCATCTGCATCACTTCAACGATCGAGACAGTCGCAAGATTTCCCTGCATGCCAGCGCTGTTCGCAGAGTGCAGTTTGCTGAGTTCTTCCTGGATTTTTTGCGGAAGCGTATTGTTGATAAATTCGGTCATCACCTGATCGACAATGCTGCGTACCATGGATTCGATCACGCTCTGAGCCGCCTGAACGCCGGGAGAAGGGGTCATGGCAGGCCGGGATGGTTGACGAGCTTCCGGGGTAACTGGTTTTTTTTTCCTGTCGATAACTTCGCGTATTTTAGAAAGAAGCTCTTCCGGCTGAAACGGTTTGGTAAAATATTCCGTGATGCCGAGCACATCCACAAATTTACTACCAACCTTGTCTCCTTTTGAGGTGACAAGAATAATCGGGGTATCGTTAAAGTCCGGGTCCTCTTTCAGTGCTTTGCAAACCTGAAACCCGTTCATCTTGGGCATGACAAAATCCACGAGGATTACTGCGGGCCGTTCCGATCGTGCTTTTGCAACGCCCTCTTCACCGTCAGATGCAAGAATAACCTGATAGCCTTGCGTTGTCAAAATCATTTCAATCAGCCGCTGGACTGTCGGGCTGTCGTCAATATCAAGTATTTTTTCTCCGGCCATTCCCGCTCCTGACGCGCATAAATCGTTCAAATATTAGCATGGTGCAAAAGCCATTGTCAACTGCTTATATCCACATTCGTGCATGCAATAGCGCTGTTTTATCGATGCATGCATTGTTGTTCATGCCAAATTGCCACTACTCTTTATTCTATAATGCCGCCGCCAACGACGACATCGCCATCATAAAAAACTGCTGCCTGGCCGGGACAAATTCCTGAAACCGGCTGCTTGAAAATCACCCGCGTCCTGTCGGGGTCAAGAGGATAAAGATGGGCAGGCACGAAAGGCGAGCGATATCTGATCTTAACCATTACTTCACGAGACGATTCTCGTCTTTTCTGATAGATAAAATGCGTTTGCGCGACGGTAAGCTCTTTTTTTTCTAATTCCGCTTTTTTGCCCAGCACCACCGCGTGAGTATCCGGCTCTATTTTGAGTACATACAGTCGTTCTCCGGCGGCCACGCCGAGCTTTCTTCGTTGACCAACAGTGAAAAAAGCAATGCCTTCATGGTGTCCGACGATCGTGCCATCGCTTAATATGAGATTTCCGGGAACAAGCGTTTCAGGCGCATGGTGCTTGAGATACAAACGATAATTATGGTGCTCAATAAAGCAAATCTCCTGGCTTTCAGGAGATTCCGCAGAAGGAAGCTGCAACGTATGCGCGTATGCTCTTACTTCTTTTTTCGAAAGGTCGCCTACCGGAAACAGGAGCATCTGCATCTGCTCTTGTGACAAGCGGTATAAAAAATAACTTTGATCCTTGGAATGATCCCGAGCCTGCTTCAGCAGGAATTGTGACTGTGAATCATCATGCTCGATCCGTGCGTAATGGCCGGTGGCAAGACGGTCAAATGCATGCTTACGAGCATAGTCCATTAAAAGCCCGAATTTAATGATATGATTGCATCGAACACAGGGGTTCGGCGTTCTTCCCTGCTGATATTCCGAGATGAAATTCTGTATCACCTCTCGGGAAAATTCTGCCTGCACATCGATGCAACGAAGCGGAATTTGCAAACGATCACAGACGTTTTGTGCCGCATCACGTGAAGAACATCCTCCAGACGCTAAACGCAGATTGATCCCTTCTACGTTGCACCCTTGCTGCAACAATAATGCAGCTGCAACCGAACTGTCTACTCCGCCGCTCATGGCAACAAGAACTCGCATATGCACAACCGGGAAAAGGAAAAAGGAGAACGTTCCACTACTCACATCGACAGGATACTGCTCATCGAGTTGAAGATGCAAAAGGCATCCCGAATATCGGAATGCCTTTGCAGTGTTTTAATAAAAAATACTCGTAAAAATTATTTCTTGCCGAGGATTGCTTCTTTCGCAGCTTTTGCAACGCGAAACTTAACCACTTTTTTTGCCGGAATTTTAATCGCTTCTCCGGTTTGGGGATTTCTACCCATGCGGGCCTTGCGCTGTACCAGCACCAGTTTGCCGAGTCCTGGCAGCGTAAAAGCATTCTTTGCCTCTTTGTAAGCAAGCGCCGCGATGTCTTCTAAAATTTGAACTGCGACCTTTTTCTTAATGTCTGCCTTCTTCGCGATCGTATCTGCAATCTGCGACTTGGTCATGGCCTTTGCCATATACATCCCCTCCTTAGAAATAATAAAAGTATGTATACCTGTTTGATAAATTACCACATCGAAAAAACGGCGAATTCGTGGGCAAGTATATACAGTCTGCTTTTAAATAGCAAGCAAAATTTTACTTGTGATTTTCCGTCACCTTGTTTCATCATCGTTGACTTGCCGAATATCTTTGTGATAAGGTATGCCTGTTGTCATAAGCAACCGCACACCCCTGCATCGCGGCAGGCAATGAGAGAGAAGAACATTCGCATACCGAACGCTCTTGAATTCAGGAGTATGCAGCTTGGTTCGGTAATCTGCTATACTTATTTATGAAAAGTACGCTCGCAGAACTTGAACAGATTGCCGTGGATTTGTCGATCAAAGTATCCTATGAAGACCTCAAGACGTCGAAGGGCGGATCATGCCGGGTCATGGAAACCAGGAGAATCATCATTAACAAACATCTCAGGCCAAGCGAAAAAATTACACTTCTTGCCCGAGAACTGGGCAATTTCGATCTGACCGGTCTTGATATTCCGGATCGGATCCGCCGGAAAATTGAACACGAAGCAGATCAGGAACTGTCTGTATCCAAAAAAAACCGTACTTCGTTAAAAAGGATCGTATGAAAAACAGCACTCTCTTATTCGCTTTGTTTTTTTCGCTCCAGGCCTGCTCCTATGCCATATCTCCTGCGGCACGTGACAAGGCCGACCAAACTATTTCCTTTGAAATGCTCCGGTCAGATCCTGATTTGTACACCGGGAAAATGGTTATTCTGGGCGGCACCATTGCCGAGACAACGGAACTCCAGCTTGGGACATTGATTCAAGTCATGCAAAAACAACTCGATTATTGGGGAAAACCAACCCGCACCAATAGAACCGGGGGGCCGTTTCTTGTGTACTATCCCGGATATCTGAATGCTCTTGCATACGCACCTGGCCGGGAAATAACCGTGGCAGGTGAAATCGCGGGTACGCAGCTGAAGCTGAGCAAAGAACTGTCGAAAAGCTACCAGCATCCCGTGCTTGTTTCAAAGGAATTGAAATTGTGGGAGCGTACCCGGAGCAGAAACGATCCGCAATCATGGGATCCGCTTCAGGGTCCCGTTCGGATTCCGGTTCAACAGCAATATTAACCGTATCGTAAGATCATATTGTAGTGAGGGTCACCATGCATCCGCAACGATTGACAATGCTCCCTCATCTGAGTGTTTTTCTGTTTTCTCTCGCCCTTCTCTGCACTGCCTGTTCACCGCCGTTTCCCGAAAAAACGCTGGATACGATAAACAAAAATCTGTCATTCAGAGCTGTCTGGAACACTCCTGAAAAGTTTGCCGGCGAATGGGTACTGTTCGGGGGCGTGATCATTGCATCAAAAAATACCCGGGAAGGAACCATCCTTGAAATACTCCAGAAGCCCACGGATTATAAGGGAAGGCCGCTTGATACCGATGCATCCGAAGGCCGATTCCTCGTTCAATCATCGAACTTTCTTGATACAGCGCTGTATCAGAAAGGAAGGTTAATCACTATTGTAGGAGAAGTTCTTGGCAGCAAGGAACTGCCTCTTGATGAAGTGATGTATCGTTACCCACTTCTCGCGCTCAAGGATCACCATCTTTGGAAGCCTTCCTACCAGGGCCCACGGTTTTTCTTTGGAATCGGCATATCACATCATATATAATTTATCACTGCCGATACAACTACAACGTGGTTCCTCTCTGCAGTATGGAGCAACAACACCCACTCATTCCAGGGATGATGAATCGATCAGGAAGCAAGGCATTTTATTGATACCGTCTATGGCCGGGTACGACGCTGGTATCATCGAATCTCGAGAAGCTTTCAAACCTTGCAACGGTTTTGTTACAGCAGGAAACGATCGAGAGTAATGAAATCAGAAAAATACTCGGACTGTCTGAAAAAGAAGAGAAAAAAGCAGCATAGTTTTTGCCGGGTTCCTTCAGCTGGACTTTAAAAAGATCACCAAAGCACCGCTCCCTCCCTTGTCCCGGGGAGCAACAGAAAATTCAGCTACAAATCCCTTTCCCTCCTTTTGAAGCCAGGAAAGAACAGCAGTGCGAAGCACAGGCCCCTCCGGAGAATTATTTCCTTTTCCGGTAATAACAAGAACTGCTTGCTGTCTTTCCCAAAATGCCTGTTGAATACATTGTTGAAGCCGGATAAGCGCCCGATCTCTGGTACAACCGTGCAGATCAAGCTCTTTACTGATCCTGATCGTCCCTTTTTTGAACTGTTTTATCCGGTTCGATGAGTGGCTGGTTCTCCTTGCTGCATTCTCATGCTTGCACAGCTCAGGAGCAGACATATTTATATTTTGAATGGTTTCGAGAAAGAGTTTGCGATCTTCAGATGCATGATCAGGTCCGGAATTTGATTTTTTGCCGACGGACGGGTGCTGTTCAAGTGCTTGAAACGGGCTATTTTGAAATGGCATCCAGCGGGACTGTTTTTTATTCATGGTCGATTGTATAAGGATGCACGATGTGAGTTAATCAGGATATCGCTGTGCTGCGTTTTGAATGGTATCGATATTCTCAAAAAATATTTTTACGAGTTCAGGATCGAAATGGCTTCCCGAATACGATTCCATCCGTTCAAGCACATGCCCTTCTTCCCAGGGTTCTTTGTACACCCGTCGGGAACTTAATGCATCGAACACGTCCGCAAGCGCTACCAGTCTTCCGAACAATGGAATTTCTTCTCCCCGCTTGGGCAGCGGAGTTCCATCGCTTTTTTCGTATCCCTGGATCGGATGTCCCGTATACGGATTTACATGGCCGGGATAGCCGGTTCCATCCCATTTTTCGTGATGATTCAGGGCAACAACCGCAGCAGCCTCGTCGAATTCTGAGTATTGTTCGCTGAAAAGCCGTGCCCCTATGATAGCATGCTGAACCATTGCCTTGCGCTCATGATCAGTCAAGCCGGCGGGCTTTTTGAGAATCGCGTCTGATATGGCGACCTTGCCGACATCATGCAGCATTGCGGCCATGCGCAATACATCACGGTTTTTTTCGATAATATTCTGAGGAACATTCCGGCTCCCTGCCCATGCTTCATACATGATAACCGCGTATGCAGCAACCCGATTTACATGCGCGCCTGTTTCATTCGGATCCCGGAGTTCCGCCATCTTGATGGTGCGCAGGATCATGGCCCGGGTCATCTGGGCTCGTTCGATTGCAACACCGGCCATGTTCGCAAAATAGAGAATCAGGGGGTGATCTTTTTTTAGAAAAGGAATAATTCTGTCGCGAACATTTTTCCCATTGATAAGCTGCAATACACCAATAATCTCTCCGCGGCTGGTTTTGAGCGGAAATGCCAGCAGGGATCGCGTGCGATAGCCGGAAATATCATCATACGAGCGGTTAAACGTGTAAGGGAGTATTGAGCTTAGTTTGTAGACATCGGGAATATTGATTGTTTTCCCGGTATTTGCTACATAGCCGGAAATAGAACGGTTATCGATCGGGATGGTGAAAATTGAGTAGATCAGTTTTTTGTGCGATGACATCTGTTTTTCAAGCGTGTCATTCTGCGTATAGCTGAACTTCAGTTTGTTTCCTTCCTTGATATAAATGGAACCTGCATCAGCGTTTACCAGCATTCTGGCTTCACGAAGGATCCGCTCCATGAGAACGTCAATATCTTTCACTTCGGTGATTTCAGCACCGAGTTGCATGATCTTGCCCAGCTTCTGTTTTTCACTCAACATGGTCTCATACTATCGGGATTCAGCTGGTTTGTCAATGTACAGAGTGGCGCCACTGATCCCATTTTAAACGAACAGAACCGGAAAAAGTGTCACAATGTATAGTGCTTGTCGCGATTTATCAATTGACGGAACAGGGTTTTTTTGGTATAGTTTTAACTTATTTTCAGCAGGTGGAATGCAGTTTCACTACCTCCTGCTATTTGTTGGCATGAAAGGGTCTTGAGACATGGTTACAGATACAAAACTTGTCACAATCAAGAAAAAGCTTCTGAAGCAGCGGCAGGAACTGCTCGATGAAGCCGGTCAAACCTTGAATACGAAAATAAGCACGGAAAAAGAAAGCTTCCCTGATCCGACTGATCAGGCGGTCGCCGAACTTGACAATAACTTTTTGCTCAGGCTGCGGGGACGTGAACGGAAACTGCTCAAAAAAATTGACGAGGCCATTTCACGGATTGATGGCGGCACGTATGGAGTATGTGAATCCTGCGGTGGCGCAATCAGCATAAAGCGGCTCGAAGCCCGTCCGGTAACGACCCTGTGTATTGAATGCAAAACCCGTCAGGAAGAAGAGGAAAAAATTCAGGCCGGATAACTCTATCCGGCTTTTCAATTTTTTTTATCTCAAATACTCCTCTTGCAAACATTTACGTACCTCCCGTTTGCCGCATTAGACACCTCTCAGCATACTCTCATATCAATAGTACGAAGCCTCAAAAGGAACCTGCATCATTTTAATCTCTCCCGTGGAGCAGTATTGTATCCCTGGGGGTAATAAACGAATATGCATGGACAGTTATCCAATACAGGAGTGGCACAACAAGTAACCCCGCAATAACATCAATGACGTAATGAGCTTTAATATAAACGGTTGAGAATGCGATCAGAATACCAAATATAAAAAACCACTTCATAAGTTTCGGCGCAAATTTCAAGGCAAGCCACCATACCAAAAAAGCAATTCCAACATGAGAACAGGGAAATGCCGCGGTCGGGCCTTCTGCTGTTTGCTGGACAAGAACCATTATGTTCCTGAAAAAATACGCATCAGGTAATTCATTATAGGGAGCCGGCAAATAAAACTGCGGCCCTGCTACGGGGATGATGATGAAAATAATATAGAAAAGATAGAAAGACAGCATTATCGAGAAAAGAGCAAACTGAAAGTGCTGGGGAGATGTTTTATAGATATAGACGCATAAGAAAAATGGCAGAAAATAGTAGGTGAAATAACTAAAATGCATCAGTTCATTGAACCATTTCCAGTGAAACACTTCTGCAAACCAGATACTTGGATGCCCTCCAAACAGTGCAACTTCTGCTTTGGCAACGATGATATCCAGATCAGAGAAAAATACGTTATTCAAATAATCGGTTTCAGGATAAAAATAGCCGAGCAAGACGAATGGATAAAAATTGCGCACGAACCTGACAACCGTATTCGGTGAAAAAAAATCAAAACAAATAATCAAACTAATAATAATCAACATGCCAAGTCTCATTAA
Organism: Nitrospirota bacterium; assembly: GCA_041650055.1. Classification (GTDB taxonomy): domain Bacteria; phylum Nitrospirota; class UBA9217; order UBA9217; family UBA9217; genus JBAZLV01. The sequence goes on along the minus strand of JBAZLV010000005.1, from coordinate 57,665 downwards.
TACATGACTCTGAATATCGGATAATGGACTCATGATGATAAATATTCCGGTAATAAAAATATATGTGAATGTAATAATATCCGTGGGATTTAAAATTTGTGCAATTTTTTTCCAGGGCATGATGAATCCTTATCTGATATTTTTGAAACTAGCGGGACGTTTTACGAACTTCCTTGTAACGCCAGCAATCAATAAGATGATCGTTTACGAGTCCGCATGCCTGCATGAACGAATACATTACGGTGCTCCCTGCGAATTTAAATCCGCGCTTGATTAAATCCTTGCTTAACGCATCTGATTCATTTGACGTGCACGGAACTTGTTTGAGAGTTTTCCAGGCATTCTTAATTGGCTTGTAATTCACGAAACTCCAGATATAGTGATCAAAGCTTCCGAACTCTTTCTGAATTTCAAGAAAACGAATCGCATTATTTCGCGCCGCATACACTTTGAGGCGATTACGGACGATTCCAGGATCAAACAGGATTTTTTTCAGTTTTTCATCACTGAAACGCGCAACCTTCTCCGGATCAAAGCCAGCAAACGCCTTGCGATACCCTTCGCGTTTTTTCAGAATTGTTGACCAGCTCAAGCCGGCCTGTGCGCCTTCAAGAATCAGGAATTCAAAATGGATGCGATCGTCATGCACCGGTACGCCCCATTCTTCATCGTGATATTGGATGTACTGCTCAAACTTCAAACACCATGGACAGCGGAATTGTTCTTTGTTTGTGTTCATAATCTTTGGGTGTCAAGTTGCACTTGACACGTTGCATTTCCAATATGCTATCTGATCTGACGAACGATTGAGATTTTAGCGGTTCGGTTAATAGCCAGCGTCCGTTGGATTGAATCGTTATACATCATCTATTCTTCAAATATTGTTCGATCTCCTGCCTGTGTCTGGCTACGTAACTACAGCTGGGTTCTTCACCGCATTTTCGACATTTCAGGTCGTAGGTGGAATTCATGGTCTTACACCGTGGGCAGGTATAGTTTTTCTGAATCTCCTTGAGCCATTGTCTATAGCCAACAGACTTGATTCGTTCAAGGTTGATCCACAGCTCGAGCCGATGCGGCATGGCAGATTGAAACTGTCTCAGGTCATCACAGGGATACTTCTGACATTGGCTGCAAAAGTCGATGCCTCGTTCGGCTGCACAAGCGAACATTTTGCATTTCCCGCAATAGGGCAACCTTTTGCCCGAACGACATCCGTAACACTTGCTCTCTTCCACCAAAAAATGCAGCTGTGCCGCAAGTCTCTTGTGCCTTTCGGGATCTTCAGTGGTAGCAATAAACCACGAGCACGCCTCGCAATAAAGACCACACACCGCGGCTAATGTCTTGTCCAATTCCTCGGAGTAACCTTTTTCCTTTTGCATGGCGCCCCCAATCAGCGATTATTGATTATATCACTCTTCTCTCATTGCATAACGCACGCTTCACGCGCCGCCTTTATTCGTCGCAGTGGAGGCGCTGGTCGGAATCATCATTTTGCCAGCGCCGTTCAAAATTTTTGTTAGGTTGCGTAGGTTTCGTATTGTTAGATTTTTATTTTTTATGAATGGTAACGTCTTTAGTTCCTGAAATTCCAGAAATGATAATTTCTATTTTCCCCGATTTAGGTAAGCCTTTAATTACTGCACGTTTAATGTGTTCATCCGACGTATTTTCTAATTTTATATATTCCTGGCCTTCATCGATAGTGAAATTCGGAACTGCAGCCGGGGGACTTGCTATATCGTATATAATGTCAGCGGGAATGTATCCACGATTTTCTACTTGAAATAGGTAAGATGATTGGCTTGTACGGGAAAGTTCTGTATGTGGTCTTGGTGGTATATAATAGGCGGCCCACAAAGCCACCACAATTCCTGCTACGATACCACCAAGACTACTGGCTGCAATTTGCGAGAACAATGGATGATTTTTGTGGAAATTCTTTTCCCATTTGTTGACATCTTCTTTTTTCGATGTATTTGTTTTATTTTCCTTCATTATTTTGCACACAAAATGCGTGTATAGTTAGGCAACCTAATACCCTGCTGCCTTTTATTCACGAATATATTCCTAATCTAATAAAGATGTCAATCTACACAAAAACTGATGTCAGCTTGTCATTATGTTTTTCCGATACCACTCCAGTTCCAAATCTTATAGAGTGGCATACGCTCTGGCAACCCACAAATGTCATCAGTGCTTTTTCTTTTCATTGAAATATCTCCTTATTCTCTCCCTATCCTCACTTTCCTTATCTCCTTTATAATAAAACTCAATAAAGGTAATCCAATCTTCTACTTCATGATACGCATAAATAACTCTTATTCCGGATTGCGCACCTTTGTTCTTTATTGCCTTGCAGGCGAATTTCTTGGCCTTATAGATTTTTGGATAACAACTACCAAGGTCAGATATATGAAAAATGCCCCTGTTGTCTTTTTTTTGCTTATGAAACAGGTTCATTGCAACCTTGATGAACATCTGCAAATCGTCTTCAAGTGAAGAAAATCTCTTGGAAAGTCTTTTCAGGTCTTTTTCAAACTCAGGAACATGGTCTATTTTCTTAAACAGTGTTCCGATATATGGACTATAGAACTGTTGGCTCATTCGTTCTCTTCCGCGTATGCCCGCACTGAATAGGGCGGTGTGCGGTAAAAGACTGATTCATAATCGATTATTTCGCCATCCTTTGTCGTCAACCAGGGAACATCATCATGAGAGTAGGCGCTGATCTGGCTGGCGTTCATGTCTGAAAGCTTGTTTAAAACATCGTCGATTATCTCGATTTCACTCGCCTGCAATTTCATAAGATTCGGCTTTCGACGAGGCAAATACTTGGTTTGCTGCAACTTGAAATATTCGCTTTTTACCTTTTCAATCTCTTCATCTTTAATCATTTTTTCTACGATTTTGACAAACTCGACCGGTGTCGGTCCAAACTTGTTCTTTATGTACGTTGCGCCGATCAATTGATCCTCATATTTTTCGTAGTAGTCAAAATCAATAAAATAAAGAATTTTATAGATAACTGTCTCCCCGATGTTTTCCTTGGCTCCGACCTTATTCAGAATGTAAAGTAATACTTCCCTGAATTTCTGAAGGTTTTTTTGCGGCACACTGATGCGCAACTGTAGTTTTGCAGTTTTTTCCATTTTCTCAGCACGAAGATGAACTTCCGGTTCTTTTCCTGGATTGAGAAGATCATTTACAGATACGTGGAATACTTCTGATAGCTCAAGAAGCTCATCAGTGGCTATTTTTCGTCCTCCGCCTTCGATTTGGGAGATGGCTGGACGAGGCAGATTCATTCTCTGCGCCAGGGCATCCTGGCTCATTTCCGCCTTTTCGCGCAATTCCTTGATTCGCTGTCCTAGTTTTTTATAAATGCTCATAGATTCCCCCTTAATGAATTCATACTACCATATGCTTGATTATCTGTCAATATATTGATTGATTTTCATACCACATTGTAGATTGATCAAACAAGAGCAAGGTATTGTCTATCGGTGCGCAGGTTTGACAAGTAGCTTAATTGAAAGTAGATGCCTGGAGGAAGGATGCAAAAAAGAGCCAGCATTTTCCGCTGACTCTTTCAATTTCATGGTGGGCGCTACTGGGATTGAACCAGTGGCCGCTGCCGTGTGAATGTGATCAGTAAGGGGGATGCATTTCTCGCCTTTTTCTTTTTTGTTTTTTTATACGGTTATTGAGCTTCAGAAATCTGTTTCCGTCATCTCCCGACACACGAACTGCACAACAATCAACTACCGTTATTTAATTTCCTTCTCTTTGTCATCAATGCTACCCTTATCCGAAGATTGGGTCGGCTGCTGATCTGCTTTCTGATCATTTTCTGCAATTTCCGACATGCAGGCGCTACGTACCATCGTGCTGCCTGCCATGCCTATGAAGATCCCTGCTATAATTGCACTTGTTTTATTTAAGCACTCTGAATATTTTGACCGATAGCTGATGTTTCGGTCGGAATAGTGTTTGTCGGTTTTAATCTCGCTCAGCATGGTTCTGTCTTTCATTCTCAGAAGTTCGGCTTCTGCTCTATAACACGTACTAGTCCACGCATTTGGCTGAGATTCTTCGGTTATGTTTATAATATCTGCGCCTATTGTACATGCATCTTTCTTAAATATATCCATTACAAACGCCTCTGAGCATGTTGTCGAAAAAGCAGTATCAGAAGCAGATATTTTCCCTTTTATTTCTACTGAGTCAGATTTATAGTCGAATCCTTTTACTATAATCACATCAGGACATTTTTTTTCAATGTCTTGAAGTGTATCAAGGAGATAACCTTGTCGCGTAATCTTCGCTGTACAGCCCGCAGATAAAAAGCACAAACTGAGAATTACAATAATGATACTCTTCTCAAACCGCATACAGTCCCCTTCTTCTTTGAAAGTAATGGTGGGCGCTACTGGGATTGAACCAGTGGCCCCTGCCGTGTGAAGGCAGTGCTCTCCCGCCGAGCTAAGAGTGTCCTCGCGAATGGGAGAAAGTCATTTATCATTATTATTTTCCTTCATTGCTTAAGCATTGCAGCGCTAACCGGCCGCCTGTTTTTTAGAGGTCCGTGTTGAGCGCTTGGTAGGACTGAGGGTCTGTTTCGCCACTTTCATCAGGCCTCGCAAGGCATCGTTAACAGAGTTGTCGTCCGGAAAGGCCGCCGCTACGTCCGGCCTCAGAAGAACGAGATTCGTACCCTGTTTATAATCGTGATAGTATTTGCCGCGAATGCCGACGCCGAGGTCTTCCCTCCGATATTCTTTTCTCATTTCTTCTTTTTTAGCCGTTTTCATATATTTTCCTTTCATTTCTTGTTGCGCGCCGTGCACTTATTATTCTTATCTTGCCATGCGGTTCTGTATGCACGACAACAAGCAGGAGGTTCATCTTGGAATGTCCAAAAGTCAGAAATCTGTGCTCTCCCAAGGAATGATCCGGATCGGAGAATGTAATGGCGAGCGGATCAGCGAATACCGTGGCCGCATCATGAAAAGAAACGTCATGCTTTTTCCGATTCAGTTCCGCCTTTTTGGAGTCCCACTCGAATTCCATCGTATTTTACCACTTTCTCAAGGATAAGCCACTTATGTAAGCTTCTTGAAGGATCTCTCGAATAGCGGCCGAAAAGCGAAGACTTTATTTTTTCCGGATAGAACTGACCCAGCTGGCCTTTTATTTACGAATATATGCCTAATCTAAAAAGATGTCAATCTGCACAAACTGATGCAAAAAAGAGCCAGCATTTTCCGCTGACTCTTTCAATTTCATGGTGGGCGCTACTGGGATTGAACCAGTGGCCCCTGCCGTGTGAAGGCAGTGCTCTCCCGCTGAGCTAAGCGCCCTGCAACAGGTGATTATGTAACATACGCACTGTTCATTAGTCAAGCTAAAAGTTCCAGAAATTAAACCACGGAGGCACTGTGACACTGAGAAAAAGAATTTAGTAATTTTAAATAAAACATCTCTCTGTGTCTTTGTGTCTCTGTGGTTACTGTTACTATCATTCGATTTTCAAAATCGCGCACTTCAAATATTGTGTTTCCCGTGCTGCAAGCAAAATCGGATGATCTCGTGCCTGCGTTCGCATTTCAACGAGCCGTGCTTGTCTTCCGGCTGAATATGCCGAATCAACAAGCATCTCGCGGAACAGTTCCTCGTTTACATGATGCGAGCATGAGCAGGATACGAGTATCCCGCCAGGATCAAGTAATTTCATGGCTTGCACATTGATTTCTTTGTACCCTTTAAGTCCCGCTCGTATTTTCGTCCTGTTCTTTACAAACGCCGGCGGATCAAGAATAATACAACCAAAACGTTCTTTCGTTTGTTCCAGCGAGCGAAGTTCATTAAACACATCGGCTTTTTTAAATTTCACCGGCAACCCGTTCAAGGCGGCATTCTGTGCTGCCAGTGCTATTGCCCGCTCAGACGAATCAATGCCCAGAACATCCAATGCCCCGAATCTGGCTGCAGAAAGCGACCAGCTGCCAACATAACAAAAACAGTCGAGTGTCCGTTTATCAACTACATATTCTCTGAGGGCCAGCCGATTTTCCCGCTGATCGAAAAAGAATCCGGTTTTTTGACCTTCCAGAAGGTCTACCTTATAGCGAATACCCGATTCTTCGATTTCAACTGGTTCGCTAATTTCTCCGAAAACTTTTTTTTCCTGAGGTAATCCTTCAATGCCTCGTGCAGCCGTATCGTTTCTAAGGAGAATAGCATGGGGTGAATATTCTTCCTGCAGAGCGAGAATAATATCCTGCATAAGAGTATCAATACCAGCAGTAAGCGATTGGATAACGAGAGTATCTTCGTACTTGTCGACAATAAGACCCGGGAGCCCATCTCCTTCGCTAAAAAATGCTCGAAATGATTCTCCAAAGCCAAGTTGGGATCTCAGCCGATGTGCGGCTGTTATTTTCTTTTTTAAAAAAGCAAAATCAATTTCTTCCTGATGCGTGGTGAGCAGCCGAATCGCAATGAGCGTATGAGGGTTCATGTATCCGCGGCCAACAAAACGGTTTGAGAAATCGACCACATCCACGATTTCGCCGGGAATGATCGCGCCCTTGAAAGGCTGGAGTTCATTGTTGAATATCCAGGGGTGCCCGCGCAGAACCCGCCGTGCTTCGTTCCGTTTTAATTTTAAGGTTTTCATTCGCGAATAACAAGAAACCGCTTCCTACGGTTACAGAAAGGGTTGCCGTTAAAAATTAAAGCCTGTTTTCAATATGAGAGCTGCTTCTGAGCGACTGAAGCCAGCTTCGATAGGTGCTGACCATTTTCTGGTGGTAGAGTTTTTTGGTAATCTCGTCTTTTACTTTTTCAAATGGCTTGACAGGCGTCCGGACGTCCTCACACAGGAGAATAGTGTATCCGCCGGAGCAAAGAAACGGTTTCGTAATATCACCCGGTTTCAGATTTTTTACTGCTTCCTGGATCTCTTTGATCAGCTGATCCCGCTCCATATATCCAAGGTCTCCCTCCTGGGCAGCAGACGGGCCCTTGGAAGCTTCTTTCACGAGATCAGTAAAATCGTCCCCTTTTTTTGCTCGCTCATAGAGTTCCAACGCTTTTTCCTTGATAGCTGCAACTTTCTTCGCGGTTGCTTTTTGAGGGATCGGGAGAAAAATCTGGCGTAAACGGATCTCTTCGGCCAATATGTATTGTTTTGCGTTTTTCTTGTAAAAATCGCGCGCCTCTGCTTCGTTAATGGCAATGCCGGCATTCACAAATTTATTAAACACCCTGGACAGGGTCATCTGTTCCTTCAGTCCTTCTTTATACAGGTCTACGGTAAGCCCTTCCTTTGCCAGCGCAGCTTCGAAGTGCTTGGCATCCATGGAATTTCGTTTCATGATATCAGTAAGAGCGTCTGAAACCTCTTTGTCAGTAACGTCCATCCCGCCTTTTTTTGCGGCTACCATCTGAAGTTTCCGGTCAATCATGTCTTCAAGAATGGTCCGCTCATCCTGTTTGCCTTCGGTCTTTTTGCGGAGGGCTTCTTCTTTCTGAAGATCGCTCAGGGTAATAACATCGTCATTTACTATTGCAATAACCCGGTCAACGACAACCGATCCCGTTGCCATGCCATGCTGGCCGAATAAAAAAATCAAACAGAGCGTGAATAGCCATTTTGCGCTTTTCATATATGAATACTCCTCGAAGTTCTTTTTTCTGTTGCCTTTTTCAGGAATCTTTTTTATTATCCACTGGAACGCATGCAAAAAGCAATAAAAAAAATACTCCTTGTTGCCTGCCTTATAGGGATAAACGCCCTGCCGGCAGGGTCTGAAGAGCAGGTATCGCCCGATGAAATTACGCTTGTGGCTGTCGGCGATATCATGCTCGGGGGAAGAACTATCCCGTTCCTGAAGAAATTCGGTCCTGAATACCCCTTTGTGAATGTCAAATCAGTGTTCGAGCGGGCAGATATCATCGTGGGAAACCTTGAAAGTCCGATATCTGACCGTGGAACCGCGGTCGAAAACAAAAAATTCACGCTTCGGGCTGAACCGGATGCAGTGGAAGCGCTTGAAGCAGCAGGTTTTCGGGTTGTAACCCTTGCCAACAATCATGCCATGGATTTTGGTCCGCTCGCGCTCCAGGATACGCTCGATCTTCTTGATGAATACGAAATACTGTATACAGGTGCGGGAAGGGACCTTGCCGATGCCCGGGAGCCTGCATTCGTAAAAATCAAGGATAAAACGCTCGTTTTTCTTGCGTACTCGCTCACCTTCCCGCTTGACTTCTTTGCTTCACCCGGACGCCCGGGAACCGCTCCGGGATACCGTGAATTTGTGGAAGCCGACATAAAAAAAGTACGGCCGCTTGCAGATATTGTCGTCGTCTCCTTCCACTGGGGCGCCGAACTCATGACAACTGCCAAGGATTATCAGATCGAGCTCGGCAGGCAGGCCATCGATTGGGGAGCGGACCTCGTTCTTGGCCATCACCCCCATGTACTCCAGGAACTGGAATGGTATAAAAACCGGCTTATTGCATACAGTCTCGGCAATTTCGTTTTCGGCTCGGAAAGCAACCGAACCAATACCAGCATCCTGCTTTTAGTAACCTTCAAGAAGGGAGCCCTTGCTCGAGTCGAGACAGTGCCTCTGGATGTGAACAATTACCGCGTAAAGTATCAACCGGAGATCCTGCGAGGAAAGGAAGCTCGTGCAGTCCTGGAAAATATGAATATGGTTTCGGAACGGTTTGAAACAAAGCTCGCAATCGTGAATGATCGCGGCATTATGAAACTTGAGTCCGAACAGAAACAGGAAGCTTCTCTATTCCAAACCGGCCTCTACAATGAACTCGAAAATCTATTGGAAAACACTCCTGCCACGGATTATTGCTCAAGTCCCTGATAATTCACCGTGAATTTCGTTCGTGAACGAAGTTCCTTAAACCACTGTTTATACCGCTTGTCTTCTTTTTCTTTTCTCAATAGCGCCTCGATCTCCTTGGACGCCTGTTCATAACTGATTTTTCCTGCAGGCCGTTTATCAACAAGTTTGAAGATATGGAATCCGTACGGGCTGCTGACAATTTCACTGACCTGGCCCTTTTGCAGGGTAAAGACGACGTTAAATTCCTGCGGCATTTCGCCCAGACTGAAATAGCCGAGGTCGCCGCCATTTTCACCTTCCGGGGCTGTGGACCGCTCTTTTGCAAGAGCCGCAAAATCACCGCCGGCATGAATGTGCGATAAAACTTTTCTTGCATCTTCCTGGGTCGCCGTCACAATTTGCCGGACATGAACCTGTTCCGGTTTTACAAACTGTTCGGAATTCGCCTGATAATATTTCCTCATTTCAGCGGGAGAAACCGAAACGCGATGGTAAATTTCCTTGGTCATCAGCCGTTCGATCATGAGCTCTTCCCAGATATCGGATTTCCACTTTTCAAAATCGATGCCCCGGGTTGCAAGTTCATCCTTGACGTCCTTGCCATATTCTCCGCTTAATCGGGCAACCCTGGCATTGATTTCCGGAAGGCCGATCGTGATCCGCCTTCTCTGCGCTTCACGGAGCATCATGGTTCGCTCGATGAGCCGGTTTAAAAACTCCTCTTTGATTTCCTGTGCAGTTTCGCGATCCCACTTAAATCCCGCCCGGGTAAACCGTTCCCGAAATTCTCCCAGCGTAATGGGGTTGCCGTTTACCGTCGCGACGACCTTCATATCTGCCGGATTGTGACCGGTGCTGCTTTGTTTGCTGCCGTCGGTGTTCTGCTTGCAGGAAAAAAAGAATAGCCCCAGCAGTATCACCGGGGCTCCATATGTTAAGAACCGTTTCATAGCCATAGAATAGAGGTACTCTTATTTTCCTTCGCTTGGTGCGGGGAGATTCTTTGCTTTCGCCTTGTCCTGCATTCCCGTTGACCGGGGAGCATCAGCCAGAACCGTTTCCAGGGCCTTTTCATCGACGGAGATCGATGCTTTATCCCGCAGTGCCTTGGTATATTCCATATACAATGGCCGCTGCTTTTCCTGCATGAGCCGCATCTTGATCTGCGGTTCGATGTCTTTGTAGCTTATCGGTTTGCCGTCTTGGGACTTGAGTTTGTCTTTGTTTTTATTGTAAAAATCGCGGGCTTCTTTGTCCGTCGGAGGAGGAAGATTTTTTAATTTTTCTCCAAGGTCTTTTTTGAGCATGGTATTAAACAGTTCGTCACGAGTAGCGGTCTGGAGTTGCTGATCGAGCTGTTTTTTATATTCTTCTACTTTTTTCTTGCGGGCTTCCATGTTTTTCTTGAACTCAGCTTCCTTGTCGAGCCCTTGTTTCTTGGCTTCCTGAACCACCAGTTCAATTCCGATCAGATCCTCGAGATAATCTTTTCTTAATTTCTGATCCATAAGCACTGCCTGCTGCATCTGGGGCGTCAGATCTTCAAATTGTTTTTTAAAATCTGCCGCCGTGATCGTTGTTCGGTTTACTTTTGCAAGAACCGTATTATCCGGCCCTTTTTTGCAGGAGAACAAGGCAAACGAAACAACGCCAATAAGCAACAACAACCATAATTTCTTCATGATTCCTCCACTACGCCTTTTTGATTACAGATGAATAAAAATATAGCTCACTTATAACACACTTACAAGAGTTCGGGCAAGAACTTTTTCAGAAAATCCACGGCAAAATCAAGAGAATGGTCTCCTGATTTGATCCTAAGCGTATATTCAGGGATATAGGTAATCATTCCTTTATGTTTTTTAATCACATGCATAACCTTGTTCGGAGAAATAGCTGCCTCAGGAGCAAATGTCAGATCAAGGTAACCATTGCCTTCATCAATTCGGGAGAGCAATGCTTCCTTTGCAAGGCATTTTATCTGCATGATCTTGATAAGATTATGAGCTGGCACAGGCAGTTCGCCGTACCGATCAACAAGGGATTCTTGAATTTCCGCAAGCTGGGCTTCATCGTTCACGCTCGAAATTTCCTTGTACGCTGCAAGCCTCAGGCTCATATCCTGGATATAGTCTTCCGGTATGAATGCCGAAGCTTTCATAGTGATGATGGTATCTGATGTTGCGGCTTGTTCTTCTCCTTGTAGTTCAGCAATAGCCTGCTCCATCATCTCGGTATATAAATCGATTCCAACTGCAGCAATATGACCTGACTGCTGTTTTCCCAGAAGGTTGCCTGCCCCGCGAGTTTCCAGATCTTGGGCTGCAATCTGAAATCCTGCGCCGAGTTCTGAAAGTTCCTGGATCGCGCGCAGTCGCTTTCGCGCAATATCTGAAAGCTGCTCTTCAGCAGGAATCAAAAGATAGGCGTATGCTTTTTCTCTACTCCGTCCGACCCGGCCTTTAATTTGATACAAATCAGCAAGCCCAAATCGATCCGCCCGGTTAATGATGATGGTATTGGCAGTTGGGATATCGATCCCGGATTCAATAATTGTGGTAGTAACCAGAACATTCAAAGAGCCGCTCAGAAATTTTGACATAACGTCTTCGATATTATGTTCATGCATCTGGCCGTGCGCAACCCCGATAGTGGCTTCCGGAACAAGACTTCTGACAAACGCTGCCATGCGGTCAATATCCTGCACCCGGTTATGAACAAAAAACACCTGCCCTTTGCGATTCAGCTCGTGCATGATTGCTTCCCGAATCACCCGTTTTCCGAAGCGGGCAAGACTCACCTGAATCGACTGCCGGTCAAGCGGAGGTGTCTGGATGATCGAGAGATCGCGCAATCCCGCAAGAGACATGTGAAGCGTACGAGGAATCGGAGTAGCAGTAAGCGTAAGTACATCAACAAGATTTTTGAATTCCTTGATCCGTTCTTTGTGCCTCACGCCGAATTTATGCTCTTCATCCACGATCAGAAGCCCGAGATTCTTGAATGCAACATCTTTCTGGAGCAATCGATGCGTGCCAATGACCACATCAACTATGCCGTGCTGAAGGTCACGAAGTGTTTTTTGCTGCTCTGCTTTTGTCCGGAATCGGGAAAGCATGTCAACGGTAACGGAAAAAAGACCAAAACGCTCTGCAAACGTGCGAAAGTGCTGATCAGCAAGGAGCGTAGTAGGGACAAGCACCGCCACCTGAAATCCGTCTTCTACAGCCTTGAATGCTGCCCGAAGCGCAACCTCGGTTTTGCCGTAGCCAACGTCTCCGCAAACGACCCGATCCATAGGCCGAGGCCGCTGCATATCTGAAAGCACTTCTTCTATGGCGTGTTCCTGATCAGGAGTTTCCTCAAACGGAAACGCTCCTTCAAATTCCCGATACAGATTATCAGGCGATGAAAAAGGAACGCGCTGCATTGCTTCCCGTGCAGCGTAGATTGCAACGAGCTGCCGTGCCATTTCAAGAATATCTTTTTTAATTTTCTCTTTTGTTCGTGTCCACGCCTGGCCACCGAGCCGGTCAAGCTTCGGCGCAATTCCCTCAACTCCAATGTATTTCTGGACCTTATCGAGACTGTACAAAGGAACATGAAGAACCGCATCTGGCTCATATCGTAGAGTCAAAAAATCGGTTTCTATACTGTCAATATTAATGTGCGTAAGACCCTGATACTCGCCAACACCATAATCAGCATGAACCACAAAATCGCCGGGTTTCAGTTCTTTGAATGTTGAAAGGAAGGGCGTTATCTTGGATTTTTTCGGAGCAGGCCGATGAATTTTTTTCCCGAATATCTCTTCTTCGGTAATAACAGAGATCCCGAGATCGCGCCAGAAGAACCCTTCCGAGAGTCGCCCCGTTGCAAGAAGAATCGGCCAAGGACCGGAATCTTGCTCGGGAAAAGCAATTCCGGATGTAATCCCCAGATCATAATCCATAAAAAATTTTTTGAGTCGTGTAGCCGCCTCTTCCGTTCCGCTCACGAAAAGAATACGGCTTTCTTTTCGCAGTTGTTTGAGTTTTTCAACAAGATCGGGCATGCTTCCGGGAAGAGGATTGCCTTTGGGTTGCTCTTGTTCGAGCGGTTTGGTCAGTCTCATCCCGAGCCATGCCGATGACTTGGTGTCCATCCTATATCCAGCAGTGCTGCCGAGAAGCGGTAGATCGATTCTTTGAAACGTGCCGAGCTCATTTTCAATAGAGGGTGAATCAAGGTACAGTTCCGGTATTTCAGGAAGAACGCGGCCTTCTTCGATTTCCTCGCGTCGTCCTTTTTCAATGTCAATCACAAAACCATCAATGGTTTTTCTTACATCATCTGGTTCGATCAAGACAAACACACTGTTCTCAGGCACATAGTTGAAGAGCGTTGACAAGGGATAAAAAAATGGAGCAAGAAATTCAGCTCCCGGCGGAATGATCCCCTGACGGATCTGATCAAGGAGAGGTGCTTCCATGCCACGATCCGAAAGTTGTTCTTTTTGTTCTGGAGTTAAAACAAGTTCACGCACGGGCAGGATGACCGCTTCTTGAATTTCTTGAAGAGAGCGTTGGGTTTCAGCATCAAATTCACGCAATGATTCGATTGAGCTTCCGAACAGCTCCAGGCGTACGGGATTTTCACGCTCGGGAGAAAAAAAATCAATGATACCCCCGCGTCTGCTGAATTCACCTACCCGCGTTACCAACGATGCTTGTTCATACCCGTTCGATACAAGAAACTGAATGAATTCTTCCGGATCTATCTGCGTTGTTTGGGTTATGGTCTTTACGGAATTGACAAACACTTCCCAAGGAAGCAGTTTTTGCATCAAGGCCTTGGCAGGAACAACGTAGATGCCATTTTGCTGGGTGATCAATCGATACAGAAAAGCCATGCGTTCGCCGACGGTGCGGCTGTCCGGCGAATCCGCTTCAAAAGGAAGAATATCCCATGCAGGAAAAAGTACAGGTTCTGGAAAAAGAATTTTATTCTGATCTATTTCGGATTTGAAGAAAGGCTGGTGTGTTCGGAAAAAACGAAGATCATTGAGAACGGCAGACGCTTCTGCGTCAGTTGCAGTAAGGACAATAATGGGCCGATGTGTTTCTGAGAGAATTTCGGATAAAAAAAGAGCCTTGGTAGCTCCCCAGAGCTCACTGATTTCTACGCTTTTCTTTCCCTCAAGAGCCTGTAGTATCGGAGAAATAAGGTCTTGCAGATTCTTCATGAGTAAAAACACTATAACACAGCATTCCACCTAATTCAATTATCTGAAAGAGAGCATGTCTTCTTGATAAGATGGATTTTTTGGTTTACAATCGTTTTGATGATAACAAAATCAACAAAAAAACCTCATTGGTATCTATATATCCTCCAATGCCGCGACCAAACATTCTATACCGGAATAACAACGGATCCTGACCGTCGCGTTTGTCAACACAATGCAGGAACCGGGTCTCGCTACACGAGAAGCAGATTGCCCATACGAATGATTTTTTGCGAATCGTGCAAAAACAAATCAGAGGCGTTAAAAAAAGAGTACGCTATAAAGCGGCTGAATCGAAGCAAGAAAGAGGAGTATATAAAAACAAACCACAAATTCGTACGCTACTGGCCATGACTTGAATCTCGCTCTAAAACAAATTCGTTTCCCGTACATTTACATCCTATATATTTCGGCTTTATCTGCCACTGAAAATATCCATCCTTGTCTTGATAACAATTATGGAGCAAATCACATAAGGTCTGGGATACCCTGCTTTTTTGACCTCCAACCTCAGTGCTTTTGCGGATTATGAGCTCCTTGGGATTTGCGGTCTTAATAACCCATCCATCACGATGTAATTCCTCCACAGTACATGCGGATGCGTTGCAATCCGCTGCACAGGTCACATCGTCTGTTTCACCATCAAATCCTTTATAGGCGATCCAGGTATCAGAGCAAAATTGGATCTTTTGATTTGTTGCATTGATGTTTTTTTTCTGCTCACTCTCCATGATGTTATGTTGCAAGCGTGCTTTTTTACTGGTTTTTCTTTTTTCCATTTTGTCGCTTTTTTTCAATTCTGATTTAAGATATGCTTCTTGTGAGTGTTTTTTTTCGATAGCCTCCCTTTCTTTCTTCAGTTGTTTTCCCATAGCAGAAAAATCTTCCGCCTGTGCGACCCAGGAATACATTGTTATAAATATGAGAACGTAGCAAGTTCTTTGCATAGTTATAACCTGTCCTTTCCATGAATTTCAATATGTCTGAAGAGAAACCATTTCATTCAGCAATCTTCCGAATGTTCCGGTATAGGGAAACAAGAATGGCTCTAAATTGTTTTGCGGAGTAAAAGAAATTTTTTTGCTTACTATCTCAAGAATGAGGGCGCCTGTTTTCGTATGCATGGTAACTAATTCCCAATCCTTCTGTTTTTTGACCATGTTTTGCATAAGAAACGGATGATCCGTGCTTGTTATCGCTTTGAAGACATCATCTTTGCTCGCGTTTTTTGAAAGAATATATTTCAATTGTTCTTTTTTTGCATCATCTGTCAAAATATGAAATGAGATTCTGTCAACAGTGTCCCGTGCTGAAGGAGGATTCAGAGAACAGGAATGATGGTTGAATGTAGTTCGAGTCTCGTACGATGTTGTTATTAAAATATTTGCATGGGGATTGTAAAATGAGATTTTTGCAAGAGCCTTGCCGTAGGTTTCAGTGCCATCAAGAACAATGAGAATTCCTTTTTTACTGAATGCAGATGTGCAATGCATGTGGCTTGTTTTCCCTTTGCCGGCAACATGAAATTCCTCAGTGGTATACATGCTTTTTGCGATTCTATCACCGGTTGAAAGGAGAGCACATCCGAAAAATAGGGGTAAAAGAAGTATCGAAAGAATTTTTAAAAAAAAGTTATGCATACACGAATCCTCCTGGATTATCCATGGTAAGCACAACTACTAAGAAGATTAATTATTGTGTATGATTGAATGCAGCGAAGCTGCTGTCATAGTATTGATTATAGTATAGCGGCAGAACTTTTGATGTATGTTTCCTTGGCGTCAGGTGATTTTTTCAACGCCGGTTGGCAGCTCAAAGGATATAGACCGTATAGCGCATAATAAGCATGTAAAAAGCCAGGGGAAATTCCCTGGCTTTTTAAATCTGGCTCCCCGGGCCGGACTCGAACCAGCGACAGGGTGGTTAACAGCCACCTGCTCTACCGACTGAGCTACCGGGGAATTTGTTGTGTCATGACGTCAACGTCTCCGACTTATGCAGAGTGATATTCATACCATACCCAACCCTCATGTGTCAAGAAAAGTTCTCATTCTGTTTGGAGAATTCTATCATGCTTCATGTCCTTTTTTAAGCTCCATAATAACGAGTTTTGCTATGGATTTAAGCGTGTCAAAAACGCCGGTTCCCTCGGTTGCTACCGCGTCAAAATCGGGAACATTCCGTGGGTTCAATGCACACCGCAATTCTGATGACGGCACAATGTTTGGGAGATCTCGTTTGTTATATTGAACGACAAAAGGAATTTTCTCGAGTTCATAGCCCTGTTCGGCAAGGTTCACCCGCAGATTTTCCATGCTTTCGATATTTGCTTCTATCCGCTCAATCTGCGAATCTGCAACGAAGACCACCCCATCAACACCTTTGAGAATGAGCTTTCTGCTCGCATCGTAAAATACCTGGCCGGGTACCGTATACAAATGAAACCGGGTCTTGAAACCGCGTATTTCACCAAGCGCAAGCGGAAGAAAATCGAAGAACAATGTCCGCTCGGTCTCGGTTGCAAGAGAAATCATTTTCCCTTTGCTGTCAGGGTTTGTTTTTTTGTAGATCCATTGCAGGTTGGTCGTCTTGCCACACAATCCAGGACCGTAGAAAACGATTTTGCAATTAATTTCTCTTGACGAATAATTGATAAAGGACATGGATCGTACTCTATCTCCTTTAACAGGCCGGGGAAAATGTGCGAGACTTAACCGAAGAGTTTATCAATATCTTCGTCTGTTATTTCAGCGAAGGGAGATTCCTCTCTCTTGCCGGACACTTTTTCGTGTTCAACTTTCTGGAGAAGCTGGTTGAATATATTTCCAAGCGTTTCAGTGCTTTTTTTCACTCGAAGCCTTACCAGTCCAAGGGATGAACGTTGATCAAAAATCACTACCAGAATGACCCGCTGACTTATAATAGAGATATGAATATTATCGCGCTGGCCTTCATGGAAGAGGATTGAGAATTCCTTTTCTCCAAGGAGTTTGGCCATCCCGCCGGTTGCCGCAATATTGCCAGCGGTAAGCGATGCCAGAGATGTGGTATCAAGGTTCTCTGTCTCACCAGTTGCAGCAATGAGCTGTCCGTTCTTGTCCACGAGAAAGACAACCTTTGCGTTGGCCTGCTGCAAAAGCCGCTGAAGTTCTGCGTCGATCTGTTTAAACTCCTCTTCATACATTACCAAGTCAGAACCCAGCATGTTTTTGCATCTCCTTGTTCAAAAATACAAATAATTCGCTCTTCCGGCTCATTAAACCATACTGCCTATGAGATTTCAAGCGTTATTTTATCATAGCATAACGAAAAAAAGCCGGGTGAATTGATCACCCGGCCTGAAAGGACATACGATTTATAATGATTATCGTTTTGACATTTCTTCCAGCTTTTTAAGGCTTTCCCAGTCTTCATCAACCATTTTCTGGAAGTTCTCAAGCATTTTTTCATTACCTGGTGCAAACATGTTTTTGAACCGACCCTGCGGTTTCAAAAATTCCACAACAGGTTTTTTCTTATCTTTGGGATCGTAGGTGATAGTCCATGTTTTTCCGCCATTTTCCACTTCGTACAAAGGCCAATAACAGGTATCAACCGCAAGCCGTGTCATCTGGATCGAGTCATTCAGCTGGGTTCTCCATCCGCGGTTGCAGGGAGAAATAACACCGATATAGGCCGGGCCATTCGTCGCGAGTGCTTTTCTGACCTTGGTCATCAGGTCTTTCCAGTTGCTTGGCGATGCCTGGGCTGCATATGCTCCATGAGCA
Source organism: Nitrospirota bacterium (assembly GCA_041650055.1). Classification (GTDB taxonomy): domain Bacteria; phylum Nitrospirota; class UBA9217; order UBA9217; family UBA9217; genus JBAZLV01. Next base: position 39,753 of record JBAZLV010000005.1, on the reverse strand, counting down.
GCCATGATGCGGGTCAAATCTTTCCGGCGCTGCTGCTTTCCAGGATTCACAGAACCAACCGGACAGGTTGTGGTGTCTGCGCCCGGAGGGGTCGCGCTTGACCGTTGAATACCGGTATTCATGTATGCGCCGTTGTCATAGCAGATGTACAGAAGCTGATCACCGCGCTCCATGGCACCTGAGAGAGACTGGAGACCGATGTCGTAGGTACCGCCATCGCCGCCGAATGCAATGAACTTCAAGTTCTTTTTGTATTTGCCTTGTTTTTTGAGCGACCGGTACATTGCTTCCATTCCTGAAGCAGTCGCTGCAGCATTTTCAAACGCGCTGTGCATCCAAGGCGTTTTCCATGCTGTATAGGGATAGATACAGGTTGAAACTTCGAGACAACCCGTGGCATTTGCCACGACAACGGGTTCGTCAATTGCCAGCATAATCTGCCGGACAATAGTCGGAGCGCCGCAGCCGGCGCACATCCGGTGGCCGCTCGTAAACGTTTCCTGTTTTCTTGAAAGCGCTTTTAACGTCAGGGGTGTTTCCTGTGTCGTTGTGCTCATAATAATATCTCCTTAGATTCTGAAGCTGGAGTAATATCCCCCGCTTCAAGAATTAATTTCGAATTGTCATATAGTCTTTGAGAATCTTGGCCTTACCAGATTTAGCAACCTCGATTGTCTCATCGATCACCTGATCAATGTCATGCGGCATCAAATCTCTTCCGCCCAGGCCGTAAATTTTGTTAAACAACACCGGGCCGCCCTGACGATACGGAGCGAGCGCTGATGCAATTTCCATGAAGAGCGGGCCGTAACCACCGTAAGAATCCGCGCGATCCATAACGCAAGCTGCTTTTGCATTTTTGAGCGCCAAGCCAACTTCTTCGTAGGGGAACGGTCTGAATACTCGGGGCTTCAGGAGACCGGCCTTTACGCCTTTGTTCCGATACTTGTCAACTTCGTCTTTCACTGTGCCTGCTGCCGAGCTCAAGGCAATAAGCACCACTTCAGCATCTTCAAGCCGGTAGGATTCAAACAATTCATACTTTCTGCCGCTGATCTTCGCAAATTCTTCGGATACATCCTGAATAACTTTTTTTGCCTTGAGCATTGCTTCGTGTTCGGCACGCTTATGCTCGATGTAATAATCCGTCAACACGAGAGCGCCAAGACTCTTGGGATGATCGAGATCGAGAAGCGGTTCCATTGCCTTGTATTCGCCAACGAACTTTTTCACCACATCATCCGGAAGATACTGCATGCTTTCGATCGAGTGGCTGGTGATGAACCCGTCCATGCCGACCATGATCGGAAGCCGGACATCCGCGTGTTCCGCAATACGAAATGACATCAGCGTATTATCGTATGCTTCCTGGGCATTCTCGGAATAGAGCTGGATCCAGCCGCAGTCCCGTGCACCCATGCCATCGGAATGATCGCCATGGATGTTCAGCGGTGCTGAAAGCGCCCGGTTTGCACAGGCAAGAAGAATCGGAAGGCGGTATCCGGAAGCGATATGAAGCATTTCCCACATAAGGGCAAGTCCCTGGGCGCTCGTTGCAGTTGCAACACGGCCACCTGCTGCTGAGGCGCCGATACAGGCGCTCATGGCGCTGTGTTCGCTTTCCACGAGAACGATTTCTGTGTCTACTTTGCCATTTGATACAAACGTTGTGTATTGCTGCATAATTTCCGTTGAAGGGGTGATAGGATATGCAGCCATGACATCAGGATTTAACTGGCGGAGTGCCTCTGCAACCGCATGGTTGCCGGTGACCGCCACGGTTTTTTGCGTTGTTGTGGCCATGGTTATTTGCCCTCCTCTTCCATCACGATTGCTTTGCTGCCTTTTTTGCCGGGGCATTCCAAGGCACACACTCCACAGCCTTTGCAGTGATCGTAATCGAATCCGGTCATTTTTTCATCTTTTACTTTGACTGCCGTATCCGGACAATAGATCCAGCAAAACAGGCATTGAATGCAATTCTCAGGAATCCATCGCGGTTTTGATGAGCGCCAGGAACCTGTATGATATGTTTCCGCATTACCGGCTTCTTTAACGACTCCGGCAAGAGGCAGTTCTTTCCAATTCAGCTGTTTCATCCCTGCTTTACCTCCTCATAACCGCGCTTGACTGCGGTGAGATTTGCATCAATGATTTTCTGAGAGAATTTTTTTCCGAAACTTCCCTTTACTTCATTCACCAGCACATCGAGACCGAGAACAGCCGAAGCTTTCGTGACTGCTCCAAGGATCGGTGTATTCGGCATGGGTCTTCCGATCGTTTCGACTGAAATTTTTGTTGCATCAACCGTGTATACTTTTTGCGATGCCTTTGCCTTAATTTTTTCACGAATATCTTTAGGATTTTTTGCGGTATTTACAACAAAGATAGCGTCATCCTGCGCACCTTCAGCACAATTCATTGCATCCAGAAGCGTTGCATCCACCACCACCACCACACCCGGATTCAGTACAGGACAATGCATCCGAAGTACTTTTTCACTGATCCGGTTGTAAGCCCGAAGCGGAGCCCCTGCTCGTTCAGGTCCGTATTCAGGAAATGCCTGCACCTGGCGGCCACCGCTCAGGCATGCATCCGCAAGCACTTTGGCTGCAGTGACCGTACCCTGGCCACCCCTTCCGTGCCACCGTATTTCTAACATTTCTGCCATTCTAATTCCTCCTCCCCTTTAAATTAAATTTATACTTTAGCAAGACAAGATGAACTAAAATCTCATTGCTTATTCCTCTTGTCGGAAACTATTACATTGCACGTCTACCTTCCAAAGCCCGCTGAATCGTGCTGGCATCGGCATATTCAATATCGCCGCCCACGGGAAGACCGTATGCGATCCGGCTGACCCCAATGCCGAGCGGTTTGATCAATTTTGAAAGGTACAAAGCAGTCATTTCTCCCTTGGTTGTCGGGTTCGTCGCAAGAATGACCTCCGTGATGCCTCCTGACTTGAGCCGGTCGAGAAGCGTGTCGATTTTGAGGTTTTCCGGACCGATTCCGTCCAGGGGTGCAAGCGCGCCCATGATCACATGGTAGCGTCCTCGAAAAATGCCGGTTTTTTCCAGAATGAGAATATTGCTCGGCTCTTCAACAACGCAGATACGGGAAGCATCTCGATGTTCATCTCGACAGATGCTGCAGGTTTCGTCTTCGGTGATGTTGTTGCAAATCTGGCAATGACGGCTGTGCTGTTTTAGATCGAGGATAGCCTGCGCTATTCCGCTTGCTTCGTCCATCGGCATTTCCAATACCGCAAACGCAAGGCGTTCAGCGCTTTTTTTACCGATTCCCGGAAGTTTCATGAACGCTTCAACCATCCTGCCCAGGCCTTTGCCGGAAACTTCAGATGCCTGAGCGCCGGCATTCATCTTTTTCTTTAATCGGGAGGATTGTTCTACTGCTTCCCGATCGATCATCCTTCCGGTTTTGTTATGGCCGCCTTGTTCCATCCTGCATCAGTGGCATCTAAATCAAGCCGGGCGGCAAACCCATGCCGGCGGTCAGATTGGCCATTTCTTCCTTCATAAGATCCTGGGATTTGCGAAGGGCTTCATTCACCGCTGCAGTAACCAAGTCCTGAAGCATATCAATGTCATTCGGGTCAACGACAGAAGGATCAATCTTGATTGAAAGAATTTCTTGCCGGCCATTTGCAACAACGGTAACCATACCGCCGCCTGCGGAAGCTTCAATGGTTTTTCCAGCTGCCTCTTCCTGCAGTTTCTTGACCCGCTCCTGCATCTGCTGGGCCTGCTTCATTAAATTTCCAATAATGTTTTTTGACATGCGCTTAATCCCGGTTTTTTTCTCAGGAGATTGAAATCCTTTCAGCATTAAAAAACCATAATAGAATACTTTTCCCGGTTTTGCAAGCGAAATAATGGAATTTTCAGATAGGGACGTCTTCTGGAAACGAGGAAACAAGAGGTGCGATTACTGATCGGATTCGATCACCGTTCCCTGGGTAAAAACTTCAAGCACATTATTAAGGCTGGGGTCGGGTTCCTTGTGTGCGGCTTTTTGTGTTTTTTTTATTTTTCCATCTGCGACAGGCGGTTCTTGCAGGGGTCGTATCGTAATCTGGATTTTCTGCTTCAAAATATCCGATGCAGTTTCTTCGAGGTGCTTTTTATTTTCCGGTTTCTCCAGTTGGCCGATCTGAAAGCCGCCATACACGCCGATCACCAGTTTACCTTCTGAAGCCTCGATCAGGCACGCATGCTCCAGAAATGAAGCAAGACTCGGCTTCTTTGTTTTTATCGCCGCATGTATCGATCCCCAGAGGTTCTCGGTTCCTACTTTCGATATTGTTTGAGAAGATGGTTCAGTCTTTTTTGCATGCTGAAGCTGATATTGAGAAACCTGTTCTGAAGCAATGGAAGCCTGACCTGCTACAGCATGACCCGAAGCAAGGCGTGTTTCGAGTTCCTGAACCTGGGAAAGCACTTCGGCAATCGGTTTCATGGAAGTTATCGCACATGCCTTCACAATTCCCACTTCAAAAGTAAACCGTTGATAAGCAGACCACCGCATTTCATCAAGCGTTTTGGACAGGCTGTCAAAAAGCAGGAGCAGGTGTTCTGTTTTCGGATCAGCGGCCTGCTGTTTCAAGGCTTCAATGTCGGCCGAAGGAAGTTCAATAATACGGCCCGGATCCTTTGCGACCTTGACAACCAGCAGGTTCCGGAGATGTTCGATCACTCCTCCCAGGAACTGGCGCATATCCTGGCCTTGTTCAAGCAGTGTATCGATTTGTTTCAGCAGCTCTGCAGCATCGCGAACAAGCAGCGCTCCCATGAATTTTAACAGAAACGCCTGAGGAACCGTACCGAGAATAATTTGTAGATCTTCGTCTTCGATTTTTTTCCCGCTGTAAGAAACGGCCTGATCTAAAAGACTTTGGGAATCACGCATGCTGCCTTCGGCTGCACGCGCAATTGCAGTAAGCCCCTGATCGGTGATCTGAATTTCTTCTGCATCAGCAATGTGGCGGAGACGGCTGGTAATTTCACTTAATAGAATACGTTTAAAACCGTAACGCTGACATCGGGAATGGATGGTAGCTGGAATCTTTTGGGGTTCTGTGGTAGCAAAAATAAAAATAACATGTGGCGGAGGCTCTTCAAGCGTTTTGAGCAACGCGTTAAACGCTTCATTCGTGAGCATGTGAACTTCGTCGATGACATACACCTTGTACTTGCCGGAAACCGGGGCATACTTTACCGCCTCGCGCAGTTCCCGGATATGTTCAATACCCCGATTCGATGCTCCATCGATTTCCATCACATCTACGGAGTTTCCTGCTGTAGTCTCAAGACAGGAATCGCAGGTACCGCAAGGCACTGGTGTGGGCCCGTTTGCGCAGTTGAGCGCTTTGGCAAGAATTCGCGCTGTAGTGGTTTTTCCGACACCACGTGGCCCTGAAAATAAGAATGCATGTGCCAATCTGCCAGAACCGATCGCATTCTGGAGCGTGCGGGTAATATGTGACTGGCCAACAACATCTTCAAAAACCTGTGGCCGCCACTTTCGTGCCAAAACCTGGTAACTCACTCTTTACCTCAAATAAAAAACTCACAAACCCGGGCTCCCCTGCGGCGCACCAGGAACCCGTTTACCGCTGCTTCCTTCCGGACCTGACGGGATTCACGGACCTTGGTCGCGCAGGACCCGGGCTTGTGAGCGCATTAGAACAGTTCTCAGTTCGGGGGTTCACAGTTCAGAGTAACTGATTTTTACTTTGAACTCAGAACTTTTAGAATCTGGCGGAGAGGGTGGGATTTGAACCCACGTTAGGTTTCCCTAAACACGCTTTCCAAGCGTGCGCCTTCAGCCGCTCGGCCACCTCTCCAGTTTTTTACGTCTTCGGTTTAAACGGCTTAAACCGTTTAAGCTGAATGGTCTCGGTTTTTCATGGCGGAGAGGGAGGGATTTGAACCCCCGGTGGAGTTACCCCCACAACAGATTTCGAGTCTGCCGCCTTCAGCCAGCTCGGCCACCTCTCCAGATAATCACAGTACAAAGTTCAGAGTTTATAGTTCTGAGTAATTGATTCCCTCTACTTCGAACTGTGAATCCTTTTAACGTAACTTCTTAAAAAATCGCTCTAACAGATTCCGGCATTCAGCTTCTCGAATGCCAGGAATGATTGCATAGGCATGATTCAACCGGTTGTCGCGGACAACATCATAAACCGATCCGAGTGCGCCTGCTTTCGGATCTCTGCATCCATACACCAGTTTGTTGATCCTTGCAAGCACCATTGCGCCTGCGCACATAAGACACGGTTCAAGCGTCACATACAGAATTGCATCCGAAAGACGCCATCTGCCAAGTTTCGCTGATGCTTCGCGTAAGACAATCATTTCCGCATGCGCCGTAGGATCGTGAGCAGTTTCGCGCATGTTATGCGCTGTTGCAATTACTGTGTTTTCAATGACCAGAACCGCACCAATGGGTGTTTCTCCAACGGCAGCTGCTTTTTCCGCTTCAGCCAGCGCCAAGCCCATGAACGTTTCATGTGTTTGCATCATGAAATATCTATTGGCGCGCCCTAGAGGATTCGAACCGTCTGGCCGTCGCCCGTAAAGGGCTCCCCAGAAGGGGCTCGCCCCCTCTGGCATCTCCCCCAAGTTCAAGGGGATTCTCCCCTTGAACCCCTGGCCAGAGGTTCTTCACATATATCTATCGTGCAAATTTTCAGTGTAGGATAACAACACTGGCGCGCCCAAGAGGATTCGAACCTCTGGCCTACGGATTCGTAGTCCGTCGCTCTATCCAACTGAGCTATGGGCGCGTACTGCTCTAAAAAAAATGGCGGAGAGGCCGGGATTCGAACCCGGGGTGGAGTTACCCCCACAACTGCTTAGCAGGCAGCTGCCTTCAGCCGCTCGGCCACCTCTCCGGATAACTACAGTACAAAGTTCAGAGTTCAAAGTTCTGAGTAGTTGATTTACTTTGAACTTTTAACTATGAACTCAGAACTATCATTTTACTGGCGGAGAGAGAGGGATTCGAACCCCCGGAGCTTTCGCTCAACGGTTTTCAAGACCGCCGCCTTAAACCGCTCGGCCATCTCTCCGGATTAACTTCAGTTCAAAATTCATAGTCCTGAGTGATTGACGTTACTTTGAACTCTGAACTTCGAACTAGGAACTAGGAACTTTTCTTTATCTTCTCCACCCCGCCCATAGAGGATCGTAATGCTTCGGGGATTACAATACTTCCATCGGCTTCTTGAAAGTTTTCAAGAATGGCAACAAGGGTGCGGCCGACCGCAAGACCAGATCCGTTTAACGTATGAACGAATTCGGTTTTCTTGTTTGCTTTGGGCTTGTATCGGACATTGCCCCGCCGCGCCTGGAAATCTTCAAAATTAGAGCAGGAGGATATTTCTCGATATCGGTTTTGTGATGGCAGCCAGACCTCCAAATCATAGGTCTTTGCCGCTGAAAAACCGAGATCACCTGTACTTAACGCAACTACCCGATACGGCAGACCAAGCCGTTTCAACACTTCTTCGGCATTCCTGGTCAGCTTTTCAAGTTCCTCATAGGAATCTTCAGGCCGGGTAAATTTTACTAATTCGACTTTATTGAACTGGTGCTGCCTGATGAGCCCCCGGGTATCTTTTCCGTATGATCCTGCTTCACGCCGGAAACAGGGAGTATATGCCGTATATAAAATCGGCAGGCTTTCATCCTGCAGGATTTCATCCCGGTGAATATTCGTGACCGGAACTTCCGCGGTCGGAATGAGATAATACATCCCATTCTCAACCTTGAATAGCTCCTCTTCAAACTTGGGCAGCTGGCCGGTCGCGGTCATGCTCACCTTGTTCACCATAAACGGCGGCAAGACTTCCTGATATCCGTGTTCTTGGGTATGAAGATCGAGCATGAAATTGATCAGCGCACGCTCAAGCCTGGCTCCCAATCCTTTATAAAGAGCAAAGCGGGCTCCCGTAATTTTGGCAGCCCGATCAAAATCAATAATATCTAAATATTCGGCAAGATCCCAATGCGGCTTTGGTTCAAATGGCCACGATTTCGGTTCAGTACCTTCCGGTGACCACCGCCGGATTTCCACATTATCGTTTTCGTCTTTTCCGTCAGGAACCGTGCTATGGGGAAGGTTCGGAATGGTTAAAAGAATAGTGCGTTGGGATTCTTCAACATTCCGAACAACGGTTTCAAGCTCGGTAATTGTGTCGCCGACCGAACGCATCTCTGCAACTTTATCTTCCGCAGGTTCGCCTGTTTTCTTAAGCCGGCCGATCAGTTCGGATACTTCATTTCGTTTGCGGCGAAGGGTTTCGATCTCTTGCTGTGCTTCCCGCCTTCGTGAATCGAGTGTAAGAAATTCAGAAAGATCAATTGAAAGTCCGCGTCTCGCAAGCGCGGCTTTGACCTGCTCTTGATTGTCTCTGACAAAGCGCAAATCGAGCATGTAAAGTATCATTCCCCTTTCTGCTTGTCAATATTTTTTCTTTTGAATCCTGGTCTCGAGTGCTTTAATCTTGATCTGAATAGCCTCCCGATTGGGATACTCCTGTTCAATATCTCGATAAAGCGTGAGCGCCTCGTTCAAATTATCTTCTGCTTCCAGACAACCGGCAAGTGAAAATTTTGCCTTGACCGCGAGTTCCTTGTCTGTGCTGTTTTGAAGGGTTTTACGATACAGGGCTTTTGCCTTTTCGATATCTCCCTTTGCAAATGCTGCTGTTCCGAGCCGAAAATAGGCAAGCCGGGATTGTGGCCCGTTCGGGAACTGGGATATCTGGCGCATCCACGTCTCCCGAGCTTCATCGTTTTTTCCTATTCGGAACAAACATTCAGCAAGTCCGTATAAACTTTTTTCCTGCACGTCCCGGTTAGAAAGCGCTGCGGCCTTGCGATACTCTTGGATTGCTTGAGGATAATCATTATACCCTAATTCATAAATCTGGGCGATGTACCACTGAGCATGAGGAGTCATGTCTCTGTTCGGATACCGCTTCAACAGCAGCCGCAAAGTCTGGAGCGATTTTTCAGTTTCACCCAGATACAAAAACTGCGTGACTGCTGCCCAGTACAGAGCGTCATCTGCCTTGGAACTGTGCGGATGCTCCTTGACAAGCGCAAAATACAGAGATACCGCGGTTTGATAATCGCCTGCATTCCATTTTTTAGTCGCTGTTTCGAACTCTTTAATCGCTGCCTTGTCAAAAACATCACATCCCACCAGAAGCATCAGCAGAAGAATTGCCAATTTGTTCATCATGGGTTCGTTTCCTGGCCAGGCTCGCTTGATTCTTTATCTGGTGCTTTTTCTTCATCACGTTCTGCGACTTTAGCAAAACTTACAACTTTATCTCCCACTTCAATATCGAATAACCGGACACCCTGTGTATTTCTTCCTTGGACTGATATGTCCTTGGCCCGAATACGCAACACTTTTCCGCTTGTGGTAATCAAAATGATCTCATCTTCTTCCGAAACCTGGGCCATGCCAGTCACCCTACCGTTTTTCTCGGTTGTTTTGATGGTAATAATACCCTTTCCGCCTCGGCCCTGGCTCCGATAATCTTCGAGTGTACTCCGCTTTCCATATCCGTTTTCAGTTACGGTAAGAATAGTCGAATCATCTCGGACAATCTCCATGCCAACTACTTCATTGGTCTTATCAAGTCTAATTCCGATAACTCCTTTACCCGTACGACCAATTTCTCGTACATCCGTTTCTGAAAACCGGATTGAGAGTCCTTCACGAGTTCCCAGGAACACATCACTTTTCCCATCCGTTACTTCTGCTGCAATCAATTCATCCCCTTCTTCAAGGGTAACCGCAATGATTCCTGATGGCCTCGGATGGCTGTACGATTCAAGTTCTGTTTTCTTGATAATTCCCTGTTTGGTCGCCATAAGAATAAATTGATCTGGGGTAAACTCGCGTATCGGAAGAGCGGCCGTTACCCGTTCATCAGTCTGAATGTTGATTAAATTAATAATAGCCTTGCCTTTGGCCTGTCTTCCTGCCTCGGGAATTTGATGGACTTTGAGCCAGTACACCCTGCCCTTGTTGGTGAAAAAGAGAATATAGCTATGCGCAGTTGCGGTAAAAAGCCGTTCGACAAAATCCTCTTCCTTAGTTTCCATTCCGATTTTGCCTTTGCCGCCACGGCGCTGAGCTCGATACGTGGTAAGCACGTTCCGCTTAATGTAACCGGAATGGGAAATGGTAATAACCATCTCTTCATCTTTAATCAGATCTTCAATATTGATCTCGGTCGTTGTTGCAACAATTTCTGTCCTGCGTTCATCGCCATATTCTTGTTTAATGGCCAGGAGTTCCTCACAGATAATGTTCATTACCAGACTATCCGATGCAAGGATTGCATTCAACCGGTCAATTTCCTTGAGCGTCTCTTCATATTCAGCAATAATCTTTTCGCGTTCGAGTCCGGTCAATCGTTGCAGCCGCATCTCAAGGATAGCATTTGCCTGAATCTCTGAAAGCTTAAATTCCTTCATCAAACCCGTTCGGGCTTCATCAGGATTCGCAGATTGTTTAATAAGCGCAATGACCGCATCAAGATTATCGAGCGCGGTCTTGAGCCCAAGAAGAATATGTGCCCGCTCTTCTGCTTTTTTAAGATCAAACTTGGTTCTGCGGACAACCACTTCTCGGCGATGTTGAATGAAGTGGGCGAGAAGCTTTTTCAAATTCAGGACACGGGGCTGATTATTCACCAATGCCAACATAATCACACCAAAGGTTGATTGCATGGCAGTGTGCTTGTACAATTGATTCAGAACAACATGCGCAATTTCTCCTCGTTTGAGGTCAATCGCGATTCGCATTCCCGTTCGATCCGATTCGTCACGGACTTCGGCAATTCCTGTGATTTTCTTTTCCTGCACGAGCTCGGCAATCCGCTCAAGCAAACGCGCTTTATTTACCTGATACGGAAGTTCTGTTACAATGATCTTTTCACGGTCACCTTTATCTTCCTCAATAACTGCGCGGGCCCGCATTTGAATGATGCCTCGCCCGGTGGTGAACGCTTGCCGGATCCCTTCATAGCCGTGAATAAAACCAGCGGTAGGAAAATCAGGACCTTTAATGACAGTCATAAGATCCTGAATCGTTGCATCAGGATTCTTGATCATCATCACTAGCCCATCGATGATTTCCGATAAATTATGAGGTGGTATGTTCGTTGCCATGCCGACTGCAATGCCGGCGGAACCATTAATGAGAAGATTCGGAACTCTGGTCGGAAGAACGCTCGGCTCTATGGTGGTGTCATCAAAATTAGGAACAAAGTCTACCGTTTCCCGATCGATATCTGCAAGAAGTTCTTCAGCCAGCTTTGTAAGCCGTGCTTCAGTATACCGGTATGCTGCTGCAGGATCGCCGTCCACGGACCCGAAGTTTCCCTGGCCATCAACAAGCGGATACCGCATGTTGAAATCCTGTGCCATCCTGACCATGGTGTCATAGACGGCGCTATCGCCATGCGGATGATATTTCTTGAGCACTTCTCCGACCACGCCCGCGCTTTTGGAATATTTCTTATTATGTACCAAGCCTTCGCGGAACATTGCATACAAAATTCTGCGATGCACTGGTTTCAGTCCATCTCGTACATCAGGAAGCGCCCGACCCACGATGACACTCATTGAGTAGTCAAGATAGGCCGTTTTCATTTCCTGTTCAATATTGATCGATGTTTTTATTTCTTGATGGTCCATAATAATTAATCTTCGCCAAGCGCCTCGATATCTGCAAGGTCTTTTTTTCTGCCTAATGCATGCTTATTACGTATAAGCGTCTCTTTTCCAATGTAAAAGATTGGCACATTTCCTAAAGGGGCTGCAATCCGGCTCGCTTTCGCTTCCTCCCAAGATACACCCGTAATCGATGTGATAATATCGATACGGACGGGCGGCATTCCCAGCTGGACGACCTTGTCTGGAGCAGCGAAATCATCAGCGTTCAGATTCAAAGAGCCAAAACCGAATTCTTCGAGCGCTTGAAGGATCTTTTCTGCGTTCTCTTGATCTGGACGAACAAGAATATCTAAATCACCCGTATATCGCGGCGCTCCATAAAACGCAAGTGCATAGGCACCGATAATGAGATAATCAACCTTATGTGCGTTGAAGAGCTCGAGCAGTTCTTTGTAATCTGTTTGTATTTCCATCTCGCTCCCGCCGTAAGCGCTCAACTTCGGCAATGCGTTCCTCGGGTGTTTTGGATAACCAAAAAAGCAGGTTTTCTCTGATTTCAAAAAAATTCTGTAAAGATGTTTTTCGTACCACTCGTTCAATCATGTAATTGGGCTTCGTACATTATACATCCAGATTTTTCACTTCTAAGGCATGCCGCTGAATGAATGCCCGACGCGGCTCCACTTGATCTCCCATCAGGATGGTAAAAATCTCGTCAGCCTTGACCGAATCCTCAATAGTCACCTGCAGGAACGTCCTCTTCTCCGGATCCATGGTTGTCAGCCAGAGCTGATCAGGATTCATTTCACCCAATCCTTTGTACCGTTGAATTGCAAGACCCTTTTTCCCAAGCTCGAGCAGGTAAAACATGAGCTTGCCAGTATCATTGAAGCTTTTTTCAACACCTTTTTCTCGTATGGTATATGCTGAACCGCCGAGTCCAAGGAGTGCAGGTGAGAGACTCTGAAGCTCACGAAATTCCGGCGAGGTCAAAAAGTTTTCATCAAAAATAATACTGGAATGCATTGCATTGAATTTTGTATCAATCCGAAGCCGCAGCGCCTCGTGTTCTTCATCTTTTTCTATGAACCATTCTATCGTGGTCTGGGAATGAAATGTGTTAAGATACTTCTCAACACGTGCTGCAATGGTCTTGAGTTTTTCGGCATCCTTGAGATACGTTTTATTGAATGCTTTATCTAAGAGCGCAGCCCGGAGCACCATAACATCAAGCCGTTTGCGTTTAAACTTGCCCAGCGTCTTTTCAAAGTGTACCAGCTTCTTGAGCGTTGACGTAAGCCGGTCTCCGCTTAACCAGGCATCCTGCTCGGACGAATACAATTCAAGGTCTTCGGCCGCAAGATCGAGCAAAAAATCTTCCATCCGGGATTCGTCTTTAATATAGCGTTCGGTTTTGCCGCGCTTGATCTTAAAAAGCGGTGGTTGCGCAATATAAAGGTATCCTCGTTCGATAATCTGGGGCATCTGCCGATAAAAGAACGTGAGGAGAAGCGTCCGGATATGCGCACCGTCCACATCCGCGTCAGTCATGATCACGATTTTGTGATAGCGGAGCTTCGCAATATCAAATTCCTCTGAACCAATGCCTGTCCCGAGCGCAGTGATGAGGACCTTGATCTCATCGCTCGAGAGCATTTTGTCAAACCGGGCTTTTTCAACGTTCAAGATTTTACCTTTGAGCGGCAGAATTGCCTGGTTCTTTCTATCCCGACCCTGTTTTGCAGACCCGCCTGCAGAATCTCCTTCAACGATAAAAAGTTCTGACAGCGCGGGATCTTTTTCCTGGCAGTCAGCAAGTTTTCCGGGAAGTGATGTTGAATCAAGTACACCTTTACGGCGGGTAAGTTCGCGTGCCTTGCGTGCTGCTTCGCGTGCACGAGCGGCGTTTAATGCTTTTTCCGCAATCTTGCGGGCTACCGCAGGGTTTTCCTCAAGATACGTGCCGAGAACTTCATTCACCATCGCTTCGACAATGCCCTTTGCTTCACTGTTCCCCAGTTTTGTCTTTGTCTGTCCTTCAAATTGGGGATTCTGGAGCCGAACGCTTATGACTGCGGTGAGTCCTTCACGCACATCTTCTCCCGAAAGCGCCTCTGATCCATTTTTAAGAAGTCCGCTTGAGATTGCATAACTATTGATCGTTCTCGTAAGTGCGGCCTTGAAACCAACCAGATGAGTTCCGCCTTCCTGGGTATTGATATTATTCGCAAAGGTAAACACTTGCTCGACATAACTCTCGTTGTACTGAAGTGCGATTTCGACAAAAATTCCTTCACGTTCTTTAACCAAATAAATAGGTGCAGGATGAAGAGGTGTTTTATTCTTGTTTAAATATTCTATGAAGGACGCAATCCCCCCCTCATAGAAAAATGTTTGCTTTTTTGTACTTCGCTCATCCTGGATCGTGATTTTGAGACCCCGATTCAAAAACGCGAGTTCACGCAAGCGCTGAGAAAGAATATCGTAGCTGTATTCCCGCTCTTCAAAAATCTGGTAATCAGGTTTAAAGGTGATCTTGGTTCCGGTCGTTGTTGTTGTCCCGGTTATCGCAAGGGGCGCCTGGGGAGCTCCTCGTTCATACCGCTGCTGATAGACCTTCCCGTTCTGTTTGATTTCAAGTTCGAGCCATTCGGAAAGCGCATTCACGACCGAGACACCAACCCCATGCAATCCGCCCGAGACTTTATATGCCTGGCCGTCGAATTTGCCTCCTGCATGGAGCACCGTTAGCGCTACCTCGGCTGCCGATCGTTTTTGCGTGCTATGCATGGCCGTGGGAATTCCGCGGCCATCATCAATCACGGTGATGCTGTTATCAACATGAATGATAACATCGATGTTTTTACAACATCCTGCCATGGCTTCATCGACACTGTTATCGACAATTTCATACACGAGATGATGCAGTCCGACAGAGCCGGTACTGCCGATATACATGGCTGGCCGCTTCCGTACTGCTTCCAGGCCTTCAAGGACTTTAATGCTGTCTGCTGAATATTCCATCTGTTCCTCGCAAAAAAAGGGATTTGCCTCTATCCGGAAATCCCTTATTGCAGAAATTCAAATTACATCATGTGCACTGCGAAAACAACAGCTACACCATATTCAGGATTTCAAGCACGTGGCGGTTATACCCGCATCGGCATGACTACGCACTTGTACAATTCGTCGCCTTCTTCTGAAATCAGGCACGGGCTTAATGCATCACTGAATTCAAGGGCAATAGTGGATCGTTCCATTGCGGAAAGCACATCCATAAGATACCGGGAATTAAACCCGATCGTGATCGGTTCTCCCTGATACTCTACGGAAAGTTCTTCATTCGCCTCTCCGACTTCCGGATTGTTGGTGGAAAGAACGAATTGATTCCGTTCGAGCTGAAGCTTGACTGCATTCATTTTTTCCTTCGAGAGAATGGATACCCGTTTGACCGCGTGTGCAAATTCCTCCTTGGATACGGTTACTTTTTTGGTTGTCTTGGCCGGAATAACCTGGTGATAATTGGGATAATTGCCGTCAATCAGTTTTGATACCATCACCAGCCCATCAAGCTTGAATAACGCGTGGTTCTTTCCGAACCCAATCCTGAGTTCCGCCTTGGATGCGGCGTCTTCCTCCAGAAGCCGGCGAAGTTCCATCATCGCCTTTTTTGGAATAACAACACTCTCTTCCTTGTGCTTTGCGTCAATCACACGATCGACCATTGACAACCGATGGCCGTCTGTCCCTACCATCCTGATTTGCAGGCCTGCTTTGGTCTGAGACATATGAACAAACATCCCGTTCAGAACATAGCGGGCATCGTTTTCCGCCACGGCATACAGTGTTTTTTTGATCATATCGCGCATGATCTCGCCGTCAATAACAATCATGCCTTCTTCAGCAACATCCGGGAGCGCAGGATACTCTTCTTTGGGCAAACCCACGAGCTTGAATTGAGAATTGCCTGATACGATTTTCACCCGGTTGTTTTCTTCGACTTTAATCTGAATCTCTTCTTCGGGAAGCTCTCGCACGATTTCGAACATCTTTTTCGCTGATACGGCAACCGCTCCCGGCTTTGCAACATCCGCCTGATAATGACCACGGAGGCCTATTTCAAGATCCGTTGCCACGATTTCAATTCCTGATCCTTCCGCGATGAGCAGCATGTTTGAAAGAATAGGCATCGTATTCTTTTTTTCAACAACACCCTGTATTCTTTGCAACCCTTTCAGGATTTCTTCTTTCTTAATGGTGAGCTTCATGCGGGCCTCCTATGCAATCAGCATAGTATCAAAATCGAGTTAGAATAGCAAGTTTTTTTATTATTTTCAGTGCTTTAACTGCTTAATTAACAGCTCGATCGTTGCCTTGAGTTCCGGGTCTTTTTCTTTTTTTTCCTCGATTACCTTACACGCGTGAATAACCGTGCTGTGATCTTTTCCGCCGAAGAAAGCACCGATTTCGGGAAGCGAGGAACCGGCAAATAGACGGCAAAGGTGCATGGCCACTTGCCGGGGAAGCACAATTGTTTTCGTCCGCCGTTTGGATTTTAAATCAGTCGCCTTGATGCCAAAGGCCTCTGCCACCACCTTCTGAACCATATCCTTGGTAATAACTTTTTCCCGGTTATCAATGAGATATTTTAATTCGTTCTTCGCCAGTTCCTGGGTGATTTCCGTATTCGTGAGTGAGGATACTGCACCCAATTTTACCAGCCCGCCTTCGAGTTCGCGGATATTGCCTTTCATGATAGACGCGAGAAACTCAGCAACATCGTCCGGGAGTCGAATGCCCCAGAACTCTGCCTTCTTCTTTAGAATCGCAATACGGGTTTCAAAATCGGGCGCCTGAATATCCGAGATCAATCCACATTCGAAACGGGAACGGAGCCGTTCTTCGATATCCGGGATTTCCTTCGGCTGACGATCGCTCGTGAGCACGATCTGTTTCTGTGCTTCATACAGTGTATTGAACGTATGGAAAAATTCTTCCTGTGTCCGCTCTTTTCCTGCAATAAACTGAATATCATCAATCAGCAGGATGTCCATGTTTCGGTATTTTTGGCGGAACTCTTCCATGCGCTGATGGCTCATGCGATTGATCAGTTCATTCGTGAATTGTTCTGATGAAAGGTATGCCACCCGGATACGTGGAGATTTGCTCTGCACATGATGACCGATGGCATTTACAAGATGTGTTTTGCCGAGACCCACGCCACTGTAAATAAAAAGCGGATTGTATGCTCTGCCTGGAGAATCAGCAACTGCTTTTGCCGCAGCATGAGCAAACTGATTGCTCGGACCAACAACGAATGTTTGAAATGTGTATTTTTTTTCAAAAAGACCGTTTTTTATTTCCCGAACGTCTTTTTTTTCTTCTTTGGGAGGCCGCACGATCCTTGCTGCCTGCTGAGGCGGAACAAAAAATTCTATTTCCACATCATCGCGTTTTGCAACTTCTTTAATTACCTCGGTAAGCGTTATGCCATGATGTTCTTTTATCCAGTCCCGATGAAATTTGCTCGGCACCTCGATTACCAGCTTGTTCCCTACCATGGAAACAAGCCTGGACTGGCTGAACCAGGTATCATAACCCTGCCTGGAAATTCGATTTTCTATTAACAGTAATATTTCTTCCCAGATTCTTTCCAAACCCATAAAAAACCCTTAAAAAACCGAGGTGGTTACAAACATGCTTATCCACAGGTGTTAATAAACGTTATTCGCTTTTTTTTTCACTTAGTTATAAGCTCGTTCGGAGGCTTCTTGTCCGCTTTTAGACGCCCCATTTTTGGGGGCTTTTGAATGTTTCAATAAATCCTGCGTAGCATGGATTGTGCAGAGTGATATAGTGGCCTGCAGTCCAAGACTATACCAGAACACTTTCTGTCTGGCAAGGTTATTTTTAGAAAACATTTGTCTTTTTTGCGCTAAAACCGTTTTAACAGGAACGAAAAAATTAAACTTGTTTCTTTTCTGGATTTTTTTTTTCTTTTATGATACATAGTGGATATGAAAATTCCGGATAATCTCAAATATGACGACAAAGGTCTTATTCCCGCAGTTATACAGGATTGTGAAACCAATGATGTGCTGATGGTCGCGTATGTGAACGCAGAATCTTTGCGCAAAACAGTTGAAACCGGTTTTACATGGTTTTGGAGCCGTTCCCGCCAGCAATTCTGGAAAAAAGGAGAAACATCCGGCCATGTCCAGCATGTAAAAGAAATTTTCTATGATTGTGACCAAGATACGCTGCTTATTAAAGTGAATCAAACGGGACCCGCATGTCACACGGGCCAGAGAAGCTGTTTTTATCGGACTTTTTCGGAAAAGGAATAACCATGAATACGGATTCCTGCATATTCTGTAAGATTATTCAGAAAAAAATTCCATCACAGGTTGTATATGAAGATGATGTATCGTTTGCCTTTCAAGATCTCCATCCCCAGGCTCCTGTGCATATCCTGATTGTTCCCAAGAAACATATTCAAGATATTCATGCCGTGACACTTCAGGATCGGGAATTGATCGGTCATTTATTTTTTGTTGCAAAAACAATTGCATCACAAAAAAATCTCGACGCCCAAGGATACCGGATGGTGATCAATAACGGTGAAGGCGCCGGTCAATCTGTTTTTCATGTTCATCTTCATCTGTTGTCCGGAAGACATTTTGGCTGGCCTCCGGGATAAATCCACACTGTTCTGTTAGTTCTCTTTTCATAACCTGTGTATAAATAAATCGCTTCACCTACCAACAGTCCTCTCCTCATTGAATAGAATATTTATCCAGACACTTTTCCTTTTATATTTTTCTTTTTTATCATTTGGTTCTCTCCTGTTCTCACATACTCACAGTACCTATTACTACTACTACTATTTTTAAATAACTATTAGTAATAATTAAAAGAGAACCTCTAACTGCTCATAACTGAGTAAACCTCCTTCGGCAAGGCCGGGAGATTCTATGTAGCAGGGATTGAAACCGGACACGTACTATGGTATAAAACACCATGCGAACAATTGCCAATTTTCTTTTTGAAGCAGGAATGCTAAAACGGACGCCAAGAAGCGGATTTCAGTTTTTGGGTTCAGGTGCGGAATCTGTTGCAGAACACTCCTTCCGCACGGCATATATCGGCTATGCTCTGGCGATGATTGTCCCTGGTATTGATTCAGATAAGGTTATAAAATTATGTTTATTTCATGATCTGCCTGAAGCAAGAACCGGAGATTTAAACTATGTAAACAAAAAATACGTGACTGTTGATGATCAGAAGGCAGTGCATGATCTTTCGGAAAATCTTCCATTCGGACGTGAGTTGAGCGACACGATACGGGAATTTTCCGAGAACACAACGAAAGAAGCAGAACTGGCACGCGATGCTGATCAGGTGGAAATGATTCTGTCATTGAAGGAATGCCTGGATCTCGGGAATAAATATGCAGAGGAATGGATCGCATTTTCGTTAAAAAGATTGAAGACCCAGGCTGCACGGGAACTTGCTCAAGCAATTCTCGAGACGGATTCTTCGCTCTGGTGGTTTCAGGATAAGGGAGACTGGTGGATAACCGGAAATCGAAAACAAGAAACAGATGAATGAGAGCTTTACAAAACGCTGATTTGACGCAGATTTTCGCTTGACATCGTTGCTTTTTTGCTTATAATACCTCTTCTATTCATTTTTGGATTAAAGGAGCAGATCATGTCCGAAACAACGGCACAAAAAAGCAACCTGAAACAAAAAAGAGCTCAGGGATTCAGAAAAAGAATGAGCACTGCAGGAGGAAGAAAAGCTATTAACCGCCGCAGAGCAAAAGGAAGAAAGCGGCTTGCAGTATAACTTTTTTTCAGGAACCATGCATGCCGTACGCATATAAAAAGAGCGAACGGTTACGAAAAAACACACAATTCAGAGCGACTATGAAAGGAAAAAGGCTGTCGTATGACGGTCTTTCTCTTTTTTATACCAGAAACGAAAAAGAAAATTTCCGCGTAGGAATCTCGGTCGTCAAAAAACAGATTAACGCAGTACAACGAAATAAAGTAAAGCGCAGGCTTCGTGATTGTATTATGCGTCATCTCGAAAAGCGTACGCAGGGGTATGATCTGGTGTTTGTCGTGCGGCAGCCGTTACAAATCGCGGAATATGAACTCTTATATAATGCCGTTGGTAAGATGCTCGATAAAGCATTTCCGAAACGAGAAGCCGAAGGTATTCCATCGTGAAAGCCGTTATTATACTGTTATTACGTTTTTATAAACGATTTTTGTCACCTTGTGTGCCGCCAGCCTGCAGATTTATGCCAACATGTTCAGAGTATGCACTGGAAGCATTTCAGAAGAAAAAATTTCCGGAAGCCGTGTGGTTGACCGTGGTCAGGGTACTGAAATGCAATCCGTTCCATGCCGGCGGCTATGATCCCGTGCCGTAAAAATTTGGAGGTTTCATGGAAACAAAAAGATTAGTATTGGCCATCATCCTTTCCCTGGTGGCGTTTGTAGCTTATGTACACTTTTTTTCACCGGAACCGCAATCACAAAAGCCGGTTGCTCAGGAGCCGGTAAAACAGGAAACCGCAAAACCATCTGCATCGCCAACCGTTGCCGCGCCTACTCGAGCAATTGCTGAAAAAATTCAGACAGTCGCAAAGGGCAAAAACGTTATTATCGAGACTGATCTTGTTAAAGTCACGATTAACACAGCCGGCGGTGTTATAACCGGCTGGGAGCTCAAACAATTTCGAGAAGCGGACAAGAGCGAAGTTGGCTTATTTGCGTTATTTAAAAAAATAAGCGGGTCGTCACAAAAGCAAGCGAAACCCCAGAGCGAATTTGGAAACGTTCAATTGCTTCCCCAGGGAGAGTTAATCGACAAAAGCAAAGTGGTTTCCTCCCTCCAGCTCGTTCCTTTTGATAAAGCATCTTCCAGACTTGCCCTGGTGAATTTCCGCGCAAACCACGACACGATACGCCTGACCAGCGCGAAACCATCCGAGACGCTCATTCTCTCGTATCAGGGACCATCCGGCATGGTAATTGAGAAACGGCTTACGTTTCACAATAACAGTTATCAGGTTGATCTTGAAATCAGGACCCGGGGGCTCGATGGATATAATCTGAACCTTGGAACCGATTTTGGTTTCGCTGACAAGGTTAGTTCTGATGCCGCAGGTAGAGTAGGGTTTGCCGCACAAATCGACAACAAATTTATATCGGAAAAAACAGAAGATATTAAAACCGGTCTTCAGCATAGCGGCAGTATCAACTGGTTCGGTCAGGAAGACAAATACTTCACGGCAACGCTTCTCTATGGTGACCTGGGAATTGTTACCATAACCCGTACGCCTGCACCGGCCGAAATGGGAGATTTGCTTGCAACCGAACTTATGGTAAAAGAAAAATTAGAGACGCGATCCTATGCGTTGTATGCGGGTCCAAAAAACTTCACAACGCTTCAGGCATACGGCCGCGGACTTGAACAAATGGTTGATTACGGCTGGTTCGCAATTCTTGCAAAACCGATGTTCTGGCTCTTGCAGAAATTTTATGCTTTTACAATGAATTACGGAATTGCCATCATTCTTCTGACGATCGTGATCAGAATTCTTCTGTTTTATCCTTCGCTCAAAAGCGCCATAGCAATGGAAGATATGAAAAAACTCCAGCCATTGGTCCTGGAGCTAAAGGAAAAATACAAAAAAGATCCGCGCCAAATGCAGCAGGAAACCATGAAGCTCTACAAGGAGCATAAGGTAAATCCGATGGGCGGATGTTTTCCAATGCTGCTGCAGATCCCGTTTTTTATTGCACTGTACAATGTGCTGAGCGTTTCGATTGAATTGCGTCAGGCGCCTTTTGTTTCGTTCTGGATCAAGGATCTCGCAGCGCATGACCCCTACTATATTCTTCCGGTTCTTATGGGGCTCAGTATGATCCTGATGATGAAAATAACGACGACGACCCCGGATCCCCAGCAGGCAAAGATAATGATGATCATGAACATTGCGTTTATTTTCATGTTTGCCTGGCTGCCGGCAGGGCTGTTGCTATACATAACTCTTAGCAATATTCTTTCCATCGTGCAGCAAATGTATGTTCACAGGCTTATTACCAAAGGTGAGCGGAAGGCCGCATAAGGCCAGGAGTCTCCGACAGCATGCCGTACTAAATTTTGTATACGTTGATTTTCGTTCGTGCAGTCTGTGAGTTGTTTAAAAAAAGGCCGCATATTCCGTTTTTGCAGAGGTAGCAAATCCATGAAGCACAGCCTTCAAGGCATGGCTTTTTTGTGCTGTCTTTTTCTGACGGTCTCATGCTCATCGAAAAAATCACCGGTTCCTTATTCTCCCGATTCAACACCACGTCATAAAGCTTCTCAAAAGCCCTACACGGTTTTCGGGCAACGGTATGAACCGCTTGCGACCCATGAACAATTTATGCAATCCGGTATTGCAAGCTGGTATGGAAGGGATTTTCACGGAAAAAAAACGAGCAACGGAGAGCGGTACGATATGTATGGAATGACCGCAGCGCACAAAACACTTCCGCTCGGCGTGCATGTCAAAGTGTATCATGTTCAAAACGGAAGGGAAGTCACGGTGCGTGTTAATGATCGCGGCCCCTTTGTCAAAGGGAGGATTATCGATCTTTCCTATGCAGCCGCAAAGAAACTCGGTGTCGATGTTACCGGTACAGCCTTCGTGAGAATCGAAGCCTTGGGGTATAAGGATGATTCTGGAGAGGGAAGAACATTGGCGTATCGCGAACCAGCAAGCTATATAACCGGTACCTACACGATCCAGGTCGGTTCTTTTAAACAGACCGTGAATGCAGAACGCTTGTCGGGTGAAATGAAAAGGCTTTATGGATTTTCAGATGTGCGCGCGACGACCGTGAACGGTGATATGTTTTATCGGGTTTATGCAGGCAAATATACTTCGCTCACGGATGCCGAAGTTGCAGAAAAGAAATTTGTACAATCCGGATATCCCGGAAGTTTTGTAGTGTCGCTTGACTGACAAAGAATACGAAACTTCATACGTGAAAACAAAAAAAGCCAGATGAAATCATCAGGCTTTTTCATTATCCTGTTTTCTCACACCACGCACGTGCATTCTGGAACATGGTGAGCCAGGGTGAGGCCTGGAGTGATTTTTTAAGCTCGTCTGGCAACCATGCCCATTGCCATGTCAGCACGGTGCGCTCGGGATGCGGCATCATGACAAGATGACGACCGTCAGGAGAACACAGGCCGGCAATTCCTGCCGGAGAGCCATTTGGATTAAACGGATACGATTCCGTAATTCTGGATTCATCGTCTACATAACGAAGCGGCGCAAGTCCGAACTCGCATTCATTGAAAATGGCCTTATCCGGAAAATACGCCATGCCTTCCCCATGCGCAACCCAGATTCCGAGTACACTGTTTTCCATGCCGTTCAGCATGATTGAGGGGCTTCGGAGAATTTTCACCGTCGAGAATCGTGATTCAAATCTGCCGGACGCATTATGAATGAACCGGGGCTGGAGATGATCCGGAATTCCGCGCCACGGAACCCAGCCAAGAAGCGCCATGAGCTGACATCCATTGCATACTCCCAAGCTGAATGTATCCTGTCGTTGATAGAAGTTTTCGAACTGATCCCAGACCCCTTTATTGAACCGGATAGATGCTGCCCAGCCCTTTGCTGAGTCGAGCACATCGGCATAGCTAAATCCGCCGACAAACACAATGCCACGGAACCGGTCAAGCGTGATACGTCCCTGAAGAAGATCAGTCATGGTGACGTCCCAGGGCTCAAAGCCGGCGAGGTAGAATGCGGAAACCATTTCACGGTCGCCGTTGCTTCCTTCTTCCCGGATAATTGCAACTCTGGGTTTGGCAGGACTGTTGAGCAGGTTCTCTGAGGTTCTGACCGGGGTACAGGGTATCACGTATGAGGGACCTCTGCGGTCAAAAATATTCTTTCGTTCTTGTTTGATGCATTCAGGATTCCGCTGCATCAAGTCAAGTTGATGGCTTGTTTCTTCCCAGATATCCCGCAGAATCCGCATGTCTTCGCAAAGAACAGTTGCTTCTTGCATGCTTACGGTAATCATTTTATCAGCAATACTCTTTCCAATAACCGTATACGGAACCGAAGCTTTCGCTAAAATGGATACGATCTTTTGTTCGTGTGCAGGAAGATACTCGATTACCAGACCAAGTTCCTCTGCAAACAATGCAGCGATGGAGCTGTCGGGAGTTTGGTCGAGGTTGATCTCAATTCCGCAATTGCCTGCAAACGCCATTTCAAGCAGGGATGTGACTAACCCGCCGTCTGAACGGTCATGTCCGGCAAGGATCAGTCGATTTGCTATCAGTGTTTGTACTGCTTGAAATGCGCGGATCAGGAGATCCGGATTATCAACATCAGGTGATAGATCGCCGACCTGGCTGAATACCTGTGCAAGCGCTGATCCGCCAAGCCGGTTTTTCCCCTGGCCCAGATCAAGAAGCAGGAGCTTGCTTTTGCCCGGGGCCTTGAGATCCGGTGTTACGGTTTTTGTAATATCAGGACAGGTTACGTAGGCTGAGATTACGAGCGTACCGGGTGATTTGACAATTTCAGTTGAGCCGTCGGAATGGGTAATTTTTGCAGCCATGGACAAGCTGTCTTTTCCTCCGTCTACTGCTATGCCGATCTTTATCATAAGATCGCGCATTGCTACGGCTGCATCATACAGACGTGCTCCTTCACCGGGCAGTTTCGGAGCCCACATCCAGTTGGCTGAACAGCGAATATCTCTGATACCGCTTACCGCTGCCCAGACAATATTGGTAAGCGCTTCGCCAACGCTCATCCGTGCCATGGCCGCGGGATTGAGAAGCTCTTTGACTGGCTGTTCACCAATTGCGATTGCAGCGCCGGTTAAACCAAAGTGTGATTGCGCAATAACAGCAACATCAGCTACGGTAAGCTGGAGCGGGCCTGCACATTGCTGCTGAGCAATAAGACCGGTAACCGAGCGATCTACCTTGTTTGTCAGAAACCGTTTTGAGCCGACCGAAAGAAGCCTGAGCACTCGGTCAAGGGCGCTTCGGACGGTAAGATCACTTGGAAGCTCAAGCGGCAGTAACGAGTTCTGTTTTCGATCGAGATTGAAAATTTTTTGCGGCATGTCGCCGAGAACTTTCGAGAGCTCGAGGTTTACTGGTGTCGACCCATCGAGTTCATCATGGAGAACAATGTACCCATCGCCCGTTACGGTTCCGATGAATGCTACCGGAACTTTCTCGCGTTTGCAGAGCGTTTCGAATAAGTGGGCATGTTCATGTTTTAAAAGGAGCGCGTTCTGTTCCTGGTATTCGGCCCCCCAGATTTCCAGAACAGACAAGGTTGCATCGCCAAGAAGAATTTTTCGTATTTCTATTTTAGCGCCTGCAGGATGGATAATTTCCTTCACCACATTACAGTTTCCGCCTGCTCCCTGATCATGAATACTCACAATCGGGTTGTTATCTCCGAACTCAACACAAGCGCGGATAACCCGGTTCAGTTTTTGTTCCATCTCCGCATCGCCGCGCTGAACGGCGTTGAAATCGAGTTCCGCAACATTTTCACCCTGGATCATGGACGAGGCAGCGCCGCCGCCCATTCCAATCCGGTATGCTGGCCCGCCGACTTTGACAACGAGCATCCCTGGGGCAGGATCTGTCTTTTTCGTGTGACGTGCATCCATCTGCCCGACGCCCGCGCTGAACATGATCGGCTTGATCCATTCTCTCCGTTCTCCGTTTGCTGTCCGAAGTCCGAACGAACGGGTAAAGCCCTGGATCACCGGCTCGCCGAATTTGTTTCCATAATCGGATGCTCCATTGCTCGCTTCGATCTCGATCGTGAGAGGAGACGCAAGGTTATTCGGATACGAATAGTTCGCATCTTCCCACGGCAGTGAATATTCGGGAATATTCAGATTGCCGACACAGTAGGCTGCGGTTCCTGCGACAACAAGACCGCCGATGCCGGTTGCCTGCACATCACGGATTCGTCCGCCGGTTCCGGTTTCTGCGCCAGGAAACGGCGCAACACCGGATGGGAAATTATGTGTTTCTGCCGTGAGAATGATATGATGTGTTCTTCTTGATTCATGGAACGCAGACGGCCATCTCGGATCGGATGGTATGATCGTGGTGATGTCGTATCCCCTGATCGCACTTGAATTATCGCTGAAGGCAATGATGCTGTTGTTCCTGTTCGCTTTCCAAGTGGACTTCACGATTTTCATCAAGGTTTCTGAAATTTCTTTTCCATCCACAATAAGTCTGCCGCGAAAGAACCAGTGCCGCGAGTGTTCGCTGTTTGACTGGGAGAGATCAAAACACTCAACATTCGTTGGATTGCGTCTGATCTCATTCACAAAGAGGTTTGTATAATAATCGAGGTCCCAGTTATCGAGTCCCAACCCCATCTCCCGGTTGATATTTTCCAATGCAGCTCTTCCCTGTTCCAAGAGCGGCACAATCATGACTGGTTCTGGTTTGATTCCGGTTGCAAACGTTGTGAGCGGTTCAGCATATTGACATTCTGTCATACGGTCATGGACCAAGGAAAGAAATCCAGCCTTAAGCTCATGACTTATGGCCGACGCTTTATCGAGCGTCAGGAGGTAACGGCGTGAGCGTTCAATGCGTTTGAGTTTTTGAAGGCCACATGCATGACAGATTGAGACCGCGTTTGTGGACCAGGCCGTGGTGAAGTTCATCCGCGGTCCGACTTCAAGAATCAAATGCAGCGCTTGAGAGTTCTTAGGGAAAAAACTGGTATCAGAGAATTGCTCTGGTTCAAACGTCTCGGCAAGAAGCCAGCGTAGAAGACGCATTTCGTCGGACGTCAGAGAATATTCCGTCTCGATATTAAAACAGAACTCCGTCTCGATTTTCCGGATTTCGTTTGAAATTTTTTGTGTTGCGGCCAGCAATTCAGTCGTCTGATAAGGCGAGAGCGCCGGCCCGCGGTAACAATGAAAAAAGGTCATGTGCTTTTCCAAATGGCAAGAATAAGAAACGGAACAAGAACCAACTTACGCGTGGCTTTTCTTGTTCCTCTTCTTTGTGGCGCATTCAGGACGTATTATGCAGTTTGCATTAGCATTATCGGTCAGTCAACGATACAACCTTCTGCTCCATGGTCTTTTTCTCATTCACCATTTCGCATTTGCCGTCAAACAATACGCCTTCTTCAATAATAAGCTTCGGAGTTTTGATGTTGCCCTGGATATTTCCCGGTGCAAGGATATGCACTTTCTGGCTTGCATTAATATTGCCTACGATTTTGCCGCTTGAAATGATCGTGCCGACAGAAATTTCTCCCTGCAAAAACGCTCCGTCTCCTGCTATAAGCGTGTCTTTTGAAAGAACTTCCCCTTCGACTTTTCCGTCAACCCTGATGGTTCCCTCGAAGCTGAGCACACCTTTAAATTCGGTACCTTTTCCAAGGAATGCCGTAATCTCTGAGTGTTCCGGACTTCCTGAGCCTTTTTTCAACATAAATCAATCCTCCTCAAATTTTAGAAACATACGCATCAGTAATTTGATACTACACATTCTGGAAGAGTTTAACAGATTTTTTCAATGATCCGATCGAGTTCATCATTGGAGAAATATTCAATCACAATTTTGCCACCTTTTGATCGGGAAGTAATGCTCACTTTTGTCCCCAACGATTTTTTGAGTTTTTCTTCTACAGACCTCAAGACACTGTTCGGGCGAGCGGTTTTCTCCCGGAACGGTTTTTTAATTTTTGATGCAAGCGCTTCTGCTTCGCGCACGGAGAATCCTTTTTTTACGATAAGCGTTGCTGCTTGTATTTGATCACGGATTTTATCAATAGACAAAAGCGCTTTTGCATGGCCCATGCTCAAGGAACCTGCGGCAAGATATTGTTTGACTTCTCTGGGGAGATCCAGGAGCCGCAAAAAATTCGTTACGGTTGAGCGTTCTTTTCCTACTCTTTTTGCAAGGTCTTCCTGGGTAAGTCTAAATTCATCCTGCAAACGCTTGTATGCTTCGGCTGCTTCGAGCGGGTTCAAATCCTCGCGCTGAATATTTTCAATGAGCGCCATCTCAAGGAGCTCGCGCTTGGTTGCATCCTTAACCAGAGCTGGAATAGTTGAAAGACCTGCAAGCTGAGATGCTCTCCAGCGCCGTTCTCCTGCAATAAGTTGATAATTGCTTCCCACTTTATGAACAATGACCGGCTGAATGACCCCTTGTTCTTTGATCGAGGAAGCAAGCTCCTTCAATTTACTTTCATCAAAGAATTTTCTCGGTTGATATTCATTTGGGATAATTTTCTGGAGTTCTATCTCAATTATTCCCAATGCCTTGCGTTCGTTGTCATCAAGAGTTGACAGGTCAGGAATAAGCGCGCCAAGACCCTTACCGAGTGCAACTTTTTGCATGAGTAAGAACCTCCTTTGCAAGCTCAAGATAGCTTTGAGCGCCGCGAGAACGAATATCATACAAAAGAACTGGTTTTCCATGGCTTGGGGCTTCGCTTAAGGAAACGTTCCGGTGAATGATAGTTGTATATACCTTGCTCCCGAAATATTTTCTTACTTCCTGGGCCACCTGATCTGCGAGGTTATTTCTGCTGTCATACATGGTAAGCAATACCCCTTCGATCCCAAGCTCGGGATTTAAATTCTGTTTTATCAGTTTTATGGTATTCATGAGTGCAGTAAGGCCTTCAAGGGCATAATACTCGCATTGCACTGGAATCAAAACCCCATCCGCAGCCGTTAATGCATTAACCGTAAGAAGACCAAGCGACGGAGGACAGTCAATAAAAATATATTCATATGTATCAGTTGTTTTCAGGATATTCTTAAGCACTTTTTCCCGGGAATCCATCTGCATTAGCTCCACCTCAACGCCAACCAGATCAATTCCTGCGGGAACAACTTCAAGCCAAGGGAAATACGTTGACTTCTTTACCTCATCAAGTGTTTTTTTGCCGGTAAATAAATCATACGTGCTGCCATTTTTTTCATTCCGGTCTAAACCCATGCCGCTTGACGAATTGCCCTGGGGATCCATATCAATAAGAAGGACTCGTTTTTCTGCGGCAGCAAGTGATGCAGCAATATTGATGGCAGTCGTGGTTTTGCCTACGCCACCTTTTTGGTTTGCAATTGCTATTATTCTTCCCATAACAGCATATCCTCCGCCCAGGGATTCCGGCTTTAAAAGCGATCTTTACTTTAC
Organism: Nitrospirota bacterium; assembly: GCA_041650055.1. Taxonomy (GTDB): domain Bacteria; phylum Nitrospirota; class UBA9217; order UBA9217; family UBA9217; genus JBAZLV01. The sequence goes on along the minus strand of JBAZLV010000005.1, from coordinate 10,765 downwards.
CATAGGATAAAAAGAAAAGGAAGAAGTTTTATCTAATTGTCATTGCGAGGAGCGGTTCTTGCGACGTGGCAATCTATAATGTTAGTGTTTTAAATGCGAGATTACTTCGCGGAGTTTATCCCAACACATTGGGACTCGCAAAGACGGCCAGAAGATTTTTTCAACAGCCAGCCAAGATGTTCCACGTGGAACATTAGGAATCTTGACGTTTTTTGAAGACCCAGATAGTTCTTTTGAGGTCGGAGCAAGGAAGAGTAAGGTCTATTTTTTGTTTAATAACAATAGCCGACTTTTCAAGCTCTTGTCCAGAAATTATTTCTTCCGGCCCCCTGCTTAAAATTATGGAGCCGCCGGGCTTTAAAAACGCTGATCCTGTAATAAGAGCCGTTTTCATATCTGCAAATGCTCTGGCAGTTACTATATCGAAGGATTGTGAAAGCGAATTTGCTATTTCATCCAAGCGCTGTTCAATAATCAAAACAGAATCCAGATGCAATTGCCGGGTCACGTGTCTTAAAAACGACGCCTTTTTTTTAACTGATTCCACGAGGGTTATGCTGATTTCAGGGTGAACAATTTTGATCGGCAAAGCCGGAAATCCCGCACCCGATCCCATATCAAGAAGACGATGGTTTTTTTCTGGAGCAAAACCCTTAAGATAGGTCAGAGAATCAAGAAAATGCCTGATGATAATCTCTTTTTCATCATCGATAGAGGTAAGATTTATTTTTTTATTCCACTTGCGGAGTTCAAGACTGTACGTTATAAATGCCTTGGCCTGAGCCGGAGCGAGAGCTATATTCAGCTCTCTGGCGCCTTGTAATAATAACTCCTGTGAAGTCATTGAGTATTTTCCCCGGAATTGTTTTGAGTCTGGTTTTTACTTCGCTTTCTTTTTTCAAGAGAGACTAGGATGAGTGAAATGGCAGCCGGTGTAACTCCTGAAATGCGTGAAGCCTGACCGAGAGAAATCGGCTGGACTTGCTTTAATTTTTGTCTTACCTCTGTTCCTAGTCCGGTAATCGAATCGTAATCAAAATCGCGGGGAATTTTCTTTTGCTCTAATCCGGCAAAACGAGCAACATGATCCAGTTGGCGTTGTATATATCCCTCATATTTAAGCTGAATCTCGACCTGTTTTGGAGCATCGTTTTGTAATAGTGTTGCTGGAGGGCTGATCTCTTCAATATCCTTATATTCAATCTCCGGCCGTTTAAGCAGCTGGTCTAATGATGTTTCCTGAGATAATTCAGTGGAGTTCTTTCTTAGGAGAACTGAATTCACCGTCTGATTTTGTTTTATCCAGGTGCTTTTCAATCTATTTATTTCGGCTTCAATGCTTTTTTTCTTATCAAGAAATTCCTTATAAAGATCTTCTGATACAAGCCCGATCATTCTCCCTTTTTCACGAAGCCTGAGATCGGCATTGTCTTCGCGAAGAAGAAGCCGATATTCAGCACGGGATGTAAACATGCGGTACGGCTCATTTGTACCACGTGTTGTGAGGTCATCAATTAGTACCCCAATATATGCCTCATTTCTCAACAGCACCAGCGGAGGTCTTTGTTGTATTTTAAGTGCTGCATTAATTCCGGCCATCAATCCTTGGGCAGCGGCCTCCTCGTATCCGGAGGTCCCATTTATCTGCCCGGCGAAATACAATCCGGAAATTTTCTTGGTTTCCAATTCATGCGTAATCTGAGTCGGAGGAGCAAAATCATATTCAATAGCATACGCAGGCCGCATGATTTCGACATCCTCAAGCCCGGGAACTGAACGATACATTTTTATCTGAACATCGAACGGCAGGCTTGTTGGCATTCCATTCGCATAAAACTCTTCTGTTTGTATGCCTTCAGGCTCTAGAAATACCTGATGGCGTTCACGCTCTGGAAACCGCATTACTTTGTCCTCTATTGACGGGCAATAACGCGGCCCGATACCTTTTATGACTCCCGAGTAAAGTGGTGATCGATCGAGGTTATTTCGTATCATTTCATGTGTTACCGGGGTGGTATAACTAAGATAACAAGGTAATTGTGGGAGAGGATGTTCTTTTTCCGTAAAAGAAAAGAACGGAGCAGGGTTATCACCATACTGTGGTTTCATTTTTGAGAAATCAATGCTTCTTCCGTTTAAACGAGCAGGCGTACCCGTCTTGAGCCTCTTTATTTCAAAACCAAGATCACGCAGACTGTCGGACAGGCCAATTGAAGGAAACTCTCCTGCCCTTCCAGCTGGATAATGTGAAAGCCCGATATGGATTAATCCCTTGAGGAAGGTCCCTGTGGTGAGAATGACAGCCGAAGAAAAATATTGAACACCAATATTGGTCTCAATACCCTTAATGATAGTGTCTTCCACCAGAATTTTTTCTACCATTGCCTGTTGAACATCAAGCCCCTGTTGTTTCTCCAAAGACTCTTTCATAGCAGCTCGATACAGTAATTTATCTGCCTGGGCCCGTGTACCATGGACTGCAGGACCTTTGCTTTGATTCAACGTCCTGAACTGGATTCCGGTCCGGTCAGTGATCTTAGCCATCTCGCCGCCGAGCGCATCGATCTCTCGTACCAGATTTCCCTTCGCGAGCCCTCCGATTGCCGGATTGCATGACATCTGGGCAATAGCGTCGAGATTTATCGTGAAGAGAAGGGTCGAACATCCCATGCGCGCAGCTGCAAGCGCAGCCTCACATCCGGCATGTCCGGCTCCGACAACGATGACATCATAATTTTTCGTGAATGTAGTTTGGCTCATACGCAGAAATTCTCTTTCAAGAGTATTCGTATATTCATAGTTATTTTCCGATGCAGAAGGTGCTGAAAATCCGTTTGAGAATATCTTCCGTGCATGTTGCTCCGGTAATCAATCCGAGATTATCAAGTGCGGATCTGAGGTCAGCAGCATAAAATTCCGGAGAAAGTTTGGCAGCGATCGATGCTTCTGCATGCTGTAAATGCTCGCGCGTCTGTTCGAGCGCTGTTTTATGCCGGACATTTATCATCCAGCCCTGTTCCTGGTGCATAGCAGTATTCTGAAAAATTTTATCAGCAATCGCATTCGTCAGGTCATCCAAACCGTGTCCGTTTTTGCATGACACAGGAACAACGGTCCAGGTTGGGTCGAGGTCGAATTTTTTTCGCGGAAGATCATTTTTGTTCAATACAATAAGAAAGTTTTTTTCTTTTGCTTCTTCCAGTACCCGCCGGTCTTCAGCGGTCATGGTTTCAGAGCCGTCAAGCACAATAAGCGCAAGATCAGCAGAAGCCAGGGCCGCAAGACTTCTTCTTACACCTTCCTGTTCAATGGTATCATTGGCATGCCGTATCCCCGCGGTGTCTATTATTCTGAGAGGAATACCAGCGCTATTCACATATTCTTCCAATACATCTCTGGTTGTTCCCGGAATTTCAGATACAATTGCTCGATCTCGTTTTAGAAGAGTATTTAATAAAGAAGACTTGCCCACATTCGGCCTTCCGACAATAGCGGTTGCGTACCCGTTTCTGAGGATCTGTCCGAACGCGAATCCGGAAAGCATTTTGTCGATTTCCGTAATCATACATGCAACCGTATCTGCAAGCGACGTTCCTGATGCGGTCTCGATGTCTTCATCAGGAAAATCGATGCCCGCTTCCACTGATGCGAGCAACGTTATGAGCTCATCCTGAAGTGATGCAATCTCGGTTGAAAGACCCCCCTGAAGCTGTTTCAGGGCTGCCTTATGCGATAACTCGGTTTTTGCAGTTATAATATCAAGAACAGCTTCAGCCTGGGCAAGGTCTATTCGGCCATTGACAAAAGCCCGCTGCGTAAACTCGCCTGGTTCTGCAAGCCTCGCACCTGCTGCGATCACGGTCTCCAGGATACGCCGCAAAGATATCATGCCGCTATGACAATTTATCTCGACCACATCTTCACGCGTATAAGACGTAGGCGAACGCATAATGCCGATGATTGCTTCATCACAGACCTCTCCGCTCTTGGGATCTACGATGTGACCATACTGCAGCGTGTATGTTTTTGCGCGATCAAGCGGTTGCACATTGCGTGGTTTAAAAACCTTCGAAGTAATGGGAACGGCTTTCGGCCCGCTGATCCGTATTATTCCAATCCCCCCTTCTCCGGGAGGAGTCGAGATTGCACAGATAGTGTCTTGTTCCAACATGGCCGGTATATTACCATAAAGAATAGGTTCGCCCAAATCTTTTCTCTTTGTGTTTCATGAGACGTATTTCTTTCTCAGTTTTTTTTCGGGCTCAGAAATTTTTATGATACAATAATTCCTTATAGAAAATCGGAAAAGTTAAAAACTTGTGAAAGGATGAATCATGAATCCCCTCGACCAATGGAACCAGTATGACCATTTTCTCTGTACGATCCCTTCTGTCGGCATGATGATCGACATCAGCAGAATGCGCATACGCGAAGATTATTTCATCCGGATGGAGCCGAAAATGCAGCAAGCCTTCCATGCCATGGATGCGCTTGAAGCAGGAAGCATCGCGAATCCGGATGAACATCGGATGGTTGGTCATTACTGGCTGCGAGCTCCGGAACGCGCGCCGTCAAACGCACTTCAAAGCGAGATTCAAGATACATTACAGTCGATAAAAGAATTCGCCTTTTCCATTCATGCGGGAAAGATCAATCCACGAAAGCGGCAGCGGTTCACGCGCTTTTTGAGCATCGGGATCGGCGGTTCCGCGCTTGGGCCGCAGTTTATTGCTGATGCGCTCGGCTCATCAGCAGATAAAATGAAACCTTGTTTTTTGGATAATACCGACCCGGATGGAATAGACCGGCTTGTTGCTGAAATCGGCAATGAACTCGATAACACACTTGTTCTGGTGATATCCAAAAGCGGAGGAACCAAAGAAACCAAAAACGGAATGCTTGAAGTAGCCGCAGCATTTAAAAAAGCGAATCTTGTTTTCGAGCAGCACGCTGTTGCCGTGACCGGGACGGGAAGCGAGCTTTACAAACATGCCCAAGAAAACCGTTGGCTCGCGATCTTTCCCATGTGGGACTGGGTCGGAGGCAGGACGTCGGTGATGTCAGCAGTCGGTCTTCTTCCTGCGGCACTGCAGGGTATTCCGATTGATGAGCTTCTCCAGGGAGGGGCTCGCTGCGACGAAGCAACTCGAAGTCACGATATTCGTACGAATCCATCCGCTCTTCTTGCGCTTGCTTGGCATTATGCAACGAACGGGAAAGGCGAAAAAGACATGGTGATTCTTCCGTATAAGGACCGGCTCCAGCTTTTTTCCCGCTACCTACAACAGCTCATCATGGAATCACTCGGAAAGGAAAAGGATCGCGACGGTAACATCGTGCATCAGGGCATTGCAGTGTATGGCAATAAAGGGACCACGGATCAGCATGCGTATGTCCAGCAGCTGCGCGATGGCGTGAATAATTTCTTTGTGACGTTCATTGAAGTTTTGCAAGATCGAAATGGACCATCGCCGGAAGTCGCTTCCGGCGTTACCAGCGGCGATTATCTGAACGCATATCTTCAGGGAACGAGGAATGCTCTCTATGAAAAAGAACGAATGTCACTTACCATCACGATTGATAAACTCAATGCAGGCTCAATTGGAGCGCTTATTGCTCTGTATGAACGCGCGGTTGGGTTGTATGCAGAGCTTGTAAACATCAATGCCTATCATCAGCCGGGCGTTGAAGCAGGGAAAAAAATGGCGGAAGCTGCCATTGAACTGCAACGTAGCATTTTCTCCTATCTTCAGACAAAAGCCGGTGAATCGTTTACCGTGGAAGAGATTGCGCGTGCAATGCATACGGAACAGTACGAATACGTATTTAAAATTCTTGAGCATGCCAGCGCAAATAGTGATCATCGTGTCACGAAACATGCTGGAAAAACTATAACCGATACGCGCTATTCTCGAACAGTATAAGTCCTGCTCCACAAAACCAATGTCGTAGTCAAAGCTGCATTTATTATCCTGCCGAGCTCCCAACATATTGAACCGAAAAAACATTATGCTATACTCATTAGTATCAGTTGGAGATGAATGATGCAGCACAGTAAATGTCTTGAAAAAATACCAAGCATAAAAAACGGGAACGAGTTTTCGTCTTCCAAGCAGGATTTTTTAACCCTTAATATGTTTTTTTTCGAATGGAACAGGTAGCTCCCCAGGACACGACCGTTCTTCTGCTTACAATCAATTGGTTAATTTCATGCTTTCTTTTTTCAACGGTCTGGCATGAACTCTGTAAGAGAAATTTTATTTCCATGAGAAAGGAGGGGTGCATTCAATACTTAAGTTTCAATCCAACTGAAATTGCTGTCATCATCAGAGAAATGTCAAAAGGAGGCATTACCCATGTTCTTACGTTCAAGCAAACTGAGTTTGACTCAATATGGAATTTTCTTTGTTCTTTGTCTCATGCTTCTAACCGTTTTTGCAGGCTGTGCAGGAACAGCGCAAAAAACAAGTACCGGAGAATACATTGATGATTCAGTCATTACGGCAAAAGTAAAAGCCGCAATTTTTGATGATGAACAATTAAAGGTTACCCAGATTAATGTTGCGACCTTCAAAGGAGAAGTGCAGTTGAGCGGCTTTGTGAATTCCGCGGAAGATGTGCGGCGCGCCAGTGAAGTTGCCCGAAGAGTACCTGGTGTTAAATCTGTCATAAACAGCCTTGTTGTGAAGTAGAAGGCGTGAATCACAGTAAATGCATCTCGTCTCCTGATTTTAAGACGGAGAATTCGGCATTGGCGCATACATTACGGAATTTCACGTTAGCGGCAACGAGGGCAGTTTTCGGGACTCTACTAAAACCACGTACGGACTTCATGCCGGAGCGGTTCACTATATTAAGGGAAGATTCCATGATGGATGCTGCAATTAAAATGACGGTGCCTGTTGAAAAGAGAAATGCTTCTTGCCATGAAGGCAATCCTGGGGCCAATCCGGCGTGAACGAGGCTGCATAACCTGTCACTGCTACGGGACATCGAGGATAAAAGCATCTTTTACCTTAGAGAAGATTGGAAAACACAGGAAGATTTTGACAATCATCAGAAGTCGCACCGGTTTGGCCTTCTGATCGGCGCAATGAACATTATTAATGCGAAACCGGACATCCAATTTCGCAGCATAGCCTGTATCGCGGGAATGGAAGCTGTCAAAGCAATGCGGGCATAATGCTGAACAAGTTGTTTTTCTTGCCGGCCTGGGAATCTACCAGGACTTACTCATGCGCCATGCTCAAACACCGCACAGAGGAACCCACGCCCGTCAGGATGCATGAAGAATGATCATAAAAAAAGTTTCTTTAATCGAGGCACAAGCGCCTGGACTCCATATTTTCAGCAAATTTCCCATGCCCCGACTGGGTGCAATATTACTCGCCACGATTCTTAAACAGCATGGATACGACGTAACCGTATTTGTAGAAGATCTTGCAGAACCGAACTGGCCATCAATTGAAAACAGTGATCTGGTATGTATTTCAAGCATCACATCTACTGCTCCCCGTGCCTATCATCTTGCAAAAAAGTTTACGAAGCTCGGCATCCCGGTCATTATGGGCGGGGCGCATGCCACGTTCATGCCTGATGAGGCCCTGCAGAATGTAGATTACGTTATTCGGGGTGAAGGTGAATATTCTTTGCACGAGCTGCTTCAGTATCCCCAAACAGGACGACCGTCCATTTCGAGCATCAAAGGGCTTTCCTATAAAGACAACAGCGGAACCATGCGTCACAACCCTCCCCGCGAATTTATACACGATCTCGATAGCCTTCCTGTTCCCGATTTTTCTCTCGTGCATAACTGGAAATCGGGCCATCCGTATCCGGTTTCTCTCTCCCGGGGCTGTCCGTGCAATTGTACCTTTTGTTCCGTGATAGGAATGTTCGGAAAACAGTATCGCTGTAAAAGTATTCCCGAAGCGCTCCGCGAGCTCCGGCATGCGAAATCAGCTTCAACCGGATTGAAATTTATCGTTGATGATAATTTTGCGGCGAACAAAACAAGGTCACGTGAAATTTTGTCCTGCATGATTGCCGATCGCATGGCCATGCAATGGTCAGCACAGGTACGAACCGATGTTTCAAAGGACCCGCAGCTTCTCCGGCTTATGGCGGATGCAGGGTGCCATATATTGCATATCGGATTCGAATCAATCAATCCCGGGACACTCGCAGCATATAATAAAAAACAGGATAAGAACGATATCATATCCTGCATTCAGGCTGTTCATGATCATGGAATCCACATTCACGGGATGTTTGTCATCGGAGCTGATACGGACACGTTGGAAACGATTCAGGATACGGTTCAGTTTGCTACCGAAAACAGAATCGATACGATCCAGATCATGATTCTGACCCCTCTTCCGGGAACGCCGTTATTCTCTGAAATGGAAAAAAACGGACGATTGCTTCATACTGATTGGAGCGTGTATGACGTGCAGCACGTTGTTTTCAAGCCTCTCCATATGTCCCCGGCTATCCTGCAGACCGAAACGTTCAGAGCCATGGGACGCTTTTATTCCTGGAAATATATTTTAAATCATTTGTTATATGCGGACTTTCACTATACAATGATCTGGATGTTCGGAAAAACGGCTGTTGCAAAGACGTTACGATCTTTCCCGGCATACATTGAACATTTCGGGCTGCATGATAATCCGGAAACCCTTCGAACCTGACCGCATGGTCGTTCATTATGATTAAGGAAAAACGAGAACAGATCCTGAAGCTGTATCAGTGGCTTTATAAAAAAATCCGGAAACAAAACCCGGATGCAGAGCCTCCGCTTCGCCTGGAATTGCTCACCACCTATCAACTCGCCCAACATGGGAAGGCTCTGGCAACTTCCCACCGGTTGAGCATTCGGCCGGGAAAGGAAAAACTCCTTCCTCGTCTTACGGAGAATGGCCGGCTTGTTGATGACGTCAGGAGCATGCTGGTCAAAACCGTTTCAGAAAACCGGAGGATCACGCCTGCCGGAGAATGGTTGCTTGATAACTTCTATCTGATCGAAGAACAGATTCATATTGCGAGAAAACATCTTCCAAAGGGATACAGCCGGAAACTGCCGCAACTGCAAGGGGGACTGCATGATTCCTTATCAGGCATTCCCCGGGTCTATGATATTGCTCAAGAAGTAATAGCTCATTACGATGGCCGGCTTGACTCTGAAAATCTGAGCAGATTTGTCGCATCCTATCAAACGGTAATTGATTTGACGCTTGGCGAGTTATGGGCAATCCCGATCATGCTGCGTCTCGCATTGATAGAAAACATCCGACGGATTGCAGCACGAATAGAGGCTGATACCGTTCATCAAAGCATTGCAGCACTCTGGGCAGATCGGATGACCGAGGTTTCGCAACAGGATCCCAAGAGCCTGATCCTTGTGATTGCCGACATGGCGAGGTCAGACCCTCCGATGGCAAGCTCGTTTGTCGCCGAATTCGTACGTAGGCTGGGAGGCCAGGGCCCTGGGCTTGCCCTGCCCCTGACCTGGATGGAGCAATGGCTGTCGGAATCAGGTTTGACGATTCAACAGCTGGTTCAGCAGGAAGGCCAGCATCAGGCAGCAGATCAGGTCACGATCGGGAACAGTATCCAGAGCCTCCGCTTCCTTGTCTCCATGGACTGGCGAGAATTTGTGGAGACCATGAGCAGTGTTGAGCGAATTCTTCAACAGGACCCGGATGGTGTCTACGGGAAAATGGATTTTTTTACCCGGGACCGGTATCGCCATATTGTGGAACGGATTGCGAAAAAAAGCCGGTTTTCGGAAACTGCTGTTGCTACCGAGGTTCTCAAATGTGCGACAGCAGAAGCGGAAAAAAATCCGGACAAGCGTGAAGCGCATGTTGGCTATTATCTTATTGACCAAGGGTTGGAGCACCTTGAACGGATAACCAGGGCCAGACTGTCCTTTGTGGAACATGCGCAAAAAATGGGAACCCGCTTTCCCTTGTTTTTCTATGCTGGATCGATCGGCATATTAACTGTCCTTTTCACCGGAAGTTTGTTGATGGTCACGGGTGCGCTTACCTGTTCCATTGGCCAGGTTCTGCTCTTGAGCCTTCTGACGGCACTTGGGACAAGTCAGGCTGCGATTGCTCTGGTGAACTGGTTCGTTACGATGCTTACGGTTCCTCATTTTCTTCCCCGGATGGATTTTGCAAAGGGAATCCCGGCTGAATTCAGGACCCTGATTATTGTGCCTGGTTTGCTGACGAGTGTTCAGGCTCTCGAATCGTTGATCGAATCGCTTGAGGTCCGGTATCTTGCAAACCGGTATGATAATCTGTATTTCGGATTGCTGACGGATTTCCAGGATGCCCAAACAGAAACCCTGCCTGAAGACAGAGAGCTGTTAAAACTGGCACAAACAAAAATCAGGGATTTGAACCTTAAATACCGGGGTTCAAGCAAGGGTGTTTTTTTTCTCTTTCATCGGCCGCGACAATGGAACCCTCATGAGCAGATCTGGATGGGCTATGAGCGAAAACGAGGAAAACTTGCAGCGTTGAATGCGTTTTTGCGGAATCCCTCACAGAATCAATTTTCCCTTATTGTCGGAGAAACAGCGCCATTATCACACGTGGCGTACGTCATCACGCTGGATACGGATACGCAGCTCCCCCGTGAAGCCGCCTGGAAACTTGTGGCTGCAATGGCTCATCCGCTTAATCATCCGGAGTTCGATGATGAAAAAAACATTGTTATCCGGGGCTACGGGATTCTTCAGCCACGCGTCGGG